>SXUI01000020.1 GCA_005790605.1 Planctomycetia bacterium | reverse complement strand
CGCCGGGGCGAGTGAATCGCGTCCGCCGCAATTCCGGCGTCACCTGCCTGAGCGCTCGCGCGATGTTTGAGCGCTCGCGACTTGCGATGCGTTGAGTCCAGGTCGTGGCCTTGATCGTCGGCGCATCGCCTCGCTCGCTTTGGACTGCGCCGGGGCGAGTGAATCGCGTCCGCCGCAATTCCGGCGTCACCTGCCTGAGCGCTCGCGCGATGTTTGAGCGCTCGCGACTTGCGATGCGTTGAGTCCTACCTGTGATCGCCGCGGTAAGCGCATCGCCTCGCTCGCGAATCTTGAGCGCTCGTGTCAGGTTTCTTGCCGCTGCAGAGCCAGCGGCAAAAACGCTGCACTCGTTCTGGAGTGCGCCGGGGCGAGTGAATCGGCGCCAGCGCACAGCGGGCTCAGTGCGTCGGAAAACGCTTGAATTGGGACGCTCGCGAATGCACTCGTGGCGACGCGAGCGGGATGCGTTGGACGCGCGAAACCTGACCTCCGGCGCAGTCCGGAACCCGCTAGCATCCTCTTCCCGCGGGTTGGAGTTCCCGTGGCACGCACGAGAGTTTCTCTAGGAGTTCATGTAATGGCCGGACCGAACACATTGACGATCAACGACGCCAACTTTCAAGCGGAGGTGCTGCAGAGCGCCGTTCCAGTGTTGATTGATTTCTGGGCGCCTTGGTGCCAACCATGCTTGAAGCTCGGTCCGACGATTGATGAGCTCGCGAACGACTTCGCAGGTCGCGCGAAGGTTGCGAAGCTCGACATCGATTCCGCAATGGAACTCGCAGGTCAATTCAACATCAACTCGATTCCCACGGTCATCATCATGAAGGGCGGCCAGCAGGTCGCACGCATTGGTGGAGTAAGTCCCAAGGCGACCTACGCCGATGCGCTTGAGAAGGCACTCAAAGCCTAATCGCATCAACGCTCTGCGGCGTCAATCTCGGCTCGGCTTCGAAATCGAGGCCCATCTGCGCTACTGAACCGCGTCATCGGAATGCTGCACGCTCGTGCGTCGGTCGCTTTCAATCGGAATGAGGTCTGGATGTTTGGTGCGCCCGAAGCATTGCTCGCGGCGAGTTGAATCGTCCCACGACCGAACAACCGTCTCGGTCGGTCGCCGTCGAGCGATGATGGTTCGATGACCGTCCACCCCTCAAAGGAGAGGGTCCCACCAGAGCCTTCTTCAAGCATCAGAGGCTCCACAGGATCGGCGAGTAACGCAGGATCAGACTCTACCCAATACGCGCGAATCTCTGCACGCCAGATTCCATCGCGCTCGACAAATCCGGAGGAGATCACACGGAGGTTCCCGACGATGTAGCCACGCGCGCAGAGGGAGAATCGTTCAACTCGATCATCACCAAAAAGAATGGCGACGGATTGCTCCTGCCGACCCGGATTCGGAACCACCATCGCCATGGAGACGATTGCGTCCTCCCCTGGAGCGATGGAGTTCTTGTTGATGTCGCAGGTGATACACCCGCACGACTTCACGACCTGCTCTACGGTCCATGTCTCTCGTGAGTTGTTTCGTACTGTGAAGTCGTGAGCGACGCGGGCAGGCTCGTCACCGATCAAGACATCACCTGCATCGAATTGCCCCGCGAGCGTGAAGGGAACGGTTGCGGTGGTTTGCGGCGCGCTCGCTGCCATGGGTGTTGCTGGAGCAAGCCGCTCGAGTCGCCGATCGAGATTCCAACCAATGTCGCCATCGAATGGTGCTTGACGGCGCTCGATTCGGCCATTGATGTTGACGCGCGCGTCTTGTGGCATCGTCGCGATATCGAATCGTGTGTCCTGAACAACCTCGTTCGCTCGCGGGACAAGCTGAACGAGGTCAGCGGAGCAAGTCCGAGGCTCGATTGACAGAGGTGTCACGATGGCGAGGGCCCAGGTTGGTGGGAACTCCTCGCTCGCCTCTCCGAGTTGTTCGACGAGGCGCGCTCCGCGCAGAGATTGATCGCCGATCTGATGCTTCGTGAACTCAATGGCCTTTCGGAGCATGAGCTTCGCCTGGGGCAGGTTGGCGTCGCCGGCGTACACATCCATTTGAATTCCGCGGAGGGCGTTGGACTCAGAATCAATGGTCGCGGTCATGCGCGTCTGCGGCGCATCAGGAAGAAATCGCCATGTCACGATACTGGTATCACTCGTCTTGTTCTGCAGGGCGAGATCGGATGAAGCGGCGCCATTACGCATGAAGTACTGGTAGTCAAGCGGTGCCACTTGTCCGAACACTCGCCACCCATACGCATCCATCACTGGACCGACTCGATGCTCAGCGTCGCAAAGGTCGAGCATGAGATTCGTGTTCGGGTTTCCGGCGTTCTCGAAGCGAGTGTGGTACTCAATGCCGTCACTCGTATATGTAACAGCACAACCCATGCTCGAGGGGTCTCTCGACCACACTGTGCCCTCGCGCACTCGATATACCGCGCCGCTGCGATACACCGTTGCGAGAACAACGGATTGCAGTCGATCGGGTGCTTGCGCATCCAATGGAGGAGTGAACTGTGGCACCTCTCCGTCTCGCGGGCCATAGATCGAGACGGCATACTGAACCTGCATTGACTGCCGGCTTGCAAGCTCGCGATCGAGAGATTCGATCACGGCGTCGCAGAGCGCGCGGGACTCAGCTGTGATGACCTCCTGGTTACAGGTGAACACTGGGTGGGCGGTACATCCACCGAAAGCCGCTACAGCACAGGTCAAAGCTGTACTCAGTGGCATACCTCAACCTCCGGTGCATTCTTTGAAATGGCAGTCCTTGTTCGAGGTTGGCATCACGGTCGCGCAAGTCAAGTTTGGCGCAACGCCCGCGCATGTTGACCGCTTCTGCTTACCGCATTTCGTTTGACCTGCGGGGTTGACGAGACAGGTGTCCGACGGATGTGGAACACAAAAACCATGGGTCGCGAAGAACGAGCCTCCCGCACCGTCGCAGTAGACGCAGGCCGCACCAACAGAGAGATACTTGCAAGGCATGCTTTGGTTGGAACACCTGAGACTCGACTGCGTGTAGCAGATTGCGTCGTAAATGAGTTGGAGGCCCTCTTGCGTGTACTCAAAGTCCACGCCTTCCTCAAGCTTCTCCGGCGCGGTGACGACGCGCAACGCGCGATCAAGGTCATCATCTGGAGCAGAGGGCACGAACGCTGCGAAGACAAGCGTTACACCAAGGCCGATCATGGGCTGCATCATTCCATTTTCTCCTGACTTGAAGGGGCCCGAATCAAATCGCGATATCGCCGCAGACATCGCTATAAAAACGATACCCCCCCCTGAGCTCCGTGTCAATCACTCTCGATTTCATGGCGATGATGTTCATCAGTGCGCGCGGCCTCACGCTCGCGAGTTCTCGCGATGCTGCCATGCGTGGCGGTCATGACGCATGACTCGCAAGGCGGAGCGCGATTTCGTTGCCAGTGCTTTGGGATGTGTGAAAATCGCACACACGCTCGAGATCGAGACAAATTGCGCGCAAGTCCATCCTCTCGTATTGATTTGACTTGCGCGGTCGGTACTCTGGAGTTCGCGATCGTGGGTGGAACTGGCGGAGGTTACATGCCAGTCAGCGAAGCCCCTCGCGTGTGCAGAATTGTTTGAACGGCTCGATGGAACTCCATTCCTGAGACGCGCGCTTGGTGCCCGGATGCATGGTGTGTCACGCATTGGCTTCTACTCGCCCGCGCCTTTGATCGTCAGCGCAACCGAGGAACACTCATGTCCATCAACGCCAGGCTCATCGCCTTCCTCGTGACACCGTTTTGGACGGTCGATCCGCCGAGTGAAACGACGCTACGCTCGCTGCACTCGGAGTGCTTCGCATTCGACGCGGTCATCGACGCGGTCATCGACGCGGTCAAGGGGCCGCTCGAAGGGGAGGCTCCTGACGGGGCTGACGGAGCATTGCTCTCGGGAGCGTCCGATGGTCCGCGGTGGTATCTCGAGTCAGACGAGCGCTTCGCGAATGGAGGTAGCTTGAGCTCAGTTTGTGATGGCTCGCGAATCTGGGTGCGAACCTCCGGCGTTGTCTTTCTTGAACCGATCGGCAAGCAATTCTCAGTTCCGTTTCCCGCGCTGTGGCTCGCGCCGCTCCTCCAGATAGGTGAAGACTTGACCTCGAAGTGGATGTCTGACAAGGGTCGATGGAGGCAGTTCGGCAATGAGCCAACTCTGACAGAATCAGCGCCAAACGAATGCACGCTCACCTATGCGTGGGGCGGCGATCCGTATCCCTTCAATGAGTATCGATACACATTTCGGCGCGTCGGCGAGGCTTGGTTCTGGAGCGGCATCAAGTCAGCCGAGTTTCACCTCGCGGCGGATGGCAGCCGAATCACGCACTTTCACTCGGTGATGTCGATGGAGGAACCAATCGCCGTCGGCAGCGGATTGTGCGCCACCCGCATTCGGAGCGAGGGTTGGGTTCGTGCGGGGCGCGACCGGAGAGGAGAACTGAAGCTCGCACGCACAACCGCTGGTCGTCTCCTTCATGCAGCGCTGCTCGACCGCGCTGACTTCGATCGCGAGATCTTGCGTCGCATGACGCTTCAGGAGGGCACAACAGTTCTCGATCGAACGCCCAGTGCTGTGCTGCGCTTCGTGGTGGGCTCGCGGGTCGTCGACTTCGACGGTGTGTCTTACGAGCTAGCCTCGCCGGTGATGACTCCGCCAACCGATCGTGAACTCATCGAGCATCTGCGAAGCGCGAAGCGGCTTGCATCGAGCGACTCCGCGGTGCTCAACTCCTCCGCGCGAGGCGCGGAGTTGGCGCAAGGGGTTCACGCTTCTGCCTCGGTGACTTCCAACGGCGTGCGCATTGAGCCGGGGCGTAGTTTGGATCTTGGCGCGGTGCAGTTTGGCGATACGCCCAAGCAAGTGGACGCGAGTTTCCAACTGACGAATGTCGGCGTACAAGCTCGCGCCATCAAGAGCGTCAAGGCGAGCTGTGGTGGTACCCAGACGAAGGCGGACCGATTGTCGATCGAACCCGGCGCGACGGCGACGATTTCGACGATGCTCACCGTCGAACGATCAAAGACCTATCACTCTTCCATCTGGATCGCGTTTGAGGATGGACAGGTGGAAGAGTTGCATATCGTGGCGGTGGGAGTTCCCGAGAAAGCGGTCCGCGCAACGGCAGTCAAGCAAGACCCCGCGGGCGATGTGCTCACGATTGTGCTGCATTCGAATGAAGGGAAGCCGTCGGGCGATATCGGGATTCCAAGCGGCGCCGAAGCGATGCTTGCGAGCGACACAGGGTGGCTGCCGGTCGGCGGCGATGCGGACAACGCGAAACACTGGATTCGCGACATCGTGAAGAGACCATGAGTTGTGCTTTGCGCTCGTGAGAAGCCGCTCGCGGGCGGTGCATCGTGAGTTATTCGCGCATCACCGCGATCTTCGCGCAACTGCGTGCATAGAACGGTCGATCATGTTGCCTCAGGGCGGGCTTCAAGGTAGGCTCTCCCTCCCCACACGCAGGCGATTCGTCGCAGCAAGCGTGTGGTTGCTGGGCCTGTAGCTCATTTGGTAGAGCGCTTCCATGGCATGGAAGAGGTGGTCGGTTCGAGCCCGATCAGGTCCACTTCAACGAAACCGCCGCGAGTCGATTGACTCGCGGCGGTGTTCTTTGAAGGGTCGACGAATCGCGCGTTTATGGCAACGCATCAATCAGGCAGGGTGGAATGTCCTGCGCTGTGAGATCGACCGATCCGATGCAGTCGTAACCCCAACTGCCGAGCACCACGGCGAGATCTTCACCATCTGTCGTGCCATCGTTGTTCATATCCCAGAATCCCGGGTAGCCCCAGCTTGCGAGCAATCCCGTGAGATCTTCCGCGTCAACCTTCTTGTCGAGATTGCCGTCACCAGGGCAGTACCAGTTGCTCACGAGGAGGTCGTACATCGACTGCGTGAGCAAGTCGAACTTCGCTTGTTGCGTCGCGTTGAGATTGTCGAGTGGGATCGAGTTTCCATTTTCCCCCGGTGTATCGAGTCCCGGTTGATGAGGCGGTTGGATCGCATCGAGCTGATAGAACTCAATCACGCACGAGGGGGTTACGCAACTCGGGTATTGCTTCACAACGAGCTTCCACTGCCCATGACGGACGGCGAACTGTTGCAAGGTTGGCGGGTTCGCAGGAATGGAGTCAGGATTCTCTTCGCAGGCGGAACCAAAACAGTAACTGACTCCAGCACAGTCAACGATTCCATCCAACGCGCAGAAATCGTTCGGCGTAAACGGTGGCGCGGCACTTGAGAGCCAACACCCCCCGTTTTCCGAGCAGAGTGAGGGTGAAGTAAACAGATTGTCGATCACCGTCGCACCCATGAGACATGGCCCGCATTGCCCAGGCACGAAAGTGCCTTGGCGATACATCGAGAAATCGATGTCCCGAATCTGTCCTTGTTTCGGATTTGTGAGGTAGGGGAGCATCGGTCGGGAATCGACGATGCGATGTGGAGGAATCTGGCTCTGCCATTCGACGCCCGCACTATCAAGAAGTAAACCGAACAAGTCGGCGCAATTCACCACTGCGTCCACCGCGCGATTGGGCTGCACCACCTGTGGGCCTGCGACGATGCATGCAGTCCAAGTCCCAGTTTGATAGACCGTTTGCTTGGAGTTTGCGGGACTAAACGGATTCAGCACGGTCGTGCCGAGCGACCCGTTGTCTCCGACGACGACGATCATGGTGTTTGTGATCGCAGGGTCAATCAGTTGCACAAGCCCAGACTTTGACCGCGTCGCGAGGTCGAGGTCAAGAAGCATTTCACCGATCGATGTATCGAGCGACTCGCACATTTGTTTGTACGCGAGCCGATAGGGAGGTGTCGGCGCGCCCACAGGATCACAACTCGAGGGTTCGGTGGCGTTGTTTGTCAGCGCAGGCGGTGGGGTTTGGATCGGCGTGTGCGCGGACGAGTGTGTGACGAAGCAACACCAGGGTTGTGGTGACTGGCGCGCTTGCGTGATCCATTCTGTTGATCGACGGGAGACGAAGGAGGTTAGGTACTCCTTGGTCAACTCCAATGGGATCATCGTTGCGCCATTGGCGTGCGTGATGTAACGCTGCCACTTGTAGTACGCGTTCGGAATCTCAAAGTCGATGGTGCTGCAGCATCTATGGTTCCCGCAACACTCCGTCGCGAGGTTCCCGTCTTGGTCCAAGAGGGGCGTCCCTCCGAGCGCCATCGCCGTGTATGGATTGATGTTCTCGATGCAACTTCCATCGGGGAAACAAGCAGCGCCAAGATTTGGCGTCCCCGAGGGTGCCCCGCAGGTGTAGACCCCTGAACTCGTTTGCCCACCGACGCTCACATCGATGCCCTCGGGAAGCCCCCAATAGCCGTCGTAGAAATCGAGATTCACAGTCGTTGCTGGCGCTTCGTAACCGAATCCTGGAGGTGTGTTCTCGGGTCCACCTCCGAGGTGGTACTTCCCAATCATGCTTGTCTTGTATCCCGCCTCGCGAAGGAGTTTCGGAACCGTGATCTCAGACGGATGGAGCTGATTGACCGGAAGCATCGGGTCAACGAGCGCGGTCACGACGCCTGTTCGAAAAGCGAATCGGCCCGTGAGAATCGCCGCGCGAGTTGGCGAGCACTCCGGAGTGGCCCAGAAGTTCGTGAAGGAAACTCCTTGTGCTGCGATCGCTCCGAGCACCGGCATCGATGGGCAAAATTCGGATTGGTTCCAGTTGAAGGGCGGGAACCCCATCTGATCAATGCCGATGTCGTCGAGGATGATGACGACGATGTTCGGCTTTGCTGCTCCTTTACCCGACTTTTCCGCGGCGAAGCTCGATGACGTTGCCGTGAACACAATCGAGGCCGCGATCGCGAGGCCAGTTCGTGCGAGCGCACTGACGGCGCGCCCCAAGTTCGGGAGTTTCCTCATGCCTCATGTTGCCTCACGATTTTCGCGCGGGACCCCGAATGCACCATCACGACCGGAAATTGTGAGCGCGATCGCCCACTTGCGCGAGCAAGAGCACTTGGAAGCCCCATAAGCACAAAGCCTTCTGCATGGAAGTCGCGCGAATGGCTCGCCAAGTGATCAGCATCACTCGCCGATGACGCAGGACTGCGTAGTGCGGTTGTTCAAACCAGTTTCGGCGTGAGCGCCTACGCTCCTTTCCCGCGCTGACGCTGCCTTCCGCTCTGCACATTTGCGGATGAAGGGAAGACACGGCTTTGGGCGGATTTTGGAGTACTCATGACCCGTATCCGTCCTCGATCGATCTCTTCTGTCTTCTCTTCACTCGCACTCTCGCTTTGCGTCGCCGGATTTCTCGCGATGCTGATTGCGACGGAAACTGCTCGAGCATGCACCCGCATCCTGTATGTCGCGCCTAATGGCACGGTCATCACCGGGCGCGGCATGGACTGGGCGGAGGACATGTACTCGAATCTCTGGGTCTTCCCGCGTGGCATGCAGCGCGATGGCGCGAGCGGCGCGAACACCGTGCACTGGACTTCGAAGTTCGGAAGCCTCGTGGTGAGCGGATATGAATCTGGGACAGCCGATGGCATCAACGAGCAGGGTCTCGTTGCGAACATGCTCTATCTCGCGGAGTCCGATTACGGAACCCCAGCCAACAAGCCATCGATTTCAATCAGCGCGTGGGCGCAATATGTTCTTGACAACTTCGGCAGCGTGAGCGAAACGGTTGACGCGCTCCGCAAGGAGTCTTTCTGCGTGATCGCGCCGATGCTGCCGAACGGCAAGGGCGCGCAGTTACATCTCTCGATTTCAGATGCAACGGGAGATTCGGCGATCTTCGAGTACATCGGCGGGAAGCTTGTCATTCATCACGGCAAGGAGTTCACCGTGATGACGAACTCGCCGAGTTTCGATCAACAATTGGCGTTGAACTCGTACTGGAAGTCCGTCGGCGGGTTGGAATTCCTTCCGGGGACGAATCGCGCTGCGGATCGATTCGCGCGCGCGTCGTTCTTGCTCGATTCGATCCCACGCACGATCGACAAGAACTACATCGAGGCCGTGCCAGAGCAGAAGTTTGAGTTCCAAGCGGCGGCCTCCGTGCTCTCGGTCATGCGCAGCATCGGCGTGCCGCTGGGCATCACGACGCCAGGACAACCGAACATCTCGTCCACGATTTGGCGCACGATCATTGACAACAAGAACAAGGTGTTGTTGTTTGACTCGGTCACTTCGCCGTCTACTTTCTGGGTTCCGCTGGCGGATCTCGACTTCACCGCTGGCGCGTCTGTGAAGAAGCTCACCCTCGCGGGCGGGAAGTGTTTCGCAGGCAATGCCGCAGACAAGTTTGAAGTCGCGAAGCCGTTCGCATTTCTTCCAGCGACGGCTGGAAGCTCGACGAAGTAAGTGGTGTCTTAGAAAACAACGGGAGCCTCTGCATGTGCAGGGGCTCTCTTGTTTTTGATGCGATGTGAGACGCGGAGTCCGCTCAGTTGCGACGGCGGCGCGCGGCAAGTCCAGCAAGTCCCAAGAGCGCAATAGCGCCGGGAGAGGGCAGCGCTTGGTAGTGCAGGAAGCTTCCAGCGACTGAGGCGGTGCCCCAACCGGTGGTTGCCATGTCGGATCGACTCAGGTGATCAACGCCGGGATCGTTGCCGCCTCCGGAGGTTGCAACATCAAAGTCGAAGAAAAAGTTCGCCGCGTCCTCGTAGGAAACGGAGCCGAGCGAGAGAGTCATCGTACGGCTCGCCGCGTCAATCGCTGGAGTCGCGCTGCCCCACAACATCCATCCATCCGCGGGGGAGTGACTCCAAGCCTGTGCGCCTCCGGCGCCGTCCACCCAGGCGCCGAAGTAAGTGTTGATCGAGGCCCCGTTGAGATCCACCGGCCGATTCCAAGGATTGGACGAGGCGGCGTCAACGCCGTATAGATTCATGAACACCATGTACTTGGTCCAATCCGACCATGCGCGTGTGGTGACAGAGATTGAAAGTTGCCAATCACTGCCGTCATCGACTTGATGCACCGTTACCGACTCAATGTCGAGGTTGCCGAAGCCATTGTCGAACAGATCGTTCGTCGCGTCGGTGTAAGTTGTATGGAAGTCCGCGAGCGCAGCGGAGGCAGAACCGAGCGCGACAATCGACGCGACGGAGACGAGTGCAAATTTCGACATTGGGGAGTTCTCGCAGGGCGTAAGAAAACGGGGACGACGAATCCCTTTTCACTGAACTCCATGCTTACTCTGCCGCAATGACTCGCGAATGCAAGCGAACTCTGCGGATTACGATGGCCTAGCGTCGAGCCTGTCTGATTGCACATGGCCTGCATGGCTCTTTCCGCAGCGCCGCACTCGCACCGATGGTGCCAAAACCCCGCATCAGTTTGCGCAAGGGCCCCAATTGTCGAGCAGGATCGCGAGATCGCTTCCATCCGTGGTGCCATCGTTGTTGAGGTCACCGATGCTTGGGATGCCCCAGTACTGGACGAGCGCTGCCAAGTCGTCGGAGTTCACAACTCCATTCAGCGTGAGGTCGCCTACGCAGGGCTCTAGATCCGCCTGCATCTGGGTCAATTTTGTGAGCAGTCGGTTGTACTGGAACTCTTGTTCGGGAGTGAGTGGTGTGCCTGAAGCGAGCAGGTCGTAGTCGGGATTGTCGATGCCGAGTCCAAAGAGTTTGTCGGCGGCAAAGCACTGCGTGAGGTCATAGAACTCGTAGTCGCCAGCACCCTTCTTCGCGAAGCAGGATGGTTGTTCATCGTAGATGAGTTTCCAGCGACCATCGGTGAGTGATTGCTGCTCGGCGTAGACGATCGTGAAACCAGCGGGCTCATTCATTTGCGTCCACAAGTCACAGCAGTCGGATGCAGTCGGATTGGGATTGGTGTCGGTTGGTCCATACCAGACCCCACCTTGTGACTCGCACAATTGTTCTGAGGTCAGAATCGTGTCGGTGCAAATGCTTCCCTGATCCGACGAGATCAGGCATGGATAGCACGGTTCGCTCATGTACTCCGTTCCATACTGCGAGAAGTTCCATTCCCGCGCGCTTGGCGCATCGGGCTGCGTGAGATACTGCAGCAGCGGCCGACAATCGAGCTTGCGACCAACCGGGACCGCAGCGTGCACATCGACGCCGGCAAGTTCGCCCCACAGTTGAAACAGATCCACGATGTTCACCATCTTGTCGCAGCGACGACCTGGCGTAACCGTGGGTCCGCCCGCAGCGACCATGGGGACGCAAACGCCCGACTGATACGCAGTCGCCTTTGCGCGCGTTGGATTGAACGGAGCGCGCACGGTGGTGAGAAACGATCCATTGTCGCCAACGACAACGATGACTGTGTCGGGCAACGAGAGCGTCAATGCGCCGGACTTATTGAGATGCGCAAGTCCCGTGGAGAGCAGCACGCGACGGATCTGGAGGTCAAGCGCCTCGATCGTCATGTCCGAAAGCTTGCGTTGTTGCACAGAAGGATCCTGAACATCCGGCTGAGCCTCGCATGCCAGCGGAAGATCTGAGGGCCACGTCGTCGGGCTCATCGATGGCGGTGGTGGTTGCCATGGGTCGTGATCGCCCGTAAACGCGAGGGTGCACATCCACTTGCTCTTGGGGAGCTTGCGTTGTGCGTTGATGAACGCGATGGCGTCATCAGCCTGCACAACATTCGCGTACTTCCGTACGGGGACGACCTGCGTCGCGCCGCCGTTGTGGTTGATGGTGCGCGGCCATGCGTAGGATCCGTTCGTCGCACTCCAATCAATGCGCGCCGCTGCTTCGGCGCTGCAATCGAGAATCGGTGTGCCATCGGTTTCCACTAATGGGAGACCTCCGGCGCTGAGGCATTCGAGTGCGTCTACACCCGGCACACAATCACCGTTTGGAAAGGCACAAGCGCAGACGGCTGGTGAGCTTCCGCTGACAGGAAACCCGCAGGAGTACACCACGGTTGTGGAGTCCACTTGCCCTGCGATCGTTGGGTCGATGTAGGGAGGGGCACCGAGCAGCGTGCCATTGAATTCAGCGAATCCGTTGGACGCTGGCGCGGCGATGCCTGCGGGATTCAGGTAATTCTGTGAGAGGTGGAACTTCCCGACAAGTGTCGTGTGATATCCAGCACCGTCCAGAATCATCGGCGTGGTGACTTCGAATGGCGAACACTGCGATTGGGGAAGTGTCGTCGGAGTCAAGGCGGTCATGACCCCAGTGCGACCTGGATATCGACCAGTGAAAAAGCAGACGCGACTTGGAGAGCACTCCGGCATCGCCCAACAGTTCGAGAAGTTCACGCCCTGTGCAGCGATTGCGTCGATGGTCGGCGTCGACGCGAGATCGGTACCTGCAGGGTTCGACAACGAAAGTTGATCGGCGCCGACATCATCGAGAATGACGAAGAGAATGTTGTATCGAGTTGGTCCACCGGCGAGTGCTTCGACCGCAGCTTCGTTGGCGAGGATCGTTGTGTCGACGACGGTGGTGCCGAGTGCGACGAGCGCAAGTGCAGCGAGCGATAGGCGATTTGACTTCTTGTCCTTCATCATCACGAACTCCTCAATCCGCACTGACAATCACGGAGCGTCGCTCGAATGTGCGCGCATTGTCGAAATGCTGGCGCAAACCTATCGACGCGAATCACGCTCGCCGTGAGCGAAGTGCGTGAATGTCACAGCGAGAGTCTTCACATCGCTTTGCAGTTGCAAGTTGAATCGCGCACGAGCAGGCAAAATCAGTCACAGACATTGCCTGTGGGACCGACTTAGGGACAGATAAGCACTGCAATCTGCGTTGGCGAACAACTCAGCTCGTCCAAGCACTCAGCAGAGCAGCGAGATCAGCCGCGTCAACCACG
The DNA here is from genome assembly GCA_005790605.1 of Planctomycetia bacterium. Taxonomy (GTDB): domain Bacteria; phylum Planctomycetota; class Phycisphaerae; order Phycisphaerales; family SM1A02; genus F1-140-MAGs142. Next base: position 41,565 of record SXUI01000020.1, on the reverse strand, counting down.
CCACTGCCGTTGATGTCGCCAGGCCCGGTTGTTCCCCAAGCGTTCAGCAACATCGCGAGATCGGACGCGTTCACGCCGCCATCGCCATTGAGATCGGCTGGATTCGTTGGTGGGCCACCAGGTCCTTGAATCGCCACGGTGACATTCGGCTCCGCTCCTGGCTTGAAAAGCCCGATGGTTCCGAGTGCGCCCGTTGGCGGATAGTTCGCGTCGAACGCGAAGTTGTAAAGCGTCGCGAATCGAAGCGCGTTGCCGTTGGGGCTTGTCGCGTAGGTGCCACCTGTCCAAGTCACCGCTCCGCCACTTGTGGAGACGGTCCAATCCGTCGGCGAGTATGCGTCGCCAGAGTGGTAGTTGATGTCTTTGAAATAGGTGTTCGTGATGATTGCGCTTGGAGGAACGGGCACACTGAAGGAACGACCACTGCGATCGCTATTGATGTTCTGAATCGCGTACTCGTAGTGCCACTTTCCGCCGCCGATGTCGGTCACGTTGTATCCAACGGTAAATCGACCATCGTCTGGAACATCGACATCAACGAGCGTGACGGCGGGTACGACCACGCGCCATGCGCGAATCGCGCTCTGTTGTTGATTCGTCGCGCCGGTTGGCGTGATGTTGTACGCGCCGCCACTGAGAGCGCCGATGGTCATCAATCGCCATGAACCATTGTTGTTGTCGTTGCCCGCGGCTGCATCTCCAGCGTGGATGTACTGACCCTCGCACAGGTACACGGCGCCTGCGTTCAGCGCAGGATTCAGGTCATTTCCATTGACTTGCACGCGCCGCCCAATCGTGGCGGGCGCTGCTGGCATGCCCACATTGATCGTGCCAGGAAACACGCCTGTCGCAGCATTGACTTCGGTCCGTGTTCCAAGACCGCCCTGACTTCCATTGAGACTTGCGCCGTATGGATCCGAGCATCCAACGCCAAGCCACGAGCCGCTGGGCGATGGTGTGCATGGACCACAAAGTGAGTCCTGCAATGCGTAGAAGCCATGCTTGCCCCATCCGGCGCCGATCTGTTCGATGCGACCACCCTTGATGCGGTACATGTTTTGCGGAATAAATGGGTGGCGGGCGTCTGGCGATGCAAACCAATCCAAGAGCGCATCGCCGATGTTGCAACTCACTGTCCCAATCGCGTACGCCATGATCGTTTGGCCACTGACGACAACGGATCCGTACTGCGCGATATCCGACAGCGAACCGACGATCACATCTGGCCCAACTGTTCCGCCGCCGCCGCCGGGCGTATCGAGGCTGATGTTGAGTGTCGCAGCGCCGCCGTCGCCGCCGCCGTACCCACCGACGACAACGCGGTACAGCACGCCTTGCGTGAGTGGTCCATTCGCTTGACTTTGATACGCGCACGCATCGTCATTGCAAATCACGGGTACGAGATTGGCGCCGCATGCTTGCAGCACGGCGATGCGCGTGTCCCAATCCGTGGACCCACAAGTCGAGAAGGTGTAGGTGCCAGTTTCCGCAGGCGTGAAGGTGAAGTAGTTCACCTTGTACATCGTGTGATCGCCGCATGTGCTTCCAGCCAACACACTCAGCGACCCAGTCGCACCGGTGGTGTCGAACGGATTGTCCCCCAAGATCGCAGCGGGCGCCGTCGCACAGTTGGTGCTTCCGCCAGCAACTCCACCATCACCCTTGCCACCTCCGCCGAGGCGCGCGTGCGCGGGCGCGTTCCACTGCCCAAGTATGACGGCGGCAGAGGCGAGGACGACCGACGAAAGGAGGATGCGGGAAGTAGTCATGGGTCGGAATGAGAAAGAGGCGAGAAGCGAGAAAGTGGAGCCAACGACACGATGAGAGTACATCGTGAACGGCGCTGTGCCGCATCGACAGTCCCAAAACCGCGGAAACTCCCGTGTTTTCGAGATGCGGTTGAAGTTCCGCGCTATGTTCAACGAATGTCCTGTCTCGCCATGAAGCGCCCCCATTTCCTCTTCACAAGTGCTTTCGGAACCACGCTCCTGAGCGCGCTGTGCGTCGTTCAAGGCTGCGCGACTGTTCCGCCGCCAGCGCCACGCGCGGAATCACTTCCACGCGCGACGGGGCCTGACAAAGCGATGATGTGGCGGCGGCTTGCATGGCGCGATGAGTTTGGTCAGATTGATCCCGCGAAAGTGTCGCGCGGCATGGACCAAGTGCAAGCGTTAGTTACCGCAAGTGCGCGACGGGGAGACGAAGGCGCCTTCGAAGGCATCGCTTCCATGGATGCGTCATGGATCTCGCGAGGTCCAACGAATGTGGGTGGTCGAACACGCTCGCTCGTGATTCATCCGACGCAAACCAATCGCATGTGGGCAGGATCCGTTGGTGGGGGGATCTTCTACTCGGTGGACAGCGGTGCCTCATGGTCGGTTGTGAATGACCGTATGGGTTCACTTGCGATCGGTTCACTCGCGATCCATCCGACGAATCCGGATGTGCTGTTTGCCGGAACTGGCGAAGGTCAATTCAACGGCGACGCGCTCGGCGGCGATGGGATTTTCAAGTCGACCGACGGCGGCGTCACATGGGTGCAGATTCCGAGTACGAACAATTGGGAGACCGTGAATCGGATCGCGATTTCGCCGACGAACCCGTCTGTCATGCTTGCCTCGAAGCGATACGGTGGCGTGATGCGATCTACGGACGGGGGCGCATCGTGGAGTAATCCGCAGTGGGCGCAGGGAAGCTTCGATGTGCAGTTCCATCCAACCAATGGCAATCTCGCCGTCGCACACATCATTGACTACGACAGCGACTGGTTTCACCGAGCCTTGTGGAGCGACGATGCGGGCGCAACTTGGCACGCAGCAACCGGCTTGGATCATCAAGTTGGGTTTGGGAGTCGCATCGAACTCTGTTACGCGCCAAGTAATCCAAACATTGTGTATGCGGATGCTGCGCTTGGCGGCGGCGTCATTTGGAAGTCGACCGATGGTGGAAAGAACTACGCGCTGGTCACCACGACGGGCGCGTGCGGCTCAAGCTGGTATGCATGTCCGCTGTGGGTTCATCCAACCAATCCAAACTTCCTGCTCGTTGGCGGTTACCACGCGTGGAAGTCTGTGGATGGTGGTGTGACGCTGACGCAAACCTCCAACGGCTACATCCTCACAGATCAGGTGCATCCCGATGTGCATGGTTTCGTGAGTGATCCTGGGTTCAATGGCACGTCGAATCGCCGTGTGTACTCGCTTTCCGATGGAGCCATGCATGTCGCCGATGACATCGAAGCCGCTGGGACTTCTTCGGGATGGCGCGCCATTGTGACGGGTTACATCACCACGCAGTTCTATGGCGCAGCGGGCGTGGAGATTCCACTGACCCCAGGCGCAGTCGTGACGGGAACTTCAGCTGGTCTCGCGGCAAAGTACTTCGGACTCACTGCTCCAAGCGCGCTTCCGAACTTCAGCGCGCTGACGCCGTATCTCTCGACGAGCGTGACCACGCTCAACTACGCATCCACAAATTTGAACTTCGCCAACTCCACGCGCGCAGACAATGTCGGTGGACTCTTTACGGGTTGGATGACGATCGACAACCCAGGTCTCTACAAGTTCAGCACAGAGAGCGATGATGGAAGTCGACTCCGGATCAATGGTGTGACTGTCGTCGACAATGATGGATTGCACGGCATGCAAGAGCGGTCTGGCATTGCCGCGCTTGGCGCAGGCAGTCATGCGATTGAGGTGCAGTTTTTTGAAGGCACAGGTGGCGCCGGACTCATCTTGCGCTACGAAGGTCCGGGTGTTGCGCGCCAGTTCGTTCCCGCCGCAAAGTTGCGCCGAGGCGGCAGCGCGACGGGTGTCGTGCCAACGAGCGCAACGACATCGATCATTCTCGGCGGAACGCAGGACAACGGCACGCTTCGAGTGCTCGAGGGTTCGACGGTGGCGAATCTGCCGTACGGTGGCGATGGCGGCTGGTGCGCGATCGACTGGGAAGATCCGCGCTATCAGTACGGGGAATATGTGAACCTCAAGATTCACCGCTCGACCGACGCTGGCGTGAGCGCGTCAAACATCTACTCCGGCTTGACTGATGCAGAATCAGGAAACGCGAACTTCATCGCGCCATTCATTCTGGATCCGAACGATCCCAAGGTGCTCTACGCCGGAGGTGCGAACCTATGGCGCACGCGAGATGCGCGAGCAACCTCCGTGGTGTGGCAGCAGATTCGTGCGTGCACGAACAATGTGAGTGCCATCGCTGTTTCTCCGATCGATCCCGAAGTCGTCTGGGTCGCGCAAGGGGATGGTCAACTTTGGCGCACCGCAAACGCATCAAGCGACACGCCGACTTGGACGGTGATTGACGACAACGCGACAAAGAACCCACTTCCGAATCGCTACATCTCTCGCATCGTGTTTGCGCCGGGTTCGTCGACGACGGCGTTCGTCTGCCTCGGTGGATTCAACAGCGACAACATTCGCAAGACCATCAACAGTGGTGGAGTGTGGACGGATGTCACCGGAAGCGGCGGCCTCGGTCTTCCTTCGATCCCGGTTCGAGGGATGGTCATTCATCCTGATGATCCGCAACGCCTCTATGCCGCGACTGAGTTCGGCATTTTCTCGAGCGTCAACGGCGGATCGACATGGAGCGGGAGTGACTACGGTCCGGCGAATGTCAGCGTCGACGAACTCGTCATGCTCCCGAACTCGCGAACACTGCTCGCGGCCACGCACGGGCGTGGCATGTGGACTCGCGATGTTCGTTTACCGAACGGAGATTTCAACTTCGATGGCCTCGTGAATGCGGCAGATCTCGCGATTATGCTTTCGCAATGGGGGACCGCAGGAACTGCGGATCTCACCGGTGACGGTGTTGTCGACGCAGCCGATCTCTCCATGCTGCTTGCAGCATGGTCGACCTGATTCTGTCACACTTCGAGCATGATCGCTCGATGCCTCACCGTCTTCACTGCGCCGTTGTGCGCATCTCTCCTGAGTTGCTCGACACCACCCGCGAATGGAAAGCCAACTTTCGCGCAATGGCAGAGTGCACCAAGTGCGTCGGCGCGAGCGGAGATTCAGGCTCTCGATCCGATTTGGCATGAGCCCGGGCTCAATGCGACGGGCTCGATGCCACTGGGAAATGGTGAGTTTGGTGCCAATGTGTGGATGGACGCAGGCGGCGACCTTCTCGTGCTTCTCTCACACACGGACAGTTTTAGTGAGGCAGAGCGCCTTCTGAAGCTTGGTCGCGTGCGCGTGCACTGTGATCCGCCGTTTCCAGTTGATGCGTCATTCGTGCAACGACTCAACATCGAGACTGGGTCGTTAACGATATCTGCCCAAGGAGTGCAACTTGAGATGTTCGTGGACGCAGGCTCGCCAAGCCTCTTCCTCTCGATGACAAGCGATGTCCCGAGGACGGCATGTGCGACGCTTGAGTCGTGGCGCACGAGCGAACATGTCTTGAAGGGAGAAGAACTGAAGTCGTCGTGGTTGATGCACGATGCGCCTGCGAGCGTCGAAGTAAAAGAGTCGGCGGATGTCATCGTGCCATCGGATGACGCCGTGGTGTGGTATCACCGGAACGAGAGTTCCTACACGCCGTTCACGCTTGCGCATCAAGGGCTATCTGATGTCGCGAGTTCCTTCGAGGATCCGCTGATTCTTCGTACATTCGGCGGTCGTGTCGATGGTGATGGATGGGAGCGAGTGAACTCCAACACGATGTCGACCGCGGCGCCGACTCGCCGAACATCGATGCACATCACCGCGAGCTGCTCGCAAGCTGATGACCTTGAGGGGTGGCTTGAGCGCCTCGGCGAGCGCGCGGCCGCTGCGCCATCCTTTGATGCTGCCCGCAAGCGCACTGCCGCGTGGCACGCGTCGAGGTGGAACGAGTCATTCGTGTTCGTCAATCCTCCGCGTGAGAAGTCCTTGCTTGAAACCGCGCATCCGATTCGCATCGGATACGACTCGAACGCACAAAATAGGTTTGATGGCGTGATTTCTGATGTGCGCTTCATCACGGATGACGCGAATGTGGTCATCGCGAACGAGAACGGTTCGACTTGGAAGCTCGCGCCTGAACTTGAGGCGAAGTCGGACTTCATCATTGATGCCTGGATTCAACCGTCTGCGCCTCAGTCCACGGGCCGCATCGCCGACAAGATCACCGCCGGTGGTTCGGACGGGTTCCTTTTCGATCTTCAGCAAGGCAAACTGCGAGCGATCGTCGGCACGACGACCCTGCAGAGCGATGCATCGCCTCCAGTGGGCGAGCGGTCGCATGTCGTTCTCGCGTACGCGGCGGGTGAGGGCGGAAAGCTGCAGCTGTGCTTGAATGACACACTCGTTGCCGAGTCGCCGCGAGCCGTTCGTGCATCGACCTCGGTGAGTTCGGCGTACGCGCTGCAGCGATTCGTCACGCTCGCGGCAACGCGTGGGTCGTTTCCTGTGAAGTTCAACGGATCAATCTTCACGATTGCACCGCAACCGATCAATGGCAAGGAGTTCAACGACGACTGGCGGGCGTGGGGTGGCTCCTACTGGTGGCAGAACACGCGCCTTCCGTATCACGGCATGCTTGCGCGCGGCGATGCCGACACGATGCAATCGCTGTTCGGGTTTTACTCGCGGCTCTTGCCAATCTCGAAGGCGCGCGCGTCGTCGTACTACAACGCGAGTGGCGCGTACTTCCCCGAAACGATGACGACGATGGGGACCTACGCCAACGCCGACTATGGCTGGGATCGCGACGGGAAGTCCGCTGGCGACATCGATTGTGCGTGGTGGCGATGGGCGTGGAATCAGGGCCCCGAACTTGTCGCGCTCATGCTTGATCACTGGGACTACACGCAGGATCGCAAGCAGCTAGAAGCGCAGACACTTCCGATGGCGCGCGAAGTGCTTGCGTACTTCGACTCGCGGTTTGCGCGGGACGCCGATGGGGCTCTCGTGATCTCGCCAACGCAATCACTCGAGACCTACTGGACTGGCGTCGTGAATGATCTTCCGACTGTCGCCGGACTTCGCGAAATCACAAGTCGACTCTGCGCGTTGCCCGCCGATGTCGGCTCGGCGGAAGATCGTGCGCTTTGGGAACGGATGCGCGTCGCATGTCCGCCGCTTCCGATTGTGGCCAACACCAAGACGGGCGAGGTGCGCTTCGCAGCTGCCGCGAAGTTCAATCCGCAGCGTTCGAACTGCGAGAATCCAGAGCTCTTCGCGATTTGGCCGTTCCAGGCGTCTGGCGTGTTGCGCGACGACCTCACGGTCGGCCGCGCGAGTTACGCATCGCGCATCGAACACTTCACGAATGGTTGGCCACAGGATGGGCAACAGGCTGCGCGTCTCGGATTGGCTGACGAGGCAGCATCGATCCTGATCGCGAAGTCGAAGAACACGAATCGCGCATTCCGATTTCCAACATTCTGGGGACCGAACTTCGACTGGGTTCCCGATCAGTGTCACGGTGGGAATCTCATGACGACGATGCAGGAGATGTTGTTGCAATCCGCGGGTAGACAGATCGTTGTTTGTCCAGCGTTGCCGAGCAGCTGGAGCGGGCACTTCCGATTGAAGGCGGCGTACAACACGACTGTCACCGCATCACTTCGCGATGGAAAGGTGGAGTGGATCACGGTTGATCCGCCTGAACGGATGCAAGATGTGGTTCTTGGCGACGGTTGGGTGCGTATGCGTTGACCGCGTCTCTTGAGCGCTCGCGACTTGAATCCGCTCCAAGCAGCGGATTCCTCGCTCGCTTTCGACTGCGCCGCCGCGAGTGAAACGCGAGCGGCGCAATTCCGGTGTCTTCTGTTTTCGCTCGATCGGCGCGTTGAGTTCGATCTCCGGCGGTGCCGATTCACTCGGCCCGCCGGAGTCCAAAGCGAGTGCAGGTTTTTGCGGTGCTTCACTGCAAGAAACCTGCGCAAGCGCTCAAGGGACGCCTCGCGGCGCGATGATCGCGGCGAGTCTCCCGCTGCGCACGCCATCGCGTCGGAAACTGAAGAAGCGTTTCGGGTCTTCAAACGTGCACGGCGGACCAGAGTCGAAGTTACGCGCGGCGATCCCAGCGCCCCTGAGCTGCATGGACACAGCCTTCACAAGATCCGCGTGCTGTTTACCTGACGGCTGTTTGAATTCGGTAATGAACTCGCGGAGTCCAGCCTTGGAGAACGCAGTTGTGACTTCGTCGCCAATCTCAAACTGCTCAGTGCGGATGCAAGGCCCAATCGCTGCTCGCAATGATGCGCGCTGCGCACCCCGCGAAAGCAGTGCGGCGATTCCTGAACCGACAACACCAGCAACAACGCCGCGCCATCCTGCGTGCATCGCCGCAACCATGCCAGTGGCGTTGCAACCTACGAGAATGGGTACGCAATCAGCGATGCGAATGAGCGCTGCTCCTTCTCCTGGTGCGCTGGTCATGGCGTCTGCGAACTGGCGCGCCGCAAGTGCGTCGACACTCGTTGCAACACCACAGCCGTGCACTTGACTCACTTCGGCGATGGGGCGCGACGGATCAATGCCGGTAGCCTTCGCGAATCGCCGCCGATTCTCTAGGAGATTGGACTCCGCGTCGCGCTCACTCGCATCAAGGTCCGCATTCGCGCGTGAAGATTGCAGATTCAGCGTGTCGAAGGGCGCGCTGCTCACGCCGCCGATTCGTGTGGAGAATCCATGTGCGAAACCAGCGTCGCGTAACAGCGGGCTCTGGAGTAGCACCAAGCCTTCAGGAGTAACAACCTCGACGAGCATTCATGCCTCTATCGGCTTGGAGTGTTCGTCGGCAGCACTGCAGGAGTTGATCCACGCACGCGATCGGCAACAAGCAGAATGACGACGCTGTCTTCGCCCTCAGGCGGGAGTCCGCCGATGACTTCCTGCGGGGGATCGAGGGGCTGCTGCGGATTCTCACTCGTGTTATCGAAGCCGAAGGTCGCGGTGATGCGCTCATCACGATCGAGTGCAATGGGTGTTTCGAAGAACCATGGCTCACTCAACGCGAGTCGGAAATCGGGAATCTCGAGAAGTGGCTTGAGGGATCCTCCGAGAGGGCGGGACTCGAGCGTGACGTTTCGCAGAAACGCACCGCCCTTCACGATGACGCCGATCAGGTCGAGGTCGCGAGGTATCGTGTGTTGCCGCGCGCACTCCAACGACGCTCCGCCGGGAATCCGCAATTGTCTGGGCGCAAGTGCGATTGCACGAACGACGCGTGTGTCATAGGCGTCGCTTTCGATCCACGCGAGATCGGCCTCTACGGGTGCAGCCTTACCGATCGGCTCCGAAGTCATCTCCATCGCGATGGCGCCTTCTGGGAGCAGGAAGGTGAAGCCGCGTGGAAGTTCGAAACGCGGCATCACGCGCGTGATCGCGCCTAGCGCGCCCGCGGGAATTGTTCCGACATTTCCCATCGCTTCGAAGCCTGCCTCGTTTGGTTCTTGCAAGATTGCGAGCGAGCGCGAGGGGTCTGGTGCGCAGGCGAGCATTCGAATGGGCGAACTCGCGAACGCGCGGGGCGCGGTGCTGTGAAAGCCGCGAACGCGCGCGGGAGCATTGCGTGCAGTTTCGACGAGATAGGTGCGCAACCGCATTCCGCCACTCGCGGGCATCGTCCATGCTGCGAAGGGCGAGAAGCGCAGGCGCTCGTCGCAGGCCTCGGTGTCGTCGTTGGCGTGGAAATTGGGAAACGCTGCCCTTACAGACTCTGGCGTGGAAAGCGCGTCAAGCAAGACTTGCTTTGTCGCGGCGTTGAGTTTTCGATTGTTTGTAATCGGATGCGCGTAGTCGTTGACGAGCGATGGCGGCATCGTGTTGTCTTCGATAAGCGCGCGCATGAGTTGGCGACTGCGGAGCAGGCCGTGTATCGAGTCGAATCGAAATGGAGCAGCGCCGCGGTCGCTGTGGCAACTGAGGCAGTGCCGTGCGAGCGCGTCTTCCGCATCGGTGTGAGCCACGGCTTCCACCGCGATGCAAGCCGCAATCAGTCCGGCGAAGGCGACATTTCGATAAAGCATCCGATTGCTTTCGTCTTTGATTGGACAGGCGCAACGCCAGCGACGGCGGCGTCGATTGCATCGCGAAGTTCATTGCGCGTCGGTGACGCTCGGCGACGACCAAGCGCGGAGTACAAATCGTTCACGCGGCCGCTGTAAAGGATCTCGATCTCGCGGTCCGCATGGCACCGAAAGAGCACCGCTTCGGGCATGACGCGGGCACCCGTTGCTCGCGCGAGCGTTTGGTCTGGATCAAGGAGCACCGTCATCGCGGCGGAGAATCCAAACTCTTTGCCATGGGTGACGACGAGCGCGAGATCTTCGGGAGGATTCGCGTGGACTGCATAGAAACAGACGCCGCGGCCGCGGGCGTTCGGAGCAAGCGCGCAGAGTTCCGGCGCGAGTGCGTTGGAGATCGGGCAGTCATGAGAGATGAAGACAACGGCCACCAAGGTGCCGGGGATCTCGTCGCGCGGATCGAGGGGACAACCGTCTAGCGTCGTGATACCTCGAAGCTCACTCGGATGGGTCGGTGCGCGCCCCGATTGCCGTAGCGAGCATGCGCCCCAAAAAAAACCTACGGTGCTCGGCAAAATGAGCGCCGCGACGCAGACGCAAGCGAAACGATTTTTCAACCAGTCCACTTGCCTAGTAGTATGGCAAGATCTGGCGCTTCGACAACGCCGTTCCCGTCAATGTCCCCAGGACCTGCTGTTCCCCAGCTGCTCAGGAGAATGGCAAGATCGGAAGCATTGACGAAGCCATCGTCGTTGAGATCGCAAGGTGGCCCTCCGCCCGCACCGACGACAATCACACCGTCCATGCCGGAGAAGCAGTGTGGATTGCAGTAGTACGCGACGGTCGTTCCAGCCGCGCTTTGCGGGACAGTCCAGAGGAAGACTGGATTCGCAAGATTGAGCGGCGCATCGAAGAGCCCATCAGGAGAGCAATTCGATCCGCTCGTGGCGGTATGCGACCCGCCGGTGCGCACGAATCGAATCACATCGCCAGGATTCGCGTTCACGCTCGGTGGATTGAATGTGAAGCCTTTCGTCGAGACGGTGATCTCCGCCGCGATGCACGGGGTCACGGCAGCGATCAGAGCGCCGAAGGCGACCGGAAGCACAAGTTTGGATGGAAACTGTACGGGGATGCTCATAAGGGAGGAGGCGCCAGCCGCCTCCCAAAGTACAGCGCATTCCAACACTTCAAAGCCAATATTGCGGGAATTGCGGATTTCCGACAGCCCCCGACCCATCGGAGGCGCTTCCGATGGCTTAATGGCAACTGACTTTGGTTGTTACGCTCCCCCTATGCCTCGCTCTTCCTCTGGTGTTCGGGCTTGCTCGCTCCTTGCCGCTGTGACGCTCGCGTTCGTCGCTTGTGACGACGGCTCGTCGAGAGGCGCGCAAGAACCGCCGCCGTTCGTTCCACCGTCGGCGCAACTCGAGGCGGCAAAGCACGCGAAGTTCAAACCGCTCATCGATGCGATCATGGCGCGGCATGCCGCCGATGCCGAGCTGGGTGACTTCCGCGGTTCGATTGGCGAAGATATGGATGACGCACAACGCGCGAAGTTCAACGAACTCTTCGGCAAGGTCGGAGCATCAGGTCAAGTCATCGGCAAGATCGTCAACGCTGGGAACTGGACTGACGACGATCGCGCGGTCATGGACATGATCATGTCGCTGCCCTACGACCAATTGAAAGCGCTCGCTGGGAAGTGACGCAGGCGCTCGCGCCTACCTACTGCAGCGCCGGGTCGATGATCCCCGGCAACATGCGGTCCGCCATTGCTTTGAACGCCGGACGGGTTCCGCCTTCGACGAGTCCGTGCGATGACGCCTGCGACTCGAACTGCTCACGCAAACTGTCGTAAAGAATGTCGAGCGCCTCGATCGATCCATCGAGGTTTGAGATGTTTACTCGCGAGCCGTTCCAAAGCGCTGGCGAGTCGAGCCATTGGCCGAAGCCCGCATGCGTGTCGGAGGGGTGGAGCGCGATGATCCAACCATGCGTGTTGTAGCCCGCACTGTCCTCTTCGCTGATTGAGCACATCGTCCGCGCCGGCTGCGGAATCTGAGCGAGCGTCGTCGTGTTGAACCACTTTCCACGTTGCGCCGCAGGCGTTTGCGGATGATCCGGGCTCGGAAAGTCGTAGTTGTCGTTGGCGCGAGCGTTGTAGTTGCGCTCTCCAACGCCCACGAATGCGTTCAGTGAGTAACTTCGCACGCGCGTGAAGGCATCCGTCCAATCTTGCGGGGACTTGTAAGCAGACGCATCGGCGTTGAGATAGTTCCACAACCGACCTGCCTCAAGAGAGGCAGTCGTTTCAATGCCATTGACAAATCCGCCAGCGGCTGCGGTGTCAACCCACGAGTTCATCGTGAAGGGAGCGGCAGCGCATGCTCTCGCATCGGTGCGAGGGGATGGGAATCGACCGTCACTGTCAGCTGCATATGCCGCGCTCGCGAGCGCAATCTGTCGTTGCTTGGAGAGACACGCAGTCTGTCGAGCGTGCCGATAGAACTGCGCCAGGCTCACGAAAAGCAAGCCGACGAGCAGCACGATGATGCCGACGACGACGAGCAATTCGACGAGCGTGAAGGCCGGCGCGCGATGGGATGCGTGACGAGGGTGCATGGGGAGGCTTCGATCGGCAACCGCCTCGTGGGCACGCTCACTGCAGGTTCTGGCGAATGTGCCCGGGCAACAAGCGGTCAGAGAGGTACTTGAATGCCGGGCGCCCGCCACCTTCTATGACCCAATGTGAATCCGCATCCGCGTCGAGTTGACGAATCAGCGACGGGTAAAGAATGTCAGCAGCTTCTACGGAGCCGTCCATGTATGACATGTTGACGCGCGAGCCATTCCAAGTTGCTGGCGTATCGATGAACTCCCCAAACAGAGGATTGTTGAATGATGGGTGAATCGTGATCGTCCATCCATCAAGGTTGAATCCGTAGCGGTCTTCTTCAGTGATCGTGTACATCGTTCGTGAAGGTTGCGGGATCTGCGCAATCGTCACCATCCGATACCACTTCTTCTTCAATTCCACCGGCGTCTGCGGGTGATCCGAGTGCGGGAAGTCCCACGAATCATCGCAGCGATTGCTGTAACTTCGCTCGCCCGCTCCGACGAATGAGTTGAGGGAGTAACTGCGAATGCGTTTGGTGGTGTCGTCGGGATCTTGTGGAGATTTGTACGCGGCAGCGTTTTGCCCGAGGTAATTCCACATCACGCCGGCTTCAAGCGACTTCACGGTTTCGCGACCGCCAAGCGTGGCTCCAGGCGCGGCCGAGTCCACCCACATGTTCACGAAGTCAGGCGGAGATCCGTACGAGAGATGCGCGGTGCGGCCGCATGGGAGCCGACCGTTGTTGTCCGTGGCGTAGGCCGCGGCGGCTAGGGCGATTTGTCGCTGATTCGACAAGCACGCCGTCTGCGCAGCTTGGCGGCGAAACTCCCCGAGGCTCGAGAACAACAGCCCGATGAGGAGCACGATGATGCCCACCACCACGAGCAACTCGACAAGAGTGAAGGCGCGTGGCGGGCACTGCGAAGCACGGCTTGTAGTCATGCGTGAGCTCAATTGCGTTTGCGCGTGGCGCGCGGAATCACTGCAGGTTTTGGCGAATGTGCCCCGGGAGCATTCGGTCCGCCATGTACTTGAACGCGGGGCGACCGCCGCCTTCGATGACCCAGTGCGAGTCTGCGTCAGCGGCGAATTGACGCGCGAGCGATGGATACAAGATGTCCGCGGCCTCGACCGATCCATCCATGTAAGACATGTTCACGCGCGAACCATTCCACAACGCTGGCGAGTCAATCCATTCTCCGAACAGTGGCTGATTGAAGGACGGGTGAATCGAAATGCACCACCCTTGCGTGTTGTAGCCGTATCGATCTTCCTCGGTGATCGCATTCATCGTGCGAGAGGGCTGTGGAATCTGCGCGATAGTCACAGTCTTGAACCACTGCTTCTTCAGTTCAGCGGGCGTCTGTGTGTGATCCGGATGTGGAAAGTCCCAAAGATCATCGCAGCGCTCGTTGTAGTTTCCCTCACCGACACCAACAAACGCATTGAGCGCGTAGCTGCGAATTCGCTTGCTCGTGTCGTCGGGATCCTGCGGCGACTTGTACACCTTCGGGTCTTGCCCGAGATAGGTCCAAAGAGCTCCCGCCTCGAGTGACTTCTCAGTTTCCTTTCCTGCGACGAGGCCACCTGTGGCCGCAGTATCGACCCACATATTCTTATAGGAGAGGGCTGAGTCGCTGCTGAGATGATCGGTGCGCGGAGAAGGCAGACGACCGATGTTGTCATCTGCGTAGGCAACACACGCGAGCGCAATCTGTCGTTGGTTGGAGAGGCATGCCGTTTGGACCGCCTGACGACGGAACTCACCGAGGCTTGAGAAGAGCAAGCCGACGAGGAGCACGATGATGCCGACAACGACGAGCAGTTCGACGAGCGTAAATGCGTTCTTGCGATGTGACATGCGCTTCACCATACGAAGGTAGGACCCAAACGGATCGACGAAAGCTCAACTCTGACGGATTCGCTTCTTGGCTCGCAGATATTGTCGAGTGTACCCCTCGTGGGCGCAACCTCATTTGCTGATAAGGGCGGAGGGTGCAACACTGCGCTCCATGCGGACTGGTCGAAACGCTATCGGGCTTGCGGTTCTCGTCGCCGCATTGGGCTATTTCGTTGACATTTTCGACCTGCTGCTCTTCGCACTTGTCCGCAAGGAGAGCTTGCAGGAGGTTCTGGCGCCTGACCTTGTTGGGCTCGCGCCCGATGCTGCGGATGCGTTGCTCAAGCATTGGGGACTCTGGCTCGACAACACGCTGCAGACGACAGGGCTGCTCCTCGGGGGTCTTGTGTGGGGAGTTCTGGCCGACCGGAAGGGGCGTCTCAAGGTCCTTTTTGGCTCCATCTTGGTGTACTCAATTGCGAATGTGTTGAACGCGGCGATCGCAGATATCGATCCAAACGGAGCGTATGGATGGATGTACTCGCTCGGTGTAGGTCGGGCTATTGATCAGTATGAGGTGCTGAGGTTTGTTGCCGGGTTCGGCCTTGCGGGGGAGCTCGGTGCAGGAATCACGCTCGTCTCGGAGATTGTCTCTGAGCAGCGACGCGGGTACGCGACCACGATCGTCGCAGTGGTTGGCATCGTGGGCGCGATTGCCGCGTATGTGACGACGACCTATTGCTCGTGGCGGACATCCTTCGCCATTGGAGGATGTTTGGGACTGTGTTTGCTCTTCCTTCGAATCGGAGTTGCCGAGAGCGGACTCTTTCGCGAGATGGCAGGTCATCAAGCTCTGGGCGCTGGTGCTTTCTGGCGCCTGTTTTCGCCGCCGCGCCGATTGCTGCGCTACCTCTGCACGGTCTTCATTGCAGTCCCGATTTGGTTTGCTGTCGGAGTGCTCGTGAAGTATGCGGATGTCATCGGCACTTCGCTTGGGTTGCAGGGCGTGGAGAAGCCCTCGCCGAAGAACGCGATTTTTTGGTGTTATGTCGGTCTCGCGGCGGGCGATCTTCTCAGCGGACTGTGTAGCCAATGGATGAGGTCTCGCAAGAAGTCGATCTTGCTGTTCCAGCTTCTGACTGCCATTGCGATCGCTTGCTACTTCACGCTCGGCGCGATTTCGCTGCCGATGTTCTACGCAGTCGTTTGTTTCTTGGGAGTCGCGACTGGGTATTGGGCCGTCTTTGCGACGACCGCCGCGGAGCAGTTTGGAACCGATCTTCGAGGCACCGTTGCGACCACCGCACCAAACTTAGTTCGGTGGTCGACCGCGGGATGGGGCATGATGTGGGTGGCGTTTGATGGCGCGTTTACTGCGGGGGGATTCGGAGAACGCGCGACTTGGATGGCCGCCGCGGCGACGGCTGTCGTTGCCATGCTGATTGCAGTGCCCGCGGTCTTTGGCCTTCGCGAGACCTACGGAACTTCGTTGAAATTCAAAGAGGAATGAAGTGCTGAATATGGCTACGCTTCGCGCCATGCTTCCGATTCGCTTTGCCTCGGCCCTTGTGTGCTTCATCGCATTGACACTGACGCAGTTCGCATGCAATCCCCATGTGAAGAGCGGGAGTTACCTCGTGACGGTTCGCGATGCTTCGACAGGGAAAACTGTCGAAGGGATCACCGTCAGTGCGGCGCCAGCGACGGGGATGACATCTCGCATGTCGGCGCCCTTTGAAGTGGCGACCGACGCGAGCGGCGAAGCAGTGATTGCCGTGGGCGCATGGGGCCGCATTGATCTCAAACTGAGTGACGGCGTCACGCAGGACACCTACTTCGTCGCGCAGGATCGAGTCGCAGTCAATGGTGGCAAGGAGAGCGTCAGTCCAATCACGCTCATCGTCGGCGGGAAGAATGGATCGACGCCCGTCTGGTCATTCTCAATCACGCGGATCGCGCGGGGCGCGGCTGTTGATCGCTGATCCACTTCAAGAACCGTGGCATCGCGGTTGCAAGTTTGCCTGACGCGACCGCGAGATTGCGTGTGAAGGCAACATGATTTGGTTCGTGCCCGTCCACGAAATCGGTGATGGATTTCAAGGCGACTAGCGGAACGCGTCGCTCGCGCGCCACCATCGCGATCGCTCCCAACTCCATTTCCTTTGCGAGCATGTTCTCGCGCGAGAACAGCGCGAGTTCTTCACGAGTTGCGTCGAGGCTTGAACTAGTGGAGACCCTGCCAACGCGCGCATGAATCTGCGCCGCGAGGGACTCAAGCTGCGATTCGGTGCAAGAGAGTCTTGTGTGCGCGCGAGCGAGAAGATCAAACTTGGGTAACGCGACGCGACAGTCGTGAAACTGTGTATCCCGTGCGAGTATCAGTTCGCCGATGGAACTCCCCTGGGATTGAAATCCACCCGCCGTCCCTGCGTTGATGATCAAATCAAACGCGTCTTGATCAAGCGCATGAGACACCGCGAGGGCTGCGGGAAGAGGGCCGATTCGATCGACGCCGAGCACTGGGTCATACCCCGCGGTCAGGAGCTGCACGCGCATCTGTTCATGCGTGCACTCGCGGGAAACGACCGAAGTGTTTGCGTGAAAGCGAGTGGGAACCCCACACCCAAGCGCATCCGCAATCCCGATCGCTTCGGCCTCCATCGCGATGTAGACCAAGACGCGACGAATCTGGTTCGGGAGCGGTTCGAGTTCGAAGGTGGGCGAGCGTGCGTTGTCCATCATCACGCTGAAACTGTTTCGCCGAGATTCGGCATGGAAACGGGGCAACCGATTTCCGCACGCACGCGAGTCGCGAGTGCAGACCGTCCTTCATCCGTCCCGTGATTAATGACGACACGACCAGGTGGATCGGCGAAGCCTTCAAGCCACCGCATGAGATCGTCCTGATCCGCGTGACCTGATAGGCCTTCGACGCGAGCAATCTTCGCGCGGACCGGAACGACTCGACCATTGAATTGCATGCGGTCGGCGCCGTTGGAGAGTCGCCATGCCATGCCGCCCTCTGGCTGATATCCCCCGATGAGGACGCGAACATCTTCGCGATCGACCGACATCTCGAGGTGCCGCAGAATCGGTCCGGCATCCATGAACCCACTCCCCGCAATAACGATGCCGCCATGGACGAGGCCATCGAGCGCCATCGACTCGCGCTTGGAAAGGAGGTAGTGCAACTCCGGAAACCACAGCGGCGCTTCGCCCGCTTCGACAGCGGTTCGCAAGCCAGGTGCAAGGTATTCGGGGTGCTTGTAAAGCGCCTCCATTCCATGCACGGCCATCGGTGAGTCGAGATAGACATTGAAGTTTCGAAGTTCACCGCGCGCCCGAAGCACGCTCAGTCGATGGACGATTTGCTGTGCGCGACCGAGCGCAAAACATGGGACGACAATCTTCGCGCGATCGCCTGAAGCCTCTGCAAGAACCGCTGCGATGTCGCGCTCTGGATTTGCGCCAGGCTCTCGACGACGACCCCCATTCGTTGACTCAATCACGACGATGTCGGCGTGCCGCGGCGATTCTGGGGGCGCGAGAAGTGGTGAGCCGTAGCTTCCTAAGTCGCCGGAGAAGACGACGGATTTGCGCGACGCGCCGACGCCGACAGTGAGTTCGACACTCGCCGCGCCAACCACATGGCCGGCATTCCAGAATCGAACCGTGACATCTTCAGCGATCGACATTTCCTTGCCGAGTGGCACTGGGACGATGCGACTCGCGCAGTCCTTCGAGTCCGCCATTTCGAACATGCGAGGAATCACAGGAAGCACCGGTGCTGCTGCAGGTTCTTCGCCTGGCATGAGCGCGCGAGCCCATGCGGAAGTGCCGTCGGTGCGTTCATAAAAGCGCATACGTTGCAGACGCGCAGAACTTCGCAACACGCGCGGCAGAAGATCGGCAGTCCCCGTGGTGGCGTAGATTTTTCCCGTGAAGCCGTGCTTCGGGAGCATTCCAAGCCGCCCACAGTGATCGATATGCGCGTGGGTGACAACGACTGCGGTCAGCGTTGATAGGTCCACGGGCGGAGGCACAAGACTTCGGAGTTCCGCATCCTCAGAGCCTTGAAACAAACCGAAATCGACCAAGATGCGTCGGCCGTTCGCGTGCACGAGCGTGCATGATCCGGTGACTTCGCCGGCGGCGCCAAAGAACTCGAGGACAATTTCATTCATGCGGTAGCCGTGGTCTTGCGTTGTGATCGTGGTCGGGGTTCGGTCGACAGCGCGAGCAAAAACTCATCCGTGATCCCTGAGCCAATCGTTGAAGTGAGGGTCATCAGGAAACAGATCTTCCAGACTTGCGTTGTCGCGGTCCCGTTCGAACTTGGTTGGGAAGTCTCCAAGATCGAAGATCTCTTCGAGCGGGGACCACCACTCGCCGGGTTTTGCAAACGGAGTTGGTTGTTGATAACGACGCATCAGCGTGTCCCAAGCGTCGGTGCGCGGAAGTTTCGCGTAGTCCTGGTATCGCGCGAGATCAAAGTTATCTTCGGTCTCGATGAGCATGAAAAGCCGCGTTCCGCCGCGGTAGATGCGCATCGAATGAATGCCGATTTCGCGAAGTGCGTCCGTCACTTCAGGCCACGCCTTGCGGTGCAGCGCGACATACTCCGCAATCATCTCTGGATTGTCTTTGAGGTCGATGGCCTGAGCGAAGGCGCGCATGGCCCAATGGTAGTCGATGCGGTGAGCGGCACCGTTGTGTGTGTGAAGCTGAAGTTGATTTCACGCCTCGCAGATCTCGCGCTATTGTTTGAGGATGCGAGTAGCGAGCGCGCCCATCCTCGACTGGATCGTGCTCACCGCAGCAAACCAGCGTCAGGCGGTTGCGTACGAAAGCATGCTCGCGTCTCGGTCGCGGGACGGGCAGCTTCCGTATGGCGCGCAGTACTTTGTCGTCGCCGACGCGCGCGATCGTCGTATTGGTTCTGGAGCCGCAACGATTCTTGCGCTCAAAGCGATTGCTGAGAAACTTCTCGCTGCGCAGCCCGCGTCTTCACCCAGCCGCCTCCGCGAACTCTTCGCGAATCAGCGAGTTTTGATTCTGCACTCTGGTGGCGATGCACGACGGCTTCCGATGTATGCCGTACAGGGCAAGCTCTTCGCGACGCTCCCCCGGCAGGGCAGCGCTGGTCGCGCTGGTGCGGTGTTCGACTTGCTGCTCGATGATCTCCTCTCACTTCCACCTCGAGAGGGCGGCGAGGTGTTGATCGCGGCTGGTGACTGTGTCCTTGGCATCAAGCATGCATTGGTGCGCTTTCGAGGAAAGGGGGTCGTCGGCGTCGCGAGTAGAGCATCTGCAGCGCGAGCAACGCGCCACGGTGTGTACATCTTGAAAGGGAGCGCGAAGGAGACGGTTGCGTTTCTTCAGAAGCCATCGGTTGAAGCGATGCGCGCGGCGGGCGCTCTCGGGAGTGACGGGAGGGCGCTCGTTGACACGGGGCTCATGTCATTGGACGCCGCGGCGGTGGAGTCCATGTTGGTCGCGAGTGGAGTTGCTCTTCTCGCGCCGGGACGCGTTGTCGCTCGGAAAGGGTCGCTTGCGGATGGAATGGCGCGCGCAGAGCTTGCGCCGATCGATCTGTATCGCGAGCTTTTATGCGCGCTTCCCAAGCCACAGACGCTCGCCGGTTACCTGCGACTCTGTGATCGCGCGAATGCACCGTTCCTCACAGCCTTCTTCAAAGGCCTTCGAAAGACGCGATTTGCCTGCGAAGTTTCGGACGCGGGCGAGTTTCTTCACATCGGTACAACTCGCGAACTCCTCGACACGGTCGTAGGCAACAGAGCAGTAGCGAAGCGATTCGGATTTGAGGCGCCTGCGATTGCGAGTGCGAGTGATGGTGCAGGCGAAGGCGTCGCGATGTTTGAGTCTGGTGTTGGAACGCTTCGCGTGGCGCGTGACCGCGTGGTTCTCGATCTCGTGCACGCCAAGCGTCTCGAGCTCGGTGGAGAAAATGTGCTCGTCGGCGTTGACACCGACACCCTCACGCTTCCGCACGGCGTCTCGGTCGGCGTGCTTCCTGTCACAGGTGGTCGCGCTGCAATCTGTTGCGGCATCGACGACGATTTCAAGACGCCGGTTGATCGTGGCGGGACATTTCTTGGGAAGCCATTTGCAGAATTCGCGCTGCAGTGTGGAGTGCGCGTGCGAGATCTTGTTGCTGCAGGTGGTTCACTCTGGGACGCGAGAATTTGGTGCGTGAGTGGTGAGGGCGACATCCTGCGTGCGATGGAATGGATGTGGGCCGGCAAGGCGCCGCCGACGACTTGGCTCCGCGCCAAGCGTGTCAACATGCAAGATCTTTTGGTCGCCGCGGACGCGCCAGCGATTGAAACGAAGCGAGACGCGCGCGCGCTGCACTGGCTCGCGAGAGAGAAGTCCCGTGCGCGCGCCGCCGTGGCACAAACAGGGGACCCCTTACAGCGCGCGTCGCTCGCCGCGCGACTTTCACAGCACATGCGAGCAGGTGGGCTCGAGTCAGCAGCAGCAGGCCTGCGGGATGAAGCGTTTCGCGCCGTCGGCGACACTGTCTTGAGTCGCTTCGACCTTCCAGAGGCACCGTCTCGCGCTGCAATTCTTCCCGATCAGGCGATTTGGACTTCAACCCCGGTGCGTGTGGATCTCGCGGGCGGCTGGACAGATACGCCACCAATCTGCAATGAGGTCGGTGGCAGCGTCGTGAATGTCGCTGTGACGCTGCGCGGACAACTTCCGACGCAAGTCGTCGCAAAGCTCGAAGAAGAATTCGTGATTCGAATCACGAGTACGGACCTTGGTGAGACACGCGTGATTCGTTCGACGGCCGATCTCATGGGACGGACGGATCCAACGCGGTGGTCCTCACTCGCGGAGAACGCACTCGTCTTGACTGGTGCGGCACCAAGTGCGCGTGAAGCGAATCTCGCGCAGTGGCTCGAAGAGATTGGCGGAGGAATTTCCCTCACGATGTTCTCCGCAGTTCCCAAGGGAAGCGGGCTTGGGACGAGTTCGATCCTTGGAGCATCGACGATTCATTGCCTCGAGCGGCTCTTTGGTCGTGAATGTTCGAGCGAGCGTCTCTTTGCGCTCACGAGTGTGTTGGAGCAAATGCTCTCCACTCGAGGAGGTTGGCAGGATCAGGTCGGTGGTCTACTGGGCGGGTTCAAGATCTCGCGAACAGCGCCAGGCGGCGCGCAGATTCCTTCGCCCGAAGTGATCACGCCGACGCGCAAACTTCTCGCTGCGCTCGAGTCACGGACGATTCTCTACTTCACCGGCGAGCGCCGGATGGCAAAGAACATTCTCGAGTCCGTTGTTTGGAACTGGCTCGTTCGAACACCATCGACGCGGCGCGCCGTCGAAGCGCTTGGCGAGAACGCGCAGCGCATGCGTCTCGCGTTGCAGGGGTCGAGCGTGGACGCAGTCGCCGAAGAGTTGGCGTTCTATATGCGGCAGAAACGAATTCTTGACGCCGGATGTTGCCCTCCCGCATTTGATGCTCTCGCTGCGCGGTGGAAATCGAAGCTCTCCGCGGCATGTTTCGCGGGAGCGGGCGGTGGCGGGTTCATGTTGTTGATTGCGAAAGATGAGCGTCGCGCCGAGGCGATGCGACAGGACATCGCGAAACACCCGCAGCATCCTCGCGCACGCGCGTTCCCATTTGAAGTGGATCCTGTCGGGCTGCGATGCGCGGTGCTCTAGCGCTCGTGTCAGGTTTCTTGCCACGCCAGGGCGCGTGGCAAAAACGCTGCACTCGCTCTGGACTCCGGCGGGCCGAGTGAATCGGCACCGCCGGAAATCGAGTGCAGCTCGTCGGATTGTGTCTTAGAAGACATCGGAATTGCGCCGCAGGCGAAAGCGAGCGAGGAATCCGCTGCTTGGAGCGGATTCCATGTCGCGAGCGGACAAACAGAGACTCTACCCTTGCGCCTGTGCCGATTCACTCGGCCAGGCGCAGTCGAAAGCGAGCGAGGCGGCGCGTCTACGGTGAGGTTGGCGGATCAGACTCAACGCGCCGCAGGTCGCGAGCGCTTAAGTGATGCGATCAAGAGACTCGCTCGGGTATTCTGAAGTCCCCGATGAGTACTTCGAAGGTGCCATTCTTACGGTCGATGCTTGGTCGAAGTTTGTTGTTTGGGGTCCTCCCAACGGCGTTCGTGCTCGTCGCGGTGGTCACTTCGAGTGGGGTCCGCGCTTACTTTGCTTCTGCGCATGCTCTTGAACGAGAATTGCGCGAGCGAGCGGGCGTCGCGGTCGCACACATCGAGCGACAAAACGCCGAGGCCGCGCTCGCCACTCGGACGCTGGCGCACGCGCAAGAGAGTGGCCTCTATGGAAAGCGCGCAGAGACGCTCGAACTGCTCCGTCGAACGGCGGGCGCGAATCCGGACTGGCGAGGCGCGTACATCGTGTATGAGCCATCCACGGACGGCGCCGACGCAGCAGCACTCGCTGCCGGGACAATTCCCGCGGAGGCGATGGATGCGGCCGGTCGATTTCTTCCATATATAAGGCGTGACGAGTCGACGCCGGGCGGCTTGGTGTTGGAGCCTACAGAGGACACCGAAGATGATGGTGGCCTGTGGTACGCGCACCCGAAGGAAGTCTTCGAGCGCGGCGGCGTCGTTGCGACGGTGATTACGAAGCCGTACGAGTATCACGGCGATGACATCATCGAGTGTGTTCATCCGATCATCATCGAGAAGAAGTTTGCCGGCGTCGCGTGCGTCGATATCCCGCTTGCAAGAATACAGCATGACCTCGAAGCCATGGCGCGCGAACTTGGCGGCGACATTTTTCTCGAGACGCGTGGCTTCTACCTGCTCGCGACGACCGATCCCTCAGGCAGTGACGATGCGGCGCGGACGGCTCGGATTCGGACCAAGGCGGTGAAGGGGACCGCATACGCGCCGTACTTTGCATCGATCGCGCCAGCGGGCGAGATTGCACTCACGGAGCACAGCGATCCGGTACTCGGCGAGGAGTGTTACTACGTCTCCGCCACCATTACTCCTGGCGATTGGCATTTCGTGCTTCGAAAACCGCAACGCGAGATGCTCGCGGGAACCCTTTGGGCTGTCACGCTCAACTTCGTCACAGCGCTCGTTGGTTTAGTAATCCTCGTTTCACTCTTGTGGATGGTTGCGGCGCGGACGGCTGCTCGAGTGCGGCTTGCGCAAGTAGCCGCGAGTGGGATCGCACAAGGCGACCTCGCGTCTGAGGGTGGCGCAGTCACGGGTCAGGATGAAACGGCGGAACTGTTGCGTGGCGTGGAGTCGATGCGCCGGCAACTGGCGGACATCGTCGGAAGCGTTCGCGGCAACGCGCAGCATCTCGCAGCAAGCGCGGCTGAGTTGAGCGCAACCTCGCGGCAGCAGTCGCGCACCGTCGAGTCATTCAGTGGGTCGACCGCGCAGATTGCAGCAGCGATTCGAGAGATTGGCGGCACAGGCGCGGAACTCTTGCGAAGTGTGGATGAGGTCGACCTTGGTGCGCGTCGAAGCGCAGCATCCGCAACGACGGGACGCGCGGGGCTTGAAGCGATGACGGTCTCGGTCCAGCGACTTGATAAATCGACCACTGAGGTTGCGGAGCGACTTGAAGCGATCAGTGAGAAGGCGCAAGCGATCACGGGCGTTGTGAACACCATCGCGAAGGTCGCCGAGCAAACGAATCTGCTCTCAGTCAATGCCGCGATCGAGGCCGAGAAAGCCGGAGACTCTGGCCGAGGCTTTCTTGTGGTTGCGCGCGAAGTGCGACACCTCGCGGATCAGACCGCAGCGGCGACCCTCGATATCGAGCGCATGGTTCGACAGATGCAGGAGGCGGTTGTCAGTGGAAATCGAGAGATGGGCAAGCTTGCCGGCGAGATGAGTACGGGACTTGAGGAAGTGAGTCGCGTGAGTCAGGTGCTCACTCAGATCATCGAAGAGTTCAAGAAGTCGAGTGAACGTTTCGGTGCTGTGAAGGAGGGCATGCAAACGCAGGCGCTTGGCGTCCAACAGATTCACGAGGCGATGCAAACGCTTGTCGCTGGCGCACGCGAAACCGGCGTCAGCGTCTCAGAGTGCTCTCGCGTCGCGGATGAACTTTCACACGCGGTCGCGTTCTTGCAAGAGGCGGTCGCGCGGTTTCGACTTCCGAGATCGGGAGGGTGAATGCAGGCGCTCTTTCTCGAAATTGAAGGCCGGCGCTTCGCGATAGCGGCGAGTGAGATTCTCGAAGTGCTTCCGATGGTTGAGTATCGCAGTGCGCACGGGGGGCCCGAGTGGCTGCTTGGGTTGTTCAACCGGCGCGGCACGCTTGTTCCACTCGTGGACCTTGCTCACATGATTGTCGGCACACCAGCGAAACTGCGCATGGGCTCGCGAATCGTGATGGTGCAACTTCCGGAAGGGGATGCGCTTGGCCTACTCGTCGAAGAAGTCATAGGGCTAGGCGATCGCGATTTCGATGCGCCGTGCGCGCACCCTGGATTCGGATTTGGCGGCGCCGCGCACTTTGGTCCAACCATTCCTGATGCAGATGGCACACTGCAATTGATTCGATGCGATCGATTGATGGCGGATCAGCGGCGCTTGCCACTTGATGCCGCATTGGATGGAGGCGCGTCGGGATGAACGCCGAGCGAGTGGCATCTTGGCTGGCTCGGAGCGGCGCGATCCGAGAAGATGCGGTGAGTGTTGCCGCATTGACGCCGTTTCTGATGGAACGGCAGCGAGCTCTCGCGTGCGCCGATTGCGATGCATACCTTGCGCTGCTTGAGCGAAGTGCAGAAGAGCGCTCGCGCGTGGTCGCCGCGTGCGCCCCGAGCGAAACTTGGCTGTTTCGGTATCCGGCGTCTTTCGAGTTGCTACGGCGGATGTACCGCGGTCGATCGAGTGGTTGCCGCATGCTGAGTGCTGGAAGTGGCGGACTCGCTGAACCGGCGAGCATCGTGGCGACTCTCGTGAGTGCAGGCCTCGCGCCGTCATGCATCGCGGTTGACGCGATTGATCAGAGTGTCGAAGCGGCACAGGCGCTCAATGCGTTCAGCGGAACGCTCGTGCGTGAGCCGATACCGTCTTGGGCTGCTGTGAGTTTCGTTCCGCTTCCGACGCCGATGCAGGGCGTCGCGCTCGATCGCGCGCTTGCCTCGCGCATTTCGCTTGAAGCTGGAGATTTGCGAAGTTGCCCGCTTCAGGGGCACTACGACGCGATCTTCTTTCGCAATGTCGCGATCTACCTCTCTGATGCGATGCGACTTGCAATCCTCGCGCGCCTGCGATCCGTCCTTGCGCATGACGGTGTGCTCTTCGTCGGCCACGCGGAGATGCGTGTGGCCGAGCAGGCGGGCTTCGCGCCGATCGCAGAGGTTGGAGCGTTCGCGCTGCGGGCGAGAGTTGCGTCAGTCACGAAGCCGTGGATCGCGCTCTCGCCAGCGTCGAGCGTAGAGGCCCCAGTCGCGAGTGCACCGATTGCTGTCGCGACTCCGATTGCAGCGTCGCAGACACCGCTTGAACAAGCGCGCGCGGCGGTTGCGCAAGATCCATCGTGTGCCTCGCTGCATGAGGCGCTGGCTGCTCTCGAGCTTACGGCTGGCGACGCGGCTGCGGCGGAGGGGTCGCTGCGCCGTGCGCTTTATCTTGAGCAGAGGCGCGAGTCTGCGCTCTTGTCGCTCGCGCTTTTACTCGAGCAACAAGGTCGGTCAATGGAATCAGAGCGCTTTCGTGCGCGCGCGTGGAGAGCGCATCTCGCGAGTGAGGCGGAGGCGCGATGAGCGATCACGAACTTGCCTCAACGAAGGACACGGATGGCTTTGGCCGAATGCGCGAGTTGCTTGCGCGCCCCATAGACCCAAGTGTGGTTGCCGCGAATACACGCAACATTGCGCAGCCAGAACCCGCACATGAGGGGACGCTTCGAAGCCTGCTCATCTTTCAGTTAGGTGGCGAACGGTTCGCGCTTGAGGCGAGCGAATCGCATCGCGTTGTTGCGGTGACGACAGTACGACGAGTTCCACATCGAACGAACGCAGTGTTTGCCGGGCTCGCCAATGTTGCGGGCGAACTGACCGCCGTTGGTCGACTCGATCATGCACTTGGGCTCGCAGAATTTCAGCCGAGCGGACAAGCGCGATTCGTTGTGATTGGTGCCGCGCAGGACCGATGGGCGATTCCAGTTGATCTCGTCGAGGGCGTGTTGCGTCTGGGGGAGGCTCGATTTCAGTCACCGCCGGCCACCGTGGCTCGCGCGGCGGATGGCTGCGCCATCGCGCTCGTGCGGGTCGATGCGAATGCGAACGCATCGCTCGTCGCGCTGCTTGATACGGCGCGCGTGTGCACAATGCTTGGAAGGAGTCTTCGATGAGCGACCTCGGTGGTTTCTCGCTCTACGAACTCTTCCGTGGCGAAGCAGAGCAACATGCGGCGACGCTTTCCGCTGGATTGATCAAGCTTGAGCAAAGCGCATCGCCTTCGGACATCGAGCCACTCATGCGCGCAGCGCATTCGATCAAAGGCGCAGCAAAGGTGATCGGGCTCGAACGTGTGGTTGAGTTTGCGCACGGCATGGAGGACACGCTTGTTGCAATGCAGCAAGGTCGAGAGTCTCCCACCGCTTCACGCATCGACCAATTGCTGCGCGCGACCGATGTGCTCGCGTCGCTTGCGACGATTTCGGAGTCCCAAGTTCCGGAGTGGATGCAAGCACACGCATCCGTGCTCGCCGAACTGGGGGCGGCACTCTCGAAGCCTGCTGAATCCGTGGAGCTTGAGCGGCCTGCGATAGCTGCGCCCCAACGCGCGGCGGCGATTGCGGCACCGACGGCGGCGAGCGCGCCTCCGACGGAGCCGCAGGCGCGCGGTTCGGCGGTTCGCGTGACGGCCGAAAAACTCGATCGTCTGCTTCAACTCGCTGGCGAAATGATGCTTGAGTCGCGGCGCATGGAGGTTGTGCGTCGGCAATCCGGCGCGTTGAAGTCGCGCGTCATTGAAATGGAGGACGAACTCGATCGCTTGCGAACCGTGATGCGACAGCAGGGGATTGATGCGTCTACGCTCGCTCCGTTGCGACGAATGGTGCAGCGCACGCGCACTGAGGTTGCGCTCCAGACAGTGACGGTCGATGAGTCGATCCGCCGAGGCGAAGAAACCGCGAACTCGCTCTATCACGAAGTTCTCTCAAGTCGGATGCGTCCATTTGCGGATGTCACGGGCGCGCTCCCAAGAACGGTTCGCGATCTCGCGCGTGCTCTCGGAAAGGAAGTGCGACTTGAGATTGACGGTGAGACCGTGCAAGTGGACCGCGACATTCTTGCGCGGCTCGAAGCGCCTCTGAATCACCTTCTTCGCAATGCGCTCGATCACGGCATGGAGATGCCAGATGAACGGCGCGCGGCGGGCAAGCCCTCCTCTGGAGTACTCCGCGTTGCTGCGCGGCATGAGGCTGGCATGCTGCGCATCCGCGTTGGCGACGACGGTCGCGGAATTCTCGCCAACCGCGTACGGGAGAGCGTTGTTCGCAAGTCGCTCGCGAGTGCGGAGATGGTCGCGACGATGAGTACGCAAGAGGTGTTGGAGTTCCTTTTCTTGCCAGGGTTTTCAACAGCATCGAGCGTGACGGAACTTTCAGGAAGGGGCGTCGGACTTGATGTCGTGCAAAGCACGATGCGCGAAGTCGGCGGAAGTGTGCGCGTGGAGAGCGTTCCCGGTACGGGAACGGTCTTTGAGTTAGAGCTTCCAATCACGGTGAGTGTTGTTCGCGCACTGCTGACGGAAGTGAGTGGTGAGACATTCGCTTTCCCGCTCGCCCGAATTGAACGGGTGGTGCAGATTCCGGCATCAGAACTGACGACCATCGAGGGGCGCCTGCAGTTTCCGCTCGACACGCGCTCCGTTGGTCTTGTGGATGCCGCGACACTCTTTGAACTCGGAACCGTGGACCTGCGTGAACGCGCGAGCATCGTCGTGCTCGGCGGCGAAGATTGGTACGGATTCCTAGTGGACGACTTCGTGGGAGAGGAAGACCTTGTTGTTCGGACTCTTGATGCGCGACTTGGCAAAGTTCCGCATGTTTCCGCAGCGGCGATTCGTGAGGACGGAGAGCCAGCACTCATCGTCGACAGCGAAGACATCCTGTCCTCCATGCGCCAGCAATTGACCGAGGGTCGGTCTCCTGCTGCAAAGCGTCGCGCGATCAGCACACTGTCGGCGCGACGCAAGCGAGTGCTCGTCGTGGATGACAGCGCGACGGTTCGCGAGGTCGAGCGACAACTTCTTGTTCGACTCGGTTACGAAGTTGAGACGGCCAACGATGGCGTCGATGGTCTTTACGCACTCCGCGGTGGCGGATTCGACTTGTTAGTGAGCGATGTGGACATGCCGCGCATGACTGGCATCGAGCTCACGCGCACCGTGCGCGCTGATGTCGCGATTGCTTCGACGCCGATCATTATCGTTTCCTACAAGGATCGAGAGGAGGACCGGCTCGCAGGAATGCATGCGGGGGCCAATGCATATCTCACGAAGGGCGCGTTTGAAGACCAGTCCTTCGCCGCAATGGTGCGTGATCTCATTGGCGAGGCAGAAGCATGAGCGTGAAACCGAAGACCCTCAGAATCGGCATCGTGAATGATCTCGCGCTTGCGTGCGAAGCCCTTCGTCGGGTGATCTGTTCCGATCCGATGCTCGAGCCCGCATGGATTGCGCGAGATGGGGAAGAGGCCGTCGCCCTATGCGCAAAGGACAGGCCGGATGCCATCTTGATGGATCTCATCATGCCTGTCTTGGACGGCGTGGAGGCGACGCGACGAATCATGAAGGCGTCGCCAGTTCCGATTCTGGTGGTCACGGCGACCGTGAGTGGGAATGCTGCGCTCGTATACGACGCGCTCGGCGCCGGGGCGAGAGACGCAGTGAACACACCGACGCTTGCGAGGGACGGCGTGGTGGGAGGCGGCGCCGAACTCATTCGACGACTCAAACGCATCGTTCGAGTCGCAGACTTGACCCCTGTCATCTCGCTCGTTCCCCGCGCACCCAAAGCGCAAGCAGCGCACATCGCAACGCCAACGATTCTCCTTGGAGCATCGACCGGTGGACCTCGAGCGCTTGGAGAAATCTTGGCAGCGCTTCCAAAGCCAGTCCCTGCCGCGATTGTGATCGTGCAGCATGTGTCGCGCGATTTCACAGAAGGTCTGACGCGATGGCTCTCGAGTAAGAGCGGCGTGCAAGTGCGCCTCGCGAGAGCAGGGGAGCGATTGCGAATGGGCGATGTCGTTGTGGCAGGGGACGATCGTCATCTCACGCTGCAGCCATCCGGCGAGCTCGGGCAAACGGACGGGAGCGAAGATTCGCTACACAAGCCAAGTGTGGATGCGCTCTTCAACTCTTACGCGCTGCATGGCACTGCGGGTGTAGCAGTGTTGTTGACGGGCATGGGCAAGGACGGCGCGAGTGGATTACTCGCGCTGAAGCAAGCGGGCTGGCGCACGATCGCGCAAGATCAGGCGACGAGCGTGGTGTGGGGTATGCCAGGCGCGGCGGTCGCGCTCGGAGCGGCGCATGAGGTGCTTCCGCTCGGCAGTATCGCAGCCGCATGTGGAGCAGCGTTGCGCGTTGACTCCGCGCAAAGAAAGCCTCACGCCTGACCGCGCAGAGCTGAACGGACGACGATTCATGGATCTTTCTCACTTCACCGATCGCGTACTTCTTGTCGACGACCAGCGCATCATTGGCGAGGCTGTGCGACGCATGCTTGCATCCATCGCTGGCCTTGAGTACCTCGCGATCGACGATCCACAGAAGGCACTCGAAACTGCCCGTGCGTTTCAACCCACAGTCATTTTGCAGGATCTCGTGATGCCTGGTGTCGATGGACTTGATCTCGTGCGTGCGTATCGCGCCGATCACAGCACGGCAGAAGTGCCGATTGTCGTGCTTTCGTCAAAGGAGGAAGCTGCGACAAAGGCGGAAGCGTTCGCGCGCGGAGCGAATGACTACATCGTCAAGTTGCCCGATCCGGTGGAACTTGTGGCGCGAGTCGTGCATCACTCGCGCGGATACAAGGCGCAGTTAGAGCGCAACGCGGCGTACGAAGCGTTGCAGTCGAGCGAAGCGCATCTCTCCGCAGAAATCCGAAAGGCGAGCGAGTACGTGCGCTCGCTCCTCGACGCTCCGATGCAGGGCGAGATCGCCGCGGATTGGCGATTCATTCCGTCGGCGAGCCTCGGTGGCGATGTCTTCGGATATCACTGGATCGACGCTGACCATCTCGCGATGTATGTGCTTGATGTGAGTGGTCATGGCGTCGGCCCTGCGTTGATGGGCGTGAGCGCGCTCAATCTCATCCGATCCAATGCGAGTGATGTCGCGCAGGCGCTTGACCCATCGCGCGTCCTGAGTGCGCTGAACGCTGCATTTCCCATGGAGCGCCATCATGGGATGTACTTCACGGTGTGGTATGGCGTGTACTCGAAGTCGGCGCGCGAACTGACCTGGGCTGGAGGCGGGCATCCACCGGCGCTGTTGTTACGAGCTGGTCATGCGCAGCGGCTGGAATCGACGAGCTACATGATCGGCGTCACGCCTGACTACAGCGCTCCGACAGAGCGCGTGCAGCTTCAGACGGGCGATCGCCTCTATCTCTATTCCGACGGCGTGTTTGAGATCCATCTGCCGAGTGGGGGCATGTGGGACTTCGATTCCTTCGTTGCATTCATGGAACAAACTGCAGCGGATGCGCGGCTCGAAGGCATGATGTCCCATACTCAGAAATTGCAGGGAAATGACTCCTGGGACGATGATTATTCCATGGTGGAAATAGTGCTGTAGGAGCGCCGCGCCTTGCCGCTTCCTGCATACACTTCGCCCCCCATTCGATTCCATTCCTCAAGAGTGAACTGAACGCTATGAAGACCGTGACGATCATCGGAGCAGGCAAAATTGGCAAGATGACTGCGCACTTCCTCGCGAAGACCGGCGAGTACGCGGTCCGCGTGGTGGATGCGCACGAGCCATCATGGCGCACGGCGGTCGAAGGCCTTCCCAATACGACCGGTTCGACGATCGACTTTCAAAATGCTGCGCAACTCGATGCGGCGTTGAAGTCTGCGTGGGCGGTCATTTCATGCGCGCCCTTTTTCTGCAACACACTCATTGCATCGCGAGCGAAAGCGAACGGGGTGCACTATCTCGACTTGACGGAGGATGTTGCCGTGACGAAGAGCGTGATGGCGCTCGCGCAAGGCGCTTCGGCCGCATTCATTCCGCAGTGCGGGCTAGCTCCTGGATACATCACGATCGCGGCGAATCATCTCGCCGCACCGATGTCTGAGATTCACGAGCTTCGTTGCCGCGTTGGCGCGCTGCCGCAGTTCCCGTCGAATCAATTGAAGTACAACATGACTTGGTCGACGAACGGTCTCATCAATGAGTACTGCAATCCCTGCGAAGCGCTCGTGGATGGAAAGATGACGCTGCTTCCTCCGCTTGAGAACCTCGAGCGCTTTACGATTCATGGCACGGAGTACGAGGCGTTCAATACTTCAGGCGGTCTCGGATCACTCGCGGAGTCATTGTCTGGCAAGGCGCGCAGCGTCAACTACAAGACAATCCGGTACCCAGGTCACTGCAATCTCATGAAGTTCTTGCTCCACGACCTTGGTTTCATCGACAAGCGCGAGGAGTTGTGCTCGGTGTTTGACCGCGCGATTCC
Source organism: Planctomycetia bacterium (assembly GCA_005790605.1). Classification (GTDB taxonomy): domain Bacteria; phylum Planctomycetota; class Phycisphaerae; order Phycisphaerales; family SM1A02; genus F1-140-MAGs142. Next base: position 9,435 of record SXUI01000020.1, on the reverse strand, counting down.
CGCAACCAACGATGATGTGATTGTGACGGTGTGCGTTGCGATTGGAATCGAGAACGGACGCCTCGTCGAGAAGACGGACGCTCGACGCATCCCAGCGCGCACATTCGACGGCAAGCATTGGACTGGCATTCAGATCACGACCGCTGCTGGTGTGTGCGCTGCGCTCGATCTCCTTGCCGCAGGGAAACTGCCGCAGAAGGGCTTCATTCGGATGGAGGACATCCGCTATGAGGACTTCATCACCAATCGATTTGGCCGCGAGTACGCGGTCTGATGTGCGCAGGCATCACAGCGCAGTGACACGGATGTTGCGAAACGCGACAGCGTCGCCGTGACCACAGAAACCGATGTGACCGCGCGTGCGCTTCAGCCCTGCGTGCTCCTTCTCGTCGATGGTCTTGCCATCTTTCGCAACCTCGGCAAGATCCACACTGACGATCGCCACGCCGTTCAGCGTGACCGTTGCTTTGGTTCCAACGAATCGAATCGTCTCTTGATTCCATTCGCCAATCGGCTTCATCGCCTCGCGCTTGGCTGCGGCGATGCCGTAGATCGAACCGTGATACTGGTAGGGCTTGAGGTTCGCGTATTGCGGCGCGCCATTGTCGAGGACCTGCACTTCATAACCGGCATACGCAGGGTCTCCTTGCAGCGGGCTTCGAATCGCGATCCCATTGTTCGCGCCTGCGGTGAGTCGGAACTCGAAGCTGAACTCAAAGTCGCCGTACTCCTTCTCAGTGAACAGATTTCCGCCTTTGTCTGTGCACACGATCGCACCGTCCTCGACTCGATATCCGCCGGTATCGCCGACCCAACCGGCAAGGTCCTTGCCGTTGAAGAGTTCAACGCTCGCAGTCGGCGGAGCGCTCATCGCACCGAGTGAAACGGTGACGCAAGCGAGGCTGAGAACGCGAAGAACACGAGCGAGCTGCTTGATGTGCATGCGCGAAGTCTACTGCGCGAGCGTCGTGGAGCTGGTGCGGAATTTTGCACTACGATCAGGTCATGCAGACATTGACTCCACGGCTTCGCTGTGTTTCTGTGCTGGTGTTCACATTGACAGCTTCGGCGGCTCTCGCGCAAGAGTCGCGCCCGGCGGCGACCCCTACGCCGAGCGAGGCAACGAAAGCTGGACCCGCGCAGGACTCACGCTACGCGCCGCTCGCGAATATTCCGAAGGTGACGCTCGAGCGTGTGTTCCCAAACCTCGCACTCGTGCGCCCCATCCAAATGCTTCAGGCCCCAGGGGAAACTGGCGGAACCGTCTTTATCGTTGAGCAACCCGGGCGCGTGCTTATCGCAGATCTCACGCAGGACAGCGCGACCGAAACTGCAGTCGCACTCGACATTCGCGAGCGCGTGAATGACTCGGGCAACGAGGAGGGGTTGCTCTCCCTCGCGTTCCATCCGAACTTCCCTCAGCGACGCGAGGTCTTCGTGTACTACACGGCCGCCGATCCGCGTCGAAGCATCTTGTCGCGATTTGCGGTCGGTGCAGATGGGCGAACGATCGATCCCGCGAGTGAAGAGATCTTGCTCACGCAGGCGCAGCCATACTCCAACCACAACGGAGGCACTTGCCTCTTCGGACCAGATGGGTACATGTATCTCTCGCTTGGTGATGGCGGAGCGGCAGATGACCCGCATGGAAATGGGCAGAATCCGAAGACCTTTCTCTCGAAGGTGCTGCGCATCGATGTGAATTTGAAGTCTGAAGGAAAGGCGTATGCGATTCCAAAGGACAATCCCTTTGTGTCTGACGCCAATGTTCTCCCGGAAATTTGGGCGACGGGTACGCGCAACATCTGGCGCATGCAATTCGATCGCAAGACTGGCGATCTCTGGGCGGGAGATGTCGGACAAAATCGCTACGAAGAGATCGACATCGTGAAGAAGGGCTGCAACTTTGGATGGAATGTCCGTGAAGGATTTCACGCGTTCGGTCGAGCGAAGCCGAGCGATGGTGACGCAGTGGTCTTCACGGAGCCGGTCATCGAGCACCCGCGACGCGAGGGCGTTTCGATAACCGGCGGATTTGTATGCCGAGACCCCAGGCTGCCCGCACTCGAAGGCGTGTACCTCTACGCTGACTTTGGATATGGTTCGATTTGGGGCGCCAAGCTTGTCGGCGAGAAGTGCACCAAGCCAGAGCTTCTTCTGAAGCATCCGACGACGCTCTTCACTAGTTTCGCCGAAATGAATGACGCGAGCCTGTTCGTCTTGGCGTTTGACGGTGGTCAGGAGAGACGCAATCCAGGCTCGATCTGGAAGATTCAAGTGCAACCTTGATCATGTGCATCCTTGACGATGCTTGAGTCCAAGCATCGATCAGGCCGACAATGACTCCATGGCAACGCCACTCCGATATCAAACCGCAGGCGAATCGCACGGGAATTCACTTGTTGCGCTCATCGATGGTCTGCCTGAGGGGCTTCGCATTGATCTCGAGTTCATCAATCATGAACTGCATCGTCGACAAGGTGGATACGGGCGCGGCGCTCGGCAGCGAATCGAGAGCGACACTGTAGAAGTCTTGGCCGGCACCCGCGCGGGTATCACGATCGGCTCGCCACTCTGTCTTCGCATTGTGAATCGGGATCATCGACTCGACGACGCGGCGAAAACGCCCGCGCTCTCGAGGCCACGACCTGGCCATGCGGATCTCGCCGGGAGCTTGAAGTATGGAACAACGGACTGTCGCGGAACTCTTGAGCGCGCGTCCGCGCGAGAGACGGCAGCGCGGGTGGCGGCTGGGGCGGTCGCGCGATTGTTTCTGCAAGCTTGGGGCGTCGAAACCTTCGGCTTCGTGCGCGGTGCTATGGATGTCGTGTCGAGCGTCTCGCCGTCCGTTTCCAATTGGACTGCGCTCAAGACCGCCCGCGACGCGAGCGAAGTCGCGTGCCCCGATCCAGAGGCGTCGCAACGGATCATTGACATCATTCACCGCGCGAAGACGGAACGGGACACCGTGGGTGGTTGGTGCGAGACGCATGTCTTTGGTTGTGTCCCTGGAGTCGGAACTTGTATGCACTGGGATGAGCGGCTCGATGCGAGATTGGCGTACGCCGTGATGGGCATCCAGGCATTCAAAGCGGTCGAGATCGGATTGGGTCGTGCGTGCGGCTCTCGATTTGGGAGCAAAGTGCATGATGCGATCGTCTACGACGCGCAAGCACGCGAGTCTTCGCACTTTGGGTTTGAGCGGACCTCCAACAATGCCGGCGGACTTGAAGGCGGAATGACTAACGGCATGCCGATTGTTGTCCAGGGAACGATGAAGCCCATCTCCACACTCCTACAGGGCATGCCCTCTGTCGACCTTATCACCCACGAAGCGGTGCAGAGTCAATATGAGCGCAGTGATGTGAGCGCTATCGCGGCGGCAAGTGTGGTGATGGAGCATGTCGTCGCCTTTGAAGTTGCCCGAGCATTCCTCTTGAAGTTTGGCGGAGACACGATGCGCGAAGTCGAAGGCGCGTACAGCCGATATCGCGCGTCGGTGTGACGCGACGCGGGCACTTGCCATCGTTGCGCGGTGGCGATAGCGTCGAGCGGTATGCAGACGAATTCCATGCACTGGCAGCGACCTTGTAGCGGCGAGAAGATTTCTACTGTCGTTCTTGAGAGCGCGCGGGAAGTGAGTATTCGTGTTGCGCAGGAGATCGCGACCCTCATTCGAGCGAAGCAAGCAGCGGGCGCGCGCTGCGTGCTCGGCCTCGCGACGGGTTCGACGCCGACTGCGGTGTACGACGAACTCGTTCGAATGCACCGAGAGGAAAAGCTCTCGTTTCGAAACGTCGTGACATTCAATCTCGACGAGTACTGGCCGATGCAGCCGCATGAATTGCAGAGCTATCACCGATTCATGCGGGAGCACTTGTTCGACCACATCGATATAGACCTCGCCAGCGTGCACATCCCGGACGGCACGGTGCCAGCCGATGATCTTCGCGCGTTCTGCGATCGATACGAGCAGATGATGCGCGATGCAGGCGGCATCGACTTGCAACTGCTCGGTGTTGGTCGGACCGGACACATTGGCTTCAACGAGCCAGGTTCGTCGAAATCGAGTCGGACGCGATTGATTGCGCTTGATGGAGTGACGAAGAAAGACGCCGCAAGCGACTTCTTTGGCGAGGAGCATGTGCCGCTGCGCGCGATCACGATGGGCGTCGGGAGCATTCTTGATGCGCGGCGCGTGGTCTTGATTGCATTCGGCGAGGGGAAAGCGCCAGTCATTGCGCGCGCGATCGAGGGACCGATCACCAATTCGGTCGCGGCGAGCTTCCTTCAAGAGCACCCGCATGCGCAGATCTTCCTTGATCGCGCAGCGGCGGCGGAGCTGCATCGGTGCAAGTGTCCATGGGAAGCTGGAACCGTCCACTGGAACGAGGCGATGATCCGTAAAGCGGTTGTTTGGCTCGCCGGCAAGTGTGAGAAGCCGATTTTGAAACTCACCGCCGAGGACTACAACGAGAATCACTTGCAGGACCTGCTTGCGAGTGCAGGCAAAGCGTACGACCTCAACATCCAAGTCTTCCGCATGATGCAGCGGACGATCACAGGTTGGCCGGGCGGAAAGCCAGAGGCGCGGAAGCAGTCGGGTGACATCGATCGCGTTGGCGACGACATTTTCCCGAAGCGTGTGTTGATCTTCTCGCCGCACCCTGATGACGATGTGATTTCGATGGGCGGCACGCTCATTCGACTCGTCGATCAGGGTCATGAAGTGCATGTCGCCTACCAGACGTCTGGCAACATCGCAGTCTTCGACGCGGAAGCGCTGCGATTTCTTGACTTCGCATCGGACTTTGCCGCGACCTTCGGGATGGACGGCGCTCGAGTCGAAAAGATGGAACACGAGATCGCGCGCGCGCTGCGCGCGAAGCGCCCTGGCGAAGTCGATGCTGCGGAAGTGCAGAAACTCAAGGGTCTCATTCGCCGAGGCGAGGCCAAGGCGGCAGGCATTTACTCAGGCGTGCTCGAAGAGCGATTGCACTTCTTAGATCTGCCGTTCTATGAAACCGGACGCGTGCGCAAGAAACCCCTTGGCGCGGAGGACATTCGCATCACCGTCGAGTTGCTTCGCGCGATTCGACCACATCAGGTGTATGCAGCGGGCGACTTGAGTGATCCGCACGGAACCCATCGCGTCTGCCTCTCTGCAATCTTCAAAGCGCTCAAAGAGTGTGCGCAAGACCCGTGGATTTCGGATTGCACGACATGGCTCTACCGAGGCGCATGGCAGGAGTGGGATATCGAGCAAATCGAAATGGCGGTGCCGCTTTCGCCCGAGGAAGTCGCACGCAAGCGAACGGCAATCTTCAAACATCAGTCACAGAAAGATCGCGCGCTCTTTCCGGGTGCGGACGCGCGAGAGTTCTGGGAGCGGGCCGAGCAGCGCAATGCGGGTACGGCAGCCGCGTACGACCGCTTGGGATTGCCTGAATATGAAGCGATCGAAGCTTTCGTGCGTTGGGACGGACGACCTCTCGACTGAGTTGAGGCGTCGGGCTTCGCAATCACTACGATGCGCGTATGCCACACACGCACGGAAACTCCTCGGCGAATGATGGACTCGCAGCGCTCCTCGCGGCGTTTGGGTGTGACACGGGAACGCTGCATGTCATGGGAAGCGACGGAGTGCTTCACTTGCGCGCTGCATGTGGGATTCCAGCGAGCATCCTTGACATCGTGCGAACCATTCCGGTTGGCAAGGGTATGGCTGGTCTTGCCGCACAGCGGAAGCGCCCCGTCTCGACTTGCAACCTTCAATCAGATTGCACCGGCGACATTCGACCAGGCGCGAAAGCAACTGGCGTTGGCGGAAGCGTCTGTGTTCCTCTGCTCTCAAGTGCTGGTGAAGTCTTGGGGACTCTCGGCGCCGGCAACCATGCCCCGCGCGAGTTCACGCAAGAGGAAGAGGCGCGCCTTATGACGGCGGGCTCGGCGCTGCTGCAACTTTGCGCGTGACTCGATAGAGCACATGGTCAACGCTTTCGCCGTCTGAGTAATTGAATCCGCGTTGTGTACCGATTTCCCGGAGTGCGCAGCCCGCCGAGTCGGCGGCAGCCAGTGTGGATGCGCGCGATGTGGATGGCACAAAGAGATATCCGCCATCGTTCGACTGCATCCAACTCACAAGCTCTTCGTCGTGCAACCGATCGAGCCGATTGCGCGTGGTGAAGATGAGGCTGTCCTCGACATAGCCCACTGCGCCTAGACGAGGGAACGCTGGGTCGCTTGGAATTAGATTTGCATCTCTCACCATCATGCCCACGAGCCTTGGGGTGTTCCAAATCCACTGAGTTTGGGGGAGCCAAACGCCAAGCAGCACCATTTCTGCAATGACGGTTGCGGGCACCGCAAGTTGCATGGCGCGGAGGAAGTTGTTTCGCCACGATGATCGCCACGCGGCGACGAGCAAAGCACCCGACAGCGCTGTCGCAATCGACGCGATGGCGAAATGCCCTGGCGAGGCTGCAGAAAGTTCAGGCCAAGTGACCGCGTGGAATGCAGTGAGACCAAAGGACTGCAACGCAAGAAAGAGCGCAGGACCAGCGAGAAGGAGGCAGAGTCCTACACAAAGCCACGCGCCAAATCCGAATCGATCGACGCCATTGATCTTCGAGGGGAGTGCGCGCACTCCACCAACGATCGCTCGCGCAGTGAAGAGAGCGATCGCTGGATAGATCGGCAGGATGTAATGCGGGAACTTGGTGACGATGAGTTCGAACACCAGCCAAGTTGGGACACACCACACAAAGAGCATGAGTTCGGCGTCGCGACCGCGCGTGCTGCAGATTCGTTCGCGCAATCGAGCGAAAATTCCAGCGCGTGACACTCGGGGCACCGCGAACGCGCGTGAAAAAAGTCGGCCGAAAGCGAGCGCAACGAGAAGTGAACCAGGGAAGAAAAACACGACGAGCGTGACGAGGTAGTAGCCGGGCGGAGCAGCATGTCCTTCAGCGCCTTCGCGTGCTCGCTGCAGGACTTCGCGATCGAATGCAGCGCGGAGAGTTTCCCAGCCAACTTCGCGTACCGCGAGCGCAAGCCATGGGGCGCCAAGTGCGAGGAGCACCAAGACTCCAGTGCCGATTCGAAGTCTCGTGATGAATCGGAAATCCCGCCGCGCGAACGCTGCGCCAAGCGCGGCTGTGCCTGCCACGAACGGCGTGATGGGTCCCTTCGCAAGAATGCCAAGAGCGATGAAGACCCACAGCCCGATGCATGGCAAGAGTGGGAGTCCGTGTTGCAGCGTGCCCCGCGCGCGATCTGTGCGATGTTGTTTCCACAGCGACCAGAGCAATGCCATCGCGACAGTCGTCGTGGCGAGAAGTAGTTCATCTGCGCGCGCCATATGGCAATCGATGACGACCACAGGGCAGACGATGATGAGGAGCCCTGCGAGCAGACCGACATTTCCGGCAAACATGGAACGACCGATCCAACAAGTCGCGAGCGCCGCGATGGTGGCAGCGAGCACACTTGTCAGTCGATACATCCAAATCGCATCCTGTCGAACATCGCCTTGCGTTGCGGTCGCGACGACTGCAGCTTGCGCCCAGTAGATCAACGGCGGCTTCTTGAGCCGAATCTCTTTGCCGACTTTGGGGATGATCCACCCACCAAGCGTTTCGCTCTCAAGCATCTGACGGGTCGCTTGCGCAAACCTCGGCTCGTCGCGGTCGGTGACGGGAATGTCGCGAATGCCCCAGAGCAAAGAACACGCGCCGACGAGACAGATCGCGATGGCGTTATTCCCGAATGTCGCGCGCTTCGATGGGAAGAAGAGAGTACGAAACAGCGCGAGCATTTCGAGCAGCGTACCTCGTGCCCACACGCCTGTTTAGCGAGTACTGGTCTGCGCCGTATTCGCGCTGCTCTTGACGAATGTGAAACTGTTGCCTTCGTAACCCACCGCGATCGTGTCGCCGTCGGTGAAGTCGCCTGCAAGCAATTTGCTCGCGAGCGCGTTCTCAATGCGTTGTTGGATGACGCGCTTCAACGGTCTAGCGCCAAACTGCGGGTCGTAGCCTTCCTCCGCGAGTGCGAGCGACGCGGCAGGCGCAACCTCAAGTTGGATGCCGCGCCCTTGCAATCGACGGCGCAGGTTCCCGAGTTGAATGTGGGCGATCGACGCGAGCTGCTCGCGCGTGAGTGCATGGAAGAGCACGACATCATCGATGCGATTGATGAGCTCCGGCCGCATCTGTTTCTTCAAGAGCTGCCGTACATGTGCCTCAATGATCGATTCGTCTTCGCCCTTCTCGCTCATCTCTAAGATCGCATGCGAGCCAATGTTGGAGGTCATCACGACAATCGTGTTCGTAAAGTCGACCGTCCGACCCTGCCCGTCAGTGAGGCGACCGTCATCGAGGAGTTGAAGCAAGATGTTGGCGACATCGGGATGCGATTTCTCCATCTCGTCGAACAGGACGACGCAATACGGACGCCGCCGTACCGCTTCGGTGAGCTGGCCTCCTTCATCGTGCCCGACATAGCCTGGCGGTGACCCGATCAGTCTCGCCACCGAGTGTTGCTCCATGTACTCACTGCCATCAATTCGCACGATCGCATCTTGGGTATCGAAGAGGAACTCGGCGAGTGTCTTGCACAGTTCGGTCTTGCCAACGCCGGTCGGACCAAGAAACAGGAAGGAACCGATGGGTCGGTGCGGCTCGCCGAGTCCAGCGCGATTCCGTCGAACCGCTTCGCTCACCGCAGCGCACGCTTCATCTTGGCCAACCACTCGCTTCTGCAGCGCGTGCTCCATCAGGAGCAACTTCTCTCGATCGCTCTGCATGAGCTTCGTGACGGGAATCCCCGTCCACTTGGCAACGACCTCGGCAATCTGCTCGCTATCGACCTCTTCCTTCACGAGTGCGTTGCCTGTTGCTTGCTGGCTCCGCAGCGCGGCTTCCGCGAGGTGGAGGCGCTGCTCCAACTCCCGAATCTCGCCGTACTGAATGCGCGACGCGGTCGCGAGATCCGCTCGGCGCTTCGCCTGTTCGAGTTCAGTTTGCTTGCGCTCAATCTCGTTGCGAATAGCCTTGATCGCGTCGAGTTCCTTCTTCTCCAATTCCCATTGCACGGTGAGCGCACGGTTCTGCTCGCCAAGGGACGCGAGCTCCGATTCCACACCAAGCAAGCGTTTCTTGGACTCGGAGTCCTTCTCGATCTTCAGCGCCTCGCGCTCAATCTCGAGTTGCATGACGCGCCGTCGAACCTCATCGAGTTCCACGGGCATCGAGTCATTCTCAATGCGCAGACGAGACGCCGCCTCATCAAGAAGGTCGATCGCCTTATCCGGAAGAAATCGTTCGGTGATGTAGCGATGCGAGAGGGTTGCGGCAGAAATGATTGCGCCGTCCTGAATTCGAATCCCGTGATGTGCTTCATAGCGCGCCTTCAAGCCGCGCAGGATGGCGATCG
>SXUI01000019.1 GCA_005790605.1 Planctomycetia bacterium | reverse complement strand
GTGGCCTGGGCAGTCGACGTGTGCGTAGTGACGGGTGGCGGTTTCGTACTCAACGTGCGAAGTCGCGATGGTCACAATCTTGGTTGGATCGCGACGACCCTCGGACTCCGAGGCCTTCGCGATTTGATCGTAGGTGACGGGCTTGCTGAAACCACGCGCGCCTTGCACGGCAGTGATTGCAGCGGTGAGAGTGGTCTTGCCGTGGTCAACGTGGCCGATCGTGCCAACATTGACGTGAGGCTTGGTGCGATTGAATGTTTCCTTGGCCATTGATGATCTCCGTTGACTCTGCGGGACTGACCGGCGATGTGCCGGCGTTTTCGAAAATGCTCGGACTGCACTTGTGAGTGCAGACCAACGATAGACAGACGGACGGCACCACAGGAGTACCGTCAAAGCCGCCGAAGGGGATTGAACCCTCGACCTCACCCTTACCATGGGTGTGCTCTACCACTGAGCTACGGTGGCGTGGATGCCGCGGGCACAAAGACGCGCGTGCTCGCGGGAATCTACAGTCAAGGTTGTTCAGTCCTATCAGTGACTGACGCTCGGTTCGGATGGAAGTCCGAATGACGCATCACCTTCATCGCGACTTTCGTCGCGACGCCATCACCAGCGCGACGCTGTGATGTTGAAGATGCGCCTCATCGGTACGCGATGCGATCCTCATGCAGAGGAAAACACGCGCCGATGAAAAACCGTCCCGAGCGGGACGGCTTAGACGAGAAAGTGTATCGAAGCGCGGTTTTTTTGCAAGCCGATGCGCGCACGTGTCGCTTGCTGGTCCTTGACTTGCGTGAAACTCGGTAGCCCCAAGTTGGAGGGCGACTCAGCTCACGGGACCCAAAACGGCTTACCGGAATCAAGATTGAGCACCCGAATCTGGTGATCCTCTTCGAGTTCCCGCAGGTTTCCCCATTCCGGAACGCTTTCCGTGTGGAGATCGAGCAGAAGCATGAGCGCAACGCCGCCTGGATACGGATATGCACAGTCCACGAGATTCCAGTTATTAGCCGATCCGGATGTCGCGTCGAGCGTCGCAAGTTCGCCGGCAACGCTATCGACGAGGTACATCGACTGCGCTGGGCGTTTGATTTCATGCGTCGAGTACCAGCGATAGGTCTGATTCGCCGCCACCGCGCCAAGTTGATTGAAGAACGGATTCGCCGCGAAGTACCCCGGATGCGCTGCCTCGTCCGCACGGGCGCCAGTGCCAAACGGAGTGGCCTCGGTTCCGTCCGGAACGCGCACCATCACCTCGGTCGAACGGAAGATGTTCTTCGCGTAATCAGGATCGGCGTCGTAGAACGCGCGATCTGGCGAATCGAATCGCCAGTCATAGAGAATCGTCTCGTTGAGACTCGGAATTGGGCCCTGCTTCTGGACCGTCCAAAGGATGTCCGCCCAACTTCCAACGCTTTCTGGTCCGATGAGCGGGCTGACACCAGCGGGCGATTGTGTGCGAACTTTGCCGGGATTTGGCGCTGTTCGGTAGTCAAACGCGCTTGGGGGAAGCACTTCGCGATTGTCGGTGGTGTAGAGCTGAATGAACTGCCCGAGTTGCTTCATGTTCGCCTGACTCTGCGCCCAAATCGCGTTGCGCCGCGCAGCTTGAACGCCCGGCAGCAAGACCGCGAGAAGCAACGCAATGATCCCCACCACGACGAGAATCTCAACGATGGTCATTGCGCGCGCGTGAGCAGGTCTAGGCGCTGAGCGAGGAATGGATCGAGTGCATGCGAGCATTGGGGACTCCTGAGTGAGACGCATCCGCGTGAAGAAGATGCATCGTACATACGGCATCCGATGCGCGAAGGAACGGAAAATCCCCTGTTTGTCGAGAAACCGTTCAGGGGTTGGAGCGACCGAGCGCATGCCACCTCCCCGCGCGCCAGCGAAAACCGTCGCGGTCCCTGCTCGCGCCGCCCCTCCGCGCGAGCATGGGCGGCCGAGCCTCGCGCGGTTCATGTGCTCAATGAGAACGAGCACCGCAGAAGCGGTGCTCGTTCGTCGAATCGAATGAAATTCGGCGATCAGCCCATGCTCATGGTCATGAGGAACTCGCCGTTGGACTTCGTCTTCGCCACGCGAGTACGCAACATTTCCATCGCGTCCACGGTGTTCATGTCGCTCACAACCTTGCGCAGACGAATGATCAGTTCGTGTTCCTTTGGATCGAGCAACAACTCTTCGCGACGCGTCCCGCTCGCGCTGATGTTGATCGCCGGATACACGCGCTTCTCGACAAGTTTGCGGTCGAGGTGAAGTTCGGCGTTACCGGTTCCCTTGAACTCTTCGAAGATGACTTCGTCGGCGCGTGAACCTGTGTCCACGAGTGCGGTACCCAGAATGGTGAGCGAGCCACCGTTCTCGATATTGCGCGCGCTGCCGAAAAACTTCTTGGGTTTGATGAGTGCGGAGTTGTCAACACCGCCCGAACCGATCTTGCCGGAGTTCGGAAGCGCGTTGTTGTAACCACGAGCGAGGCGCGTGATGGAGTCGAGCAGAATCACCACATGCTCGCCGAACTCCACAAGGCGGCGTGACTTCTCCGCGACCATTTCCGCGACCTGAATGTGTCGACCCGCTTCTTCGTCGAACGTGCTCGCGACCACTTCCACATGCGGCGGCGTGTTGCGACGGAAGTCCGTAACCTCTTCAGGACGCTCGTCGACAAGCAACACAATCACATGCACATCAGGGTGATTCACCGCGATCGCATTCGTGATCTGTTGCAGGATGACGGTCTTACCAGTGCGCGGAGGCGCAACGATGAGTGCGCGTTGACCAAAGCCCAGCGGCGTAACCATGTCGATGATGCGAGTCTCGACGCGCCCATTGCCGAGCACTTCAAGGTGAATGCGCTTGTTGGGGTGCAGCGGCGTGAGGCTCTCGAATGGCGGCAAATCAGCGAGAATTGCCGGATCACGGCCATTGACGCTTTCCACCTTCAGCATCGCGAAGTACACCTCTTGGTCCTTGGGAGGACGGACGAGACCGCGCACCACATGACCCTTGCGAAGTCCGAAGTGCCGAATCTGTGCGGGAGAAACATAGACATCATCAGGCGATGCCATGTAGGAGTAATCAGCGCTGCGCAAGAATCCAAAGCCTTCCGCGAACACCTCAAGTGTTCCTTCGGCGACCATGAGACCGAACTTCTCCGCCTCGATGCGCATGAGCTCAAAGATCAATCGCTGCTTCGGTTGCGCGAGATCCTCAACGCCCGCCTTCTTCGCTTCCTTGACCAGCTCGTCGAGCGACAACGCGTGCAAACGCTCGACACCAAGACCGCTCTTCTTCGCACCGTCGTACTTCTCTTTCAACTCCGCCTCGAGCGCTTCTATCTCAACGGCGAGTTGCTCGTCGGTTGGCAGCATGCCGGGCTGGAGATCGATCGGGGGCGCGCTCACACCGTTGGAGCGGCTGTGACGGCCCTCATAGCCACCCTCATGCCCACCCTTGCGACCACGACCACGACGACGCTTCCCATTACTCATCACAAACTCCAGTGCGCTTGATCACGCTCGACGCACGCGCGCGAGACGATCGATTGAGCAAGCAGATATCCAAAAACATCAAACAAGTGCAACAACGCCAAAGCAAACAGGGGGATGCCGCGCAGAGAGGCGGGGCAAGGCTCATCGCAAACGAACGCAACTGCGACGGACGCATCTTGGCAGGCGATACAGACTTCGTCAAGTGCGGTCGGATTCGAACATTTCGATGGTCCGCGCGAGAAAATCACGGACTGCACCGCGGAGTTCCAGCATCGCAGCCGGGCCATCCTCGGCATTGGCAATGACATTCGTCGCGCGGGCCCGCTTCTGATCAAGCGACATCTGCGCAGCCTCTCGAACAGAAAAACGCGCCGCGGTCCACCCTCGATCTCGTCGCACGCGCTCCCTTCGCACCGCTTCCGGAGCGTCTACAAAGAGCACCGCATCACACTCACGATCGAGGCCCACTTCGAGTAGCAGCGGCGCATCGATGACGACAGCGGTGCAGGTTGGTGGCATTGCAGCTGTTCGTCGCCTCCGCTCCGTTTCGATCCATGGATGCAGAATGCTCTCAAGCGTTGTGCGCAGTGACGCATCCGCGAAGATGCGCTCCGCGAGCTTTGAGCGATCGAACTCGCCGTGTTCATCAAGCACGCCTTCCCCAAAGTGCGCGAGCACGGCGGCTCGCACTGTTGGATCGAGCAGCGCCTCGTGCGCAATCACATCACTGTGCACGACGAAGCATCCTTCCTCTGCAAGCAACGACGCGACGCGCGACTTTCCAGCGCCAATGCCGCCAACAATTCCAATCACGGGGCGCAGGCTCGAAGATGGGTCTGCTCGATTCGACACGCGATCAAGATAAGCCTTCTCGCAACATCGTGCGGAGGTCCGTACGACGATACGCGCGAAGCCGACGCGCATCCCGCCGGATGCTTCGGAACAGCTCCTTGCGCCGCATCGTGATGGCCGACACGATTGCTGTGTACAGACTCTGGCAGGCGAAGCGATCCCTCTGCAGCACGCATCGATCCGAAAGCATCGCAAAATCGCGGTCTTCGCCGAGCTTTCGCGCCACTCTTGCGAGGAGCCGCATGAATCGAGCACAGCGCTCGTTCACCTCGGCACCGCCACCCCAAGCATCGAGGCATCCACTCACCTCGACAAGGTCTTTTCTCACCGCATGCAACGCTGCGGCATCTCTCGCCACAATCGCAGCGTTGAGGTTGCGTCGCGCCTGCTTCCACTTCGCCTCGATAGAACTCGCGATCGCTCGTCGACGAACTCCGTGCCCAGAAATCGCCGCGACCGCCGTTCGAATCTGATGTGAAGCGGTCATCACACGCGAGAGGACAGCGTCTTCGAAGGCACGGTCGTCTATGAGACCATCGCAGGCGCCCCGCTTGGATTCAAGGAGCAGTGCGGCAGAGAGCACCGTGCGAACGCTCCGCTGTTCTGGCTCCTCAAACAGCTCACCCGTCCATCGAATACTGCGCCGAAGCACATCATGATCCCGCAATGGCGAGAGCAATCGATTCGCCTCACCCAAGATCTCTAGTGCCCCCTCGCAAATCGGACGATCGACACCCTGCGCGAGGACGGCAAGCGTCGCCCGAAGCAACTTGGCGCGCTTTCGAAATGACTGAATCGCGTCACTCATCTCTGAGGATTGCCACCCACGCGACGCCTCTGCTGCAGTGACGAGTTCCTCTGCGAGTCCTTGCGCGAAGCGTAAGAACTGCGTCGACATCGCACCGGCCGTCATGGTGCCGTCAGCGAGGGTTGTCACAGCAGCGGTCATCTCGTTGCAATGTATGGCGCGAGGGCGTCGCGGCAGTGATCTCCCATCAATTATGCGCGTTCTCGGGCGTCAAATCGTTTGCGATGCGCGATCGAGTGCTACCTTCCCACCCTTCCGCGAATCCACCCAACCAACCAAGATCATGAGCCAGCCACAAAAAGTGCAGACCGCCATCACGCCGACTCGCGCCGAGAACTACGCCGAGTGGTACCAGCAAGTTGTTCGCGCAGCAGAGCTCGCGGAAGCAAGTGATGTGCGAGGCTGCATGGTCATCAAACCTTGGGGATACGCGCTCTGGGAAAACATGCAGCGCTCGCTTGACCGCATGTTCAAGGACACTGGTCACCGCAACGCGTACTTCCCGTTGTTCATTCCGCTGTCCTACCTTGAGAAGGAAGCGGAGCATGTCGAGGGTTTCGCGAAAGAGTGCGCGGTTGTGACGCATCACCGGCTCGAACCAGGAAAGAAGGCCGATGGTCGCATTGGCCTCGTGCCCGCGGGTGAATTGCAAGAACCACTCATCGTTCGACCAACATCAGAGACGATCATCGGCGCGAGCTTCGCGAAGTGGGTGCAGAGCTACCGCGATCTTCCGCTCCTGATCAATCAATGGGCCAATGTCGTCCGATGGGAAATGCGCACGCGGCTCTTCTTGCGCACCGCGGAGTTTCTCTGGCAAGAAGGACACACCGCGCACGCGACGCAGGCCGAGGCTGAAGAAGAGACTGCCAAGATGCTCGCGGTCTACGCAGACTTTGCGGAAAACTGGATGGCGATGCCCGTCGCCTTCGGTTCAAAGACCGCAGCGGAACGATTCCCTGGAGCAGTGGAAACTTTCTGTATCGAAGCGTTCATGCAGGATCGCAAGTCGCTCCAAGCAGGCACATCGCACTTCCTCGGGCAGAACTTCGCGAAGGCCAGTGACATCAAGTTCCTCGATCAAAACTCAACGCTGCAACATGCGTGGACGACTTCGTGGGGTGTCTCCACGCGTCTCATCGGTGGCATGATCATGACGCATGCGGATGACGACGGCATGGTGCTTCCGCCGCGACTCGCACCCGCGCACATTGTCATTCTGCCCGTGCTTCGAGATCCTGAGAAGGCGCCGATGGTGCTTGAGTGGTGTCGCAAGCTTCAGAAGGAACTCGGCCAGATTGACTACTACGGTCGCAAGATCGAAGTTGAACTCGACGCGCGCGATCTTGGTGGCGGCGACAAAGTCTGGCAGTGGATCAAGAAGGGTGTTCCGATTCGATTGGAGATTGGGCCACGCGACATTGAGAAGGACTCAGTGTTCATGGCTCGTCGCGACAAGGGTCCGAAGGAGAAACTCGGCGTTGCGCGAAGCGAGTTCATCGCCACCGTCGGCGCGATTCTCGACGAGATGCAGAAAGCGATGTACGACAAGGCGCACGCGCATCGCGCAGCGCACACGAAGTCCATCACAACCGAAGCGGACTTCCGCGCATTCTTCACGCCCTCTCGACCTGTGCAGGAGAACGAAGCGGCCGAGATCCACGGCGGATTCGCGATTGCTGCGTACAACGGAGACGCGGCACTCGAAGCGCGCATCAAGGACGAGTTAGGCGTCACTGTGCGTTGCATTCCGAACGAAGGTTCATTCGGTTACGACGCGTCTCCCGCCAACTGCATCTTCACCGGCGCGCCAAACGCTCGCCGCGTGATCTGGGCGAAGAGTTACTGACCTTCCGTTACTGGCGCCGTTTCTTCACTCGCGACTTCAGTCGACGCCGCCGGCGCCGCTGGTTCGGTCGTTGCAGGTTTCGCGCGAGCAGCTTCGCCCGCCGCGCGTCGCGCATCTCGCTCGGCTTTCGCCTGCGCTTGAGCAACAGCTTCCGCTGGGCGTGGGTCGTTCGCCTTCGGCGCGTCGGTTGGGATGACCCATCGCGTTACGGAGTCGAGTTGGTAGGTCGCGAAGACGCCACCGCTGAACTTCGCGGTCGCAAGTTGCCAGATGCCGCGATCGGCGTAGAGCACATCGACTTCCGCCTTGCCGCCGTTGAGTCGAATCTGTTCCACACTGAACACGCACGCATCACCATCCGTCATCGCTCGCACTGGAAGCGTCGTGCGTTCACTGAGTCGTGACTGCACTCGATTCCACACCGTGCTCTGCACACCAGTGGGCAAGTTGAACACCATCACTTCCTGACTCGCGTCCTTCGACGCGCGCGCAACCGCGATCACCGCATCGCCCATCAACTCAGGGCAGGGCGAAACATCAGGCCGCGCGGGAGCTTTGCCTGCGGTCGCTGGATAAGTGAGCGAAGAGGTGCATCCACTGAGTGCAACACCGGCAAGAAGTGCGGAAGTTCCGAGGACGAAAAGACGAGATGCGCGCATGGGCGAGATCGTAGCGCGAGGGCGCACGCACGCGCGAAAAAACAAGATGAACCGAGGATGGGCATCACCGAGCGCCCAGAGCCGAGCGCCTCTCTCGAGCCTCACCGCTCGCCCGCTGCCGTTCGCGGTTGCCGGCTACTTTCCGATGCAGAACCGCGAGAAGATCCGACCGAGGACTTCGTCGGAGTCGAGCCCCCCCGCGATGGGTTGCAACGCCTCAATCGCGGAGCGGAGGAGGGATGCGACTTCTTCTGGGCGTGACCACCGAAGCGGCGACGCTTCCGCTTCTGCGGCGAGCGCCGCCTCAATCAAGATCCCCCTCGCCTCCGCAACCGCTTGCGCCTGCCGCGGAAGCACTGACGAAAGCGCGGCGCCGCGCGATGGCAGTCGACGCAGCCTCTTGGCGATGAGTGCTTTCAAGGCGTCCACGCCAGTCCCGCTCTGCGCACTTGTTGGCAGTTCGTCAGGGCGCAGAGGGCGCGTCACTGGTCGATCACACTTCGTTGCAAGCAAGAGTCGGCGCGAAGGATCGACTTCCGCGGGCAATTCCCCGACAGATGAATCGTCAACCGGCTGGCACATGAGCACCAAGTCAGCCCGCTCGAGCGCGTCAAGCGCACGCGACCGCGCACTGCCCGCAATCCGGTCGCTCGGCGAGTCGTTTGATGTGTAGCCCGCCACATCCGTCAGTTCAGCTACGACGTCCTTTGCAAACTCGACTCGTTCGGTAATGGCGTCTCGCGTCGTCCCGACTTCGTCGGCAGTCACCGTTCGTTCACGGCCGAGCAGCGCATTGAAGAGCGAGCTCTTCCCCGCATTGGGCGGTCCAAAGAGCGTGACTTGGGTCATCGCGCGCGACCGATCTTCGGTAGCGGCTGACGCCGTGAGATCACTCAATCGACCGCTCAGGGCGCGCAACAGCGGGGCAAGCGCGGACGGCGCAATCGCAGTGACATCCTCCACATCACTAAAGTCAATGCCGGCCTCCACGAGCGCGAGCAGGTTCGTCGTTTCATCAACCACCGCCGTCGCTTCAAGCGCGAGCGCGCCCGAGGCGAGTAGCCTCGATGCAGCAAGCTCCGCATCATCCTGCGCCGCGATCGCGGCCGACAGCGCCTCCGCCGCCGCAAGCGCGAGACGACCGTTGAGAAATGCGCGCATCGCAAACTCACCTGCCACCGCATATCGCGCAACGCAGTCTTCCTTCGTCGCACTTGCAAGCAGCGCGTCGAGCGCCGCATCGATGAGCGCTGGGTTGGCCGGCAGGAGCGCTTCGAAACAATCTTCCCCCGTGAAACTCGCTGGCGCAGGCATCCACAACACAAGGCATGGCACCGCGCCATCCTTGGTCTCCAAGCGATTCGCCGTGTGACAACGCTGCGCGGGCAATGCGCGCGCAAACGCATGTCGAAACGCCCGCGCTAACGACGGACCCGAGGCCCGAAGCAACGCACGGGTACCGCGCCCGGGCGCACTACCACGAGCAATCACGATGACCGACGCTGACGCGCGCGTTGCTTGCGTCTCGCGTTTCACGCTTACCGATCCTTGAAGCGATTGGGTTGATCAGGCTTTTGCTTTGCGCGCTCAAGAGCCTTCTCATAGAGACGACCCATGAAGTCCTGCTTCTTCTTTGCCTTTGGTGCAAGCAAGTCCATCTGCTCGACTTGCTTTCGAATGATGCGACCCTCGACGATGCCGAAGCATGTAGAGGTAAAGATGTACAGCGTCAATCCACTTGGCGCGGAGTAGAGCATGATCGGGAACATCGCCGTCATCATGATTTGCATCATGCGTTGTTGCGACTTTTGCTCGTCAGTCATCGTCGCGGATGGTGGCGGCGACATGTACTTCGCCTGCACCCAGAAGACGAAGCCCATCATGATTGGAAGCACATTCAGCGAGGAAACCGAGAACGCCCACAAGTCCAGTGGCGTGCCAAAGACGAAGAATCGATCCGCGCTGCTGAGATCCGCCAGGAACGACCAACCACCAAAGTTCTGGAAAACGCCGAAAAACGCCGCCTCCTGACGCAACGCGATCGCGAAGTACAAGACGGCGTAGAGCGCCATCCAAATCGGCATCTGAAGGAATGTCGGCAGCATGCCACCCACGCATCCCGCAGGACTCACACCCTTTTCGCGGAACATTCGAATCTGTTCCTGTTGCATGCGCGCGGGTTCGTCCTTGTAGCGCTTCTGCAATGCGTCGAGTTCGGGCTTGAGCGCGGACATCGCCTTCGAAAAACGCTGCATGGAAATCTGCGACTTCTTCGTCACTGGGTGCAGAATCAACCGCACGACGATTGTCAGCGCGATGATCGAGAGTCCCCAATCAAAGAGGACATAGTCATGCAGCGTCGTCAGCACCCAAAGCAAGGAACGAGCAAGCCACGGGAAGGTGCAGAAACTGCAGCATCCTGCCATCGAGTAGACGATGAGTTCGCCCATGTTGAGCGCGGCGTACGGATCATGGCTGTCGAGGATCCGTGGCTCAAGTGGACCCGCATACACACCAACATCAAACGATGCACTCGCGCTCGGCGCGATGGTCGTCGTTGGCGACCACACGGTGGTAAAGAGGCGCGGCGTTCCATCCGAACCCGGAGTGGTTCCACCTGAAACTTCTTGGATCGCATTCAACTTCTTCGATGGGGAAGTTGGGGGCGCAAACGGCGCGTACATGGCGAGTGTGAAGTAGCGATTCGTCGCCCCGACCCAACTCAGCGAGTACTCCCCTTCCTTCGCGGTTGCATCCGGCCAAAACACCGTGTTTCCCGCATCAACAAGATCAACCAATGCCTGCCGTTCAAAGGTCTGCCCATTCGAGAGCACCGTTGCTTGCAGCGGATCTCGCTTCTGTGGAAGGATGTACCCAAAGTGCACTCGTCGCGTTTCGGTGTACGCGCTTTTGTCCACCGGCAAGTCGCTCGGGCCATACATTTCGAATCGAACTTCAAGCGGCGCCGCCGATCGATTGGTGACCGATTGCAAGAGCGTGAGGTCGTAACTCGTTCCGCTTGATCGGTACTCACGAACGACGGTGGCGATGACCGCGCCCGATGCGTCCACAATTTCCGACTCGAAGCGTCCGGCGCTCGGTGAGTGCCAAACGATGCCAAACAGCGGGACGCTTGTTCCGTTCACGAGCAATTGCCGCGCAGCAAAGACCGGCACTTCGAAGCCACCAATCGCAGACTCTCGCGTTACTTCGTAAGGCGCTCGGAGATTTCCTTCGACCGACACCTCGTCGAAGTACCGGTTGAAGATGATGCTGCGAATGCCTGCCGCATTTCGCGCGAACTCAATGCGAAACGGAAGGACTTCATCTCCGCCCTGACCCGCGAGTGCACCGAGGCCGAGCGGTTCGCCGACGACAAGGCCGCCCGCTGGCCGCGCAGTCAGTGCTGTCAGTGGAGCAATCGCCGGCGTCGCTTCTGGTGTTGCGGTCAATGCCGCTTGTGTGGGGGGAGCGGTTGGCGCCGTCGCCGCGCCTGCTTCCTTCGCGGGCTCGGTCGCAATGTTCGACGGCGTGTTTTGGGTGACAGAAGTCGGTTCCGCGTTGAGTGCACCGCGACCCTTGCCGGTCATGAGGATTGCGACAAATCCTCCGAGCATGCAGAGCGCAAACAGAGTGAAGAGGAGTTTTCGCCGGGCTGGATCCGTAAACATTGGAGGGGGAGAGTAGCCGAGTATTCGCGGAAGTTTTCGCGAGTTTCGTCCATCGCTTCGTTACGCTCGCCCCGAGCCATTCGCGCAGGCCAATTCCGGCTCGTCAAAGCCAGATTTCTTCGACTTGTGCCTCGAAGGAGGAACTCGAACTCCTTGTCATTGCGATCGCCGAGCAACGGCTTCAATAAACCAATGCGTCAAGCCACGATTTACGCACTCAGGAGCGCGGCGCGCGAATCCCTGGCGATTCCGCAGAGTGCGAACGACTCGTCTTCGAACCCGTGATTGCATGCGCGCTCATCGCGTGCTTGTGATTGCTTGGCGTGCGCGTGACCGATTGCGTCGATATCGGTCTCCATCGAGATGCATGTCATGGCTTGAGTAGCGTGTGGCGAATCGAACTGTGCGCACCACTTGACGGAACACTGCGCGAACAACCACTGCTCGCTCAACTCCACTCAGCACGAAGTCCCCCGTCATGAACACCATCATCGCTGTCGACTTGTTTCATCAATTCGTTGTTTCCACGACGGCGGCCTCTCACGCGTCGTTCAATCGCCGTCGCGTTTGACCTTACTCATCTCTGCAACCTCCTCCTCACATCGTGCCATTCGGCACAGTGTGCGGATTTCACACATACCAAGCCTCGTTATGCAGTTCCGGTAATGGGTCACCGCAGAACAACACCACCGGAAGCCGCGAGGAGTCGCTTGATCGCACAGCCATCGTGCACACCTCGATG
>SXUI01000018.1 GCA_005790605.1 Planctomycetia bacterium | reverse complement strand
GATGGCGCTTGCATGCCAGCCAACGCTGTTGCTGGCGGATGAACCGACGACTGCGCTTGATGTCACGATTCAGGCACAGATCCTCGAGCTTCTTCGTACGCTGCAACGCACGCGCGGCATGGGCATCATGCTCATCACGCACAACCTTGGCGTGGTTGCGGAGAACGCAGATGTCGTGTGCGTGATGTACGCCGGTCGAGTCGTGGAGTACGCGAAGGTCTTCGAGCTCTTCGATCGTCCATTGCATCCCTACACGCGCGGCTTGTTCAACTCCATTCCGGGTCTCCATGACACGAAGTCACGACTCACGACAGTGGAAGAAGTGGTGCTCGACGCGAAGCAGTACGCGCTCCCGGGCAGCCCGCTTGTGCCGTGGTGGCCGGATGCGCCCGCGGGTGTTCGGCCAGAGACCATCGCCGGTCGTGACGAGTACACGCTCGTTGAAGTTTCGAAAGACCGATGGGTCGGATGCTTCAACACCAGTTACGCGGAGAGTCATCCCACGCGTCGGCCAGATTTGGATTTCAGGCGGAGCGATCACTGAACTTTGTGTGCGAACCGCACAGGACGAGAGTTCGACATGACACGCGGCGTGCAATTGCAAGTGAAGCGTCTGAGAGCGAGCGCGGTGCTTCCATGTGCGCAATCCGCGCTCGCTGCCGGACTCGATCTCTGTGCCGACCTTGACGCGCCGATCGTTATCGAAGCTGGCGCGATCGCGCTCGTGCCGTGCGGGTTTGCAATGGCACTTCCGCCAGGATTTGAGGGACAAGTGCGTCCGCGCTCAGGGCTTGCGACGAAGCACGGCATCTCCATGCCCAACACTCCGGGCACGATCGACGCGGACTATCGCGGAGAAGTGAAGGTGCCCTTGATCAACCTTGGTAAAGTCGCGTTCACCGTCGAACCAAAAATGCGAATTGCGCAAATGGTGATCGCGGCGGTTGAATCGGCGCAAGTTGTTGAGGTTGAAGAACTTACGGACACTGCGCGCGGCATGGGCGGATTCGGTTCAACCGGAACGCATTAGCGAATTCTTGCGACAATGCAGGATTCTCGAAGTCCGGGCGGGCCTCGTGAGTCTCCGTGGCTGATGTTTCAAGAAGCAGTTTGTTCCCCATGAACCTGAACTATCGACGCAAGAAACGCGAACGCCATCACGAGGCCTCGCATGATGATGCGCAGAGCAACACGCCCCCTCTGGCGCACGCTCTCGTTCCCAAGGGCGAGGTCGAGTGGATCGATTCGCCTGTTGCGCTCGCGGAGTTCCTCGAACATGTCAAGACGCAACCTCTGTTTGCGTTTGACACTGAGTTCATTGGAGAAGAGTCGTACTGGCCGAAGATTTGCGTTGTTCAACTCGCAACACCCGAGCGCATCGCGCTTGTGGATGCGATTGCGATTGAGGATCTCACACCGGTTTACGAACTCGTGTGCTCGGAAGCACATCTCACACTCGTGCACGCAGGCGGACAAGATCTTGAACCAGCGCAACGCGCGGTGGGTCGACCTCCACAAGGTGTCGTCGATATGCAGATTTGCGCGGCGTTTGCAGAGATGCCCTGGCCTGCGGGTCTTGAGAAGCTCGTGGATCACTTTGCCGAGCATCGCCTCACCAAGGGACACACATTCACCAACTGGGACGCGCGACCGCTGACTCCGTCACAACTTCGATACGCCGCAGATGATGTGCGCTATCTGCCGCTCGTATGGGAGCGACTCAAGGCGCGCTTGACCGAACGAGGGACGCTCGCGTGGGCGCTGCACGAGTGCAAAGCGTCGCTCAAACTTCCGCAGCGATACGACGAAGAAGCGCAGATTCGCCGCATCCTCAAGGTGTGGCCGCTTCGACCAACACAACTGCCCGTGCTGCGCAAGGTCCTCGCAGTGCGCAACGACATCGCGCGAGAAGAGAATCTTCCGCAGCGAGTCACGATTCCTGATGAGTCAGTGACGGAACTCGCGCGACAACGGCCACTCACCGTGGCGCAACTCTTGACGATCAAGGGTCTGCCGAAGCGCATCGCGCAGGCGCACGGCGAGCGCATCGTTGCCGCGATTGAAGCGGGAACGCAGATGCCGCCGGAAAAACTTCCTGCTGGCCGCGTTCGTGAAGAGACGGCAACCGATCGCGCACGAGTCGATGCGCTCATGGCGATTGCGAGTATGCGATGCCTTGCGCAAGGCATTGCGCCGGGCATGGTGTTCTCGAGAAGCGATCTTTCGACTTGGTGGCTTGAACGAGATGCGAAATCGCCTCCGCCAGTGTTCGATGCATCCGACTGGCGCAGCGCCGCGCTCGGTCAGTGGCTTGAGCAATTCGTTCGAGGCGATGCGCCCTTCGCGATTCGCTGGGAAGACGGAAGCCCGCGGATGGCGTGAGCATGAGCGCGCCTCTTGAGCGCTCGTGGCAGGTTTCTTGCTGCTGCAAAGCCAGCAGCAAAAACGCTGCACTCGCTTTGGACTCCGACCGCGCGAGTCTGCATCGAGCGAGCGAAGATTCCGCGGCTTGGGGCGGAATCTAAGTCGCGAGCGATCAAGTCATGCCGCGACGGTCGGAGGGCGAGCTCAGTTCCTCTATCGAGCGCGAACAGAGGACGCGGGAATTGCGACGAGGGCGATTCACTCGCGGCGGCGCCTGTCGAGCGCTTTGCGGACACCCTTACCGGGCGGGCACTCCCGGAATCGGCGCGTCGACGCCGGGTGTTCGGAACGGATGCTTGGGGTCGAAGTTTGGGAGCGGATCCGCGAGACCTTGGCTGCGGAACCAATCGTTGATTGCGAATCCAAACCGCAATCTCGCGTCCGTCTGAATCGCGTCGCGATCGCGTTGCGCGAGAATCTCGATGCTGCCCGCACTCTTTCGGCGGCCCGCGCTTGCGCGCCATGATTCGAGTTCTGCTTTCAATGCTTCGATGCCGCGCTGCGCGTAGTAAGAGTCACGCGCGCCAACGAGAATGTGCGCTCGATCGGCGAGGATTGGCCCGATCCGCGCTGGATTCGCGCGCAGCGCCGCAAGGATGTCGAACTGCGAGTACTCGATTGCCGCGACCGGATTGATCGCGCCTCTGCTTGGATCGAGCAGCCGTCGAGGCGTTCCGGTCGCGCCGTCGAGTTCGCAGAAGATCGCATTCCAGTTATCAAATCGCTCGCCACTATCGCCCCGTGGGTGCATCGCGAATTCCATGCCGATGGCTTCGCGAACCGTCATGAACACACGATCATCTTGGGGCCCAAGAATTCCTCGGAGGGCGGGAAGTTCTTCCACATCGCCGCTCGAAAGCACGCGCGTGAAGCCATTGCGATCCGTATCAAGATCAAGCAGCCCGAGATGTGTCATCGACACCGGTTCGGGCGCACTGACGAACGCTTGGCTGAACACATGATTCGCGCGCAAGAGCAGCCAGAGACACGCAAATCCTCCAAGGCCGTTTCCCGTGAGTACACGCGCCTCTGGCTCGGCGACGAGTCGATATCGTTGCTCAAGATACGGAATGAACTCCTGCAGCAGCGCCTTGGTGACTGGACCGTTCGCCGCGCTGTCCACAAACGCATGGTTCCCGTTGGCGCCGCTCGGATCGAGGCAGATCCAGACAGCTTGCGGGAAAGCAGTGTGGAGATACTCACTCTGGAGTGCGGGGGCAAACTCAAGTGCACTCTGTCGCGCATCGCCGACAAGGGGAATCGCATAGACCGCGGGCCAATGGCGGCGGACTGCATCGATGTTGTGGTAGTCGCGTGGGAGTGCAACGCCCGCTCGATGAAACACATCGTGACCGGCAGCCTTCGACAACATCTCGCTCTTCCATTCGATCCACTCCACGCCCTCGACGACCGGCAATGACTCTCGTTCGATCGTGGATTTCCATTGCAGTTCGATCGAGTCTGCGCGGTTTGCATCAAGGTCGACATCCACAACTTCTGAAAGCAAGTTTCCAGCGCGAAGATGACCGGTTGCCTCCTTCGAATCGCAATCGAACACCGCTTGCACGCGAAAGTGTCCGGTGAGCTCATCGAGCCCATTGTGCACCGCGTCGGTCGGAGGCGGAAAACTCGTGATCCGTTCTCGCGACGCGCGGTCGAAGATGACCGTCACGCCTTCGTGGAGATCTCGAACTTCAAGCGACGCAATCGGGGACGGGTGTGTCAGAAAGGGACCCTCGGCTGGGTCAACACTTCGAAGTCGCGGAGTCTCGTCGAGGAGAAAGAGGAGGACCCGACCATGCGGCGATGCCGGCGTCAGAGTGCCGGGGTCGGCGCTCATTGACGCGTCATCTGCTCCACCCCGTCGTGGGAAGACGACCGAATAACGGTCTTCGCCCTGCGGGGAGGGGCCCGGAGCCGTCAGCCAGAGGGAGAGCATCACAAGGGAGAGCACGGTTGGTCAAAGTGTAAGGTGCAGGAGCATGATTTCTTCGAACAGAGCGGTCGTACCGAGGGCGCAACCCCGCGATTCGCAAGATAGAACACCCTCGAAGGCCGATAGAGAACCAACCATGCAGTTTCCGCACGCCATCCTTGCGCTTGTCTCCTGTGCAGCGCTCGCGCCTAGTTGCAGCACCTATCAGGCGCCAGAGCGAAACATTGCTTCCGCGATTCAAGTTGGGAAGGGCTTCCTCACGGGTGGCCATACCTTCAGCTTCGACGAGCCGCTTGAACTTCAGACGCATGGACCATTGGCCATCGACTTAGAGAACTTCGCCGGCAAGGTCGAGATCCGCGCGGACGCGTCTTTCGACAAGACCGTGATTGAAGCGCGCCGCGTTGCGACGCATGGATGGGGTCGACTTGAAGAGGGCAACGCTTCGCTCGCTGACGTCCGTTGGCGCGCCTCGCTTGAGCCACGAGAGGGTCATGGCGAAACACTGGTTGTTCGCGCATCGACTTCGCATCCGGAAGATCACTTTCAGCGCTGTGAGTTTTTGATCACCGTTCCCGAGCTCGACACGGTCAAGGTCCGAACGAGTGAGGGCGAAGTACGAGTGACGGGCAATCAAGGCGCGGTCGACATTCGCACCACGCAAGCGGATGTGCGAGTCATAACGCCCTGGGCGATGCGAAATCCCGTCACGATCATCACCAGCGAAGGTGCGATCGATTACCGCATTCGCGGTGAGTCAACTGGCGTGTTTGATGCAGAATCGCGCGGCGGCCTGGTGAAGCAACGCTGTGAATTCGGGCACTGGTTAGCGCTTTCGGACGAGAATGATCACGATCGATTCCTCGCCGTGTTGAACAACGGGAAGAATCCGGTGGTGTTGCGTACGAGCGACGGAGACATTCGTATCGCAGTCGTGCCGGATCCAACCGCGGTTGGCGTTTGGATCATTGATCCGTAAGAGCTGCGTGCTCGCGCAGCGCTGGAGCAGCGCCAGATCAAGCGGGATTTTTGGTGCGCCTTTGCCCTACGATGCTCGACCGTGAAAGAAGTTCAAGACCATTGGTTCAAGCTCGCCAAAGAAGAGGGCTATCGCTCTCGCGCGGCGTACAAGCTCATCGATATCGACGATCGTCGGCGCGTGCTGCGTCGCGGCGCACGCGTGCTTGACGCGGGTGCTGCGCCTGGATCATGGTCGCAAGTTGCTGCAGCGCGGATTGGTCACAAAGGCGTTGTTTTCGCGGTTGACTTGACGGCCATGGACGGTGGGTTGCCAGAGAATGTGCATCGACTGCAAGCAGACCTGCGCGAGATCACGCTTGAGGATGTGGGTGGCGAGCCGTTCGATGCAGTGCTTTCCGACATGGCACCCAAGACCACCGGCGATCCAACGGGTGACCACTTCCAGAGTGTTCGCCTCTGCGACGATTTGCTCGATCAAATGCCAGCGTGGCTTCGTCGCGGCGGAAATCTCGTGATGAAGGTCTTCGAAGGCGAAAACTACCCAGCGCTCGTCAAACGCGCGGCACGGATGTTCGAGGAGGCGAAGGGCTACAAGCCTCGGGCGTCGCGAGCCGAGAGCGTTGAGATGTTCATCGTCTGCACGGGCTTCAACGGGAAGAACGGACGGGTGCCGCACCAATCCGACGCGATCCTTCCCAAGCGGCGCCCTTCAAAGGGTTGGGGAACCCCAAGCGCGCAGGATTGACGCGAGCGTCGAGACCGGCGGAGGAGTTTTTTGCGCATGGCTCAGGCCGCGCGATCGCTGGAGCGGCTCGGGAGCGCGGATTTGCACATGGCACTCGAATTGCAAGGCAGGGGAGTCTTTCCCTCTTTGTTTGCTGAGGAGTACTTCCATGCGTATTCAGCCACCAACCTCCCTTTCGTCAAACTTCCGTACCGCACCGGTTCAGAACCAGCGTCTCGCGATGCTTCGAGCATCGGCCGCGTCAACGGCGGCACCTGGCGGGATCATCGATGCTCCTCCAGCGCAAACGGCGGCCGGCAACGCAGTTGGCCCAATCGACATCAATGCGCTCATGCAAGCGTGGGGCAGTGCGAATGGTCAGTTCGATCTCGATGGGAATGGGACGGTGGATGCGTCCGATCTCACGATGGCGCTGCATGAGAATGAAACTGCCGCAGCGCCACCGCCGGATGGCACGGATCCCGCAGGAATCATGGCGAATTGGGGCACCGCGAATCAACTCTACGATCTCGACGGTAGCGGCACGGTCGATGCTGCGGACCTCGCGATCGCGCTCAATGGTCCAACGAATCGATCTGGTGCGGGAGCGCCCGCTGATCCAAGAATCACTTCGCTCGTCGACCGTACCTTTGAGGCGCGCGACACGGACGGCGATGGCGTCTTGCATATTGAGGACTTCGGAAATCAGTATCGCGTGTTCATGCAAGTCGATGCGGACGCGGACGGCTCGGTCACGCGTGACGAACTACAGACGGTGCTTCAAACTGCGTTCGAAACAGTCCAGAAGAACCACCCAGGCGCGAACCTCGATGCCTACGCGATGCGATGGGAACATGGGCTTCTCGATGACCATGGTGCTGTCCCAACGCAGCAATCCAACTTCCGCTCGGCGAGCCTCTCCGCGCTCGCCAAGGCTTCGTTCAATCCGAATCTCCAACCGACCTACGCACATCCAAGCCACGCAACCGCACTGCTCGCGCAGCGCGGCACGCTCGTGAACGCGAGAGCCTAAGACACACAGGCTTCCGCCGTTCCGACACGCCACCTGCCCGCGGAGGATCCGCGGGCGGCGGTTTTTTGGCGATCGCACGGGATCGCGGGGTGGATCACGATGCTTGAGGCGCGTCCGGATTCGCGTTTCATCCCGAATATCCGCCTGATATCTGCCAACTTGTCCGAATCAATTTGCGACCGTGCAGGGTGGCTGTACGCTCCGCCAAGTCCCCGCAATTCGATTCTCCCAAAGCCGGTTTCGCCAATGCTGAAATTGTCCATTTCCCTCGCTCGCGTCCTCCAATCGTCTCGGGCAATGACGCTCGCGTTGGCTTCCATTTTTGCGTCAGGAGCCGCGCATAGTGCGGTCGCGCAGGGATTCGAGGTTGTCCGGCCATTCGATCGCGAGTTTGTCGCTGAAGCGATCGCTGTTGATGCGCAAGCGCTCGCGGTCGATGCACAAGTGCTCCGCGAACTCGTGGTTGGAAAGCACTATCGCATTGAGGCGTTCCCGCTCTCGATGTTCGACACCGCAGATCTCATCGTTGAGCGCGTGACTGTTCCAACGACCGGACTTGCGCCCATCGTCGTTGATGCCCAAGGCGTTGAACAGCCGCTCGTACCGACAGAGATTTGTATCCTGAGTGGCGAGCTCGCGACCGATCCAAACTCCACGGTCTTTCTGGCAGTCTCCGAAGCTGGCGTCTTCGGTTGGATCGAGTCGAGCGAAAGCCGCTACCACATCTCAAGCGGTCCTTACCTGTCCGGTTACCCAACCGTTGTGTGGGACGCATTTGGTCCCGCGGCGAACCATGTGCAATCCACGGTCTTCGAGTGCACGGCGGAGATGATCCCGGGGCTTGATGTGGAAGCTCCAATCGCAACAGAGGCATCCAACTTCCTCGTCAACTGCCGCACGATTGATCTCGCGATCGACACCGATCAAGAGTTCCTCGCGAAGTTTTCGGGGAGCACGACCGCTGCGTATGGCTACATTCAAACCATCGTCGCAGCGGCGAATGAAATCTATCGCCGCGATGTGTTGGTGCAGTACAACCTCGCCTACACGCGATTGTGGACGACCACTGACCCTTGGACAGGTGCAGACACATCTGCGCAGTTAGGGCAGTTTCGCGATCACTGGATTTTCAACATGGGGTCGGTTTCGAGGGATCTCGCGCACATGTTGAGCGGTCGCGGACTCGGCGGTGGCATCGCATGGCTTGATGCGGTTTGCTCGAACTACGGTTACGCGGTGAGCGCGAACCTCAGTGGTTCATTTCCGACGCCACTCGTCAACAACAATGCACAGAACTGGGATGTGATCGTCTTCACGCATGAACTCGGGCATAACACGGGCGCTGTCCACACGCACAGCGCTTCGCCACCAATCGATGGCTGCGGCAACAACGACTGCACGAATGCGAATCTCGGCACGATCATGAGCTACTGCCACTTGTGCAGTGGTGGTGTTGCAAACATCAAACTCAACTTTCATCCGCAGACGCAACTCGAAATCGAGGGCTTCATGGGCGGCGCATCGTGCGCGCCCAATACAACCTGCACCGCAGAGCCGGCGTGCGTCATCAGTGTGACGCCGACGATTGCGACGGTGAACTCGGGCTCTACCACGGGAACGGTGGCGGTTGTCACGGTTGGACCGAACTGCACATGGGCTCCAACTGGCGCGCCAAGTTGGATGACGATCACCAACCCTGGCCCAGGTTCGGGCAGCGGCAATGTGAATTGGTCCGTGACCACGAACAACACCGGGTTGCTCCGCACCGCGGTACTCACCATTGGCGATCTCACCTATACGCTCAAGCAGAATCCAGTCTGCACCGCGGATCTTGATGGTGATGGCGACCTCAACTGCGCCGACAACTGCCCGAGTGTTCCCAACGCGAATCAAGCCGACTCAGACGGCGATGGCGTTGGAAACGCCTGCGACGGTTGCCCGAACGATCCGAACAAAGTTGCACCTGGTGTCTGCGGGTGTGGTTTGCCCGACATCGATACGGATGGCGACACGATCAAGGATTGCCAAGACAACTGTCCATTCGTCGCCAATGCACTGCAGACGAATTCTGACGGTGATGCAGCTGGAAATGCCTGCGATGGTTGCCCGACCGATCCGACGAAACTGACCCCGGGAATCTGCGGCTGCAATGTCGTGGACAATCCAGTCGATACGGATAGCGATGGCGTTGCGAACTGCGTCGACAACTGCATCAATGTCGCGAATCCAACGCAGGGCGATTGTGATGAGGACGGCATTGGTGATGCATGCGAGATTGCCAGCGGCGCTGCGGATGTGAATCTCGACGGCATTCCCGACTCGTGCCAAGGCGCACTCTTCTTCGGTTACGAAGTTGTGTCTGTTCCTGCAAGCGCCGGTCTTGCCAAGTACCGTGTGTACGGGAAGTTCATCGGCGCGACCACAACCGTCCTCAATTACTTCCACGCGAACAAGGTCGCTGGGGCAGCGACCTTCCGTCATAACGATTTCTTGAGCGGCGGAACGAGCACTGTCGTCGGGAGTTGGTCGCCAACCTATGTCTCGAACATGGATGCGAATGATTCGTGGTTGACTGTTGGCGGAGCAGTTGGTCCTGCGACCGGCAACACGACCAGCGCGGATCCTGCATTCGGGACTGGCGGATTCAATCAAGCGCAGATTCCGTTCCCCGTGCCAAGCGACATCGGAACGATCATTCCAATGTCTGGCTCTGGTCCTGGTTGGTACAACTCGAATCCCGCGAATCTGCAAGGTCGAGTGAATGCAGCCGGCCGCGTGCTGCTTGGGCAGTTCTGCATCGGCGCTTCGGAGAGCATCACGCTCTACTTCAAGATTGGATACAACAATGGCGTTTCGGGGACTGATGTGATCTTTGCGGGTGACACCGTCGTGATCCAGCCTGTCGATTCCGACGGCGATGGCTTCAGTGATGCCGTTGACAACTGCCCATCGATTGCGAATGCGAATCAGCAGGATTCGGACGGCGACGGCGTTGGCAATGTCTGCGACGGATGCCCCACAGATCCAGCCAAAATCGCGGCAGGGCAGTGCGGCTGTGGCGTCGCTGAAACAGATAGCGACGGCGACGGCACACCGAATTGCATCGATGGGTGCCCCTCGGATCCGGCAAAGATTACGGCAGGACAATGTGGCTGCGGTGTTGCGGACGTGGATAGCGATGGTGATGGTGTTGCGAATTGCAACGATGGCTGCCCAACCGACGCAAACAAGATTGCGGCCGGACAATGTGGCTGCGGGATTGCAGACACGGATAGTGATAGCGATGGCGTCGCGAACTGCAACGACGGTTGTCCAACGGATCCCAACAAGACTGCTCCTGGACAGTGCGGCTGTGGTGTTGCCGATGTCGATAGCGATGGCGATGGCGTTGCGAATTGCAACGATGGTTGCCCGACGGATGCGAACAAGACACAGCCCGGCGCGTGTGGCTGCGGCGTGTCCGAAGTAGACACGGATGGCGACGGCGTGAAGGATTGCTTCGACAATTGCGATACCGTCGCGAACGCGTCACAGGCGGACTGCAACGGCAACCAGATTGGCGATGCGTGTGAGTCGTTCGCGGATTGCAATGGCAACGGCGCGCCTGACTCCTGTGATATCGCGAGCGGCCAGTCCACAGACGCGGATTCGAATGGCATTCCCGACGAATGCAAGGACGACTGTGACGGCGATGGACAGTCTGATGCGTTCGAGATCAGCAACGGCACCGCGACCGATTGCAATGGCAACGGTGTGCCAGATGCGTGTGAAATCGCGGCTGGCTCTGCAACCGATTGCAATGGCAACGCGTTGCCCGACACTTGCGACATTGCGTCAGGAGCTGCGGACATCGATCAGAACGGCGTCCCGGATACATGTCAGCCTGATTGCAATGCGAACTTGTTGCCAGATTCTTATGAGGTCGCACAGGGCCTCGCTGAGGATTGCGATCTCGATGGTCTGCTCGACTCGTGTGAGATCGCATCAGGAGCGGTCGACTCCGATTTGGATGCCATCCCTGATGCGTGCGAACTCGCCTTCGGAGATCTCGATCTCGATGGAACGGTCGACGCCGCGGATCTCGCGATCATGTTGAACGCATGGGGCCTTGGAGGCTCCGCCGACCTCAACGGTGATGGCACCGTCGGTGGCCAAGACCTCGCGATTCTCTTGAACCACTGGGGCCAAGGTCTCTAGTTTCGGGGAGCTTGATGCCCTTCAAGCGCGTGATTCGACGCACTGAGTCAGATCGCCGACCGTCGCGATTCATTCGCGCGGTCGGCGTCCAAAGCGAGTGCAGGTTTTTGCGGCGCTTCGCCGCAAGAAACCTGTCACGATCGCTCAAACTGCTCCGCCGGACTGAGCCCGTTATGCGCTGGTGGCGATTCACTCGCCCCAGCGCATTCCAAAGCGAGCGCTGGAATTTGTCCGCGTGTTCCACGCGGACAAATTCCAGGCGAGCGCTCAAATTAATGCAGGGCTCGAGCATGTCCCTGACATGCAAGGGCCCGAGACGCGATCAAGGCCGCGATACGACAACACGGCCCTTGATCAAAGGAGAGAAAGATGACTGTCCAACGCGCGTGAAGTGCGCGATTGATCCACTGAGATGCAATGCCCTACGCAGAGCAGGAGCAGTGAGTTCGTTCACTCCTTCTGGCACTTCCACTCTCGCGAAAGACAAAGCGGTCGCTCAGGCGGGTTTGAGCCGCCGGCGACCACTTGTCTTCCGCAATTGCGGTTGCCCAAGGAGGAGAGATGCGAACTCACCTCCTTACGGATGAGACGCCTGATTGTCTCACGCAATGTTCGAATTTCTCAAATTCTCTCTCGTTCGTTATGCCAGAGCGCTCGCAGGGCGGCTCGCCAGAGCCTTTCGAATCATGGCGATCGTGCACGCGCGTTCAGTCCCCTCGAGCGGCAAGCGCGGTAACCGGATCGTTTCGCCGCCGGTTTCGGTTTCCTGCATCACGAGTTTGATGAGTTGCACGAAGTTCGCAGTCGTGTCGAGTCGTAACAGTGGCAAGAACCATGCGTAGAGCTCATCGCATTGCGCGCTTGGCCCGTGTTGCGCGAGGTTCCAAAGACGAACCGATTCCCTCGGAAGCGCATTCGCAAGCCCCGCAATCCAACCGCATGCGCCCATTCGAGCGCCTTCGACAGCACAGTCATCGAGGCCGACGAGTGCGCCGATGCGTTGCCCAAATCGCGCGCGAATTGCGGTCAGCCGTCGTGCGTCGCCTGTTGAGTCCTTCACCGCGACGAGGTTTGCATGCGCCTGGGCAAGTTCGCCGATTTGTTCGAGCGAATAGTCGACGCCGTACGCCGCGGGGTTGTTGTAGAGCATGCAGGGAAGGGGCGTCGCACGAAACACATGTGCGACATGCGTTCGATGTTCATTCCAGTTTCCCTTGTGCGCGTAAGGCGGG
This sequence comes from Planctomycetia bacterium, assembly GCA_005790605.1. Classification (GTDB taxonomy): domain Bacteria; phylum Planctomycetota; class Phycisphaerae; order Phycisphaerales; family SM1A02; genus F1-140-MAGs142. The sequence continues at coordinate 127,976 of SXUI01000018.1, read as the reverse complement.
AGAACCATGAGCCCATCCAGTTGCAGCGCGACCGCTTGCTCCGCCTGTCGCACCGCATCGCGCGTCGAAAGTGCGCTTACGGTAAGGAAGACATTCCCGCGCGTCCCGTCATCGCGAGTGCTCCCACGGCGGAGTGCGCGAAGAAGTTCCATGCGCTCATCGAATGAAAGCGTCGCGCCTTCACCGAGTGAACCTGGCGCCACGACGCCAGTGCATCCGGCAGAGAGCATCGCGCGCGCAAGTCGCTCAGCCGCGATGAAGTCGATACTCCCATCTGGGTTGAAGGGTGTCACGGTTGCCGGAATCACACCGGTGAACGGTTGAGGCAGGGAGGAAGGAGTGTGCATAGGAGAAGTACGGTTCAAGAAAGCATGAGTCAGGTCAATCTTCAGGTCGACTCCGACCATCCAGTTGCTTGTGCCGGGTCGCGCTGTTCTTCCATCGCGCCATCGGCAGTGATCCACGCGCGTCCTGAGATACGCGCGATGATGGACCCCTTCGCTGCACCGCGGAAACTCGCGATGAATCGCGAGCCGATGGCGCTCTCGATCGCATGTTGGGCGCCCTCACGCAACCGGCCTTCCGAGGCGAGCATCGCGAGTCGCGCGGAACTTCCGGTGCCGCACGGGGAGCGGTCGTAGGTATCGTTCGGGCAGAGCACGAAGCTCCGCTCCTGCGCATCCTCGCGGGCTGGTTGAACAAATAGTGCCACATGATCGATCAGTCCGGTGTGACCACGAACGGCCTGCTGCACGAGGGCGTCGCGAATCGATCGCGTGTACGTGAGCTCTGCCTCGATGCTTCGAAGTGGGCGGGATTCTTCGACGATGAAAAACTCGTTTCCGCCGTACGCGACAGTGCCAGTCACGATTGTCTGGTCGAGCGCAATCTTCACTCGACTTGCGACGACGAACGCAGGAACATTTTCGAATGAGTATGCGCCGTTGTCTTCGCGCCGCACCTCCACGATGCCCGCGCGCGTTTCGATCCGTACCGCGCCGTCGAGCATGCCGCCGAATCGATCGATCGTCTTTCCGACTCCGATGGCACCGTGACCGCACATCCCGAGCGCCGCTTGTGCGTTGAAAAAGAAGACGCCGAAGTCCGCATCTGGCGAGCTCGGCCGACAGAGGAGCGCGCCGACACATGCGTCAGCTGCGCGCGGGTTGGCAACAAGTGCGCGGAGTGCAGTGGGGGTGACGCACGCTCCATTCGCGTCGCTCCATTCGCGCAACAACTCCTGCAATGGTCGCAATCGATACGCGTCGCTGATGAGCACGCGGGTCGGTTCGCCCTCAGTGTGGCTGTCGGTGAAGAGCATTGCGCGCAAGAATAACGGGTGGCGATACGCTCTCCACATGCGACCGAGCGCCTTTGACTTGCTTTTTAATCCGCGCCTGAACAAAGGGCTTTGCTTTACCGAAGCAGAGCGCGAAAACTATGGACTGCTCGGACTTCTCCCTGATGCCATTGAGACAGCCGAGACGCTCATGCAACGCTCTCGGTTGCATCTCTCGCAGAAACCCAACGATCTTGAGCGCTACATCTACCTTTCTGAGTTGCAGGATCGGAACGAGCGCGCCTTCTACCAATTGTTGCGTAGCGATCCGCCGCAATACATGCCCATCGTGTACACGCCGACCGTCGGGGAGGCCTGTCAGAAGTTCGGTCACATTCTGCGGCGCCCGAAGGGGCTGTACTGCTCCATCCGGCATCGCGGTCGTTTGGACGATCTTCTTCGTAACTGGCCGAATCGCGAAGTGCGGTTCATTTGTGTAACCGATGGCGAGCGCATTCTCGGATTGGGAGATCTCGGCGTGTGTGGCATGGGCATTCCTGTCGGGAAACTCACGCTCTATGCGGCGGTTGGTGGAGTGCCGCCGGAGTCTTGTTTGCCAGTGATCTTAGATGTCGGGACGGACAACCAGCAGTTTCTGATGGACCCGCTCTACCCCGGTGTTCGTGCTCCGCGTTTGCGCGGCGAAGCATTTGATTCGTTCGTTGAGGAGTTCGTGCAATCCGTGCAGAAGGTCTTTCCGCAGGCTGCGATTCAGTTTGAGGATTTCCACAACACCACCGCGATTCCGCTGCTTGCGCGATACCGCGATCGAGTGTGCTGTTTCAACGATGACATCCAAGGCACCGCCGCGACGGCCGTTGCCGGGCTCTTTGGCGCGTGCCGAATGATTGGCAACCGACTGAGCGATCACCGCGTGCTCTTTCTCGGGGGTGGAAGCGCCGCAGTTGGCATTGCAGAACTGATCGAACTGCAAATGCAGCGAGAGGGTTTGAGCGCTGCCGAGTCTCGCGCTCGGATCTGGATGCACAATTCGTCTGGACTCTGTGTGCAATCGAACCCGCGGCTGAGCGTGCATCAGATGCCGTATGTGAAAGACGCCCCGCTTCAGAAGGAGTTTGCAGACTCGGTCGCGTTCGTTCGTCCGACTGCGATCATTGGCGCGAGCACGGTTCCGAAGTCGTTCAGCGAGCGAGTGATTCGTTCGATGAGCGCGCTCAATGAGCGGCCGATCATCTTCCCGCTCTCCAATCCGACTTCGAAGTCCGAATGTTCCGCCGAGGAGGCATATCAGTGGTCGGACGGGCGGGCGATCTTTGCCTCGGGCTCGCCGTTTCCACCAGTCCGATTTGGCGGAAAACTGTTTGTTCCAGGTCAAGGCAACAATGTCTACATCTTTCCGGCGGTCGGACTCGCGGTTTTTGCAACGATTGCAACGCGCGTGACGGACGCGATGTTCTTGAAGGCGGCCGAGACTCTCGCTTCACGAGTTACGCAGGGCGACCTCGATGTTGGTCTCGTCTATCCGCCGCTCCGCACGATTTTGGAGAGTGAGATTGCGGTTGCGGTCGAAGTGGCGAAGCTCATCTTTGCCGAAGGGTATGCGCGGGTTCCCGAGCCCCCGGACATTGATGCCTTCGTTCGCTCAAAGGTGTACGACCCAGCGTTCATGGAGATGGCCTGACTCGCAACAGGAGCACGATGCATGCGAGGCGCGATACCATCACCGTCGTGACAGACGCGCAGCCTCTTCGCATTTCGTTTGACGATTCGGGGGGCACGCTCACAGCGCGATTTGCGGGTCGGCTCGACGCGGTGGCGCTGACCACACATTGGGACTCGAGCTCGGCACAACTTCGTGCAAGTACCTCCAAAGCATTCGCAATCGATCTGTCTGCGGTCGAGCACCTCGACGGTTCCGGACTCGGATTGATCCTTGGGCTCGAGTATCTCGCAGCGAATCGCGGCGCGAGCATCAACATCATCGGCGCGACTGAAGCGCAAACGCGCCTCATGGAAATGGCCCGTCGCGGGCAGGATCGCTCCCTCGCCAAATCACAGGAGGGCTTCTTCGAACACATCGGGAGCGGCACGCGCGCGGTGTGGAGTTTTCTGCGCTCGTTCATCGAGTTTCGCGGAGAACTTCTTCGCACGATCTTGGCTGCGGTGCGGGAACCTCGTCAACTCCGTGTCGGCGACACCCTGCGAGAGATGTCCGTTGTTGGCGCCAATGCACTTCCTGTGGTCGCGCTCCTTGGCTTCTTGATCGGCGCGATCATCGCGTTTCAGTGCATGGATCCGCTCGCGAAGTACGGCGCGAAACTGCAAGTCGCCGACATCGTTGGCATCTCGATCCTGCGTGAACTTGGGCCGCTCATCACAGCGATTCTTGTGGCCGGTCGCTCTGGTGCTGCGTTCGCCGCGACGATCGGAACGATGAAGGTCGGGCAGGAGGTCGATGCGCTGCGCACCTTCGGCATCACGCCGATTCGATTCCTCGTCCTCCCGCGTTTCGTCGCGTGCGTCTGCATGACGCCGCTGCTCGCCGTGTTCGCAGATCTCATGGGCATCGCCGGCGGATCGGTGATCATGTTGAGCGAGGGGTTCTCGCTTCGGCAGTATCTCAACGAAGTACAACACGCAGTCGATGCGGCAGCGCTTATTCAAGGTCTTGTGAAGGCGGGCGTGTTTGGCGCGCTCATTGCAGTCATCGGATGCCAACGAGGTCTCGCGACCAACAAAGAGGAAGGCGCGCGCGCGGTCGGCGCGCAGACAACGGGCGCAGTTGTTTCAAGCATCGTGATGATCGTGATCGCCGACGCAGTCCTCGGCGCGTTTTTCTACACCATTGGTATCTGAGTGACAACCGTATCGCACAACAACTCCGAGCCAGCCATTCGCATCAAGGGCGTCTCGGTGGGCTACGCAACCAAGGTGATTCTGAAGGATCTCACGCTTGACATTCGTCGCGGCGAGATCATTTTCATCGGCGGCGGTTCTGGCGCAGGGAAGACGACGCTGCTCTCAAACCTGACGACGCTCAACCGGCCACTTGCGGGAGAGATTTGGATTGGCGGCGTGGATGTCGCGAATGCAGATGAAGATGCGCTGCAAGGCGTGCGTCGTGAGTTTGGAGTGATGTACCAACTCGGTGCGCTCTTCAACAGCATGACCGTGCTTGAGAATGTCATGCTGCCGATGGAGGAGTTCACATCGCTTCCGCTTGGCGCGCGAATTGAAGTCGCGCGCGCAAAGCTCGGCCTTGTGGACTTGGCTCATGCCGCAAACAAGATGCCGAGCGAGCTCTCGGGAGGCATGCAGAAGCGAGCGGCAATCGCGCGCGCACTCGCACTTGATGCCCCGATCATTTTTCTCGACGAGCCATCGGCGGGGCTTGACCCGATGACGAGCGCCGACTTGGATAGCCTGATTCAAACGCTGAACGAAACGCTCGGCGTGACGTTCGTCGTGATCTCGCACGAGCTCGCGAGCATTTTCGCTATCGCGCACCGGTTTGCCATGATCGACGGAAAGCGGGGAGGTCTCGTGGAGGTGGGCGATCCGCGTGTCATGCGCGATAGTTCGCCGGATCCACTCGTTCGCCGCTTCCTCAACCGACAGGGTGTCGCAGTGCACGCCGTCACCGCATCTGCTTGAACTTCGCCATGCGCTCCCTCTCGCTGAATTACACTTTCGCTCACTCCCTCTCCCAGAAACAACGCCATGAGTAGTCAATCGACGAATTTCAAAGTTGGAGCCTTCGTGCTGACTGCGGTCGCGCTCGCGATTGGTGGGACGATTGTGCTTGGGAGCGCGACGCTCTTTCAGCGAACGGAGATGGTCGAGACATACTCATCGGAGTCTGTGAACGGATTGAATGTAGGGAGCCCAGTAAAGTTCCGCGGAGTCACGATCGGTCAAGTATCGGAGATCTCCTTCGTGAGCATGGCGTATCCGCATCACGCCGAAGCGGGCGGCGAAGTGCTCGATTCCATGGTGCTCGTGCGGATGAAGATTGTGCAAGACCTCATTGGTGTGCACAGCGATGAGGACTTCGTCTCGGACATCAACGCGTCGGTTGGAAAGGGGCTGCGCTCACGCCTCGTTTCGGAGGGAATCACCGGCGGGCTGTACATGCAGTTCGAGTACACGAGCGATGTGCCGAAGGAGGCGATCCCAGTGACTTGGACGCCCGCGCATCCGTACATTCCTGCAGTTCCAAGCCGATTGAATGAACTGCTCGATGGCGCGTCGGCCATCGTGAAGGGCGTGCAGGGCGTCGACTTCACGAAGATCGGGCGCGACATGCATACGCTCGTGCAACACCTCGACAGTGTGCTCGAATCGCAAGGCAAGCCAATTCTCGCCGACGCGACTGCGTTTATCGAAGAGGCGCGGACGACGAACCGCCAAGTGCAGACGATTCTGGCTGATCCAAACATCCAGAAGTCCATCGCGAACATTGCGAGCGCCTCTGACTCGCTTGCAACGGTGCTTGGAGATGGAAAGGTCGATCTCAAGACGACAATCGCGCGTCTCCCCGACATTGCCGCAAGCTTGGCTTCTGGAAGCGCTGAACTCGATGCGCTCTTGAAGTCGCCCAAACTGCAAGAGACCCTTGACGGTCTGCGAGGTGCAGCCGTCGTCGCTCCCGAAGCGATGGAGGACGCGCGTGCGTTGCTTGCTCGCGTTGATCGCTTGATCGCGAACGAGGAGTACGACATTCGCGTGCTGCTCCAGAGCCTCCGCGAAATGGCAGAGAACCTTGACGCGCTCTCGCAGCGACTTCGACAGGATGCTTCACAAGTGATTTTCAGTGCACCTCCTCCGCGCGTGGCTCCCGGCGCGCCCGTTTCTCCTTGAACGGCTGCAGCTTTACTTAGGACTATCTCGCATGACTCCAAACGCTCCGCTCCGCATCGCGCTTCGATGGATCGCTCCCCTTGCGATTCTTGCACTCGGCGGATGCTCGCTCTTCAATCGATCGAGCGCCGCGCAGGCGCAGTTCTTACTGAGTGTGCCACCGCCGGCAGTCGTTGCCGATCGCGCGCCCTCAGCGAACGGCATTGAAGTTAGCAGAGTGACCGCAGTCGCTCCCTTTGATGCGCTGGGGTTTGTATACGCGCAAGCGGATGGAAGTTGGCGCACCGACAACTATGCCGGATGGATCGCCGCACCTTCCTCCATGTTGACTACTGCGTTCGTTGGGTTCTTGTCGGAGTCGAAGCAGTTCTCTTGCGTCACCGGTCAAGGTGCTGCTGTGGCAGCGCCTTGCAAAGTCTCTCTTGTGCTTGAACGATTCTGTGGGAACTACAGCAATGCCGCGAGCCCGCATGCGGAGGTCCAACTTCGCTGGTATCTCGTTGGTGATGGAGCAACGAGTGCCGCACTGCTCGGCAGTGGCGTTGCAGTTGGAACTGCGCCGATTTCTGCGGCGACTCCCGGCGCGGTCGCGGACTCGCTCGGCGCTGCTTCAGCAGTCGCCTTTGGCGAGATTCTTGCGCAGTTGAGTGGGAATCCAGCGGTGCGGAGTAAGTAGCGCGAAACGAGGGGCGTCTCGCGTACACTCACGAACCTCGCATGAGCCTCCTTTCGCGACACGAATCAAAGCAGGAGACACGGCCACTTCCGCTCGAGTTGGCGGCCCGGGCACTCCTGCGCTTGCTCGCGAGCGCGACGCCGCCTCAAGCGGGGAGCTTTCTTCGATTCGAGCATGAGGTTGAACACCTTGATGTGTTTCGGGTACTGGCGGGGCTCGCCGCAGGTCAACGCCGTTACTTTCGAACGCGAACCGGCACGCTCGAGTTTGCGGGAATAGGCGTCGCGAATGCGTCGCTTCCGGAGGGGCTTTCGCAGATTGGCGGGAGCAGCGAGGCGGTCGTGTTTACCGTCGACGCCTTTGATCCGAGTCGCGTCCGCGATCGCGTGTGGGAGACATTTACGCAGCAGTCCGCTGTGCTCCCCGCGATCGAGTTGCGGCGAGCAGAACACGGTGATCGCGTTCGCAGCGTGCTCGCGGTCAATGTGAGCGATCTTGATGTCGCGCGCGGCTGGCTCGAAGTGCTCGCACAAGAGTGCAAGCCGCGGTGCAGCGTGGATCCATCATTCACGCGCGTGCCTGACGACATCAGCGAGGCGGCGTGGACGCGCGCAGTACGCGCTGGACTCGATGCGATTCGCAACGGGAAGCTCCGCAAGGTCGTCCTCGGACGGACGGCGAGATATGTCGCGAGTAGTGAGATCGATCCGATGCTCGTGCTTCATCGACTCGCGCAAACGGAGCCACGAAGTTTTCGCTATTTCATCGAACCCCAAGCAGGCCGCGCCTTTGTTGGTGTAAGTCCTGAGCGCCTGTTTTCTCGGGTTGGGCGCACACTCAAGAGTGAAGCGGTTGCGGGAACTCGTCCTCGCGGAGTTGATGCCGTTGCGGATCAACTGATGGGTGATGCGCTGCTCTCAAGTGCGAAGGATCGGCGCGAGCACCAATTCGTCGTCGAACGCATTCGTGAGGCACTTGAGCCGTTCTCGCAGACGCTTCGCTTCGATGACGAGCCACGATTGCTGCGGCTCGGATATGTCCAGCACCTTCGTACACGCATGGCAGTTGAGTTGCAAGAAGGCGTCACGGACGAAATGCTCTTGAAGGCGCTCCATCCAACTCCCGCAGTTTCCGGGAGCCCAGTCACCGAAGCAGTGCATGCGATACGCACACTTGAACCGTTTGATCGTGGGTTGTTCGCTGGCCCGATCGGTGTCCGTACCGCGCACGCCTCTGAGTTTGCAGTTGGTATTCGCAGCGCGCTCATTGATGGCGATTCGCTCACGGCCTTCGCGGGCGCTGGAATCGTCGAAGGATCGGACGCCGCGGATGAGTGGCGCGAGACCGCGCACAAACTTCTTGCGTTCGAGCGGTTGTCGAGGCAGTCGTGAGTGACCTTCGCGCTGCGGCGAACTTCAATCTCGCATGGACGATGCTCATCGCAGAGGAGTGCGTTCGACTTGGCATCGAACACGCCGTTGCCTGCCCGGGCTCAAGGAGCGCACCGCTCGCCGTCGCATTCGAACGGTGTCGCGGCATTCGCGTGCACATCGCGCACGATGAGCGAGGCGGCGCGTTTCTCGCGCTTGGCATCGCGAAGGCCTCGCGGAAGCCCGCCGTCATCATTGTCACCAGCGGAACCGCGGTTGCGAACACCTTGCCCGCGCTCGTCGAGGCGCGCATGTCGCGCACGCCACTCCTCGTGCTGTCTGCGGATCGACCGCCTGAACTTCTCGATTGCGGTGCGAATCAAGCGATTCCACAATCGCAACTCCTCGCACACGCAGCGCGATGGTCTGTCTCCATGCCTTGCCCAACCGCAGAGATACCTGCGGAGTATGTGCTCTCCACCATGGATGAAGCAGTGGCTCGCGCGCTCGGAGACGCTGGGTCGCAAGGCGGCGGCGTGCATGTGAACTGCGCGTTTCGCGAACCGCTTGCGCCGAGTGAGCAGGATTGGTCTCGCTCCTGGCTCGATTCAATTGGTCGTTGGACCGCGCCGCGAAACGCGCTTCCGTGGAGAAGCACGATTGCTGCAGTGGAGAGTGTGGTGGAAGTCAGTGCGCCACTTGTGATCATGGGCCGCGCGCCTGAGCTATTGAGACGCAGCGTGGCTGCATGGCGAGGCACAATGCTCGCGGATATCACAAGCGGCCTCGCGCGTGAAGGGACGATTGGCGCCGATCTGGTGCTGCGTTCCGCTCCGCCAGATGGATCGAATCTCGCGCTTGAGCGAGCGTTAGGTGTCGATGGAATTGTGTGCGCGGGCGATGCGGTCGTCTCGAAGCGTGTGGCGGCCTGGGTCGCGCGCCAACAATGTCCAGTTGAGATTTTTGGGGCAGGGGATCCGCGCGTCGATGCAAGTCACCGCGCGCACGCGGTCCATGCCGCGCCGGTGGTTTTTCAACGAAGTCGCTCGCTCAAAGCGCACGCCGGGTGGAAGCGAGCGCTCGCTTGCGCAACCCGCGCCGCACATGCGGTGATCGAAGCTGAGCGTGTGTTGTGCGAGCCGACCGCGCTTGTGGAGGCGCGTGACATCTGCGCGAGCCTTCCGCACGGAACGATGTTCTACGGATCGAGCATGCCGATTCGCGACGCCGATTTTCTTGCGATCGCGCCGCCCAAGGGTTGGGCTGTGGGTTCGAATCGCGGCGCGAGCGGGATCGATGGTCTCGTCGCGACTGCGGCCGGTCACGCCGTCGCGACCGCTGAACCAGTCGTCGCGTTCATCGGGGATGTGAGCATGTTGCATGACTTGAACAGTCTTCAGCTCGCGTCCGAAGTGAGAACTCCTCTCATCTTTGTCGTGTTGAACAACGATGGCGGTGGGATCTTCCGATACCTCCCGATCGCGAAGCACAAGGATGTGTTCGATCGATGTTTCGTGACGCCGCACGGTCGATCCTTCGCGCCTCTCGCGCAGGCATGGGGCATCGCGCAGTCAGCGCCGTCGAATCGAAAGGCGCTCGCGAGCGCGATGCGCTCGGCGCTGCGTCGTGGAGGTGCGACGGTGATCGAAGTTTCGTGCACGAGTGCATCGAGCGAGAAGGTTCGCGAGAGCGTCGCCACCGCGGCTCGCGCAGCGCTCGCGAAGGAGTTTGCATAGCGCCGTGAAGCGCATTGCTCTCGTGCACGGATTTCTCGGTTCTCCTGCCGATTGGGCGGATGTTCTCGCAGCACTCGCGCCCGACATCGCTTGCGATGTGGTCTCGCTGCGTGAATTCTCGTGCAGCACGGTGATAGGGTTTGCGGAAGCGTTGAACGATCGGCTCCGGCGCACGCCAAGCGACCTCGTTGTCGGTTATTCGCTTGGCGCGCGTATCGCGCTAGAAGCTTGCGCCATCAACACCGCGCGTACTCCAAAGCTGCTGTTACTTTCAACCCAACCCGGCATGCGAGATGCTTCGGAACGAGCCATGCGTGCCGCGTCAGACCTCCTGAGGTCGGACGATCTTCTCTCGATTCCCACTGCCGATTTCATCGAGCGGTGGTACCAATCGGATCTCTTCGCATCGTTTCGCGCGCACCCATCATTCGATGCGACGCGGGCGCGACGGGCGCAGGGGGATGCGAACTTCTGGTCTGAGGTCGTCTATGGATGTTCACCCGGGCGAAGTGAGAGTCGTTGGGATGCCCTCGCAGCGCACGCGTCGAGAATCACGATGGCGGCAGGGGAATCCGACGCTCGGTATGCTGCGATTGTGCGTGAAGCAGAGGCGACGATGCCAGCGCTCACGACACGAATCGTGCCAAACGCGGGTCATGTTCTACCGCTCGAAGCCCCTCGCGCTTGCGCACAGATGATTGAACAGATTCTGCATTCCTCTGCGTAAGCAACTCATGACGAAGCCAACTGCGCCTGCAATTCACCGTCCAACGACCGACACCGCAGAGCGCATTCGACCTGCGCTTGCATGGAGCCTGTCGCCGCTCTCCGAGAAGTTTGCGGAGGTGCGCTACGCCAAATGCGACGGCATTGCAAAGATCACCATCAATCGGCCCCAAGTTCGAAACGCATTCACGCCACGAACCGTCGAGGAAATGCGCGCTGCGCTACTCGATGCGAAGAATGACAGCGCGATTGGCTCCATCATTCTGACGGGTGAGGGTGAACGCGCGTTCTGCGCAGGAGGAGATCAGCGCATCCGCGGTCACGCTGGGTACAAGTCTGAGTCGGGAAGCGAGTTACTGAATGTGCTGGAGTTTCAGCGCGAGATTCGTTCCTGCCCGAAGCCTGTCGTCGCGATGGTTGCCGGATGGGCGATTGGTGGTGGACATGTCCTTCACATGATGTGTGATCTGACGATCGCTGCCGAAAACGCTCGCTTCGGGCAGGTTGGCCCGAAAATGGGAAGTTTCGACGGCGGCTACGGCGCGAGTTACATGGCGCGCATCATCGGTCAGAAGAAGGCGCGCGAGATGTGGTTTCTTTGTCGAAGCTATTCCGCCAGCGAAGCCCTTGAGATGGGGCTCATCAACACGGTCGTGCCTGTCGCGCAACTCGAAGAGGAGACAGTGGCATGGTGCCGCGAGATGAACGCGAACTCGCCGACGGCGATTCGCGCACTTAAGGCGGCGCTCAATGCAGATTGCGACGGGCAGGCGGGCCTACAGGAACTTTCAGGCATCGCGACGATGCTTTATTACATGTCCGATGAAGCGAAGGAAGGTCGCGATGCGCAACTTGAGAAGCGCAAGCCCGACTTCCGCAAGTTCTCTCCGTGATTCATGAACGCGACGCCCTCTTTGCTTCGAGTCTGGATTGCCGCGACCCGCCCCAAGACCTTGGGCGCGAGTCTTGCGCCGTGCATGATCGGCAGCGCGATGGCTTGGCGCGACGCGTTGCCAGTGCTCGGTCTTGACGAGCCGAGTCGATTTGATTGGCGATTCGCAGTCGCCGCATTTGTGGGCGCCGTGCTCCTGCAGATCGTGAGCAACTTCGCGAATGACATCTTTGATGCACTCCGCGGCGCGGATGGACCCGCGAGGCTGGGTCCAACCCGTGCGGTTTCCTCTGGCGCTGTGACGCCGAGAGCGATGCGCATGGCGATGGTGTTCGTGCTGCTCTTGTCTCTGCTTCCCTCGGCGTTTCTTGCGCAGGAGCGCGGCGCAGAGTTCGCGTGGATTGGCGTGCTCGGCGCGATTGCGGCGGTGCTCTACACGGGCGGGCCTCGCCCACTCGCGTACTTAGGACTTGGCGATTTTTTCGTGTTCGTTTGCTTCGGCCCACTCGCAACTGCAGGGACATACGCTGCGATTCTCGGCGAATGGCGGATGGCTCCAGCCGTGATCGGAGTTGTCCCGGGTGCTCTTGCTGTTGCATTGCTCGCGACGAACAATCTGCGCGACATTGAGCAAGATCGCGCGGTTGGGAAGCGGACGCTGGCAGTTCGCCTCGGCGCGCGATGCACTCGGCTTGAGATTCTGGTCTGCTGGGTTGTTGCCGCCATGCTCCCGCTCGCTGCGTGGTTACTCGCGGATGCGCCAGGCGGGGTCCTTGCAGGAACAACGATTTCGCTTGTGTCTATTCCGAGCGTTGTGATGATTGCGCGTGGGGACTGCGGCGCGGCGCTGAACGGAGCGCTCGCGGGCTTTGGCTTGCAGTTGTATCTCACAGGTATCGCGCTGAGCCTTGGTTGGGTGTTCACCTAAACTGCGCGTGCTATGCGACGCGCTTCGACGCATCTCATTCGACTGCCCTTGAGCGACCTCGGTCGCGCAGTGATGGCAGGCGCTGACCGGACGATGGCATTGCTTGAGGTTGCTGATGGCGATGGCGCACGCGGGTTCGGCGTGTGCGCACCGCTCGCTGGGACACATCAGGAGAGTCTCGACGAGTCGCTCGCAGGCCTGCGCTTCTGGAGTTCTCTCTGCTCCTCAATGGTGCCGCTCGGATTGCCAAGTGCGGACTTTGCGATCTCGATGGCGGAGATGCAATTGCGAGGTTCGCTTATGCCCGCTCGCGAAAGCATTCGTGTCGCGACCTTCGTGCAGGGTGGAGCGACGGAAGTCGACGTTCTTGCGAATGTGGGCGCGTTTGAAGGAGTTTCGAGTGTCAAGCTGAAGGTCGGTCGCGATGGCGTCGATGCCGATCGTCGCGCGATACATGCACTGCTTGCGGCGGTCGAACCGCAGGCGCGCTTGCGGCTTGATGCGAACCGGCGGCTGACTGTGGATGCGTGCGCTGAGATGCTGCACGGCTTCGATCCGGATCGAATCGAGTATGTCGAGGATCCGCTCGCGAATCCGTGGGAACTCCGCACGCTCGTCGAACGCACGGGTATCGCGATCGCCCTTGATGAGACGGCGCTCGAGTGGACGCGCGGCGAAGGCATCCCTGATTCCATTGCATTCGCGCCCTATGTGACGGCGCATGTGCTACGCCTCAGTTGCGTTGGGCGCATCGATCGATCCTTGCATCATGCCCGACTCGCTCGCGAGAGGGGGATTCGCTCGATCGCGTCAACAGCGTATGAGTCGAACTATGCGCTCATGGCTGCGGCAATCGTTGCGTCGCAGATTGATCCGGAGGGGGCGTCGGCGCATGGTCTCGGCACCGCTCATTTTTACGCACAAGATCTCATGCAACTCGCGCCTCGTGCTGGCGAGCGAATGGTCGTCGAGCCGCTTCCGACGATTGATCACGCTTTGATTGGAGCGTTGCAGTGAATGCTCCGCGGGGCATCGTCGGTGTGGTCGCGCATGCCAATCAACGCGTCTTCGAAACCGTTCTGTCGCTGTGGAGGCAAGGACAGTGTGTCGCCATGCTCTCGCCGGATCGCGCGGCGCCGAGTGCGGAGCGCGTTGAACATTGTGCGAGGCTGGAACATCGCCTCTCGACAGTCGAGCCAAGCTCGTCCATTTCGGAAGTCGATCTTGACGCACTCCCGCAAGGAGCGAGTTGCCTCTTCGCCACCAGCGGCACTGCTGGAACTGAGCCAAGGCTGGCGAGACTTTCCGCTCGCGCGCTGCTTGCCAATGCGCGGAATGCCAATGCACGAACGCCGTTTGCTTCGACCGACACATGGCTCGTGCCGCTCTCGCTGCATCATGTGGGTGGGTTCGGGGCGTTCCTGCGGGCGCATGTCGTTGGTGGAAGAGCCGTGGGCGTCGATCGCGGCGCGAATGAGGTCATCGATGCACTGCATCGCGATGCGATGATCACGCATTGCTCGCTCGTCCCAACCCAGCTCTATCGCTTGCTCGCTCACGCCGAGCGCACACAAGAAGTCAAGACCGTTCGTCGGCTTGCGTCGCTGCGTGCGTTGCTCATTGGAGGTGGACCGAGCGCGGCGTCGCTGCGCGCGCGTGCCCTCGAGCATGGCATATCGCTCGTCGTGAGTTATGGCATGACCGAGTGTGGTTCTCAAGCCGCGACGGCTCGCGCGCAGCCGCATCGGGAGTCCACGGACGCTGGCGAGCCACTCGCTGGGATGCAGATTTCGATCGCGGCAAGCGGTGAGATTCATTTGCGCGGCGAATGCATGTTTGACGGCTACCTCAGCGATGGCGTCGTGAGCGTCGAACGGAGCGCCGAAGGATTTGCGACTGGCGATCGTGGTCGCATGGATGCAGATGGTCGCTTGCATGTCGAAGGGCGCATCGGGCTTTCGTTCAAGTCGGGTGGTGAATTCGTACAGCCTGAACGCGTGGAGCGCGCGCTGCTCGAACTGCCAGGCGTTGCAAACGCGATGGTTGTTGATGTGTTCGATCAAGAGTGGGGAAGCGTTGGGATCGCATTCGTCGATGCGTCGCGGGAGATCGCACGGGACGAACTTCGCGAGGCCCTTGCTGCGCACGAGCTGCCGCGCATCATCCTTCCTTGGCCCGCGTCATTGCGTGACTCGCTCAAACCGTCGCGCGCGGCGATGCGAACGCTTGCCGAATCGCATCGGGCACGGTGATGGGGCGACCCGTCGTAGGATCGATGGTGACATGCACCTGACGCACCGTAAATCGCGGCGCGCCGTCGACGCGGGCCGTGAACTCGAGCGTGATGCTCGTGTCGCCGACCTTCTCGCATCGGAGTTCAACACCCACGGTTTCGCCAGCGCGCAGCGGTGCGTGGAAGTCACATTGCGCTTGCACGATCGGCATTGGCGCAACTTCCGAACGCAACATGCGTTCGAGGCCAAGCTGCTGCGTTGCGAGGAATTCGACGAGGCACGCATGCGCGAGCTCAAATGCGCGCGCAACGAAAATTGTGCCACTGCCGTCGATGAGATGGAAGTCGGCCGTGCGTGTGATGCGATGCAGTGGAGGTCGCGGGATCATGGAGCGTTCCCATTCGCAAGATTCTTCAGCGCTGAGCGTCCCAAGCGGGGACTCGCAGAGCATAATGCAGCTCGGTTTGATGCTCACTCGCCCTTGCAACGGAATCTCCTCTATTGCAAGCAATGGCGTGAGCGATGCCTGAGGATTTCAACATGCGCTGCCCACCTCTTTTCAAGACATGCCCAACCGTTTGCATGACTGTCTCGCTCGCCGTTGTCGGCGCTGGCCTCTTCGCCTTCGCGCCCTTGCAAGATGCACCGCAGGCGAAGGAGTGGGGTGTGCACGATCGAGCGCGACCGCAGCCAGCGCTTGTGACTGTCGCGGCATGTTGCGCGGCGCCAAGTGACGCGAAGGTGCTCTTTGGTGGAAGCGATCTCTCTGCATTGCAATCAGGCGATGGTGCATGCAAGTGGACTGTGGAGAACGGCGAACTCTGCGTCGCGCCAGGCAGTGGCAACATTCAGACGAAGGATTCCTTCGGGTCTTGCCAACTCCACATTGAATGGATGGTGCCGGAGACCTGCCATTGCGAAGATCAGCATGGCTGCAACAGCGGCATTTTCTTCATGGGCCGTTATGAGTTGCAAATCTTGGGGTCGAACCCCAACAAGACGTATGTCGACGGCATGGCCGGCGCGATGTACGGGCAGTACCCGCCACTCGTGAATGCGTGCAATCCGAATGGCAAGTGGAACACGTACGATGTGGTCTTCGACGCGCCAAAGTTCAACGCCGATGGCTCGTTGCAGCAGGCAGGCGCGATGACGGTGTTCCTCAACGGCGTGCTCGTTCAAAATCACAGCGCAATCAAAGGCGCGACGGCGCACGCAGCGAAGGCGGCGTACTCGGCGCACGCGAGTAAACTCCCGATCAGCATTCAAGATCACGGTGATCCTCTGCACTTCCGCAACATCTGGATTCGCTCACTCGCGGAGTGAGTGATGACAGGCATGAGAAGGGGACGACAGATATGGGTTTCTTTTTTCGGCGTTCTGCAAGCTTTGGCCCGTTTCGGCTGAATTTCTCGAAGTCCGGCGTCGGTTGGTCGGTTGGCGGTGGCGGTTTCCGCACCGGGAAGTCCGCGACCGGAAGGAAGTATTCGACCTTCGGAATTCCTGGCACCGGAATGGGCTATCGAAGCAGCCGCGGTTGCATGCCGCTGCTAGCGGTCGCGAGCATCATTGGCGGCTCATCACTCGTTGGATGCATGCTTTGGGAGGAGTGGAACTATGTCTGAAGCAGCAAAGAAGATCTCGTGGTCTCGAACGCTCCGCACGCAGTCTTCTGAGCGCATGCTCGGTCAGGTTGATGAGCGCGACGCGATTGCAGTTGATCTTCATCACATGGCGAATGGGCAAGTGGTCGGCACGGTGATCGTGCTTGATGGCAGTCCCATTGACGACGCGAGCCTGCCAGAGATCCTGCGCAGACTCGACGAAGACTTCTTGCCAGGCGTTGAGATCGAAAACGGCGGTGTCATCTTCAGCGTCGTGCGAGGACGATTCCTCGCGAATTTTGAGTCGACGAGCAAGTCGGAGGGGTGACTCAGCGCGATCTTTGACACGAATTGGAGTTACTCATGGCAATCCCCCCGTTCCAACATTTCTTCCGGCCGTTCTTGGCGTTGCTCGCTCGTGACGGGGAGTTGCATATCCGCGATGTCAAGGCGAGGTTGGAGGCGAGTAGTGGTTTGTCGCCTGCAGAGCTAGCGCAGCGCGTTCCTTCAGGACTCTTCACTGTTGCTGAGCATCGCATGGGGTGGGCTCGGACGTACCTGTTTAAGGCGGGCCTCACCGAACGGGTTTCGCGCGGGAAGTACCGGATCTCTGAGTCCGGACGGAAGATGCTTGATGCGCACCCCAGTGAGATCTCCTTGAAGGACTTGCGCGCTATTCCCCAGTTTTACGAGTGGATCTCTCCCAGTGGCGACCCTCAAGCGAGCGACTCTCCGGCTGCGCCATCATCATCCGACGCAGATGGAGGAACGGAGTCGATGGATGAAGCGATGGCGAGTTTCGAGATCGCGTTACGAAAACTCGTTGAAGAGGAGTTGGGACGAAGATTGAAAGAGATGACGCCCACGCGCTTTGAGTTTCTTGTCGAACAGCTCGTCGTCAAACTTGGATACGGATCGTCCGACGACGAAGTGCGCCGCGCGCTCGGTGGTGGTCACGGCGACGGAGGGGTAGATGGCGTGATCAACGAAGACCGGCTCGGCCTTGGCCAGATCTACCTCCAAGCCAAACGCTGGGAGAACACGGTAGGCCGACCGGAACTTCAGAAGTTTGTCGGTGCGATCCATGGCCGCGCGCAGAAGGGCGTGTTCATCACGAGCGGTGATTTCTCGAAAGACGCTCGTGAGTACGCGCGAACCCTGCACAACATGAAACTTCGACTGATCGACGGCGCCGAACTCGTCTCGCTCATGGTCGACTGCGGACTGGGCGTTGCGGAGTCGCGCGTGTACCGTCAGTACCGAATCGACAACGATTTCTTCGAAGAGGGGGAGTAGGGGGGCGGGAGTTGACAAACGCGACGGTTTGGCTACCGCCTTTCGATGGCGCGACTGGCGTTGCTGTTGGCAGAATTGAGATGTAACGCCAGTTCCGCCTTGCTGAGAAGATCTATACCAAGGACCTGTTCTACTTGGAACGGGGGTCGAGAGCCGAGGGTCCGCGCCCCGTCGCAGCAGAATGTGCGCTGATGGGAGTGCATCGGTTCAGACCAAGCCGCTTCGGGGTTCGTCGCATCCGTGAAACGCGCTCACTTGGTTGCAGCACGCTCAATGCCCTGAGACACTATCGATGTGGCTGACGCAGCGCCGAGAGCAGGTCAGGATTGGACATCGAGTGAGCGATCCGATGCGCTTGATGTCTACTTCGACATGTACGCGCTCGAGCAGCGAGAACAGAAGTACACCCGGACACGATTCTACCAAGCATTTGTTGCGCTTCATCCGCAGCGGACGGTGAAGGCACTGGAGTACAAGCTTCAGAATGTGTCGGCATGTTTGCTCGAAATGGGATTCGCGCCTCTTCGGGGCATGGCGCCGGCATTCAACTATCAGCGTGTACTGCTGCCTGAAGCCGCAACGCGAGTCGGATCACTCGAAGCGCTCCTTGTGGAGACGGCGGGCGCTGCTCCCGCCGTACCGTGCGCGGCGGTTCCGAGTCGGATTGTGCAGCCTCCTTCAGTTGTGAGAAGCAAGTGGATTGAGTTGGCGCGAGCGGAACCGATCGCGCGAAGAATTGATTTCGTCGCGCTGGAACAGTCGAACCGCAAGCTTGGACTCGCAGGCGAGGAGTGGGTGGTGGAACTTGAACGAAAGACGCTTCATGATGCAGGCGCCCCCGAGCTCGCGAAGAAAGTTTGTCATGCGGCGATTGAGCAAGGAGACGGGTTGGGTTATGACATCAGCTCGTTCGACGCGCAAACGGGAGCCGAGCGACTCATTGAAGTGAAGACCACGAGATCGGGAATTCTTATGCCGTTCATGCTGTCTCGGAATGAAGTTCGTGTGTCGGATCAGCGACATGACGCGTTTGTTCTCTATCGCGTACACGATTTCGGCCGAGCCGCAGCCGTCTTCAAGCTACCCGGTGCACTCGAGTTAAGTTGCGAATTGACCCCGTTGAGTTTTCGTGCAACGCCGCGCGCGGCAAGCGCATAGGCAAGACGCTGGGCGCACAAGTCAACGGTGGTCGTTCGGCTGCGTTGCGCCTCGGCGCATGCGCCCTCACGGCTTGAACACTTCACTCCAGTGCCATTCGAGCATGGTCTGGTGCGGGTTGTCGGTCGAGTTCTGAGGAAGGCGAATCTCTTTCCCTTCAAAGCGTCGAAACATCTCGTCAGAGGGCCGCGAGTGGTCAAGGCGCGAAGAGACTCGTACGCGCATTTGTTCATCAACCTTCATCGCGCCTTTGTCGAAACCCACATGGTGCATTCGGCAAAGGCAAAGACCGTTTGAGATGATGTCCGGACCTTCGTGGTTGACCCAGCGAATGTGTGCTGCTTCAAGCCCAAACAGCTCATCGCCAAGTTTGGGCGCGATACTGCACACCGCACACTCGGAGCGGTACGCATCGCGAACGAGCCGTGAGAACGCTGGATCGCGTTGGAATCTCGCGCTGCTCACGCGCTTTCGCCCGACGAGTAACAGTGGCGCATCTGGTGCAGCACTTGCCGCGTCAAACGGACTCCAGTCGGTTGGCATGTCGATGCCGACAGCATCCAAGAGTGACTGGTGCAGCGTGGCTGGAACAATCTCAGCCGCGAGCAGCATCGCAAGTACTCGCGCATTGTTCGAATGCTCACAGATGACGCGCCACGCCGATTCGCTGAGCCCGAACGAAATGTGCTCTCTCATCTCGGCAGGGCGGGGGTTTTTGCTTGCATCCTCGACCCCTGAGGTATCACCCTCAAGTTGCCAGAACCCGGTGGGTGCTCCACGAAACTGACGAAGGAGCCAGACTGGGTACTCCGGGTGCTGCAGGTCGCGCGGCGGCCCGAACCCATCGAGGAGATTCTTCAGCTCTGGCTCCGCGACGCGGTAGGAGATGATTCGGTGACCTTGCAGCGCGCGGCCCAGCGCGAAGAGAATCGTGAGGGCCTTATGGGGCGCGCGTTGACCTCCCGACTTCCAAGTCGGTTGCAATCGAATCTCGCCGATGAGTTCTTGAATGTTCACTCTTGCACGCGTCCAATGCTACTCGCCTGCTCCCTTCCACGTTAGCGCAAATGGCACGGTCCGACCGCACTTCTTGAGTCACTTGACACGGGTCAGCGCTGATGGATCGCGTGGTCGCACGCTATTGGCACCCCCGCAGGTCCGTTAGGTCAGTTTTCCTCCCTCGATCGGTGGAACAAGGGCAAAATGGAAGTAGGATCGTGGCTGCCTCTCTCCACGGACTTCGGAGTGCTCGATCCTGATGCGAAGATGTTTCTGTACCTTCAGTTTGCTTGCTCCCGAGTGCGTTGCCATCGCATTGGCCGTCTGCTGCTCCTTCGGTGGTCCCCTTCACGCCGACACATCCTCCCGCCCGGGCATCGGCGCGATTCCGTTTTCTGGCACTCCGTCGGGCACGACATTCCGCGTGTGGGCTCCGAACGCGAGCGCGGTTCGCGTCGCTGGTTCGTTCAACGGCTGGAGCGCCACCGCGCATCCGCTCACCGCTGAGGGCGATGGCTACTGGTCGACGGATGTGAACTATGTCTACGCCGGCGCGCAGTACAAGTTTGTGATTACGACGGCTTCGTCGACTGTCTGGAAGAACGACGCGCGCGCTCGACAACTCACGAACTCGGTTGGATCGTCCGTCGTGTATCTCCCGTCGGCGTACGCGTGGCAGACTCCTGCCTTTCAGATCGCGAACTGGAACGAACTCGTCATCTACGAGTTGCACCTCGGCACATTCGGTCAACCGTCCGATGCGGTGCTTCCAGCAAATCTCGACGAGGCCAAGGCGAAGCTCGATTATCTCAAAGACCTCGGCGTCAACGCTGTCGAGCTCATGCCGTTCTGTGAGTTCCCCCAATCCATTTCGTGGGGCTACAACTACTCGCACCCGTTCGCGATCGAGAATGCGTACGGCACTCCTGCCGATCTCAAAGAGTTCGTCGACGCTGCGCACGCTCGCGGTATCGCCGTGCTCTCTGACCTCGTCTTCAGTCACTTCGGTCCCAATGATCTCGACCTTTGGCAGTACGACGCGTGGAGCACGAAGGGACTCGGTGGCATCTACTTCTTCCAAGACTCCCGCGCGAACACGCCGTGGGGGAACACGCGACCGGACTACGGTCGATCGGAAGTGCGATCATTCATTCGCGACAATGTCCTCTATTGGCTCGACGAGTTTCGTCTTGACGGCCACCGCATTGATGGAACGAAGTACATCCGAAAGGTTGATCAGTTTGGACCGGATATTCCCGAGGGTTGGTCGCTTCTGCAGTGGATGAATGACTCGGTCAACGCCGCACATGCGGGTCGGATTTCGATCTGTGAGGACCTCGATAACAACGAGTGGTTGACGAAATCAACGGGCGCAGGTGGTGCGGGATTCGACGCGCAGTGGGACGCGCAGTTCTACTGGCCGATTCGCAATGCCTGCATTCTGCAGAACGACTCCGATCGCGACATGAACGCGGTGAAGAACGCCGTGCTCGCGAGTTACAACGGCAATCCGTTCGAACGCGTGGTCTACACCGAGAGTCATGACGAAGTCGCAAACGGTCAGTCGCGAGTTCCCGAATCGATCTGGCCAGGCAACGCCGCGAGCTGGTATTCCAAGAAGCGCTCCACACTCGGCGCCGCAGTCGTGATGACATCACCCGGCATTCCGATGCTCTTCATGGGACAAGAGTTTCTCGAGGATGGCTGGTTCGCTGACACGGATCCACTCGATTGGACGAAGCTCACGACATTCTCAGGCATTCGCGCGATGTACAAGGATCTCATCGCGCTTCGTAAGAACAATGCAGGGCTCACGCGCGGCCTCACTGGCGCATACACCAATGTCTACCATGTCAATCAGGGTTGGAAGGTGTTGGCGTATCACCGTTGGATGAACGGCGGCGAGCGCGATGACACCATCGTCGTTACCAATTGGTCGTCTACACCTAGAACTGGTTACCGCGTGGGCTTCCCACGCGATGGCCGCTGGCATGTCCGCTTCAACAGCGATTGGAACGGATACGACGCGTCGTTCGCCAACACGACGACAGTCGATCTCGACGCGACATACGCCACGCCGTGGGACGGGCTTGCCGCGAGTGGCGTGTTCAACATCGGCGCTTACTCGACGGTCATTTTCTCGCAGGGAGATCCGCCGCCAGTTGGCAATCCTGCGGATGTCGATGGAAATGGAAGCGTCGACGCTGCGGATCTCGCGGCGGTGCTCAATGCTTGGGGCACGAGCAATGCAGCGGCTGATGTGAACGACAGCGGCACTGTCGACGCGAGCGACCTCGCGGCTGTACTGAGTGCTTGGGGTTGGCAGGGGTAGCGCGTGGGGATTCGCCGTAAGTCTTCGACGAAGCTCAGTCCGCACAATGGGCTGCCGAAAACTGCAGCGAGCGAGATTGGATTCGCTGTGGCGCGTCGACGCGGAGCCGCCCACAAACGCGGCTGAGCAGGGGGCGCGGCCAGGTGTCCAATACAGCGATCTTCTCAGCCGCGTGCATACAGACTGAATCACCGGAGCAACCCTCAAAATTTGTTCGCTTTGGACCGCATTCGCAGTATGGTTGGGTCGTCCTCGCACTGTTGCGAGGTGCTTTCGTTCGCGTTCCGATCGAGAGCAGTTTCGGTTCGCCTAACTGAGGTCTTGAAAGATGCGCCATTTGATGTTCCTCGCCATTCCTGTGCTCGCAACCACATCCCTCGCGCAGATCGTCATGGACGGTGCGACGGACAAGGGGTACGGCGCGCCACTCGCAGTTCAGAACACGCAGACGCAATTCGGTGATTCGAACATCGCGGTGATCGACTGGGCCAACGGATCAGAGATCGATGTTGTCTCTGCGAAGATCGATGCGGGCAAGCTCTACATCATGTGCGCGGGCAACATTGAATCGAACTGGAACAAGCTCGACATCTTCATCGATGCGGTGGCGGGTGGACAGAATCGCATTCTCGGCAACAACGCGGATGTCGATTTCAATGGTCTCAATCGCATGGGTGATGATGGCACGGGCAATGGCCTCACCTTTGACGCGAGTTTTGCAGCGGACTTCTTCTTCTCCTTCACTTGTGGAAATCCGGGCACGGGCGTGCTGCAGACCTATGTGAGCTTCGCAACGATGCCGACTGAGGGAGCAGGGCTTGGTGGATTCGCGGGACCTGGCGCCGCAGGCGTCAAGGGCGCGATCGCGACGAAAGCCGGATTCGGAGCGGCGTTGAACAACAGCAACGCGCTCGGTGTGATCGGCGGATTCAAGGGCGGTGACGGGTCCGGTGTCTTGACTGGCGTCGAGATCGCAATTCCCCTCTCGCAACTTGGTGGATACACGGCCGGCGACATCAAAATCTGCGCGATGATCAACGGCGGGGGCCACGATTACCTCTCGAACCAGATCATGGGCGGGCTCGGCGGTGGTCCCAACCTCGCAGAGCCTCGCCTCGTGAACTTCGAAGTCATTCCTGGGGATCAGTTTGTGACGCTCGTTGATGCCAGCACTCCTTGTCCAGCCGATCTCAACGGCGATGCTGTCGTCGATGCTGCGGACCTCGCCGCGCTCCTGAACG
The DNA here is from genome assembly GCA_005790605.1 of Planctomycetia bacterium. Classification (GTDB taxonomy): domain Bacteria; phylum Planctomycetota; class Phycisphaerae; order Phycisphaerales; family SM1A02; genus F1-140-MAGs142. Next base: position 104,624 of record SXUI01000018.1, on the reverse strand, counting down.
CATGGGATTCGGATGGTTCCGCGGGAGGCGACCTTAACGGCGACGCCATCGTTGACGCCGCGGACCTCGCGGTTCTGCTGAACTCTTGGGGCGCCTGCGCGTAAGGCTTCTGGGCGTTCTGATTCGAAACGCCCCGCCGTGGCTGCTCCCACTTCTAGCAGTCACGGCGGTCTTTTTTTGTTCAGGGATCGGGCGCGGATAATCCGCAACGGCGGCGCCTTTCCTTGGTAAGCGCGAGCCGCCGCGCTCGCAGGAGGCGAAGCGGGCGAACTCTCACGCCTCGGCAGGGGTACATTTCCCTGTTCATGCATGATTAGCAAAGCGCTGACCATGCGCCCGCGGGTGTCAACCGCTCCTCCGTGGATTTCACGGAGGGGTTCATTCTCGAAGTAGGAGCCATTTCCATGCAGCGTTCCGTTCTCTTCAGCTTGGCCGTCGGTTCAACGTTCATCTCTAATCTTGCGCTCGCGCAGGACCTCCCAAAGTGGGAAGATGTCTCGAAGGAATACGAAAAGGTGGTGACGACGCCGGACGGTCAGTCGCTCTTCGGCCTCTACGCGAAACGGAAGGACGATCAAGCACTCGCCGAACTTCCCCGCGGTTGGGAGAAAATGAAATTCTTGCTTGCTGCGACCCCCTCCGGTGGCGTCGTGTTCAGCGGTTTGCAAGGTCCTGCTCGGTATGCATTCTGGCGGCAGTTTGGAAATCGCCTTGCGCTCGTTGAGCCGCAACTCGAAGTGCGTTCGACCGGCGAGCAGACTTCGAAAGACTCAGTGCGCAGAATCTTCACTGACTCGGTGATTCTCGAAGTGCCGATCGTTTGCACTGGACCGAACGGGCAGCCTGTGATCGATCTTGATCAGATGCTCGTGGGTCAGTCGCAACAACTCGCGGGCATTGGACTCAACTCACGCCTGGCAAAGTTGTCGAAGCTGAAAAGCTTCCCGCAAAATCTCGAAGTTGCTGTTGAGGCGCCAGATCAGGGCGGCACATTCAAGGCCGTGCACTATTCGATCTCGCAACTCCCAGACAATCCTGGCTACAAGCCACGGCCAGCAGACGACCGCATTGGCTTCTTCACGACGGACTTCAAGGACCTCGGTCTCTATGGCACGGAGACCAACATGCAGCGGTACATCCACCGCTGGAATGTCGAGAAGCGTGACCCGAAGCTCTCGCTGTCGCCGCCGAAGGAACCCATCGTGTTCTATGTGGAGCACACAGTTCCAGTGCGCTATCGCCGTTATGTGCGAGACGGAATTCTCCAGTGGAATCAGGCGTTCGAGCAGATCGGCATCGACAACGCTGTCGAGGTCTATCAACAGGATGAGTTGACCGGCGCGCACATGGACAAGGATCCAGAGGATGTGCGCTACAACTTTGTTCGTTGGTTGAACAACGATGTTTCAACTGCCATCGGGCCGAGCCGCGTGAATCCGAACACCGGCCAGATCCTCGACGCCGACATCGTGCTCACCGACGGTTGGATTCGCGCCTTCTACAACTGGTACGAAGAGAAGCCGATGGACACGGCGCAGAGCCTCTCCGCCGACACGCTCACTTGGCTTGAGCGTCACGCGGAATGGGATCCACGCATTCAGTTGCTCGCGCCAGGCGATCGTCAGGCAGCGCTTGAGGCCCGCGTCGTTCGTGCTTCGGAAGGCGACCTTGATCCAGCGGATAGCCGCAAGGATCCGGCGCTCGCCGCAAGCCCAGAGTTGCGCGAAGTGCATCGTTGGTTCAGTTCACAACCGCAGAAGTGCACGAGCCCACTGTGCTTCGCCGCCCATGGCATGGCGATGGACATGGCACTTGCGAACATGACCCTCGAGAGCTTTGGTGCGATCGGTCTGAACGCTGATCCAGCAACGCCCGATGTTGAGATGCTTGATGGTGTGCCGGAATCGTTCGTTGGTCCGCAGGTGGCGCACCTTGTGGCGCACGAAGTTGGGCACACGCTCGGACTTCGTCACAACTTCAAGGGGTCGAGTGTCTACACACTCGACCAGATCAACAGTGAGGAGTTCAAGGGCAAGAAGCCACTCGCAGCAAGCGTCATGGACTACATGGCGACGAACTTCAATGTCGACAAGGACAATGTCCAAGGCGACTACACGATGATCGGCATCGGGCCCTATGACCTGTGGGCGATGGAGTACGGCTACACCGACAAGGACCCAACCAAAGTTGCCGCGAAGGTAGGCGAGGCCGGACATGTCTATCTGACCGACGAAGATACGCTCGGTCCCGATCCGCTCGCGCGCCGTTACGACTTCTCCGCGAGCCCGCTTGAGTACGCCAATGCGCAGATGGCGCTGATCAAGATGCTTCGTGAGAATTTGATTACGAAGTATGTGAAGGATGGTGATAGTTGGGAGCGTGCTCGCAAGGGATATTCCAAGACTCTCGCGAAGCAACGCCAAATGATTGACATGATGTCCGCGTGGGTTGGTGGAACGCATGTCAGCCGCGTGAAGAAGGGCGACGCAAACACGGGCGACCCGCTCAAGGCCGTGCCTGCATCGGCCCAGCGTGATGCGTTGCAGTTCATCATTGGCAATGCCTTCAATGATGCAGCTTTCGGTCTCACGCCCGAGATTGCAAACAAGATGTCGCTCGAAAAATGGGGCGACATGGCGAGTTTTGGCGCCAACTCCGCGTGGGCAATCAACGATGCGATCGCGGCATTGCAGAACGGCGCATTGACGCTCATTCTGAATCCCGCAACGCTGTCACGGGTGTACGACAACGAGTTCCGTGCCAGTGGCGACAGCGACGCAGTCACGGTGCCCGAAGTGCTCGATACCCTTTGCCGCTCGGTCTTCACTGAGATTGACGAGGGCGACCTCGGCTCGTCGGATGCACGCAATCCGGCGATCTCAACATGGCGCCGCAACGCACAAGCTGATCTCGCGGATCGGCTGTGCAAGATTGCCACGGGGAACGCAGAAATGCCGCGCGTCGTTCGTCAACTGGCATCCGCTCAGTTGCGCCGCGTGAATGGCGAACTTGAAGCGATGCTGAAGAAGGCAAACTCGGGCAACTGTGATCCATACACCCTCGCGCATCTGCAGGATTTGCAGGCGCGATGTGGGCGCGCGCTTGAAGCCGTGGTGGTTGCGAACTAAACAAGTTCACCTCATCTGTGAAACGCTACACAGGCGCGGGAGTCTCCTCCCGCGCCTGTTTTCTTGGTGCACTGCGATCCTTGGGGTATGGTTGACGCATGCGGTATGCCGCGGCTCTCTTTGGAATGCTGCTCGTGATGATGCTCCTCATGCGAGGCGCTGCATCGATTGCGCACCCCTTCGATGCGCCGCGCACAGTTCCCGTCGACTTTGACGCGGAGGTCCTTCCGATTCTCTCCGAGCATTGCTACCGATGCCACGGCGGCGTGCGCGAGCTCAGCGGGCTCAATCTTGTGTATCGCGAGCGCGTGACGCAGCCCGCGAAGAGCGGCGCTTGCGCAGTCGTTCCATTTGACGCAGCATCGAGCGAGATGATTCGGCGCGTGAATCAAGTCGGCGGACCCAAGCAGATGCCGCCCGCGACGAGTGCGCTGTCGCGTCGTGATCGGGAACTGCTTGCGCGCTGGATCGAGGAAGGAGCTGCGTGGGAGAAACCGTGGGCGCTGCAAGAAGTGCGTGCGACCGATTCGCTAAGTGTTCAGCACCAGGAGTGGTGTCGCGTGGGACTTGACCGGTTCGTGCTTGCGGCGATGGAAGAGCAGGGCATCGAACCTGCGCCGGAGGCTTCTCGCGCGACTCTCTTGCGTCGGCTGTCATTGGATATCACGGGCTTGCCGCCAGAGCCGAACGAGGTGGAGGCATTTCTCGCCGACGCGAGTGCTGATGCGTACGAGCGCGTGGTCGACCGACTGCTCGCAAGCCCGCACTACGGCGAGCGATTCGCGAGGGTTTGGCTTGATCTTGCGCGCTACGCGGACACGCAGGGGTACGAGAAGGATCTCCCGCGGACGAATTGGCTCTGGCGCGATTGGGTGATTGACGCGCTCAACGCCGACATGCCATACGACGCGTTCTCGACACGGCTGCTCGCTGGAGACTTGTTGGATGCTGCGACAGACAGTGATCGCGTTGCGACGGCGTTTCATCGCAACACGCTGACGAACACAGAGGGTGGCACCGACAGCGAAGAGTTCCGAATGGCCGCGGTCATGGATCGTGTCGCGACAACGTGGCAAGCATGGATGGGCGCGACCTTTCAGTGCGCGCAGTGTCATGGGCATCCGTACGAGCCGTACACGCAGCGCGAGTACTACGAGTTTCTTGCGTTCTTCAATCAGAGCGCCGACGCAGATCAAGATGACGACGCGCCGATTCTGAAGACGGCGAGCCCTACGCATGGCGAGACGAGTGTGTTGGTGATGGCGGAGTTGCCTGCCGCACAGGCGCGGACAACACATGTCCTCACTCGCGGGAGTTTTGCCGCGAAGGGTGAGGCTGTCTCTCCCAACACGCCGTTCATCCTGCCACCCATGGACCCGTCACTGCCGCGCAATCGGCTTGGACTTGCTCGCTGGCTCTTTGATCCCGCGCATCCGCTTACCGCGCGAGTTGCTGCGAATCGGCAGTGGGAGATCTTGCTTGGGCGGGGCATCATTGAGACGAGCGAGGACTTCAGCCTGCACCCAGAAATCCACGGGCTGCTCGACCATCTCGCGGTCCGTTTGCGAGAGCTTGGTTTTTCGATGAAGGCGTTCACGCGCGAGATCGTGTGCAGTGCAACCTATCGACAGTCAAGCATCGCGAGCGTGCAGGCGCTCGCCATCGATCCGAGCAACCGACTGTTTTCTCGCGCGATCAAGCGCCGACTTGAAGCAGAGACCGTGCGGGATGCAGTGCTTGCGGTGGGCGGCATATTGACGCGGACTCTGTATGGCCCGCCGGTGATGCCGGCACAGCCCTCGGGTGTGTGGGCCACGGTCTACAACGGCGAGGATTGGAAGATGAGTGAAGGCGCGCAAGCGACGCGTCGTTCAATCTATACCTATTGGAAGCGAACAAGTCCGCACCCGCAGATGATCGCGCTTGATGCGCCCAGCCGTGAAACTTGCGTGGTTCGGAGAACGCAGACGAATACGCCGATCGCTGCATTGGCATCCTTCAATGACCCGGCGCTTCTCGGCGCGGCGCGCGGACTGGCGCGCCGCGCACTCAGCGACTCCAGCGACGACTTACGCGCGCAAGCGGCGCGTATGTTTCTCGTGGCGCTTTCCCGCGACGCATCGCCGGAGGAACTCGACCGCCTCGTCGCGTTCCTTGAGACGGAGCGTGCTCGCTTCGCCGCAGATGCCGCAGCGAGAAATGCGTTTCTCGCTGCGGACGCAACGCTCGCGCCGCAAACAGATCCATCGGTGTTTGCCGCGTTGGCGAGTGGAGCGAATCTGATACTCAACCTCGACGAGTTTCTGACAACAAAGTGAGCGCCTCACCGATGCCAAGCGACGATTCCACCATCTTGCACCTCGAAGCCGCAACCCGTCGGCGGTTCTTGTGCGATGCGGGAGTCTCGCTCGGTGGCGTCGCTCTTGCGTCGCTACTTGGGAGCATCGGGCGAGCGTCTGCCGCCTCGGATGATCGCGCGGGCTTCGGCCCTCAGCAGCACTTCGCGCCACGCGCAAAGTCGGTCATCTTCATTCACTGCGCTGGCGCTCCGCCCCAGCACGATCTTTTCGATCTCAAGCCTGCGCTCGATCGTTACAACGGACAACCATGTCCCGACGAGTATCTCAAGGGCGAAAAATTTGCGTTCATCAAAGGTCACCCAACGCTTCTTGCGAGTCCGTTCAAGTTCGCGCGCTTCGGCGAATCAGGCATAGAGCTCTCCACGCTTCTGCCTGGGCTTGGCAGTATCGCTGATGAAATCGTGCTGCTTCGCGGCATGAAGACCGATCAGTTCAACCACGCGCCTGCGCAGTTGCTCATGCACACTGGCGAGGCGCGGTTTGGTCATCCATCGATGGGCGCGTGGCTTTCCTACGGACTCGGAAGTTCGAAGGCGCAATTGCCGAGTTTCGTGGTGCTGGTGAGTGGGGACAAGACGCCCGACGCAGGAAAGAGCGTGTGGGGAAGTGGTTTTCTGCCTGGGCAGTTTCAGGGAGTGCAGTGTCGAACCGTCGGTGAGAGCGTGTTGTATCTCGATGATCCTGCAGGGACGACGCGCGCGAGTCGCCGTGCAGCGCTTGATGCGATGCGTGACCTCAACGCGATGTCTCCATTTGCGGACGCGAGCACGCGCGCGCGTGTCGAGCAGTTTGAGATGGCGTACCGCATGCAGATGAGTGTGCCTGAAGCGACGGCGCTCACCGACGAGAGCCAGGAGACGATTGAGTTGTACGGAGCGACGCCTGGCAAGGCGAGCTTTGCGAACAACTGCTTGCTCGCGCGCCGGCTCGTCGAACGCGGTGTGCGATTTGTACAGCTCTTCGATTGGGGCTGGGATGCACATGGCACCGGACCCAACGACGATTTGCTCAACCAGCTTCCGAAGAAGTGTCTTGAGGCGGATCGACCGAGTGCCGCACTTGTGCTCGACCTCAAACGGCGCGGACTTCTTGATGAGACGCTCGTGATCTGGGGCGGCGAGTTCGGACGCACTCCCATGGTCGAGTACCGCAACGGTGTGAAGACCCACCTTGGTCGTGATCACCATCCGCATTGCTTCAGCATGTGGATGGCAGGCGGCGGAGTGAAGAAGGGCTCGGTGTACGGCGCGACCGATGAGCTAGGCTACTTTGCAACCGAAGGCATCGTGCACGTTCAGGATCTTCACGCGACAGTGTTGGCGCTACTCGGATTCGATCATCAGCGATTGACGTACCGACACGCGGGGCTTGATCAGCGACTTACGGGCGTCACCAAACCAAGTCGGGTGGTCCACGAAATCATGGCTTGAGCGTGCTTGCGCGTTTCACGGGCGCGTTGCGCTCAAGCTCGACAGCGTAGACACCGCGGACGGCGGTCACATAGAGCGTGTGCCCGGTCGGTCCGCCGAGGAAGCAGTTCGATGGATTTTCTGGGAAGCGAATGTCGCCAAGCGCCACGCCCTCTTTCGAGAGAATGAAAATCTTGGCTCGCGCCGGCACCGTGATGTACACCGTCCCTTCGCTGTCAATGCAGAGGCCATCGCCAGCTGTTTGTTCGCGCGTACCCGGTGGAATCTCGTAGAAGACTCGGCCTTCGCCGAGCGTCATCGGACTCACAATCGGATACGCGCGCATCTTGCGGTCGAGATAGGGAAGCACGAACAGCGTCTTCTCATCGAGTGAGAGTCGCACGCCATTTGGAGCGCGCACATCTGTGATGAGGACCTTCGCCTTGCCTCCGCTTGAGGCAACGGCGAGGAGTGCATCCGCCGGTGTTTCAGCGGTCTTGCGCCCAATGATTGGCGCGGTGAAGTAGATCGTCCCGTCACGCGCAATGCAGAGGTCGTTCACTCGGCCCAGCGGCGTTCCGTCTTCGCGCGCGTCGCAGACCGTGCTCATCGCTTTCGCTGCGAGGTCGATCTTCACAATGCGACCGCTGCCTCCCGCGCAGCCATACAGCGTGCCGTCTGCAGCAAACGCGAGTCCATTGAGGCCCTCGGTCTTTTCAAGCGCGACTTCTGGTTTCCCATCCGGCGCGAGGCGCATGAGTTCGTTGCGCGGAATGTCGGTCCAGTAGAGGACGCCCGCCGCGTCGCACGCTGGGCCTTCCGTGAAGATCTGGCCTTCCGCGAGTCGGCGAATCTCCACGCCTTCGGCAACGACGCCGGGCGTAGTCGTTTCGACCTTGCTCACGACGGTGCCTATCGCAGCTGATGGCGGGGTGCTCGGAGTCGGCGCAGCGGTTTGCGCGAGGGCGAGAACGAAGGAGAGAAGTGGAAGTTGCGACATGATCAATCGGTGCTCCTTGCATCCGCCGTGTTCCCGCGACGCGCCGACCACCAACTCCACGCGATGGGCATCAGGCTGAGCGCGACAATGAGCAGGACGACCTTCGAAAAGTGCTGTTTGACGATCGGAAGATTTCCAAACAAGAACCCGGCGCCGACGAAAAGGCCGACCCAGAGCAGTGCACCAACGACACTCGAGAGCAGGAATCGTCCGTACGGCATTTTTCCGACGCCAGCGACGAACGGAGCAAAGGTGCGCACGATCGGCGCAAACCGCGCGAGAATGATTGCCTTCGCGCCGTGTCTCTCGAAAAAGCGCTGTGTGCGTTCGAGATGAGACAGCTTGAGCCATCGTATCGTTCCGCTGAACGCTCGCGGGCCGATGAATCGCCCAATGCGGTAGTTCAGATTGTCTCCGGCGAGGGCTGCGACGAAGATAATCAGGCCGACTTGGCGGACATCCAGTTCCCCGATTGCAGCGATCGCGCCCATACCGAAAAGCAATGAATCTCCTGGGAGGAGCGGCAACACCACGAGTCCCGTTTCACAGAACACGATCGCGAACAGAATCGCGTAGGTCCATGCACCGTAGTCTCGAACGAATTCGGCGAGCAGCGTGTCGAGATCGGTGAAGAGCCGAAGGAACAGGTTGAATGCGTCGCTCACGCTGAAGGCTCCGACGGGGTCGGCGGCGCCTTGGGGGGGAAGAGGACGGAGAGCAACAAGCAACCACCAATGAGTGTGGTGATGACGACGAGTGAGAGGACAACCGGAAAGTGCCCGTCTTCAAACAGTCTCCCGAGGAATGTCATCTTCATACCGACAAAGATGAGGACGAGTCCAAGGCCATACTTCAACAAGTAGAAGCGCTGCATCGCTTCCGCGACGACGAAGAACATGGCTCGCAGGCCAAGGATTGCAAGAATGTTGGACGCAAAGGCAACGATTGGCTCTCGCGAGATGCCGAGCACGGCCGGTACGCTGTCGACCGCAAAAACGATGTCGGTTGTTTCTACAACACAGAGCGCGATCATGAGCGGCGTAGCGTGGAGCTTTCCAAGTTCACGAACAAAGAAGTGGCGGTCACGGAATCCCGAAGTGATTGGAAGGACAGACTTCAATGTGCGTACGAGTACATTGCGGTCGGGGTCAGGGCTTGAGTCGAGATCGCTATCGGCGCGGAGCACCTTGATGCCGGTGAGGATGAGAAACGCGCCCATGACGATGAGCGTCCATTCGAACTGCGCGAGTCCCGTTCCTATGGCGATGAACACGCCTCGGAAGACAATCGCGCCGAGAATGCCGTAGAAGAGCACGCGATGTTGGAGCTCGCGCGGAATCGCGAAGTAGCGAAACAGCACGATGAAGACGAAGAGGTTGTCGATGGACAACGAAACTTCGACCGCGTACGCCGCGCTGAATTGGAAGAAGAGTTCACGCGCGGCGTCGGCGGGGCTCGCCTTGAACCATCGGCTCGCTTCAAGCAATTCGGGATGGGTGGTCAGTTCGCGATCTGCCCACCACCAGAACGCGAGCGCGCAGGCAATCGCGATCGCGACGCATGTGAGCGTCCATAGGAATGACACTCGAAAGGATGGTTCGGTACGCCGCAGGCCGAACGCAAAGAGGTCGACAGTGAGGACGCAGGCCATCACGCCGAGAAAGGCTGCGATCACCCACCAATATTCTGCGACTGGGAAAACGATGGAGTTCAAGGGGGGCCTAGCGGTGGGGAAGGTGGCTGCAGCACTCTCAGGAGAGGTTCGGGGTGTGGGAGAGTAGCCCCTGAGGGGTCACCGGAGCGGTAGCGCGGCCAAGGGAGACGCGGGGCGCACCGGGGCGAAGTGTGCTGCGATCGAAGAACTGCCGTAGGGTGAATACCCGAGTTGGGCCATGAATCAAGACTTCGGATGAATCACGGACAGTTCGGCACCGATTCTCGTCACGCCTGACGCGTGCGCGCCAAAGGCCAAGGAGACCCACTATGCAGGAACACATGTCAACATCGTTTGCGGTCAGACTCTCGGCCTTCGCTGTCCTCGCTCAGACGCCGTTCGTCTGCGCTGACACACTCTTCGCGCCTGCCGCCCCCGCGGCGCCGATCGTGCCGACAAGTGCCGAGGTCGTGCCAGTCGCGCCGCAAGAGGCAGCACCAGTCGAACAGGATGCCCGTGATCCAGAGCCTGTGGCAACCAGTGACGCATGCGAGTGGTTCGGTGGCAAGTCGTGGTGTGAGTGGAACGGGATGACCGGTGACTGGGGTGGCTTGCGAACCCGCCTCACGGACAACGGCGTGACATTCGCCGGCACCGCGATCGGTGAATGGTCCAATGCGCTCCAGGGCGGTTCAGGCAAGGACAACACAGGCCGGTTTCTGCTTGACCTCAACACGACCTTTGACCTGAAGAAGATCGTCAATCTTGACGGCGGCAGCGTCTTCCTTGATTTTCAGTACGCCGCAACCGGCAACGGTTTCAGTGTGCCAGAAGCGTTCCAGCCGATCTCGAACATCGACATCAACGGCAGCATCACGCAGATCTCACAAGCTTGGTATCAGCAGTGGATCGTTGCGGACGTGCTTCGATTGAAGGTCGGCAAGATTGATGCGAACGCTGAGTTCGGCTACACGCCTGCACTCGCTGGCTTCATCAATCTTTCGGCAGCGGTGACGCCAACCAATCCGCTCATGCCAACCTATCCCAATCCGGCATTCGGATTGAATGCATTTTGGTACCCGTCAAAGGAACTCTATGTCGGCTTTGGTATCTACGATGGCTCGCTCGCTGAAGGCGTGCAAACGGGCGCATTGGGACCGAGCCCTCTGTGGGACGGCAATGGTGTCTACATGACGGCGGAGGCAGGGATCACCAAAGACAACCTCGGGCCATGCTGCGGATTCCGCGCGGCACTCGGTGGTTGGTGGTCAACCTCGCAACTCACAACTTTTAGCGGCGGCGAACAGGATGGAGCGGGCGGTCTCTACGGAGTCGCTGAAGCGCGCGTCTGGCGCCCTGAAGGCGTTGGTGAAGCATCAAGTTGCCGGCAGGGTCTCTGGTTGGCCGGACAATTCGGCGTCACGGATTCGAGTGTTTTCGCGGCAGCGAACCAACTCGGATTTGGCGCATCGCTCACCGGCACATTCTCTGGTCGTGACACGGACGGCGCTGGTGTCTATGTCAGTTGGGTCGACTTCGCGAGTGGCGCTGCCCTCGGCGATGGCTCGAACGAAACGATGGTCGAATGCTACTACGACTACGCCGTGACGCCGTGGTTCCGACTCAAACCAGATATGCAGTTCGTCTTCGATCCAACTGGCGATGGCGCGGCTGACACTTCGGTGATCTTCACGCTGCGCGCGACGGTGACTTTCTGATTCGTCGACGACTGCAAGAGCAACTCCAATAGCAATTGCGTCGCGCGAGGCGGTCGAAGGACTGCCTCGCGCGCTTTCGTCTTGGCTTGCTCACGAAACGAGCCAGCGGCGCAGGAGCAATCGACTGAGCACGCCGACACATCCGAAGACGACGAATCCGACAAGCGCCGCGAGTAGCACCGCGACGAAAACGCGGTCCGTTCGAAACGACCGAAGGCCAGTCATGACAAGCACGCCGAGAGGCGCGCGCTCGCCGCCCACTCCAGCGATGAACTCGCCTGCGATAGTTCCGATCGAAGCAAGGCCTGCGGAGATTCGAAGACCAGTGACGATGTTCGGCACCGCGCTTGGAAGTGCGAGCCGCCACCAGGTGGTGAGCTTCGACGCTCGGAGAAGTTGAAAGAGCTCGATAAGGTGGGGATTCGCGCTGCGAAGCCCCTGTAAGGTGTTGGCGATGACGGGGAAAATGCTCACGATCGCGGCGCTCGCGATGATCGTGGGTTTCCCGTACCCAAGCCAAACAACAAGCAGTGGGGCGATGGCGATGAGCGGAACCATCTGAAAAAACAGCGTGAGCGGGTACACGCTTCGCTCCACACGAGTTGAGAGCGAGAGCGCGCTCGCGAGCAGTACTCCGAGGACCGCCGCGATCGAAAAACCGATCGCGGCGGCAGATGCCGATTCCATGCTTCCGATGAGAAAGGTCCGGGGATCCTCGGCAAACGCATGCACAACTTCGAGTGGTGAAGGAAGGATGAAACTCTCGATGCCGAAGAGAGCCTTGCATCCCCACCACAGCACGATCACCACGGCAATCGCCGCAAGCGGCGCGAGTGCGTTGAACCAACGCAGGAGCCATGGCATGTGAGAAGATGTGTGAGGGCGTGAAGATTTCACGCGAGGTGCCTCTGCTGTGCGTCCATTGCAACCGCAGTGAGCAGTGCCTCGCTTGCACATCGAACGGTCTCATTCAGTGACGCCGAAGTCCATGTGCTTGCGCTACGGTGTCCGATGGGTGTTGGAATCCGTGCGACGATCCGGGCGGGGCGCGGTGAGAGAACGAGAATCTCTTCCGCCAGATACGCCGCCTCGGGAACGGAATGTGTGACGAGCACGATCGTGCATCGAAGGCGCTCCCATAAGGCGCGAAGTTCTTCGTCGAGCTCGTGGCGCGTCACTTCATCAAGCCCGCTCATGGGTTCGTCGAGGAGTAGCACTCGAGGCGAGGCAACAAGTGCACGTGCGAGCGACGCTCGCATTCTCATCCCTCCCGACAGTTGCGACGGCGGGCGGTGTACGGCGTCGCTGAGTTTCACTAACGCGATGCTCTCCATCGCCAGGTCGCGAGCAACGCCGCGAGGCACGCCGCGAAGACGAAGTGGAAGCGCGACATTGTCAAGCAGGCTGAGCCACGGCAAGAGTCGCGGTTCTTGAAAGACAAACGCTGCCTCGCCCCCTATCTGCACGATGGATCCAGCATCGGGTACATCGAGACCTCCGATCATGCGCAGGAGGGTGGTCTTCCCGCAGCCACTTGGCCCGACCAATGCGACGCATCCTCCAACAGGCACCTCGAACGAAACGCGATCGACGGCGAGCGTGTCGCGGAACCGCCGCGTAATCTCATGGACAGCGATGACAGGGCGAGTGGGCATAGATCGAGCGAGCGATGACATCGACGAATGGCGCGTCGTGACAACCACACTACACTAAACGGATGGATGAACTCGCGCATTCGCCGCGTTGGACTCTCGCCTCATGCGTAAGCACCGTACTCAGCCTTGCGATTGTCCTGAGTGGATGTAGCGGTTCGACTCCTTCGCCGGAGCCACCCGCGCAGCAAGAGAAGCCAGCATCGACCCTGGCGGCGACGCTGCAGCTGAATTGGGTTGCGGATCCACAGTTTGGTGGATTCTTCGCGGCTCAAGAGCTTGGTTACTTCGAAGAGCTTGGACTGAGCATCACCGTCGCGCAAGGTGGGCCGAGCATTCCTGCGCCCCAACTCGTCGCGAGTGGCAAGGTGGACTTCGCGATTGTGAGTTCGCCGCAAGTTTTGGAAATCGCCACCTCGGGCGGCGACCTCGTTGCCCTCTACGCAGTGTTTCAAGAGAGTCCTCGCGCCATCATGGTGCACCAGAGCGCTCCGTGGAAGTCGCTCGAAGAACTATGGAAGAGCGACGCGACGATTGCGCTCGAAGAAGGGCTCACGGAATATGCGTGGCTCGACAGCGCGTATGGAGGGCAGGCGCTCAAACGCGTTCCATACGCGGGAAGTTACGCGCAGTTTGTCGCCGATCCCAAGATGGCGAACCAGTGCTTCGTGACATCGGAGCCCGTCGCCCTTCAGCTGCAGAGCGTCCCATTGCGCGTTTTCCTCACAAACTCGGCTGGATTCAATCCGTACGACACCGTCGTGGTGACCCGACGAGAGTTCTTCGAGACACACCGAGATGCATGCGCGCGACTTGTGAAGGCTTGCGCCAAGGGATGGCAGGCGTATCTCGAGGACCCTGAGGAAGTCAATGCAACGATGCATGCACTCAATTCATCCATGAGCATGGAGGCGTTTCAAGGTGGCGCGAATGCGCAGCGCACGCTCATTGAAACGGCAGAAACGAAAAAACTCGGGCTCGGCGCGATGACGCAAGCGCGCTGGCAGGCGTTGGTCGATCAACTTTTCCAAATGAAACGCCTTCCATCGAAGCCTGCCGTGTCCAATGTCTTTCATTGGTCAGCGGGTTGAGCGGCTGAGTTTCGATATCGAGAATTGCACTTCGAGAGCAAGGCTTCTCCCCACGCTCGGAGTCGGCTCAGATATCGAGATTTTTCACTTCGAGAGCGTGCTTCTCTATATAGGTCCGGCGCCGTTCGACATCCTCGCCCATGAGGACGGAGAAGAGCACATCGGCCTCGTGGGCACTTTCGACTGTCACTCGAACAAGTGTTCGCCGCGCAGGATCCATGGTTGTTTCCCAAAGTTGCTCGGGCTCCATTTCGCCTAGGCCCTTGAAGCGCTTCACTTCAATGCCGCGACGACCAAACTCGAGCAGCGCCTTCACAATGCTTGGAACATTCGCGGCCTCAACGAGCGACGACTCTTTCTTTCCGCTCGCGACAACCGCATCTCCGTTGGATGTTTCGGCATCCGCATCGACGGCGATTTCTGCGACCTTTGACTTCTTTGGATCTTCGATCATCCACGCATAACGCGCGGGCAACCGCTCGCCGGTGACGGACTCTTCTTGGACGAGGCCGTAGTCGTCGATCGAAATGTGCCATCCCTGCAGCGCGATGAAGAGGCGCTCGAGCTCGCGGTTTTCATGGAGTTCGCGCAATCGCCCGAGCTTTCGCCGGTCCACTTTCTGATCGGGCGCGAGCGTGTCGTCGAGAATGAGCTCAAGCTTCGCAACCTCTGCGCGTGCAGCTTCCTCGCTATGGAAGAGCGCGGATCCTTCGTTGTGCACGAGGTGCCAACTTGGAAGTTTCTGCTGCTTACTTGGATCTGCGTGCCGCGCGGCGAGCAGCTGTAGGAACTGAATGCCACGGCGTTGCGAGACACCGACCAACTCCGTGAGCCGCTCGAGTGTTCGAACCATGCGACGAATCTCGTCACCCTGGATGCGATGCAGGATCTGTCCGTCATCACCGCGCACGACGAACCCCGCGTGTGGGATCGCTAGATTCAGAAGCGTTTCGTTCATCTGACGGTCATTGAGCACATACTGAGAGTTCCTGCCTCGAATGACCTGATAGAGCGGGGGCTGCGCAATAAACACTCTGCCTTGGCGGACGAGTTCGCCCATCTGTCGGAAGAGGAAAGTCAGCAGCAGCGTGCGGATGTGCGAACCAACGACATCGGCGTCAGTCATGATGATGAGACGCCCGTAACGCAACTTCGCGATATCAAAGTCCTCACCGATGCCGCATTGCAGCGCTTGGATGAGGATGCGAATCTCTTCAAACCCAAGGACCTTGTCGAGGCGCGCCTTCTCGACATTGAGGAGTTTTCCGCGCAACGGAAGAATTGCCTGGAGAACATGGTCGCGCCCGCCCTTGGCGCTTCCTCCTGCGGAATCTCCTTCGACGATGAAGAGTTCAGTCTTCTCCACATCATCCGAGGAGCAGTCGGAAAGTTTGTGCGGCATGCCACCCGACTCAAGTGCGCCTTTGCGTTTGATGAGTTCGCGCGCCTTGCGCGCCGCCTCTCGCGCTTCTGCGGCGAGGACGGCTCGAAGGCTCATTTCCTTCGCTTCCTTCGGGTGCTCTTCGAGCCACGCCGTGAGCTTGTCGGAGAGCGCGCCGGACACGAACGCCTCGATCTCCTCGTTGAGCAGCTTCTCTTTCGTCTGATTGTTGAATTGTGGATTGGGGAGCTTGACGCTGACCACGGTCACAAGGCCTTCTCGCAAGTCGTCGCCGCTCGGAACGAGGTCCTTGATGTAGTTGTTCTTGCGTGCGTAGCCGTTGATAGTGCGCGTGAGGGCGGACTTGAAGCCCTGCACATGCGTGCCACCGTCTCTATTTGGGATGTTGTTACCGAACGCGAGCGTGTTCTCGTTCGATCCATCCGTGTACTGCATGGCGAAATCAAGTGTGAAGGACTGCGCCGGATCTTCTGCGGTGAACGCTATCACCGGCGATTGCTTGGTCTTTTCGCGATTCATCCACGCGACATATCCGCCAATGCCTTCGGCGCGGGGAAAGGTGAGATCCCGCAGCTCGCCGCTCTTGTCAACGCGCTCATCGACGAGCCGGATCATCACGCCTGGGTTTAGGAAGCTGAGTTCGCGGAGTCGATGCTCGAGCGTCTCGAAACGAAACTCGATGTCAGGGAAAATCGTGTTGTCGGGGAGGAAGGAGATCTTCGTTCCAGAGTGCTTCGCGCCAGCCGGCGCCGGAGAGGTTGTCGCGATTTGGCGGAGTGGTTCAGTGACTTCGCCGCGTGCGAATCCAATGTGGTACGTCTTGTCGTCCTTCAGCACTTCAACGACGGTCCACTCCGAAAGCGCATTGACGCACTTCACGCCGACCCCGTGCAAGCCGCCGGAGACCTTGTATGCGTTGTCGCCGAACTTTCCACCTGCGTGCACTTCGGTGAGAATCACTTCCACGGCGGGACGGCCGTTGATCGTCGGGTCCTCATGCCGCATGGGGTCCACTGGCATGCCGCGGCCGTCATCCATGACCGTGCAACTTCCATCGACGCCAATGCGGACTGTGACGGAAGTCGCGAAGCCGGCCATCACTTCATCGATCGCATTGTCGACGCACTCGTACACCAGATGGTGCAGGGCGTTGAGGCCCGTTCCGCCGACATACATGCCTGGTCGCTTGCGGATCGCCTCGAGCCCTTCGAGGACCTGAATCGATTCGGCGGTGTATTCCGCGAGGACGGCGACAGGGGGCGTGGGTGAAGCGGGAGTGTTGATTTCAGGCATAAGAAATGCGCGAGAAAAGTCGTTCGCGGGAGGTGCCGTTTCGCGAATGCTCATCCTACCAAAACCCCTTGCTTCCATGGGGAAAATCGCCGCGTCGGCGAGGAGGTTCCTTGGTTGTTTCGGGCAACTTTTTGGGCACTTTTTTGCCTGTCGCGCCACGGCCTTGGAAGAACTCAGCGCGCGCTCGTGCGTTCTATACTTTCGGGAGCCTGAGGAGTGACGCAGGAGCCCGCCGATTGCCGATGTATGGGCTCCCGAATTCCGCGACATCCGCTCGTGAGGTTGTGTGTGAGTGCAGGGAACGCGACGCCGAACGCAACATGGAACACCCGCACATGCACATCTCGACCAAAGAAATGCAAGGCGCGGAGCTAGCGCGTGAGCCGATGGACGAGCGCTCAGATCCGTTGCGGCACGCTGGCATGTTGACGCCTGAGCAGTTGACTGCGAACGGTCGCCGCGCGTTCCTTGGAGCTGCCGCGCTGCTCACGCTTGCCGCGTGTGCCCCCAAGCAGGATGCGAGTTTGGTCAAGGCTCCAACTCGGCCAGACGGAATCTGGGACAGCGGACCGGCACCACTCACGCCGCCTCCCTCGGTACCCCGTTCACCGAACACCCCGCAAGCGAAAGCGGCGCCGATTGCGGCTCCGGTTTCCAATGGTCCTGCTGCACTCGCTTGGGCCAAACCGCGGTCACTGTGGGCACAGGGGGCACCTGTCGTGCCCCTCATGAATCCGATGCTCCCAGTGACATCGATCACGGTGCATCACGACGGACTCGACAAGCTCATCACAAGCACGAATACTGGGGAGATGGCAGATCGCATCGATCTGTACCGCACGGGTCATCAAGCAAAGGGTTGGGGTGACATTGGCTATCACCTGATCATCGATCGAGCCGGAACGCTGTGGCAGGGGCGATCGATCAAGTATCAGGGCGCGCACGTCAAGAACCGCAATGAGGGAAACATCGGGGTTCTCGTCATGGGGAACTTTGAGATTCAGAGCCCGACAAAGGCGCAACTCGCCACACTCTCCCGAGTGTTGACGGATCTCCGCGGGCAGTACCGCGTGAGCAAGTCGCATGTCTACTCACACCGAGAGTGGAAAGGCGCGGCGACGAGTTGCCCTGGCGACAAACTCCAAGTTGCGTTCGCGAAGATCCGTACCGCGCAGCGCGCGTGACAAGAAAATCGAGCTCGGCGAAACGCGGGGGTGCGCGCGTTCGTGTTCACTTCGAGTCGCGCCGTGGCGCAAAGTCTTGTGCAAAGACGCCGGTCTTTACGCGCTCGTCGTCAGCCGCCAGCTTCGCGGCATACTCGGGGTCGGCGGCTTCTTGTTTACTGACGCGCTTCCAGGCAACCCAACCGATCGCTGCCATGCCAAGGAGCGTGACAGCGTAAATCACGAGGGTCGGAACGAGACCAAGCCCCGCAGTTTTCGGCGACACAGGCGGCGCATCCGCCGTGGCGGGTGGAACAAGAAGGAGAAGTGACGCGAGCAAGTGCACACGCGAAGTGTAGACGAGTTAGTGCCGGAATCCCTGCGCGTGTCGAGTGGCCTCGTCGAACTTTGCGTGCGCTCGCGCGAGTCGAGAAGCATCCTTGCCAGGTGAAATGCACTCCCTTTCGCGAGCGGTCGCGCGGCACGCCGCTTCAACACTTACGAATGCTCCCGCGCCGACGGCCGCGAGTATCGCCGCGCCTGTCGCCGCCCCTGCATCGGACTCGAGAAGCGCGATCTCCGCATCAAATGCGTCCGCGCAGAGTTGCCGCCAGAACAGGCTCCGCGCGCCTCCGCCTGACAATCGCACGCGATTGATGCTGAGCCCGAGCTCTCGCAGAAGCGCGATGTTTCCAGCAAGCGCGAATGTGATGCCTTCGAAGACGGCACGGGTCGCGTCATCACGGGTGTGGCTGACATCAAGACCGAGAAACCCTCCGCGCATATGCGCATCCGGAATCGGGCACCGCTCTCCAGTGAGGTAAGGAAGAAAGACGAGACCACGAGCGCCTGGGCTCGCGGCTGCAGCGCGTTGAGCGAGGATCTCGTAAGGGTCGACGCCTCTTTGTTTCGCAAGCTCGATGGTGTCAGATGCCAGGTGATCGCGAAACCATCGCAGACTTCCACCTGCGGAAAGCACGACGCCCATGAGATGCCACTTGTTCGGGACGGCGTGACAGAAGGCGTGCAGTTCGCCATTGGCAGTCGCGCGCCACTTTGCGCTTGGCGCAAAGACCACACCGCTAGTCCCGATCACGCACGAGACCGTTCCTTCTTCAACGATGCCGCTCCCAACCGCTCCAGCCGCTTGATCTCCTGCGCCTCCCGCGATGCCGATGCCCGCGCGAAGTCCAAGTGCCCTCGCTGCTTCAGCAGAGAGTGTTGCTGAGTGCACAGGCGACTCGGCGATGTCAGGGAAGAGCGAGCGGCGGAAGCCGAGGCGCTGGAGTAGATCCGTGCTCCATGTTCGATGCGCGCAGTCGAAGACCCCAGTGCCCGAGGCGTCGCTCGGCTCGCCCATCATCACGCCACTGAGTCGATAGCGAAGCCAATCCTTGGGCAACAGCGCGTGCGTCGTCGCAGCAAAGATCTCTGGCTCATGCTCCTTGACCCATTGCAGCTTCGGTGCTTGGAATCCGGGAAAGACTCGATTCCCGGTTGTGCGCAGCAACTCGGGAAGCCCAGGTGATCGCATCCATCGGTCGCAGATCTCAGCGCTGCGTGAGTCGTTCCAAAGGATGCACGGTCGGAGCACTTTTCCTGTGGCGTCGAGCACGACAAGTCCATGCATTTGACCGGAGAGCCCGATTGCGGCGACACGGTCGCCTGCGTTCCCTCCCGCGCGATCGAGTACGGATTTCGTCGCAGAAACGCAAGACTTCCACCAGTCGCTTGGGTCCTGCTCCGACCACCCCGATCGTGGATACGACACGGGGTGGTCGGCCTGCGCTTCTGCAATCAGTGCACCATCGGCGCTGAGGAGGACAGCCTTGGTACTCGAGGTTCCGAGGTCGAGTCCGAGGAAGAGATCGCTCTGCGTCATGCGCCGGAGTTTACGACTTCTTCTCTTGGGGCTTGACCCAAATCTGCGTGGCGTTGATGGTGCAGTTGCCCTTGTCGTCGACACTTGCCACCACGCCTTCGACGACGATCGTGCGAAGTGGAGCGAGTCCGTGGACGCCGTTTGCGTCGCACTTGAGGAGCTTGCCTTCGGCGTCGACGATTTGCACGATCAGCATGTTCGTCTTCTTGGAATCGCTGGTTTCGCAGCAGTAATCCCATGGCTTGGGGCATGTGTCGCCCTCGATCTCATTGCAACTCTTGAGTGAAGTGTCCGCCACCATGAAGGCTGCGCGATTCTTCAAGAAGGGTTCGCCGCGCCCTCCAATCTTGGCTTCCATGACAACCTTCTCGCCCTTCTTCGCGTTCTTCTTCACGACCGCAACGCTTTTCGCGTCCTTGGGCATGGTCTCTACAAAGACTGCGGCGGGAATCGATGGAGGCGGTGCGACTGGTGGTTCAGCGATGGCGAGCGAGAGTGCGAAGAGGAACGAGGTCAGCATGTGAGGTACTCCAAGAGAAGTGGTGCGTTATGAACGGAGCGCAGAAGGGATAGGAAGAGTAAGACAGCGAACGATCGCGGGAATTGCCCCAAGCAATCCCAAGAACATGCCCGCGAGCAGCGCCGCGAGAATGGAATGTGCATCAACGGCGAGTCCGAACGAGCCCATCGAAAACCGAATCGCGATGCCGTCGAGCAGGACGAGTCCGACGAAGCACGCGACGAGCGAGCCGCAGATACAGGCAACCGTCGACTCCAGAATGAGGCTCGTCGCAATTGCAAATCGGCTGAATCCAAGCGATTGCAGCGTTCCGACTTCGCGCACACGGGACGCGAATGCAGCGTACATCGCGTTCACTCCGCCTAAGACTCCGCCCGACGAGATGAGAATCGCGGTCACGAGGACAAGGAGGCGAATCGGCGCAAAGAATTCCGCAAGTTGCGAGAAATACGCATGTTCAGTCATCGCGACCGATTCAAGGTCGAGGCGAGAGGATGTGAACGCATCCACATCACCAATCTCAGCATCTCCGAGCGCCGCGACGACCACAGAATGCGTCGTGCGTTGCGTCAACTGCGCGAGGCGATCGAGGCGCATCCAGAACTCAGCATGCATGACGGTGCCAGGCGCGTCGAAGAGTCCAACAATCTCAAAGGGGACGCCTGCGATTTCGACGTGTGATCCGAGTGTTGCGCCAGGGACTTTGGCGAGCGCTTCCGGAGCCGCAGCCACCTCATCACTCCCCCGAGCGGGCCATCGACCTTCGCGGAGTCGCACTTGTGGATGCACTGCAAACACCATGGACTCGAAGCCGCGTACGAGGACGGGAGGCGCTTCTTCGGTCGGCGGGGCATCCGCGAGCGTGACGGGTACGGCCACATGAATCTCGCTCGAGACCACTGGTTGACCAGCGAGTGTTGCCAATCCGTCGACGCTCGCAGCGAGAATCGAACCGGTCGAAGGCGGAATCTCACTGCGTTCAACGCTCTCCTCGCTTCCTGACCCCAACACAAACGCGTTTGTCTCTAGTCCTGATGCATTCATCGAGCCCTCAAGGCCACGAGAAAATGCAACGGAGCCAAGCACGAGTGAGCAGACGAGTGTGCTTCCAGAGATGACGAGTAACAAGCGCTTCGGGCTTCGACCCAGATTGCGAATTGCGTAGTCAAATGGGAGAAGTTTCATGCGCCTTTCATCCCTTCAACGATGCTGCGCCGCGCCGCAGAGAGCGCGGGCACAAATCCCGCGAGCACGCCGACGATGCATGCAGCACCCACCGAGAGCGCAGTCATCGCGAGCGAGGATTGGAACTCAACATTCACGCCCTCAGCGCCAAGACCAAACTGCCCGATGCTGAGTGCCGCGTACGCCGCACCCGCCCCAACGAGGCTTCCCGCGAGAGCAAGTGCAAGACTCTCAACAACCACGCTCCACGCAATGAGCCCGCCTTGAAATCCAACGGACTGAAGAATCGCGATGTCGCGTGTGCGTGCGTCAAGAGAAAGCACGATGGCGTTCGCGACGAGCGCGAACACCGCAACGAGCGCGCCGATCCCGAGCCATCCGGCGAACTCCGCGATGGCGACGAGATCATCGGCGGCCCGCGCAACGAACGCTTTTTCTGGTCGTGTCGAAGTCGGCGCACGATCGGCGGCGAAGTGCGCGTCGATTTCACGCGCAACCTCCGTCATCTTTGACGCGTCGCTTACTTCAACCTCGAACTGCGTGACCTCTCCGCCTTGGATCCCTCCCGCAGCACTCTGCAAGAACGGGAGTTGAACATAGCACGCGTTCCGGTCTTGTGGCCCATCACTCTCGACGATGCCGCCGATGGTGACGCTGATCCCTGCGCTCGTGAATCGGTCGCCGACGCGGAGATTGCGTCGAGATGCGAGCGCGCTGCCAACAAGGGCGCCATCGCCGCGTGAAAGGAACGCGTCGAAGGACCCCTCGAGAACTTCCATGCGTGGCGCGAGAACCGTCTTCGCGTCGGCTGCTCGAACACCACGGAAGACCACGACATCAAGACTCGCGCGGCAGTTCGAAACGATGATCTGCATCGGAACCGCACTCTTCACGCCTGGGATCTTCATGAGATCGTCGACATAGCGCTCAGGAATCCTGCTCGTGAATGGGCAGAACCGATTTGCGCGATACACGATGAGACGCGTGTCCCCGGCGGACGCCGATGTTGCATCGCGAACGCCCGCGTGAACTGCACGCTCGGCAGACAGAAGAAAGGTGGCCACCGCGATACCGAGGACCGCGAGCGCGCCACGCAATCGGTTCCGCGCGAGCATTTGGAGAGAGAGGAGAGCAACTCGCCACCAAATCAATGGGCACCTCCGACTGGCACTGGAGTATGAGAGCGAAGCAGTTGCCCCTTCTCAAGGTGGAGCTCTGTTTGCGCTCGATGAGCCGCGGACGGGTCGTGCGTAACCATCACAATGGTGCAACCACGCTCGCTGTGCAACCGGCCGAGAAGGTCAAGCACCATCGACGCGCTTTCGCGATCAAGGTCGCCCGTAGGTTCATCGGCAAGCAACAGCGGGGGATTGGCGACGATGGCACGCGCAATCGCGACGCGCTGCTCTTGACCACCGGAGAGTTGTCGAGGGAAGTGTCCCGCTCGATCCATCAGCTGAACGGTATCGAGCGCCGCCTCAATGCGTTCTGCGCGCTCTGCACGGGAGTACGAATGGAGCAGCAGCGGCAGTTCCACATTCTCGTACGCCGTGAGGACGGGCACGAGGTTGTAGGACTGAAAGATGATGCCAACTTCTTTCGCGCGCCACGCCGCGAGTTGATTGCGGCTCATAGTCGCGAGGTCGTTCTGGCCAATCCACAGACTTCCGGCAGTCGCGGAGTCAATGCCTGCGAGCAGATTGAGCAGTGTCGTCTTTCCAGAACCGCTTGGTCCCATGAGTGAGACGAAGGACCCCTTCGCGATCTCGAGATCGAGGTCGCGAAGGGGAACAATCTCTTGATCGCCCTTGTGGTACGCCTTGGTGAGTTTGGAGCAGCGAATAAATGCAGGTCCAGCGGAAGGAATCTCGTGTCGGTCGCTCATGGCGCTTCCCCTTTCAAGGTCTCAATGCCGCGGATGCGCGTGCCGGCGGTGATCATGGAGTCGAGGACAACGCGATCGCCCGCGGAAAGCCCGCTCTCCACTTCGACCCAGCCTTCGCCGCGCACCGCGCCGAGGACGAGGACGCGACGCTCCGTCAAGAGCGAGTTGCCTTGTGGGATGGCGAGCAGAACTTCACTTTCGCCCGCATCACTTGTGCGAATCGCTTCGGTCGGCACGGCAATTCCCTCGCCATGCGCGCCAACGCCTTGCTTCGAGTCCGTATTGATTCGAACTCGCGCAAGCATGTCGGGTCGCAACGCGAGATCAGGATCCCTGATTGCGACTTTGCACTGCGCTGTGTTCTTCTGCAAATCCGCGAGGGGGACGAGTCGAATGACTTCGCCGTCAAACACGCGATCGGGAAGCGCATCGACGCGGATCTCCGCAGCCGCTCCGATGTGGACCTGCGCCGCGTCCTTGAGTGGAACATCACAACGGACTTGCAGGAGGGCAGGGTCGTACAAGAGCAAGATCGGCTTCGCGCTCGCCTCACTCGTGCCTCCAACCATCATGCCTGGCGTGGCGAGTCGCTGTAGCACGACGCCGGTCGCCGTGGCCCGAACAGCACTTCGTTCGAGCATCAAGGCAGCCTCGTCTCGCATCGCTCGCTTCGCTTCAAGCATGCCCATCGCTGCGACTCGCATCCCGTGCGTGCTTGCGGCCTTCGCGCGTTCCATAAGCAGCTCGTCGCGCGCCGTTTGGGCTGCGGTGGCTGCGATCCTGAGCGCTTCACGCTCCGCGTCAGCACCACGAACTGCAGACTCTTTGGCTTGCATCGCGGCGGTGAGCGCTTCAACTCGAAGCGTCAGTCGACGGACCTCGCCCTCACTCGTCCCGCCCGTCTGTCGCAGGCTCGACTTGCGCGTCAACTCATCTTGCGCTTCGTCGCGCATCGCTCGAGCTTCGGTTGTTTCGGCTTGCAAACTCGCAAACATGGCTTCGGCGGCTGCGAACTTTGCATTCGCGTCGGCGAGCATGACGGTCGACTCAAGTTGCAATTCGAGTGCCCGCGCGGCTGCTATCGCTTCTGCCTCTGCGGCGAGCGAGTCGCCTTCCGCAGCGCGAAGTTCTCCTTGCGCGCGTGCCAGTGCAATCGTTTCAGCAGCTGCGTCGAGTCGAGCAATGACTTGTCCTGCTTCGACACGGTCGCCTTCGAGCACCAAAATCTCGGTGACGACGCCTTCACGCAACGGCGTTACTTCCGTCGCGAATGGAAGCGGTTCGATCCACCCAGGCGCCTGAATGCCTCCACCCGCAGTCGCGCTTGTTGCTCGCGCGCTTTGGCTTTGAACGAGCGCGACCGGCGTCACGCGCACTTCAGGCAACGATTGCAGTGCGCTCCATGCACTCCATCCCAAGAGCAATGCTGTTGCTCCGAGAATTGTGGATGGAACGAGAATGCGAGTCACGAATCGAATCCGAGAGGTTGTGTTGGGTGTCGATTGGGTCACGATGCGCCTCCTTCCTTCTGCGCGCGGGCAACCGTTGGTGGTGCCGCCGTTCGCGTCCGCGCTTCAAGTACAGCGAGGGCATCCGCTTCAAGAATCGCGCGTCGCATCGCCTCGATTCGTCGCTCTGCTGCCATCGCGCGCGCGAGGTTCGTCGCGCGCGGGCTCGATTCGCCGGCTTCGAGTGCCGCATGCACAGTCGCGGCATACTGCTCAAGTCCGTCTGCGCCAACCAATGCCGCGTGTGCGGCTTCATGCGCGCGTTTCACGCGGTCGAGCGAGTGCTCGGCGTCGAGGCTTGCCATGCGAAGAGCGTCGGCGAGGGTGGCCTCAGCTGCGCGCAATTGCGCAACGGCACTCTGCACCTCAAGCCCGCGGCGGAAGATCGGAATGCCGATGTTTGCGCCGATCATCACCGCTTTGTCGCCCTCCATGTCTCGTTCGTACGCGACTTCTCCATCAAGGCCACTCGCAAACCAAGAGTCCAGTTCCGCGAGTTCGCTTGCGCGCATCGCGCGATCTCTTTCAGCCTCAAGCACATCAATCGTTCGCGTCGAGAGTTCGAGGGCTGCCGGATCCGTGAGCTCAGCCGTCACGGGTCCAATGGCTTCGACGGCGAGCAATGACGCGAGTGCGCGCTCGAGTTCATGAGCCTCGAGTCGCATATCTGCCTCCATCGCGATTGCTGTTTCTCGTTCTGATGCCGATTCGATCGCTTCAGCGAGCGGGAGTTCACCTGCGAGGACCATCGCGTCATCGGAGTCAGCGATGTTTTGCCTCGCGGCCACGAGTGCACGCGCCGCTTCCACGGCTGTCCGCGAGAAGCGGAGTGACCGAGTGAGCTCGCGCGCCTCGGCTGCGGTGGAAGCGCAAACCGCGAGGAGTTCTTCGGCGGCGATCTCTCGTGATGCGTTGGCGGCGTTGACGAGTCGATCGCGGGCAAACAGCCACGCGAGTTCGCCCATGATCCCCGCGGTGACAGGGTTTTCGCCCATCCCGATAGGAAAGCCCCAAGAGAGCGCGAGGCTCGGGTCGGGCGGAAGCGCGACAGCGCGCGCTTGTAATGCAGCCGAGTGACTTCGTAACAGCGCGGCTTGCACTGCGGGCGCGCGCTCTAGTGCGAGAAGTGCCGCAGCGTCTGGACTGAGGGACTCAGTCAGCGCGGCGTGGATCGCAGCGGGTTGAGAAGATCGGAACGCATCGTTTGATGAACAGGCTGGAATTGCGAGTGCGAGTGCGGTGAGCAGCGTGATCGCGCACGCGGTCTGAGGGCTCAGCTGAGCGATTGGATTGTGCACGGATTTGTCCTTGAACCAAGTGAATGCGAGAAGGCCCAACGCAATGATTGCGGGGCGAGGCAAGGCACTCGGCGGACTTAGATTCGGATTCGGCTCGAGATCACGAGCATCAACTTCGGCGAGAAGGATGCGACATTCGGCCATGCACCGAGCCATGGTGGGGGCGGGTGCCGCGCAGCGTCATCCGCGTCGATCGCACTTGAGCTCAGCGTTCGTAGGTCGGCGTACCACACGCAGTCAACGCCCACACTGTCAGTGGGAACATCAAACACAACGATCGGTCCACTGAATCGATCGCAACAGCCCTTCATCGCGCAGCCCTCAGGCTTCGGATCGGGCGTGTCGGATTCAGAACTCCCCGCGCAGTGCTTGCTTGCGCAACATGCTGGAACTTCGTCTGCGAAGTCACCTTCGGAGATTTCAGGCTCGGCGCCGATGCAGCAACTCATCTGCGGCATGGCGAAGCCGATCCATTCCGCGAGCACTCGGCGCTCACAGCAGCACAAGGCAGTCCACACCGTGAAGGCGAGAATGGCGAGCGTGCGGATGGCAGAGCGGGAGCGCATGGAAAGTTATTGAAAGTATGCCGTGGTTCTTCGGCCTCTGCTTGCTTGAGTTGCTGAGATTATCACGAAATCTTTCGATTCGATGCGGTTCCGATAGTCCCGCTCTGGTCAGCAGCAGCTTGTTCGTGATCTTTCGAGACCATGCAATGTGACCTTATGTACAGGTATCCCGGAATGCTCACGCAAGCAGTGGATGCGCACCATGCGCAGGTTGCCCCAATGATTGGTCCGAGTGCCGGCATCCACCAGCAGGCGAGCAGTGCGAAGACACTGATGCTCAGCGTCCCGAGCGTCATCGGACCTGCCGCTCCTGCCGGAACCTCTTCGCCTTGCGAGAGCCAAGTCGAAACCATGATGGTGGTGAAGATGATCGGGAACACGCTTGCCAGCCCGCTTGCGAGCGGCAGCCCAGATCGACCGATGAGAATTGCCGCGCCGACGACAACGCTCGCGCCGACCCCGCGCATGAAGTAGGTGATGAGCCGAACGCGATGGGATCCGCGTGGCGCGGAGTGCACACGTCGCGTTGCGTAAAGACCAAGTGCGAGGCCGACGCAAGTCGCCGCACCGCCGAAAAAGACGCTTTCCTCAACGCTTGGTTCGTAGTGATCGTGGGCGAAGATGAGGACGAGCGCCGCGACGATCCACGCGAACGATGCAAGTGCGATCGTTGACCTCAACACGTGGCGAACCTGAAGTCGCTTCAGTTGATCGGGGAGCCAACGCCAGAGCAGGAGGTAGGCAGCGTTCAGCAGGATGCCGAGTGGCACGAATGCCATCGCGCGGCGAAACTCATCGGTGGAGACGCTCTGAGCGTAGATGCCAAGCGCGTAGGCAACGATGGTGGTCGGAAGCGTGGAGAGGATCCCTCCGACGATGCCGCCAAATCGTTCGACGAAAAATGTAGCGAGGACGGCGATAGCGCCTGCAAGGAGAGCGCTCGGGATCACAGATGTCGCGCTCCGCAGCACCTCCGGTGCAATCGTCGCGTAGTTGGAAGGATCGATTGGCAAGGGGTGGACAGGGTATGCTGCGAACTTAGGTTGGCGCGCCCGAACTCGGGTTTCGGGAACCGCGTATGAACAGGGCGCTGAGAGTGAGCAAACGCATGAAACTCTGGAATCGAATTCCGTTCCGCCGCATGATGTGTGTTCTTGCGTTCGCCGCACTTGCACTCGGGATCAACTCGCGCGCGTCTGCTGCCGTAAGGCCAGTGGCGCTGTCGACGCAATCCGCAGCCGCGCCGCATGATGCTCCGTCCGTTCCGGCGAAGGCAAATGTGGAACTCCGATCAACAAGCATCAGTGGCGGATTCGCTGAGATCACGGGTTTGGCGATTTCACCCTTGATGGTGATGTCGCTCTTTGGCGCGATCGATTGGTACCGCGCTGCGCCTGGAAGCGCGCTTCCTCTTCACGCGAATCCTTGGGTCTGGGGAACTCTTCTCGCGATCTTTGCGATCGGACAGATCGCGCGATGGACGACTCGCCCCGTCCCTTGGCCGGTTCGTAAGGTGTTTGACGCCGTGCACTATCTTGAAAACAAGTGTTCAGCGCTCTTAGCGGCTGGCCTGCTCCTTCCATACATCGCTTCTGCGATGTCGCACGCTGGCGTGAGTGTGAATCAAGTCGCGACCGCGATCGCGCTTCCCAACAACCTCGCATTTGCAGGCGTGCCGACGGATGTCATGATGTACATCGCGGCATTGGCGTTGTTTGCGGTCGTTTGGGTGGTTTCTCACACGATTGACGCCCTTGTACTCCTCAGTCCGTTCGCGCTTGTGGACGCAGCTTTGCTTTCGGTTCGGGCGGCATTTCTGGGCGTGCTTCTCGGAGCGCTCGCGATTCACCCGGTGCTTGGTGCGATCGTCGCGCTTCCAATTGTGATTTTCTGCATGCTTGTTGCGGGATGGTGCGTCCGCCTCAACCTCTTCGCGACAACCTGCGCATGGGACTTGCTGACGATGCGATGGTTCCGCGCGATTCCACATGATGGACCGGTTCGCGCATTTCTCGCTCGCCCGCGCGCTGGCTTGCCCATTCGAACGCGAGGCACCATCGTTCCGAACGGTGCTTCGATGAAGTTCTGCTACCGCCCATGGTTCATCATGCCCTCTCGCGAGGTGGACTTGGGTGCTCATCCGAGCGCGCTCGTATGCGGTGTCCTTTGGTCGACCTTCGTTGCGACAACTGAGCAGGGGAGCGGCGCACTCGTCGCCCTTCCGCCGCGCTATCGCTCGCACGAAGCAGTCGTTGCAGCGCGATTTGGTGCCGAGCGAAAGGACGGTCTCATTCTGAAGGGGTTAGCCGGTCTCTGGTCCTTCATTCGAAACCCCTTCGGCATACGAACTCCGACTGCCGCAGTACAGTGAGCAGGTGCTCCCGGAACTTCAGTACTCCGCCCTTCGATACGAGAGTTTCGCCCAAGAGATTCTTGCGCCACTCGCGTTCCCGATTCGCTCATCGCTCAGTCTGACTTGGTGGCGACCGAAGGGCGTCGATCGACCAAGCGTCGCGCTCGCTCAACGAGCCAAGTTTACGCAGTGTCCCATCGGAACTCGATGGGGACCTGTGTGGTCGACTGCGTGGTTTCGAGTGCAAGGTGTTGTCCCTGCTTCCATGCGCGGTCGCTGCGTCGCGCTCCGGTTTTCGTGCGGGACAGAGGGAACACTTTGGCGAGATGGTGCGCCCGTGCACGGATTCGATCCGTACCGTGACATGGTGGTGCTGGTTCCGCGGGCGAAGGGTGGCGAAAAGATCGACTGCCTCATTGAGGGCGCATGCAATCTCCCGTTAGGAATCTCCACATTCTGGTGGGATCATCCAGAGCAGCATGCAAGATGGAAGGAAGATCGTCCTGGTCGAGTCGAGCTCTGTGAACTCGTCGCCTATGACCATGAAGCATGGCAATTCGCGCAGGACTTCGATACAGCGCGCCGCACGATGCTCGCGCTTGACGCATCGGATCCGCGCGCGAAGGAACTCGATGCGGGATTGCGAGCGATGCATGGCGCAATTCCCGCGGCTGATCCCCGCGCTGCGATCAAGCAGCAACGGCGCCAGCTCGACCGCATGCTCGTTGGACATGGCCGCGACGCGAATTCGATGTGCAACGCCGTCGGGCATGCACATATCGATACTGCGTGGTTGTGGCCCATCGTCGAGACGCGTCGCAAGTGCATTCGCAGCTTCGCGAATGTGCTGGCGCTGATGGATCGGTTCCCGAACTTTCGATTTCTTTGCTCACAAGCGCAGCAGTATGCATATGTGGAAGAAGATGCACCCAAACTCTTCGCGCGGATCAAGCGCGCGGTGAAGTCTGGGCGCTGGGAAGCCGCGGGTGCGATGTGGATCGAACCGGATTGCACTTGTCCCTCAGGTGAGAGTTTCATTCGCCAGATGCTCCACGGTTGTGGGTACTGGGCGCGAGTATTTGGCAAGGACGCGCCGCAGCGTCAGGTCTACCTCCCCGATACCTTCGGATTTCCCGCGTCATTCCCGCAGATCTTGCGGCATGCGGGGATGGACACATTCATCACCAACAAGATGAGTTGGTGTGAGACGAATCGATTCCCACATGTGACATTCATGTGGCGAGGCATCGATGGAAGTGAAGTGCTGACGCACCTCACTCCAGGGCACAACTACAACAGTTCGATTCTCCCGCAAGACTTCCTCGCGGGCGAGAAGAACCTCATCGCGAGTAGCGCAGTGAGTCAGCGTTGGTTGCAACCGTACGGATTTGGGGATGGCGGCGGAGGCCCGACTGCTGAGATGGCACAGCGCGCCCAACGAGCCGCTGCCATTGAGGGGCTGCCACAGGTGCAGCAGAAGAGCGTGCACGCGTGGTGCGAAGACTTGCATCGCGATGTTGCGAGCAAGGAATCGAGCCATACGCCAGCGCAACGGTGGGACGGTGAGCTCTATCTTGAGTTGCACCGTGGGACATACACCAGCCAAGCGTGGATCAAGCAAGCGAATCTTCAGAATGAGGAGGCGCTGCGTCGCGCGGAATTCTTGAGTGCGGCTCTTGCGAAGCGCGGGGACTGTGCGAAGACGCGTGACGCGCTCGATGCGTCATGGAAGTCACTACTGCTCAACCAGTTTCATGACATCCTTCCCGGCTCAAGCATCACGGCGGTCTATGAAGATGCACAGCGCGATCACGAGGTGACTCTGAGCAAAGCAAATGCGGTCGCCGACGATGCGGCCGATGCGTTGTGCGGGATTCTTGGGGGAGGCGAGAGCCTCGTGGTGTGCAATCCTGCGTCATCAGGAGCGAGTGGGGTCGCCGCCTCTCCAGACGGCGAATTGCATTTTTTCCCTGAAATTCAAGCCTGTTCGATCGCAGCCGTTACACCATGGAAGAGCGGTACGCCGGATCCTGTGGATGTTTCGAAGCGGTCGCTCGCGAATCGATCCATCGCAATGGAACTTGATGCCGCGGGTCGGATTGCGTTGCTTGTTCGCAACGAAGATGGGCGCGTGTTGAATGCGCCCACCGCAAATGGACGCGGCCTGCTTCCGCTGCATCAGCTCATGTTGTTTGAGGATCGTCCACGACGGTGGGAGGCGTGGGACACGGACCGCGATTATCGCGAGAAGCCAACGTTGGTCGAGGGGGCGGCGCAGATTCGTGTGCTCACCAACGAGGGAATTCGTGGCGAGATTGAAGTGCTGCAGTCCATCGGCGCACGGAGCGAAATGCGCATGATCTATCGCCTCGATGCGCTCTCTCGTCGCGTTGAAGTGCTCTGTGAAGTGGACTGGCGCGAGTCGCAAACATTGCTTCGGGCTGAGTTCCCAATTGGCGTGCGAGCGCGTGCAGCCACGTATGGGATTCAGTTCGGCGCGATTGAGCGTGCGACGCATCGCAACACGACCCATGAGAAGGCGCAATTCGAAGTGCCAGGCCATCGGTGGATGGATGTTTCGGAAGCCGGATTCGGCGTGTCGATTCTCGATGACGGGAAGTACGGTCGGGATGCGCGAGCGTCGTCGAACGCGACAACGCTCGGGCTTTCGCTTCTCAAGTCTCCGAACTTCCCCGACGCAACCTGTGATCGTCGCCTTCACGCATTCCGATACGCGATCCTCGCGCACGATGGCGACTGGCGCGCTGCGGAAATCGATGCGGAAGCTGAGCGTTTCTTGCGTCCGTTGACCGTGCTCGGTGTCGGTCGAGGCAAAGGAACGCTCGCGCAGCCGTGCGCTGTCGTGTGCGAGCCGCCGATGGCGGTCGAGATCGCCGCGATCAAGCCCTGCGAGAGTGGACAAGGCGTGGCGATTCGCATCGTCGAAAAGCACGGAGCGCGCGGTACGGTGTGCGTGCGGATGCCCTCTTGGTGTCAACGCGCGGAGTGCACGGATGCCTTCGAGCGACCGCTCGAGTCCGCACAGGAACGCGGCCACTTCGATGCGAAGCGCAATGAGATTCAGTTTGCTTTGCACCCATTCGGGATTGCGACAGTCGTCGCGCATCCATGACTTGTACTGAGGCAATCTCTCGATGCATATGACGCTCCTCGACTGGCTCTTCCCAATCGCGCTCGTGGTGGGCCTCGCGGCCGTTGGAATCGCCACGCGCAAGTACGGACGGAGCGTCGCCGGATTTCTCGCGGCGAACCGGTGCGCCGGTCGGTACCTCATCGCGCTCGCCGATGCGCGTGCATCGATTGGTCTGATCACGCTCGCGTGGTACTTCCAGCAAAATTACGATGTGGGATACACATCGATCTGGTGGGGACTCGCGGAAGGTCCGGTGATGATTTTTCTCGCGCTCACTGGATGGGTCGCGTATCGATACCGCCGCACTCGCGCGTTGACGCTGGCGCAGTTTCTCGAAATGCGGTACTCGCGGTCGTTCCGCATCTTCTGTGGATTCGTGGCGTTTGCTGCGGGACTTTTGAACTACGGCGTGTTTCCCGGAATCTCAGCGCGCTTCCTGATGCATCTCACCGGCTTGCCACAAGTGTTTCTTGTGAGTGGCGTGGAGGTCGACACCTACGCCGCGCTCATGATCGTGATGCTGAGCACCGCGCTGTTTTTCATTTTCCTCGGCGGACAAGTGACCGTCATGCTGACGGACTTCCTGCAGGGCGTGTTTTGCAATCTCGTGTTCGCGGCTCTGACGCTGTGGCTTCTGATGAAGTTCCCATGGAGCGATCTCTCGGACACGCTTCTGTCTGTGAAAAACGGCAAGTCACTCATCAATCCTGCGCCGAGTGCGATGAGCGCCGAAGAGAATTTCAATGTTGCGTACTGGATGATTCAGGTCGTGATTCTGCTCTACACCGCGAAGGCGTGGCAGGGCGACCAAGGCTACAACGCCGCCGCGATTACGCCGCATGAATCGAAGATGGCGAACATCCTGAACGGTTGGCGATTCCGCGTGCTGATGCTCATCACGCTCGTGCTGCCGCTTTGCGTGCGCACGATGCTCGAGCACCCGAGTTACGCGGTCGAGGGGCAAGTCATGCGCGACGCGGTGGCTGCGATGCCCGCAGGGCAAGTGAGCGAGCTCCGCATCCCCGTCGTGCTTGGCGCCATGCTTCCGGCAGGATTGCTTGGCCTTGTTGTCGCTGCGATGTTCGGCGCGTATCTGGGCACAGACAACGCGTACTTGCACTCGTGGGGATCCATTCTCGTGCAGGATGTCATCATGCCCGTGCGGCAGCGGTTGGGGCTTGCTCCATTGAAGGCATCGCGCCATGTACTCGTCATCAAGTGCGCGATCTTTGCAGTCGCAGTCTTCGGATTCTGCTTCAGCATGGCGTTTCGATCTCCGAACGAGCGCATCGCGATGTACTGCAATCTCACGGCGAGTTTGTTCTTTGCAGGCGCGGGCTGCGCGATCATTGGCGGTCTTTACACGCGGTGGGGAACCACTCGCGCGGCATGGGCCGGAATGCTGAGCGGCATGGCGTGCGCTGCCATCGGAATCTTTACGAAGGAGTTCGGCAGCGTCTGGCAGGCATGGGAAGGCGGCGGTTTCAACGCGCTGTATACGTCGCTGCTCATGGTGAACAAATTCAACGGTCAACTCTTGGGATTCTTCGCCATGATTGTGGCGTCGATTGCCTACGTGTCGGTGTCGATCACGGAAGGTCAGCGGTTCGATCTGGATCAACTGCTTCGCCGTGGCGCATACGCTGTCTCTGAGGACAACGACGAAACCGAACGCGCCATCGGCGCGGACGAGCGACGGAGTTTCTGGGAGAAGATCGGCATCGATCGCGACTTCACAGGCTGGGATCGCGTCGTCACTTGGGTCACGCTTGCATGGCCGATTGCGGGCACGATGCTCTTCGCGATCGGCACGCCGATCATCGTCCTCTACCCGTTCGAAGATTCCGCGTGGCTCTCCTTCTGGCATGGTTACACCTACTTCACCCTCGTGGTCGGAACCTCTGTGGTGCTGTGGTTCGCGGTCGGTGGTTTCCGTGATCTTGCGCGCATGCTGCGTTTGTTGAAAGCGCGCGGTGCGAACGCTAAAGACGATGGAAGCGTCGAGGAATCCGTGCACGAGAAAATGCATGGGTAATCTCCGGCGCGCCTTTCCCGTCAGCCTTGGTGCGTGGTCCGTCACGGCAACCGGTGGCGAGGGAGAAGGTCGGATGCGCGGCAGAAGCTTGGCGGTCGAGAGTGGGAGTTCATGGTCCATTCACGCGGTCCTTGGACGCGCTGGCGTTCAGCAACCGATTGATCCATTGCGCGCGGAACTTGAGAGCGAGTGGGTCGGCAAGACGGAGTGGGCGTTTGAAACAAAGGCGTTTGTGCCGCACGCGCGCGAAGGATCGAAATGCGCGCTGCACATCGCATTGCTCGACGGCACATGCGATGTGTTTCTTGGTGATGTCCATCTCGGAACGCACCAGAGCGCGTTCATTCCATTTGATGTAGAGATCCCTCAGTCCTTGCGGGGACGAACGCTCGCGCTCACCTTGCGATTTGCTGCACCCGTTTCAGAGGTGCTTCGCTGGCAATCGTTGCTTGGCGAGCGCCCGGTGAATGGCGATTGGACTCCGTATTGTTTTTCTCGAAGCGCCGCATGTCGCTTCGGTTGGGATTGGGGGCCCCGCGTCGCAGGCGTTGGATTTCGCAACGCGCGATTCGAGTGTTGGGATGCCGCTCGGCTCGCGCCGCTCTCGCTCTCGCAACAATGGGGTGATGACGGGGAATGCACGCTGAAACTCAGTATCGATGGAGAGCTCGGTGATTGCAGATTGGAGACCACACTGACATCGCCTCGCGGCGAAGAAATCGTGCTTGACGAGGGGGTGTTTGAGCGAAGAATCCAACCGACGAAGTTGTGGCAGCCATGGCAGCTCGGAGGCCGAGCGGATACTGCGTGGCATGCGGATGTGGTTGCGTTTGACGGAGTGCAGTGCGCTGACGCCGTGGGTGCGCGCATCGCGCCGAGGCGCGTGGAGCTAGACACTTCCATCGATGCGATAGGTCGACGGTTCCGCTTCCTTGTGAACGGCACGCCGTTGTTTGCTCGGGGCGCGAATCTCGTCCCCATGTTGCTTGACGGAACACAGATTCGCGATTGGCGCGCAGAGATGCGTCGCTATCGCGAGACGGGGTTCAACATGGTTCGCGTGTGGGGCGGCGGGTACTACATGCCGCGCGCGTTCTATCGCGCGTGCGATGATCTCGGCATTCTCGTGTGGCAGGATTTTATGTTCGCGTGCGCGACCTATCCGGAGGACGAGCCGTTTGCGTCGCTCGTTGCGGAGGAAGCCGCGTATCAAGTGCGCCGACTTTCGCAGCATGCCTCGATCGCCCTCTGGTGTGGAGGCAATGAGGACATTCTCGCCTGGTGGAGTTGGGGCTGGAAGGATCGCCTTGCGCCGAAGCAATCATGGGGCCGCAAGTACTGGTTGGAAACGCTTCCGGCCGCCGTGCAAGAGCACGATGCGGGAACGCCATATTGGGCGGAGAGCCCGTACTCCGGTTCGATGGAAGATCATCCCAACGATCCAAACTTTGGAGATCGTCATACATGGGACGCCGAGGCGAAGATCGAGGGGCTGCGTCGCGTGCTTCCGAGGTTTTGCAGTGAGTTTGGGCATCAGTCTCCACCGAACTTTGTGACGCTAGCGGAGCAACTCCCGCAATCCGCGCTTGCCATCGGAGCTGATGCGCTTCGGCTGCGGCAGAAGGCGACGGGCGGCGATGAAGTCCACTACGCGCCGTTCTTACGAGAGCGATTTCGTGAGCCGCGCGATCTGCGTGAGTTCGTCGCTCAGGCGCAGCACCTGCAAGCGCGCGCGATGGACATCGGCATTCGATGGCATCGCGCGAACGCGCCGCGATCGATGGGCGCTCTCATTTGGCAATGGAATGATGTCTGGGCTGGCCATTCATGGAGTCTGATTGATGTCGCGGGTCGAGCGAAGCCAGCGTGGCATGCCGTGCGTCGAGCGTGTGCGAGATCGGTACTCTCCATAGAACCAACGCACGGTTGGTCTCACGATCTGTTGGGCGATCTTGAAGTTGTTCTCATGAGCGATGACCTTCTTGAGCGGCCGAACGCCCTCACTCAACGCGAGGTTGAAGCGACCGTCGAGCGGATGACCTTTTCAGGTGAGGTGCTTGCGCAATCCCGCGTCGGTTTGGAGGCGCGCGCCGAAGACGGACTTCAAGCAGTGACCTTACGGGGTCGTATTCCGGCGGAGGTGTTGCAGTCGGTCAATCCGTGTCGCGAGCTTCTCGTCGCCAAGATCGAAGGTGCTGAGTCGCTGACGCCGGCGACATGGTTCCTAGGAGGGGATGCTGCGTTGGAATTGCAGCCAGCGAAACTCGAACCTGTCAGCGGCGCGGTAGCTCGGCGAGCAGGCGCAGAGGTCTTGCGCGCGACGACGCTGATTCGTGAACTGTGGATCGAGGCGAGTGCGGAAACGGGAGTCTCGTCGAGCGAAGACTCATGGCGAACCCTTCTGCCTGGCGATCTCATCGAGCTCCTTCCGAGTGAGCATGCGTGGACCGCGAATTGTTTCGCGAAGTGGAACTCCCCATCATTAGTGTGATTGCTCCACAGCGTTGATCGAGGAGTTCGTGTGACTCGCCGTATGCGAGGACGCGGAAGATTCGGATCAGAATTTTGGGCGCATTTTCCGAGGTCGCTCCGTGCGAGGTTATGTTGATCTCTCGCTCGCGGCGCGTCGGTGCGCCACAAGTGCGATTTTGAAGTTTCGTGCGTTAGAGCTTCGCGTCACGGTGCGTCGCTCGAAAGGAGGCGTTGTGCGTTGGAATGGAGTGGTGGGTCCTCATGAACGAGACACGACGGGCGGCGAAGGCCACTCGTTTCGCGAGTCGATTTCATCTCTCGACGCCCGACGAGCGGCACAGAGTGAGTCTGCGCTCGCAATCGAGCGTGTGATGCGAAGTGTGCAGCGCGGGAGTGCCGTTGACAGCGGGATTGATCCGCGAATCGAGATGGAGCGTGGCGGGCACGGCCGTAGAGATGTCCTCATGGATGTAGGCAGGGAGGTAGGCAGGGAGGTAGACAGGGAGGTAGACAGGGAGGTTCGCATGGAGGTTGGCATGAAGGGCGGCGTGGAAAATGACCAAGAGGTACGGATGCACCGCGAGCGAGTTGATCGAGGGGCGATCGATGGCGTTGAGGAGCGAGAGCGAGCATTTGCCGCGGCGATCTCCTCGATGAAATCCCGGCGCGAAGCGGGCATTGACGCGCTTGTCGCTCACGCGCGCGCTGAAGGTGCAGCGATGACGGATCGCCTCTACTGGACGGTGGTCTATGACCTTGAGCGAGCACCGACCACAACCAACCGGGCGCAACTGCGGTTGCTCGGAGTTGAGGTTCCAACGCCAGACTCTGTCGATGACGAGGTGCTGCCGGACTTGCTTCTGGAGATTGCTGCGGGGCTCGCGCGGTGGGGCGTCTATCTGCAGTGCACCGATCACTTGAGTGATCGCGAGCTTTACGAGCGGCTCGCGACGAGAGTGCTCGATGAGCAGGTTGCAGAACTGCCTCCAGACAGCGGCGCGTCGGAGCACATCGACTTCGCGGTGGATGCGTCGAGCGAAGTTTTGGATTGGTATGCAACGCGAGAGCGTGATGCACCGCGCCGAGCGGGACTTGCGGATCGTGACAGATTGCTTCCGACGCCGCGTCGTCATTCATTGCGAGAGGAGAGCGATATGTAGCGTTCCGCTCACAACTCCACATTCAATGCGCGCCAGACTGGGTAGAGTCGAAACACACTCGGAGCCCTTGGGGCACTACGCATTGACATGCGCCACCGCGTGAGGAAGCGCATCGCAGTCGGATGCTCTTTGTGGTTCCTCTGGCGCGATGAGTCGCGCTCCGCACTGCACGCTATGGAATGCACAAACGCACGCTTGATTCCATCGATCGCATCGATTGCGTCGATCGCATCGAACCCATCGCGCGCATCGCGGTCGAGAGTCGTGCCCGTTTGTAGCTTGGCGGCCGCCCTCCCAGGCGGAGTCCTATGCATTCGGCTCAGCTGACGGCGGTCCATTTCGCGAATCGGTCTCCGCCGGTTTCGTCTTTGCGATTGCTGCACTCGGATTCGGAGTGGCGAGCGGTCGTGCGCCACTCGTCGCCCCAAAGGTGCGAAGCCATGCAACCGGAGATCGTGGACGAGGGC
Source organism: Planctomycetia bacterium (assembly GCA_005790605.1). Lineage (GTDB taxonomy): Bacteria > Planctomycetota > Phycisphaerae > Phycisphaerales > SM1A02 > F1-140-MAGs142. Next base: position 66,269 of record SXUI01000018.1, on the reverse strand, counting down.
CGCGACGCGCGCGTGATTCTTTGCGCCAAGTCCATACAAACCACGCGCCAATCGAGAGCGCGGTCACAGCGAAGCCGATGGTGAGAAGGCTACCGAGGGCTTTGGCGTGGTCATAGCCTGCAGCACCGATCCACCCAATACCAATCTGAATTGGTGCGGTGACAGCGACAGTCGTCAACTCGACAGCAAGGAATTTCCACCATGGAACATGGAGGACGCCTGTCATCGTGAGCACTGCCGTCCGCGTTCCGGGGATGAACCTCGCGAGAATGAGGACAACGGTGCCGCGCTTCTCCATCGCGTACTTCGCCTCGAGCAACCGGCGCGGATGCATCAGTCGTTTGAGGCGCTTGCTGTGAATGATGCGCGTTCCGAAGTGCCGACACATCCAAATCCATGCGGTGTCACCGATCACGAGGCCTGCGTACGCCGCCAACAAAGTCTCTCCCCAATCCATCTGCCCGTGGTAGATCGCTACCCCGGCAGGAATGAGAAGAAAGTCTTCTGAGATGTGAAGACCGATGCCACAAACGATGAACGCGAAAAAGATAAACGTTGCGCCGTAACGACTGAGCCAAGCAAGCAGGTGGGAGTCGGGAGTTCCATCGAGAAGCTCCTGCGGCGGCGCCGACGCTCCCTGGATGGACCCTGTCCCGGCCTGCGCGAGAACGGAAGGCAAACTCGATGCAAAGTCACTCGCCCAGTGCGCGAGCGAAGACAGATGCGCAAGATCTGCGAGGGGCTGGAACAGTGCATCCATCATCAAAGGGGAGTGACCATCATGCGCGGGCGGAGCAACTCCGACCGCGCGGAGTTGGGGAGTACGGAGTCGATCAGGCCGGGAACGAAGGGAATCGAATCAGGCAGAACGGCGTGCGAGAGTAGGGCGACAGTCGTGACGCCAAAGGTGTTCTAAGAAACTGACGCGGAGACTCTATCGCTTATGCCACCATGAGGTGGATGCTTTGAAAGTTCCTTTCCTGAGACCGGGTTTTTCTACGGGATGGCCGGCTGAGTTCGGCGGGTGTGGTAGGCATCGCCCGAGCTCCCCTCGGTCTCTCAATCTGTCTCGCGCGATCATCCGATGACCGAGCCGGAGCAGATCAGGAACGCGTACGAATCGTGCGTCCTCCCCTCGATTTCGCCGGACTCACTCGATGATTCAAGCATCTCCAGCCCTTCGCATGTGGTCGCGCGTGAAAGTCGATTCAGAGTCGCATCGCTTCCTTTGCGGCATCCACCTTGCGCTGCGTCGCCAGTGTGAGCCGTTGGAATGTGCTGCTACAGGACAGGCCTCGCGTAACCTGATGAAGTGTGCTGCTACGGAACGAGTCCAGCGAGACCTGATGGGCTGAGAAGTTCCCGAGACCAGAATGGTTCGGCCGCGAGCGTTCCAACTTGGCTGCCGATGAAGCGGTCGCGAGCTTCAAGCCAATCGAGCAGTCCGCGATTGGGTGCGTGGTCGATGACTTGACTCCGATACGCGAGGATCGACGCGCGTTTCACTTCCACGAACTCAGTCGTGTCGAGCGCGAAACTCGGGCTCGGGATCGTTCGAAGATGCGTGCAGTAGTAATAGAAGAGACGCTTGGGATGGATCGGCGTTCCCGCGATCGCGCTTTGCGTGAGTTTCGCGTCGAATCGGGCGTCCTCCGCAATCCTCGTCGCCGCACGATGATCAGGATGGGCATCCTCAGGGTGTGGAATGAACATCGTGTCGCACTGCCACGCGCGCAGGACTTCAGCAACCGCGTGACGCGCTTCGAGTGTGTGCGTCACTTCACGATTTCGAAGACCAAGTTGCTGCCGCTGACAACCAAGCACGCGCGTGGCTGCTTCGCTTTCCGCAGCTCTCAACGCTCGAGAGCCCTTCGGTGTCGGCTCTCCATCGGTCATGTCGAGAATGAGGACTTGATGCCCCTCCGCGACGAGGCGCGCGATCGAGCCTCCCATTCCTAACTCCGCGTCATCCGGGTGCGGCGCAATGACCACGACCCGAAGCACGCGTGTGGCAGCGACACGTTCTGAAGTGACACTGCTCTGCGAGATCTCGCCCTCATTGGCGCGCGACGATGGCGGATCTGTCATGACTTACTTGTTGTCCTTCTTTGGCTCTGCCGTCGGTTCCGTCGTTGGTGTGCCTTGGCGAGGAAGCCGCGGGGCGCGATCCTTCGAGTCGACGCGCGGCACGCGTCCGCCTGTCGGCGTCGCATCCTCGCCGGTGGGCGACTTCGCACCATCACTCGGCTTCGTTGGAGCGGCAGGCTGCGCAGGAGTAGGCGGGTTTGGGGAAGTGCGAGGAGCCGTTGGCGCAGCCGTGCCTGGCGCGGATGCGGCTGGCTGCGTTGTTGTTGCGCGACGGTTGCTCGTTCGCGGCGGCGGAACCTCGATCGCGGCGTCGATGGAGGGGATTTGTCCCGTCGCTCGAGGTGTTGGTTCCATGATTTCATTGAGATCATGGGCCGTGGAACTCGCGAAGTCGCGGAGCGAGTTCTCAAGCGTCGTATCGCCGCGCGATCGTGCTCCTTCAAGTTCGAGCATCGTCCGACAGAACACAGCAAACTGCGCACGCTGATGGGCCATCCACGCGTGTGGTGGAGGCTTGATTGCTACAGGCGCGATCTCCGCGGCTGCGGTGATTGGTCGGTTGGTGAATCCACTTCCAAGTTCCTTGCGGAGGAGCTCGACGAGCGCCGCGATCGGAATTGTCGCTTCGAGTCGCATCAGATCCGCGTCGAATCGCTCTTCCTCGCCCGCGCGAAGCGACGCGCACGCGAGTCGAAGGAGCGCGGCACTATCCATCGTGGCGGGAACGAATGACGCGCGGGAGACGCACCAGTTTCCCCACAACGAAATCGAGTCGGTGACCCTTCGAGAAATCGCGGAATCCTCTCGGCCGGCGAGGACTTCGATCGCCCGTGCGAGCCTCGTAAATCGATCCATCTTCGCGAACTCCGGCGAGTCCGTGTCCCCTCGGGCCCAACTCTCCGCCCATGCGAGTCGGCGCGCTGCGCCGAGCTGCGCGATCGCCGCGCATGAACTTCCACAGAGCTCCGTCAGTGCTGCGTCATCGCGCTTGAGCCTTTCTTCAAGCGGGAATGGTGCATATCTCGCTGTTTGTGCTTGCAGCGTTTGGAGCGCGCGAATCGCATCGGGACGCTTCAGTTTGTCCGTGAGGAGCTTGGCAATCAAACGCGCGCGTCGGTCCATGGCGGGCGCAAGCGACGGTTTGAGCGCTGTTATGCGATCGACAGTCATCGACAACTGGTTGAGCTCACGGCAGTCGACCGTGAGTGTGCGAATGCGTTCGATTGCACTGATGACTTCTGGATCTGCGAAGCTTGTGCCGCCAGCAGCCACCTGTTCAAGCGATCGAAGCGCGGACAACTCCGCCGCGCGTCCATCTCGCACGAGTTGGCGCGCGATGAGATTCAACTCTGGTGAGAGATCGTCGACCTGCTGTAGCCGAATGGTCGCGAGAAACACCATGACCTCGCCACAGCGTTCCATCGCACTCCTCCGATCTGCGCCAGCCGTGGCACCGCCTCCGAACTGCGAAACGGCAAAGGCATTCGCGATCGCGCGAAGGGTCTCGTGCAACTTCTCCGGCTGTCGATCGAGTTTGATGCGTCCATCGATCATCGTGAGGAGTGCGGACATTTCCGGCGCACACTGCTCGACCGAAGAGAGTGGCGCGGGGCTGACTGCATCGCTCGCCTGTGGGTGCTCCGGGTCGCCGCTTGGCGTGGGCCCTCCAAGTCGAATCGCATCGCAGGCGGCTTGGATCTCGGCGTCAAGCGAAAAGATAGCCTCAGCAGTCAGGAGTCCTGCTGTTCGCGCTCGGAGTGCGAGTCGAACGAGTGGCTCGACGCGTTCCGCGCGAGACTGAAGCGGAATTGGAAGTTCAGGCGCAAGCGCCGCGATGAGCGCGGCGCGGAGCGAGGTGCTCAGCGATTGGTCTTTCTCGAGTTGTGCTCGCAGCGAGTTTGCGTCACTGCGATGCGGTGTCATGTCCCGCATGACGAACGCGTCGCCGACTGGCGCGACGCGCGCGATGCCCGGCCATGGATTGGGAATCTCTCTTCCTTCGAGAAGCGCAACGGCATCGGCGAGCGGCTGCATGGCCTGTGCGAGAGCGATGCTCATCGCCTCCGTATCCGCTGGATCTGCTCGACGAACCGAGTCGAGTGCTTCGTTTGAGAACTCGCGGAGCATCGCGTCCGCATTCGAGAGTTCTTCCATCGAAAGAGAAGCATGGGTCGCCGCGTCATCAACGCGCCTCTCGTTCGCGAATGCCGCGAGGAGCGCGTCGATGCTTGCTCGCATGCGCGCAAGGCGCAGTCCTGCGACGACCGCGCTGCTCTCGCCCCACGGTCGCGCCGCGGTTGGTCCGAGGAGAAACGCACCAGACCTTCGCAAACATGCGCGCGCTTCCGATGCGACGCGTTCATGTCCGCTCTGCTGAAGCAGTGCTTGCTCAATCTGCTCCGCTTCAAGCGTCAACTGCTGCGCAAGCGTGCTTGCCGCATTGGACGCGCTCAGGGTAGGACCCGCCGGAGCAGCGTCGAGGTTGAGCACTTGCCCTCGCGCGTCACCGCCAAAAATGCTCGCACAACTCAGGAAGGCCACGATGAACACGCGAGATCGAGTCATGCGTCAACAACCTCCTGCTGCACACCATAGTGAATCCACTCGAGACAGAGTCCTTGTGGAGGAAGTGTCGTGCCGGCTTGCCTTCGATCCTTGCTCGCGATGATCGCCGGGATGCCGTTCGCATCGATATGTCCGCGGCCGACATCAAGCAGCGTGCCCGCCAGAATGCGCACCATGTTGTAGAGAAACCCGTTGCCGCTCACTTCCACCACGAATCGACGCGGCGCGATCGCGCGCACTTGGCACGAATAGATCGTGCGAATGGTGTTCTCTCGCCCATGCGAGACCTGCGCGAATGACTCAAAGTCATGCGTCCCGACGAGTTGACTCGCAGCGCGTTGCATTGCCGAGAGCGAGAGTTCGTGCGGCGTCGTGAACACGAAGTCTCGATCAAACAGCGGTGCAGGGTGGTGTGGTGGACCGAGATGCTCGATGAGATAGCGATAGCACTTACTCTTCGCGTCGCTGATGGGATCGAAGCCTGAAGGCACGATCGACGCGCTTCGCACTTGAACATCGCGCGGAAGCCGAGCGTTGAGTGCGAATGGAATCCGTTCAACCGGAACCCGAAAACTCTCCGCGGTGAATGCCGCGACCTGCCCCTTCGCATGCACGCCGGCGTCGGTTCGACTCGCGCCCATCAGCACAATCGGTTCACGCACGAAGCTCGCAACGACATCTTGCAGCACGCCCTGCACGGTGCGCAGCGCGGGCGCGTCGGGCGGCTCTTGCCGCTGCCAACCGTGGAACTCCGTGCCGTCGTACGCAACGGTGAGTTTGACTCGCGGCACGCGTCAGCCTCCGAAGAGGCACCCTGGTTGGAACATTCCGCTGGTTTCGAAGTACGACAGCGCCGCTTCAACCGTGGGGAAAATCTTGGTCGCCGTTTCAGTGATGAAAGGGCTCGGTGACTTCTTCGGCTTCCACACGACATAGACCTCCTTCGTGTGTTCCCATGCGTGCTGCAGTTCCCGCTCGACACCGCTCGAGAGTCCGGGCTGCCCATTGGGTAACTCTGGGACGAGCGAAACGATCATGTCGCTCTGGTCGATCAACTTGAAGTCGCGCATGTAGATCTGGCCATCGATGTCGCCTGCGATGTCGAGGACTTCACGCACTGACACGCGAGCGCCGCGCTGTTTCGAGCCGCCAAATGCATGCGCGGCGTTCTCGATCCAATCGGCGCCCTCGCGCGCAGCGGCAAGCGCGCGTTCAAGCAGCAACTTCTCGTCGACGTCCGCAGGATCGAAGGTGATGAAGTGCTTGGCGAGTGCTGCTCGGAACTCATCGATCTCCGCGAGCACATCGGGCATGTCGACGACATGACTCATCGGGAAGCTCGGATACACGCGCTTCATGTTCGGTTGCGTGATGAGGCGCGCGCAGGTTTCGGTCGTGTCCTGGTGTCGCCCGCGCGAGAGCACATAGAACGAACTCTCACATCCGAGCGATTGCGCGAGCAACTCAGTCGCGAGGATCTCTTCTTCGCGCCAGACCATGCAGTCTTTCAGCGTCGCATCGATGTCGTGTTCAGCGTGGAGGCGCTGATGCACGGTCTCGACATTGTCCACGAGACAGATCAGCATGTCGGGGGCGAAGCGGCGGATGAGGTCGAAGTCAAACGCGGGGAAGAGTCCATGTCGCCAACGAAAAGTCGCGTGGGTGTTGATGATGACATTGGGGTGCTCGTCGCGGGGGAGCGTCTCGGTGAGCGCATCACGGAACGCGGCTCGACGAAGTGTGGCGAGGCGGGAGAGAGGGAGGTCGAGGATGCGTCCCGGTCGGACATCCCTCGCCTCGGCATACATCATGTCGCCGAGGTTGAAGAGTTGAATACCTTCACCCTTGAGCGCAGCCGCATCGCGGACTGCTTTGAGGTACGGCTTCTTGTCGACGCCAATCTGACCTGTGACGATTGCTCTCATGGGAAACTCCTCGCGCTTGCAGGGTACTCCATGGCTTGAACCGACCCGCGCAGCCCGCCTTCTCGGACGGAGGGGCCGCACTCAGGCTCCGCGCGTCAGCAGGATGACCGCATGGACTTCCACCGCCCGGCCTTCTCCCACCGCGTCGACGCCCTCATGCGTCTTGCCTTTGAGGTTGACGCGGCTCGTATCGATGTCGAGAAGTCGAGCGATGTTGGCGACCATCTCCGCTTTGAGGGGGGACAGTTTGGGGCGTTCGCAGATCACGGTGACATCGAGGTTTCCAACGGAGTATCCCGTTCGTTCGAGTGCGGTCCGAGCTGCAAGCATGAACCGCGCGCTGTCCGCGCTCTCGTTGGCGGGATCGGTGTCTGGAAACTGCTGACCAATGTCAGGCAGGGCGAGGGCGCCGAAAACCGCATCCACGACCGCGTGATAGACAGCGTCGCCGTCGGAGTGGCTCACTGGTCCCCGCGTGTGATCAAGCGTCACTCCGCCGAGGACGAATGGTCTCCCGCGACCTTCCCCTTGGTTTGGTTCAAGCCGGTGGAGGTCGTAACCGTGTCCGATGCGCGTGTGGGGGATGGACATAGGGAGGTCGTTCAACTTCGTAAAACGCGCCCGTATTGTGCCCGAATTCATGGCGGCCGGACTCTGGAGGCGAGAACCCCCCTGAAAGTGCCAAGTAGTATCCCGTTCCGGACCGATGAGGTGCTGGCGAGCGCTGGACGATTCGGTCCTCCGCGATGCCGTCAGCGTTCCACCGGGTCAGTATTGAGCCTACCTTTGAGCCGCAACATGTCTCACCGCGCACGCGTCCGTTCCATCGCGATAGGGGTTCTGCTTTCGAGTGGGCTCTTGCTCCCCACGATGACAGGCTGCTACCGCCCAGCGGGAAGTTACTACCCAGGCACGGGTCAGGGTTACACCTACATCTCCACGGAGATGAAACCGGTGACGATTACGCTCATCGACACGCGCACCGAGCAGCCGTTCTTCAAGCTCGACATCCCGCCGGGAAAGCAACTCTCGTTCAACTTCCTCGGAGGCAAGGGCGACGATCCCGTAACGCGACCGGATCGCATGATGTACGCGATTTGGGAATCCGACACACAAACCGGTCGGTTGACGAATCAACTCACATGCCCGCCACAGGACTGCGTGCGAATCGACTACACGCTTCGAAAGGCACCGGAGTGGGCTGAAGAGCCGCCGGAGTACATGCAGCGCATCGACGCACCGCTCGGGGCACCAGCATGGTGGACTCCCGCAGGCGGACCGCTGCCTTCGAAGAATCGCCCGCTGTACGAGTGATCCGCACAGCGCATCACCCGCTGCACAGGCGCACCAGCTCACAAAAACGCATGCCACGCGCTTCGTAGTTTGTGAATTGATCCCAACTCGCGCAGGCTGGCGAAAGTAAGACGATGTCGCCTGCGCAAGCATTGAGTCTCGCGCGTTCGAAAGCCGCGTCAAGCGTTCCACACCGCACGCCTCCTTGGGATGCGATCATCTCCGCCGTCGCCCCGATGGCGTAGAGCCCTGCGAGTTTCGGCGCAAGTGCGGCGATTGCCGAGAGATCGACCTTCTTGTCGTAACCGCCTGCAATCAGATGCACGCGAGTCGCATCGTCGAAGGCGTCAATCGCAAGGAACGCAGATTCCACCGTCGTCGATTTGCTGTCGTTGTAGTAGCGAACGCCGTTGATTTCTGCGACGAATTGCAATCGATGAGGAAGGCCACAAAATGCCTCTGCCGCGCGCACGATTGCTTCGACAATCGGCTCGATACGCATGCGCTCAAGCGCGAGGATCGCAATGTCAATCGCAAGTGCTGCATTGCGTTGGTTGTGCGCACCGGGAAGGCATGAGCGCAGCACGGATGTCGCCGGGCGCGCGGTCTGCGGCGCATCACTCTGTCGCCACCACGGCGATATCCCCATTGCGAGCGACTCCGCTTCTCGCGCGTCGCCTTCGAAGTGTGTCACGAAGCGATCGCGCTGATCCTCCGACTGAAACGCGCGAAGCCTCGACTTCGAATGTGCGTAGTGTTCGAATGAGCCGTGCCAATCTAAGTGATTTGGAAGCACATTCGTCAATCCCGCAACGCTTGGCGACCAACGGAGCGATTCGCCAAGCCACCACAGCATCGCGCTTGACAGTTCGAGAATCACCACATCCTCTGCGCTGGCGGATGCACTCGCGGCAAGTAAGGACCCGCCAATGTTTCCACCGAAGTGCACGGCGCCGCGAGCGCACGCCGCAGTGAGTCCCGCGCGAATCGCGGCTTCGGTCATCGCGCTTGTTGTGCTCTTTCCGGCACTGCCGGTCACGCCGACGAAGTTGGTCACGCCGCGCGCTTGGAATGCGCGAATCGTCAGTTCGATCTCCGTCGCGATCGGGACTTGTGCGTCCATCGCGGCGCGCACGAAGGTGTTGCTCCACGGCGTGCGTACCGCGGGGTTCACGATCACGAGGTCCGTATCGGTGAACTGGCGGGTGGTATGTCCGCCAAGCTCAAATGAGAGTGATCCACCTTCGACGAGGTCACTGAGGCTCGCGACGGACTCTGCGAGTTTTTCTGCAGATTCAGTATCCGTCAGCAGCACGCGCGCGCCATGCTCAACGAGGTAGCGCGTGACACTCGCCCCTCCGCCGAACTGTCCGAGCCCCATGACCGTCACACGCTTGTTCTGCAGCCAATTCCGAAGCGATGCTCCGGAAGGGATCGTCGTCAAACTTGTTGGAGAGAGGATTCCGGCGTGGCTTCCTTGCACGAAGCAAGTGTACCCATGATGCACTGCATTGCTCGGCGATTCGCGATGCCTCAGGGCTTGCGCGCGTGTTTGGATCATGCTCTGCGGTACATTCGTCCGCATGGACCTGCCATCCAGCGGCGATCAATCAAAGCTCTCAGAGCGAGCGACAGCTCCGGATGCCTCTACGCGACCACCAGTACTCCGTCCCCGTCTGAGCCGCCTCGCCGTCGCGTCGTTCAGTTTGTCGATCGTCGGCTGCTGTGCGATCCCTGCCGCCGCAGCAGCGGTGATGCTCGGTTTCATCGCAAGTGAACGCATTCGGCGATCGGATGGCGTCATGCGCGGCAAGAACTTTGCCGTGAGTGGGATCGTGTTGGGTTGCTTTGGGATCGTCACTTCTCTCGCTCTTCAGAACTTCGCGTTCTCCACGCTGGACGAGTACGAGTCCCAGATGAGCGAAGGCGTCGCCGCACTCTTGCGTGAGGGCAGCGCGACGGCAGAGCCCCAAGCCCTTGAAACGCGAGCGAACGCTCTGTTTGAGGTCGGCGCGGCAGGAGTGGATGCGTCGGCGCGAAGGGCCTTCGCCGATGCGGTTCGCGCTCGATACGGCGCGCTCGAGAGCACTTCCGTTGTTTCGTCGGAGCCCATCGGTTCGGTGTTCGAACCGAGTTTTCATTGGGAGGTCGTCTTCCGCTTCGACGGAGGTAAGTCGGTCTCTGGAAGCGTTCGAACGAAACTCGTGCCAGAGATCGGTTCGATGATGCCGACCTCACGCCTCACCAAAGTTCGGATCGACGGTGGCGAGGAGCAGTCGTTGCAACTTCCTGCGGCGGACGCCACTGAACCCGCCAAAAACGAACCGCCCGAATCGAGTGACTCGGGCAGTTCAAGCTCATGATTGAAGGAAGCGGGTGAGCCCGTCGCTCAGCACGGTCCCCATGCGTTCAAGATGAGTGTGATGTCTGCTGCATCGACCATGCCGTTGCCATCGAGGTCGCCGCTGGCGGTTCCCCATCCATTCAGGACGGTCGTGAGATCCGCGCCATCGACAGTTCCGTTGCCGTCAAGATCGCCTTGGCACGGCGGAGGAGTTGGATTGCAAGAGATGCTCATGTTTCCGCTGCCACCCCCGGTCGCGCCGCCAACGCGGATGTAGACGGGCATGCCGAGGGTCGTCGCGAAGGACATCGAGGATGTCCCGTTGGGACAGCCCGCGCCATTATCGCTGCAGGCGATGAGCGCGCCGCTCGGTGGGCACTGTGCCAAGTACGCCGCGATGCGTGTATCGAAACCAGCGAGTCCGCAAGTCGTGATGGTCGCCGTCCCGGTGCAGGTTGGAATGTAAGTGAACCACACATCGCTTGCGACGGTTGTTCCGCTTCCCTCGTTGCAAGACACAGGGAGCGTCAGCGCGCTATTGGTCGCATAGGTTGTGTCAAAGGGGACGATGCCGTCCGCAAGCAGCACCGTCGCGCCAGTGCATTCATCGTTGGTGGGTGGAGTGCCAGCAATGATTTGGATGTCGTCGATGAACCACTCGTCGTCAAAGTTGTCGCCATTGGTGCGGAACCGCAAGCGGAACTTGTTGTGCTTCGCGGCCGCGGGCAGCGTGTGTTCCCACCGTGTGAACGAAGACTGCGTTCCGCCGGTGCTCGTAATCGTGTTTAGCGCAACCCAATCGTTCGTGTTGTTGAAATACTCGACCGTGAGCGTCTTGCCTGCTTCGACAGTCACATACTCCGTGTAGTAGCTCAAGACCACTGGGACCGTGATGCCAGACAGGAGCATGAAGTTCGAACGAATCTCATCATCGTCGTACTCGCCGGTGCTCACCGAATCGAGGTTGAGCGATCGAGCAGCGGATGGTTCGTTGGTGGCAGCCGGCGATGTCTGTCCGCCATCATTGAAGAGCCATTTGGTGGCATCGATCCCCGTGCCATTCATCTGATCCAAGAACGGTAGCGATAGGGGTGCAGGGAGCGCGTAATCGCACGCGACACTGTCTCGGTACGCGATGATCTGGGTTTGCGATACCGGACTGAACTTGAGGTTTGCGCCGGTGGTTCCATTGCATCCATTGATGCCCGAACACATGATGTTGCAAGGCGATGATCCGTCGCAATGCAGCGCGTCCCAGTTATGCCCGAGTTCGTGCGCGGAGAGCGAGGTGCGGTAGTCACTGTTGGTTGTGAAGCGACTCTCGACTGCGCTGAACGCGAGGTTTCCGGCGCCGGAGCAGTCTGAGCCAGCTTGGTTGCAAGTGACGCCGAGCCACGCGAGCCCAATCACGCTTCCAGTGATCGTCTTTCCAGTGAACAACTGCGCGACATCCCGCGCGATTCCATTCTCGGGTGCGGTGATCCACTTCTGACGGAACTCGCACAGGAGGTCGGTCATGACGCTTGTTGTGTATGGATCGGTCGTTGTCGTGCGGACCACAAAGGTCGTGTACTCGTAGCTGATGTTGACATCTCGGTCGTACACGAACGACACATTGTTCATGACATTCTCAATGTCATTCACCGTGTTGGTCGCGCTGTTCCCGTTCTTCTGGAAAAACTCGTAGTCCGCGTCGAAAGCGATTTCCGCGACAAATGGCGTCGTTCCGGCAATCCCGCCGTCGCCATTGATCGATGGATCGCCGTCAGCGCCAGGATCGAAACCATCGGTGACCCAGTCAGGCAGTGAGAGATTCGCGTTATCCGTTCCGCAAGAGCCTTCGAGCGGGAGCACATGATCGTGTCGATAGGCGACATGTGACTGCGGTCGCGATCCTGCAACGAAGTCGCTCAAGGGCTGCACGAACCAAGTGCCATCCACAGCGTCGATCATCGCCCAGAGCTTGCCGTCGATCACACTCGCAGCGACGCGAACATCGAGATTTGAGGCGAGTGTTCCGCGGTATGTGCGCGCCGGTGGAAGCGGGACTTCCCGCATCCCTTGAGCGCCTTCATCCAGAATCAGTTTCGCATGCGCGCTTCGCATGCTTGTGCGCTGCAAGCGGAGCGTCTCCATTTGCCCGTCGAGCGTCACGACGATCTCGACGAATTCGGGAACACCAGTCGGTACGGCAAGGTCGCTCACCGTGAACTGCGACAAACTCGGGATGACGAGCGTCGTATCCGCTTTCGGCGCTTCAGCCTGCGTGCGCTTCGTTCCGGTATTGCCGCCGCCCTTCGGTGGAGCGATGGAAGGCGCCGCGCTCCCAAGCGCAGTCGTTGCCGCGAGCGTGAGTGGAAGCAAGAACGCGGAAAGAGTGGTGGAAGTTTTCATGTTGCAATCTGCTCTGAGGAGTCATGGACGCTGCAGCGGCTGCCTCCGCACGCCCTACGGCGCTTGGATGGCGCATGTTCGCAACGCAGGTCACCGCGGTTGCGAAGAAGCCGAGGCCTGGCGTGAAGAAGCCAGGCCTCGGAGGTTTCAACTGTATGTACTGATCGGCGGAAGTTTTCGGTCACTTCGGTGGGAAGCGCCGGTTTCCGTCGACATCCGACAGATCAAGACCAAGCGTTCAGCATGGCAGCGATGTCCGCGGCGTCGACGATGCCGTTCGCATCGAGGTCGCCCACGCCCGAGCCGCCCCAGTTGTTGAGGAGCATCGCGAGGTCTGCGCCGTCGACGATTCCGTCGCCGTTGAGATCGCCGAATGTCACGGCAGGTGCACCTGGCGCCTTGACCGCCGCAACGACGGAGGTTGGATCGCCTGCTGCACCAGCTCGGAAGAGTCCGATGGTCGCATTCGCTGAAGTTGGCGCAGTGTTCGCGTCGAACCAGAAGTTGTAGAGCGTTGAGAACTTCAGCGCGTTCGCGTTGACATTCTGCGCGTAGGTTTGGCTCGACCAAGTGATTGCACCACCAGCAACCGAGGATGTCCAATCGGTTCCGACCGTCGCATCACCCGAGTGATACGCCACATCGTGGAAGCCTGCGCCCGTCACGGTCACGCCAGCAGGAATCGGCACGGAGAACGATTGACCCGCACGATGTGAGTTGAGGTTTTGCACCGCGTACTCGTAGCGATAGGTCCCGTTTCCGTTGTCGCGCACATAGAAGCCGACGATCATGCGGCCATCGTTGATGATGTCCACATTGACCGTCGTCACAGCGGCGTTATAGACGCGCCAAGCTTCGATCGCGGGCTTCTGCTGATTCGTTGCACCCGTGAGGGTCACAGCCCAAGTGGACTGATTCACCGTGAAAGAGCGCCATGAAGCGTTGTTGTTGTCATTGAGCGCGAGCGCGTCTTGTGGGTGGATGTATTGACCTTCAGCGATGAAGATCGCGCCTGGGTGCGTCGTCGTATTCAAGTCCGCTTGCGCGACTTGGAGACGACGACCGATGGTTGCCGCAGCGGATGGCATGCCAGCGTTTGGCGTGCCTGGGAATGCGCCAGTCGCGCCGTTCACTTCGCCGCGCGTGCCGAGATCGCCTTGCGAACCATTGAGGCTCGAGGTGTATGGATCGGAGCAGCCGACGCCGAGCAGCGATGGGCAACCGCCGCCTGCGGGCGTGCATGTTCCGCAGAGATTCTGTTGGAGCGCGCAGTAACCATGCTTACCCCAAGACATACCGATCTGCTCGATGCGACCAGCTTCGACGCGATACATTCCCATGGGGATGTATGGGTGGTTCACATTGGGTGATGCGTACCAGTTCAGCTGCGCGGTACCAATGTTGCAGCTCGTGGTGCCGAACGCATACGCTCGGATGCCACCGACAGCGCCGTACGAAGTCACATCAGGAATCGCACCGACGATCACATCCGCGCCGACCGATGCAGTCCCGCCATCGCCCTTGCCAGTGCCGGCAGTGGCGTCAACTTGACCAAGGAAAATGGCGACGCCACCGAGAAGTAATCCGCCAAGCGTGAGGCTAGTCTTCACAATTATGCTCCTGTGAACTGTCGAGAGAAGTGCGAGTAACTTGAACTGACACGACGATCGCGAAAGCGAGTCGTTACGCGGAGAAGGTATCTCACGGTTCACGCAAAGCGAGAAGAACGGAAGAAATTCATGAGGAAATGCATAGCATCTGCACGGCGTAAGTGGATGCCCTGAAAGGGCTCTGGCTTGCGGCAAACGCAAAAGCAAGCCCTCGCGCGGCCGGAGTCCAAAGCGAGTGCAGTGTTTTTGCGGCGCTGCGCCGCGAGTGAATGGGACGCCTGCAGGGACGCGTCTTCGCTCATGCTCGATGGACGAACTGAGCCCGATCTCCGACCGTCGCGATTCATTCGCGCGGTCGGAGTCCAAAGCGAGTGCAGTGTTTTTGCGGCGCTGCGCCGCAAGAAACCTGACACGAGCGCTCAAGGGATGCGCTCAAAGGACGGGCGCAAAAAAGCAAGCCCCCACGCCGTACACTGCGTGGGGGCTTGGATCATTCAAGGAATGCTGTCTGGCGCTCGGAGTTCGCCCTCCGCCGATCGCGATTCACTCGCGGCGGCGGAGTCCAAAGCGAGTGCAGCGTTTTTACCTCGTTGCGAGGCAAGAAACCTGCGCGAGCGCTCAAGAGTCAGGCGCGACGACGACGGCCAGCGAGACCTGCGAGACCGAGGAGCGCAACGGCGCCTGGGGTTGGCAGGGAGAAGAGGCCTTCACCGAACTGAACTGGAGCGCCTGCGACGCCGCTGTTGTATCCGACCTTCATGAAGAAGGTGCGGCCTGCGGTGTCACCGACTGCGAGGACGAACTGGCCCAGAAGGGTCTGGCCCGATGCGTTCACGCGGCCCTGAAGGTTCGGTGGGTTCGAGTTGAACCAACCAGCCACGCCAGCGGTCGCGCCGTCTGGGATGCCGGTTTGATTGAAACCTGCGGCGCCCCAACCTGGGTCACCGTTGGTCGAGTTGCCCGAAGCGAAGCCCGTGCCGCCACCGATGCAGACGAACGAGTCGGCTGCGCCTGGTGCGAGGACGAACTGTGGGTTCCAGGTACCAGCGACGGTCGAAGGAGCGCCACCGGTGAGCGCGTCCGCATGGACGAAGCCCTGAAGTGACGAACCAGCGATCGCGTGGATCTGGAACGCGTTGAGGACGGTGTCGGTCGCGCCGTTGAACTGTCCAAAGACCTGGTACACGTTGTAACCAGCGACGCTTGAACTGACGACGGAGTAACCGGTGAAGTCTGCGTTGGCGGCGCCAACGAGAGCGAGTGCAGCTGCGAGTCCGAGGATTTTCATCTCTCTCTGCTCCAAAAAGGGGGGATCAATAAAGGACACAAAAAGCAACGCAACAGACTCAGTAATCGTCTTGAGAGTACGACACTGCCCTTGGTCCCTAACTGATCCGCCTCGCAATGAGGGCAGATCCTCCGTATGTAGGATGCAACCAATGCGAGCGCAGTCAAGAAATTCAAACTCAAATATGCAGAGCCTGAATACTTCATGGTTCTAGGACCATAAATCTAGCTCAGTTCGGCGCGAATGGCACCTAGAAGTGCCGCTCATCCCTGGCGTTAGTGGAGCGAGTGACCGACTTTGCGCAAGGATCCGAAGGAGATCGGAGGCGCGACGATTCAGAGGATCACCAGAGTCATCCGTCGATTGCACCGAAGTGCATCACGACCGACGATTCGCGCCGCCGCCGACGGCAGAAGACGAGCGCGAGACCTGCCACCGAAACAGCGCCCGGAGCAGGGCAGCCGATGATCCCCGATCCAAACTCGAGTGGTGCGCCTGCCGTTCCATCGTCGTAGCTCACTTGGAGTGTTGCACAGAGGAACCCGTAGTTTGGGACGACGAACTGGCCAAGGAAAACTCTCCCCGTTTCGGTGACGCGCCCCTGGAGATTGGCCGGATTCGAGTTGAACCACCCTGCAACGCCCGTGTTCGCGCCATCTGGAATCTGCACTTGATTCAAACCCGGCGCACCCCAGCCTGCATCAGCGCTCGTCGTATTCCCCGACGCGAATCCAGTCGAGCCGCCGATGGTCACGAACGAATCAAGCGCGTTCGCGGAGAGGAGGAAGACAGGACTCCAACCACCAGCGAGTGTGGTCGCGCCGCCGCCGGTGAGCGCATCGTTGTGAAGGAAGAGCGGGAGGGTCGTTCCGTAGAACGCATGGATCTGAAACGCACTCAAGAGTGTGTCATTCTCGCCGTCAAACGATGCAAACACTCGAAAGACGTGGTTCGTCGAAACGGTCGTCATCTCGGTGACGAAGCCGGTGAAGGACGCGGGCGCCGCTCTGCAAATGCCAGCGGAGGCGATGCTGAGACATGTGAACTTCAATGCTTGCTGCAAGCTCAATCTCCGTACGCATCGTATGGCGCCGGCGCAAGGAGTCGCTAGTTTGGCGCGGCGAATTCGCTCGTTTCACCGGCAGTGAGCCGCGCGCTTTGTCTCACAGATGACCGCCTTGGGAACGCTCCGCGGGTGAGACTTTCGCGAAGGGTCTGAGTCGCCGCGCATTTCAGAAGGGTCACGAGTCACCGAGAGGAAGCGAACTCTGAGAGTGCTCAAAAACGCACAAGTCCCCCGCTACCTCACGGTAGCGGGGGACTGATTTAGCGAGCTACTTGTCGTGTCTCGACGTCACGATCCAAGGATCGTGGAAGTCAGGATCACGCGCGGCGACGACGGCCAGCGAGGCCAGCGAGACCGAGAAGGGCGACTGCGCCTGGAGCAGGAACGCCGAGGGTGAAGGTGCCTTCACCGAACTGCACTGGCGAACCAGCGACGCCGTCGTTGTATCCAACCTTGAGGAACATGGTGATGTTCGCAGCGTCAGCGATCACGAACTGGCCGAGAAGGACCTGTCCGCCGACCACGCGACCCTGAAGGTTCGGTGGGTTCGAGTTGAACCAACCTGGACCAACTGCATGGTTGTTTGGCGAAGGGAATGGCATCTGTGCTTGGTTGAAACCAGCAGCACCGAAGGATGGGTCAGCGTTGGTCGAGTTGCCTGAGGCGAAACCCGTACCGCCACCGACGCACACGAACGAGTCCCAAGCGCCAGGAGCGAGGACGAACTGTGGGTTCCAGGTACCCGCGGTGTTCGAAGGAGCGCCGCCGGTGAGAGCATCGGCGTGCCAGAAGCTGACGCCAGCCGAACCGCTCTCTTGATTGATGTGGAAGAAGTTGAGGGCGGTGTCAGTTGCGCCGCTGAACTGCGCGTAGACCGCGTACTTCGTGAGGCCGCCGGAGCTTCCGCCGTTGGTGACCGAGTAACCGGTAAAGGTTGCGGAAGCGACACCTGCGATCGATGCGACCGCGAGGCCCATGAGCGCTGTTTTCTGTGCAATCTTCATTTCTAAAACTCCCTAAATCCCTAACTACAACGAAGCTGGTGAGGATAGCTCCGCGGTCCCTCTAAAGTGACCCCGCCCTTTACGGGGTTCCCTCTACCTCGCAGGGAAAGTACTTCACAGGGAAGGGCTGTCAAGGAATCGGACAAATTTGCCGAAGGCGCGCGATGGCACTATGCCGATTACGCAGTTATTGGGTAGTGAAATCGCTGTCAGGGGGCTTAGAGCAGGGTTCCGTGCAGGAGCATCGGGGAGGATCCAGTCACGCGCACGCGCCTGATTTGACCCAGCGATGCACCCCATGTGCCCTCCGGAACATCAATCACGGTGATGAGATCTCCCGGAGTCCGGCCGAGGAGTTGGGTCCCTTGCAACGGTTTGGTCCGTTGCCACGCCAGCTCGACATTCTTCGATTGAGGATGGAGCGTCGCGCTCGCTTCTCTTGAGATGTGTGCGCCCACGGGTTTCTCTTGACGATTGTGCGTGCGGACCTGCTCAAGGAGGACCTCAACCTCGCGCCCAACCCAACTTTCGTGCACGCGGCGACTAACCTCGGTCTGGATATCAAGAAGGCGATTGTTCCGGGCTTTCTTAGTTTCGAGCGGCACATCGTCAGCGAAGCGGTCAATCGCGACGGTCCCGGGTCGCGGGGAGTACTTGAAAATGTAGTTGTTCTTGAACGGGATGCGCTGCACGAGCGCGCAGGTTGCTTCAAAGTCCTCGTCAGTTTCACTCGGAAATCCAACGATGAAATCGCCGGCGATAGTTGCATCAGGCAAGAAGTCGAAGACTCGCTCGACAAACTCGAGGTACTCACGAACCGTGTAACCGCGATTCATCAGTTTGAGAATGCGATCGGAACCCGACTGCGCGGGCGCGTGGATGTAGTTGCAGATGCGCGGCGCGTCACGCATGACGCCGAGGACATCAGCGCCAAAGTCACGGGGGTAACTCGTCACGAATCGAAGTCGTTGGAGATGCGGAACCTCCTCATGAATGCGCGCAAGCAGATCCGCGAATGTTGTCGTGCGAGTGCCTGCGCTCAGCACCGCACTTGATCGAAATGCGCCAAGGCCAGGCCCAATCTGCGGTCGTTCAAGTCCGTCACTTCCAACCGCGGCGCCATGGACATAGCGGTAGTGATTGACAGTTTGACCGAGCAGCGTGATCTCGACGACGCCCGAATCCGCGAGTCTTCGGCACTCTTCGACGATCGAGCCCGGGGGCCGATGCACTTCAGCGCCACGCGTGTTGGGCACGACGCAGTAGGTGCAGAACTTGTTGCATCCGCGAGTGATGCGGACATACGCGCTGCGCCGTTCGCTCGCGGCGTTAACGGGCTCAAAGGCGCGGCTCAGATCGAGAAGTTCGAGATTGTCGTCTGCGGCCGCAAGGGTGGTCGAGCGCCGGCTCTTGTTTCCTGCGAGTGCGGAGCGCGCATCCTTGCTCAGGCGTGGCGCGTCCTCGCCGAGCGACTGCATCTTGCGCGTGTTTTCGATGAGATTTGGGAGTCGGTCGAGTTCGCCCGGGCCGCAGAGGAGATCAACTTGCGGATAGCGCCGGAACATGTCCTTTCCATCGCGTTCCGCCATGCACCCGATGACGCCGAGGACGACCTGTTCGCCTGCCCGCTTGCGCTGCGCGATGAGGCCGAGTCGGCTGTAGGCCTTGTGCTCCGCCTGTTCCCGCACCGAACAGGTGTTGTAGAGCACCACATTGGCGGTGGTCCAGTCCTCGATGAATCGATAGCCCAAGGCCGTGAGCGCCCCTCGAACGAGCTCGCTATCGAGCTCGTTCATTTGGCAACCGAAGGTCTCTAGAAAGACGGTCGGCGCAGTGGGGTGAATCTCGGACATCGCGCCCTAGGATAGGGCAACTCGGAGAAGAAACCACGCACCGCCAAGAGGGAACTGCGCCGCAGGTTCCATCAACGCTTTCCGCGCGCGAATGCCGATACTCGACGAATGCTGCGCGCTGGCCATGGTCTCATTCTCGCTGTGCTCACGCTTCTCGTCATCGGGATCGTGATGGTGAACTCCGCTGGTCTTGTCGTCGCGCCTGATCCCGCCTTGCTGCAGTCCGGACAAGTGAGCGAAGCGCAGTTTCAGAAGATGTTGGCGAACTACCGGCCCATCAGTTTCGAGCAAATTTTCTTCGGTCGCACGACGATCCTCGCCTTCCTCTCGCTTGCCGCGCTTACCGCTGCAGCGTTCATTCCAGTCGATCGCATGTTGACCCTTCGCGGGGCGCGCAGTCCGATCCCATGGTTGCTCGGCAGCATCGTGCTCACACTCCTGCTTGTGCATGTTCCGGGCATCGGGCGCGAAGTGAATCACAGCGCACGATGGATCGGGAGCCCGACCTATGGATTTCAGGCAAGTGAACTGGCGAAGTGGGGCATGGTTTGTGTGATGAGTTGGTACTGCGTGCGGCACGGCGCGTCGCTTCGCACCTTCTTTCGTGGGTTCCTTCCAGCCCTCGCAATTGTCGGCATCGTCGCTGCGCTGATCGCGGTGGAAGATCTCGGCACCGGCGCGCTCGTGTTCATGGCTTGCTTGATGCTCCTCGTGGTTGGCGGCATGCGCTGGGCGCATGTCCTGTTACTTCTGCCTGTGGGTCTACTCGGCGCAGCGGCTGCGGTTATCACGAGCCCGTATCGCGTGAACCGCCTCCTCGCATGGAACAATCCGTGGGCCGATCCAGAAGGCATCGGCTATCACATCATTCAATCGATGAGCGCGATCGCGGGCGGCGGAATGCAAGGACTCGGCCTTGGCAACAGTGTGCAGAAATTTGGATATCTCCCTGAAGACACAACGGACTTTATCTTCGCGATCGTCTGTGAAGAACTCGGTGTGGTTGGAGCGCTCATGGTCCTCGCGACCTACGCGATGCTCTTGCTCGCCGGACTTTCCATCGTGACGCGTGGCGCGAACCGCCCCGACGGCGACGCGATTATCTCGCCATTTTCTCGGCTCGTCGGAACCGGCGTTCTCTTCATCATTGGACTTCAGGCGCTGATCAATGTCCTCGTCGTCACGGGACTCGCCCCGACGAAAGGCATTGCGCTTCCGCTTCTCTCAAGCGGCGGATCGGGTTGGGTCATGACTTGCTTCTCGCTCGGGCTCTTGCTTTCTATCGAGCGAACGGCTCGGAAGAATGAACGCGCGCTTGGCATCGACCTTGATGCGCCGAGCATGGATGGTGCTACGACTTCTGCTTGGAACACGCGCAGCGCATGAGCACAGGGAGCATCATTCTCGCGGGCGGCGGAACGGGAGGTCACATTGCGCCTGGAATTGCGATCGCTGAGAGGCTTCGCGAGATTGCGCCTGCCATCCCGCTGTGCTTCGCATGTTCGACGCGACCGATTGATCGCATGATGCTCGATAGTGCGGGCTACCACGCAGAACCCATTCCAGCAGAGGGTTTTTCGCCTCGCCCCGCGCGCCTCATTCGCTTCGCGAGAGCGTTTGTGGCAGGGCGCAGCGTCGCTCACGAACTGCTCCGTACACAGAACGCTCGTTGCGTGATTTCGCTCGGAGGGTTCGTCACCGCGCCGGTCGTCCATGCAGCAAAGTCGCTCAAAGTGCCTGTGTTTCTCGTGAATCTCGACGCGACGCCCGGCAAGGCGAATCGTTGGGTTGCGAAGCGCGCGCAGCGCATTTGGAGTGCCTGCGAGACACCGAGTTCCCCTCGCTTCGCAACGCGCATTGTCGGCATGCCAATTCGAAGAATCGCGATGGCGACTGCGGACCAAGCGGAGTGTCGGGCGCAACTTGGTCTGCAATCCGGTTTGCGCACGCTCTTCGTCACAGGCGCAAGCCAAGGGGCGAAGAGCCTGAACGAGTTACTTGCGCGCATGCTCCAAGAACGACGCAGTGCCTTTGCTGGTTGGCAGGTCTATCACCTCGTCGGAGGTGGTGAACGCAGCGCGATGGAAGCGGCGTATCGAGCTGCTGGCGTGCATGCGGTTGTGGATTCGTTCCTTGAACGGATGGGACTTGCATGGGGCGCGGCTGATCTTGCGCTCTCGCGAGCGGGGGCAAACTCCGTCGCCGAAGCGGTAGCGAACGGAGTACCGACGGTGTTCGCGCCGTATCCCTGGCACCATGATCAACATCAGCGCGCGAATGCCCAGCCGTTCGTCGATGCAGGGCTCGCTCGCTGCGAGCATGACCACATTGACTCCCTCGCGAATCTCGCGACGCTCGGGACTGCGCTCCAGGAACTGCTCGAAGATCATCCATTGCGAGAGCGCATGTGTGCTGGACTTCGCGCGCGCGAACAGGTCGACGCAGCTCGAGAGATTGCCGTCGCGGCCTCGGCGATCGCGCAGGGGTGATGGTTACACTTCGCCGTGCATGTGCGCCCAACTCCTTCAACCCATCGTTTTTGCGCAACTTGTCACGCTCCTGTTCATCGCAGTGCTGTTCCTGCAATCGGGACTGGACAAGTGCCTCGACTTCTCGGGCAACCTCGCGTGGTTGCAAGGGCACTTTGCAAAGTCACCGCTCCGCGCCCAAGTGAAGGGCATGCTGCTGATCGTGACGATCGCGGAAGTCGTCGCAGGTCTTCTCGCGCTCATCGGTGCAGTCGAGCTCATCGCGATTGGTGAAAAAGTTTTCGCGATGTACGGCGCACAACTCGCAGCTGTGGACATCCTCATGCTGTTCTTTGGCCAACGCATGGCAAAGGACTACGCCGGCGCGGCGTCGCTCGTCCCATACTTCATCCTGTGTGTCGGAGCGATGCTCCTCCTACAGCACTAGATCTACGCGACGCTCTGGAGGTATGCGGCGAGGAGATCGATTGTCGCCTCGAGGTCGCCCTTGTCCACCATCTCCGTGACGGTGTGGATGTAGCGAGTGCCGGTGCACAGCGCGATGCAACGCGCGCCGGATCCGGCTCGTTGAATCGCTGCCCCGTCTTGGCCACCGCGAGGGAGAATCGAGCGTTGATATGCGATGCGGTGCTTCTTCGCGACTGCGCAGACATCCGAGACAAGCCCAGCGTCGGCGATCATCGATCCATCCTGAATGAGCACTGCGGCGCCGAGACCATGCTTCGTGACGCGCTGCGTGTCGGGGACTCCCGGTGTGTCGCAGGCGAGCGTCACATCGAGTCCGATGCCGATGTCGGCTTTCACTTGATACGCAGCGGTTTGCGCGCCTCGCAGCCCAACCTCCTCCTGCGTCGTAAATGCACAGACGATCTCGCACGCGTGGCCCGCCTTGGACTTCGCGAGCTTACGCACGGCTTCAATGGCGACGAAACACGCAAGGCGATTGTCGAGTGCTTTGGAAACAATCTTCTTAGGTGTGTGGAAGAACGGTTGGTCGAGCACGACGAAGTCGCCAATCTCGACGAGCTTCTTGACTTCAGCGGCGTCGCGACCGAGGTCGATGAAAAATTCCTCCACACCTGGCACTTTCGTTCGCTCTGCATCACTTGAAATGTGGATCGGCTTGCCACCTGGGTTCATGACCCCTTCGTAGTCACCCTTACTCGTGCAAACCTTCACTCGCGACGCGAAGAGATTGCGTGTGTCGAATCCACCAGCCGGGTTGAGCCAGAGATATCCCTGTTCATCCACATGGCGAACAAAGAAGCCGATCTCATCCATGTGCGCGGCCAGCATCACGCGCGTCGCGGATCGCGGTGCTTTCGACGCGCCGCGCTTGGTTGGTGCGCGGGTACAGATGAACGATCCCATCGCATCGGTTTGCGACGCGTCCCAGAGTGACTTTGTCTCCTTCTCAATGAGCGTGCGGACACGCTCCTCGCGTCCTGGGATGCCGGGGGTTTCGCAAAGACGACGGAAGAGTTCGATGTCCATAGTGAGGGAGTTTCCAGAGTGAGAAGTCGGGGAGCGTAACAATCAAACTCGGCTCCCGCATAACATCCGTCCATGCGGTTTGCGTCGCCTCTTGCCCCATTGCACAGAATTGCCTCGCTCGAGCCGCGTTCGCGGCAATCGCAGCACGGCGCATTGAGGCCAGGTGCGCAAACAGGCTTTCTCAATGCGGAGGGTCACGACGGCGGCGAGAGTTCAGGTCCGGAGTACATCGCGTTTGGCCCCCATGATGCGTCAGGAGAGGCGTCGTGCGAGGTCGTTGCTGAGTTTGAAGGAACGGAACTCGAGTACGCCGCGATTCGCCGTGGTTGCGCGCTCTTCGATGATGCGTGGCGCGGCACAATCGAGGTCACGGGCAAGGACCGGCTCGATCTCATGAATCGTCTCGTCACGCAAGACATTCGAAAGTTGCAGGGTGGAGGTGTCACGCGGGGATTTCTTACGAATCGGAAGGGACGGATTGATGCCGATCTCTCCATCGTGGAGACGGCGGACAAGTTGCTCCTCGACCTCGTCGCGCACGATGCGGCAAGCGTTGCCTCAACCGTGCAGCAGTTCGTTTTTGCCGAATCGGTTTCGGTCGCGGATTGCACTCGGAGCGTGCATGCGATTTCGCTTCATGGTCCACACGCGCAGCGCGTACTCGCAAGCATTGGCTTGGCGATGCCTGACGGCGCGCAAGTGTGTTCGAGCGAGCTGTATGGTGGCACAACTGTGTTCGCGACTGCCGTTCTTGGCGAGCAGGGCTATTCGATCCGCGTCGCTTGGGGCGGCGCTGGTGCATTGTGGAACGACTTGCGTGCAGAAGAACTCGTCCGTCGCGCAGGCTGGAACGCGTACAACATCGCGCGCATCGAAAATGGCGAGCCGATCTTTCGAATCGACTTCGGGCCAACACATCTCCCGCATGAAACTGGCGTTCTCGAGACTCGCGTCTCGTTCACGAAGGGTTGTTACCCCGGTCAAGAAGTGGTTGCCCGCATGCAGCATCTCGGGAAGCCCAAGCAGATCCTCGTCGGGCTACGGTTGCGTTCGGATCTTCTCGCGACCGGCGACGCAGCGGTGTTCGCCGATCTCGATGGCGTGCAAGGGGAGCAGATCGGGACCGTGACCTCAAGCAGCGTTGCGCCGATGTTAGGAGCGGCGTCCGTGGCATTCGCGATGATTCGAAGTCACTCGAGTGCGACTGGCACGATGGTTTTTGTCGAGGCAGAAGGCGAGGTCGTGCGCGCGCAGGTGCAGGCGCTTCAGTTCTTCGGAGGGGCCGCGTCATGAATCCTCCTCGGATGGAACCGGAAGAATTCGATCCAGTCTTTGGCGTCCATGGCGCGGAACTCTTGCTGTTTGCGTTTGGAGCACTGGTGTCGCTTGCGGTCGTGGCGATCGTCATCGTGCTTCTTCGGCATGCACGCAAAGAAGAACGAGCGCAGGTGGAACGGGAACGCCGACAAAAAATTACTGGAGGGGACGCCTGATGACGGTGCCGCGTGCGTTTGTCTCGCTCACCGAAGTTGGTCCGAGGGATGGACTTCAGAATGAGAAGACGATTGTGAGTCTTGAAACCAAGATTCACTTCGTCGAATCGCTCGCGCAGTCCGGTTTGACATCGATAGAGGTGACGAGTTTCGTGAGCCCAAAGTGGGTGCCGCAACTCGCTGACGCCGAAGCGCTGCTTCGAGCGATCAAGCGTCAGGCAGGTGTGTCGTACAGCGCGCTCGTTCCAAACGAACAGGGCCTCGCGCGCGCACTCGCTGTTGGAGTGGATGCGATCGCGATTTTCACTGCGGCGAGCGAGAGCTTCACGAAGCGAAACATCAACGCGACGATTGCGGAGAGCGTCGCGCGTTTTTCCCCCGTTGTTCGAGACGCGAAGGCAGCGGGCGTTCGCGTTCGTGGCTATGTGAGCTGCGCCGTCGCATGCCCGTTTGAGGGAAAGGTGCACGCGAGCGCCGTGCGCTCGGTCACGCGGATGCTTCTTGACCTCGGCGTCGACGAGATCGATCTCGGAGACACGATCGGTGTCGCAACGCCCGCTGAGATTACGCAACTCTACGAGGGCATCGCAGACACGTTGACGCCACAGGCGAGCGTCCTCCACTTGCATAACACGAACGGTCGGGCACTCGATTGCGCGGCACAAGCGCTCGCGTTGGGCGTGCGGAAGTTTGACGGAAGCGTGGCTGGTCTCGGCGGATGTCCCTATGCGCCCGGCGCGTCTGGCAATGTCGCCACGGAGCAACTCATCGATCTCATCCACCGACTCGGTTACGCCACGGGTGTCTCAATGGATCAGCTCTGCGACGCTGGGCGGTTCATTTCCTCAGCGATTGGACGACCATACGGAGAGGCGCACGCGGGCGATGCGAGTTGCCAACGCGCGGACGGAACTTCCGCAAGCGTGTAGCGGAAGCGAACGAGGCGAAGTCGATGGAGGGAACATTGCTCGCCATCGAGCACCAGCGCGTGCGGAACTCCAGGAAACGAGTACGCGCCTGTGTTGACGATGGTCCGGCCGCGAACCATGGAAACGCCAGCGCGATGGCTATGCCCCACGACCACGATTTGTGCGTGCGGGAGGTATTCGTCGGCAAAGTCGCTCGCGAGTGCATTGAAGCGTGACCAGTAGTGCAGCATGCGCAGTACCGCGAGCGGGCGCAACATCAATCGCAAGATCGTCGAGTGTGACGCGCCCGCGCCTTCGAACTTCCACTCTGCTTCCGCCGCAGCTTGCGCGGCGACAAACCGCGCTTCACGATCTCCAAGCCGAAGTCGTTCACGCTCGAATGCCTCGAGAAACGCGGCGCGCATGACCTTCGCGGCGCGGCTCCACGGCGCGAGGGCGGGATGGAACGCATCGCCGTGCGTGACGAGTACACGCTCGTTCGCAAGCGTCAAGATGCGAGGACCAAGCAGTGGGTCGTGGTTGCCAGAAAGGAGTTCGAGCTTCGTTCCTCGCACGAGGCAAACATCGCGCAGTCGTTCGAGTTCGAGCGCCGCGAGTGCGCGGTAGCGTTCATGATGCAGTTCTGCGCAATCGCCATTGATGATGAGGCGGTCACACGCTTGAGCGATGCTCGCGAAGGAGGCCGCGCTTGCAGCGCCGTCGGGGCGTCCGAGATGCAAATCGGACAGAATGATCGTGCGTGCTTCCATGGGAGAAGGAGGGACCCATGGCATCGGCTACGCGCGATGAAAACCACACTAAAGATTGAGACTTTTGCAGCTTCGTCGGCAATGACAGGCGCGTGGCGATTACGCCGAGTTTTCGCCTGCAGCGGGCCCAAGCGTGAGCGCGTTCTTGCCGCTTCGCTTGGACTGCAGTGCAAGTTGATCGGCGTGTTGCAAGAGCGACTTGAGATCACTCCCGTCCCACGGATAGGTCGCGAGCCCGGCGGAAATGGTGACTGTGCCAGGCCCGCTCGCGCCAATCTGTGGAAGTCGCATCTCACGCACGGCATCTTGGAATCGGCGGAACACCGCTTCGACGGAGTCAGGGCTCGCTGCGCCGCCTGCACGAGGCCCCGATGGGTCACAGAAGAGGACGACGAATTCGTCGCCGCCGATTCTGAAGATGTGATCGCCACGCCGAATGCAGGCGCGGACGACTTCGACGGTTTCGCGCAAGACCGCGTCGCCCGCATCATGCCCAAAGCGATCGTTGTAGAGCTTGAGGTCATCGACATCGAAGGCGACGAGACTGATTTGTCTTCGCTCTGCGCGTGCTTGTTGCAGTTCAGCGACCGCGATGCGCTCAAACGCTCGCCGATTGCCAGCGCCCGTGAGTTGATCGGTGAACGCGAGTCGATCGAGCTCGCTGTGTTCGCTCTCAAGGAGCAGCCACTCGGAAAGCCACGCTGCCCACCCGTTGAGCGCGGCCTCACTGAGTGTCGAGGAAAGAAGCTCTCCAAAGACGATATGGTCCACACCAACCCGCGCGCTTCGGGCGCCGCGTTCACTTCGCGGCGGTGTCGGTGTGTCGCCTCGAGAAGGGGCTGCAAATCGAATGTCTTCACTTCCGGTGTGCTGCTGGATGATCGCGATGGCACGCGAGACGACATCGTTGCCCTGCCGAATCGCGCGCACGAGATCGACATCGCCGAGAGCGCGTGCGGGTTCTGGTGGCGGGGAGGCGACATCCTTCGGTGGCTTTCGGGAAGTCGACGACGTGCGGCCGGTGGCAAGCACATCAGCGAGCGCGTTCGATTCCTCAGGGCTCGCGGCTGCGGCCGGCGAACTTGACGCTGCAGGTGCTTTCCCGCGCGTTCCCGACACCACTGGATCCGTGAGTGAGATCACGCGAGCTGTCGCCTCATCAAGTCCAAGCGCAGAGGCATCATCCCGATCACGCGCGACTTCACGAGCGTGCTCAATCGCAAGCTCAACCACTCTCTGTCCGCCAGCATCATGGGATGCGCCGTGCAAAGCGGAATGCTCGTGCGCACCGCGATAGCCAAGGCCGAGCGCACTCAAGACTTCACTGACGCGAGTGCCGTCGAAAGGGGGCAAGAGCACCGCTTCAAACCCCAACTCAAGCGCCTTCGCGACCGCATCCGCGGACGCGCGATCGGCAACAAGCACGGTGTCGATGGACGGATCAACGCGGCGAACTGACTCGGGGACTGCCGCGAGGTCAAATCCGTCTGCGTTGGGGTGCACGAAAATCGCGCGCACTGGGTCATCGCTGAGGTGCGTCGCGCTGCTCGCAAGGGCGGTGTAGAGATCGGTCGTCGGCTCGACGCGAATGCCCGCAGCATCTTTCAGCAACTGCATGACGCGCGGATGCATTCCGCCTTCGACTACGAGCACAAGCGCCACAGCGCTCCGCTCATCTCTAGTATGCGTTCGTGTTGGAACGGGTCGGCTTGAGCGCGGACTCATGGCTTCCCCCTCTCTGGCCGGTGCGGTGGGGGGGAGCGATTGCCGTCGTTCCGTGGCGCACGCTTGGGATCGTCCGCGTTGGGCGTGTCTTCATCGAAGAGTTCGAGCAGCATCGCCAGTTCTTCGCTGCTGACTGCGTTCGTCGCGACGGCATCCGGGTCCGGTTCGGGCGAGTCGCCGTCTTCAAGGAGTTCGACTCCCAATGGAGCCGCGATCGGCGCCTCTTCGACTTCGTTCCCAACGATTCGAAGCGCAGGCGCGTTTCCGCTCGACTGGTTCGGAGTCGCGATCTCGATTGGCGCGCCGAGTCCGGCATGGTGCGTCACACCTGAGTAGACCTCGATCGCGAGCGCGTCAGCGATGATCCAAATCGACACATCCGGAAGCAGTCCGCGGATTCGGGTGAAAAGGAGGGAGAGGTCGTCCCAGCCATCGCGATCGAGAACGAAGAGGGCGGTTCGCCGAGCAGTTCCGTGTTCGGTGTCCGCGCCAAGCATCTCGAGGCGGAGGAGCGAGGCCCATGCCGAGAGAGGGTGGGTGAGGAACTCTGTCTGCAATTCCGAACGCCTGATGCTTTCCAAAAGAGCATCGCCTGCGGTCGTTTTCACATCGGTGAGGACGACGGCGCAGGTAAAGCGGCGAAAAATCTCGCCCGGGTTGAGACTCTGAGCAGGCACAGGCTTCAGACTCGCTTTCCACCTCGAATCTAGCACCGGAATTCGATAATGCGCCTCGAAGTCCCCGTTCTGAGGGAAGGAATGCACTTCTCGCGCGACTTTCAGGTCCGCGGTGGTGGCTTAGGCGCGAGAATCTGCTAGACTCTTCGACCCGTCGCTCTCCATGGTGGAGGGCTGCGTCGCCTCCCGACCGCGGTATGCGATCGCATCCGAGACTGGTAGCAGTTGGACTGAGCGGTGGTTCCGCCCCCTACGGCGCGAGAACCCAAGCAAGGAATTTTTGATGAGCAACGCGTCTTCAGGTTACAACGACCCAACCAACACATTCACGCCCGCACCCAAGATGAAGTTGAAGGTCGGCGTCGGCGAGCGTCGGTATGTCGATTACCGCCAAGTCGATGAACTGCGCCGCATGATGACCCCCAACGGCAAGATCTATTCGCGCAAGCGAACTGGAGCTTCCGCTCAAGAGCAAGCTGCACTCGCGCAAGCAATCAAGCGCGCGCGCTTCATGTCGCTCCTGCCGTACACGAGCGCGACCGTCTAAGCGAAGCGTCGCCGGCGAAGCGCCGCGACCTCAAGCAGAACACACAGTTTTTCAACGACGCCGCTCACACCCGTGCGGCGTTGTTGTTTTTCGAACTCACGCGCTTTGCGACTCCGCGGGCGCGGCTGCACTGTGGCGCGTCGCAAACACTACGCGGCGCGGGCGTTTTCCTCGCAACATGGACCACCAGCCGCCGACGCTGATTTTCCACCGCCATGCGATGAGAAGATGACGCAGCCCAGCGTCTTGCGGGCACCGCGCCAAGCCGCGGGTGAGCCACGCGCGGGCGACGCGAAGCGCCCCTCGGTCCATCGCTGCTTGCGCGAGGTTGGAGTAGCTCGCAGCATCGGAGGGATCGACCGCGAGGATTCTCCGAGCGAGGCCGCCTCCAAGCGCGAAGTGGCCAGACGCGAAGGCCGCGCGCGCAGAGAGTCGGAGCCAATCCACATCGAGTTGCGCGAGTCCGAAACGGCCACGCAAGAGCGCGAGCGCGCGCGGAGCACTTCCCGTGTCGAGCAACGCAATGAGGAGCTCCTTCGCGCCGAGCCGCTCGGCTGGGAGTCCGTGCCGAGAAAGCTCTTCTTCGAGCGCAAGGCGTGCTTGCGCGATCGAACCGCGCCGAATGAGGTGGAGCGCGCCTTCAAGCGCAGCTGTTGGAACGCCGCTTGCGAGTCGACGCACGGCGGCGAGGTGGTGGGCTGCCTTCTGGAAATGTCCTTGTCGACGACACAATCGTGCGGCGAGCAAATGCGCAAGCGCGTGTCGGGGCTCTGCTCGAATGACATGCTCCAGGAGGTCGAGCGCCTCGCGCGCGCGATCCATTTGCGACATGAGCAGGGCAATCTCGTGTCCGAGTGCAGGCGGCGTTGGTCCGCGGTTGAGTTCGTCATGCAGAAGCGCGGACGCATCTTGCGTGCGACCGACAACCACGAGCACCCGAGCAAGTTCAGCACGAATGCCAGGAATCGACGGTCCCTCAATGAGCGCCTTGCGGAAACATTGCTCGGCGCGCACGGCGTCCTTGCGCGTCACCAAACTGCGCGCCATTTCAAGATGACATGTCGCTGCGTGATCGAGCGTTTGCAGTCCGAGGAAGTACGCCACTTCAGCGGCGTCGTGTTCGCCGAGTTGCGCATGGGAACGAATGAGCATCGCACACGCGGTCTCGCATTTCGGATCCTTGCTCATCGCTGCTTCGAGCGGTTTGATCGCTTCTGCGTGCCGATGCATGCGCGCCAGCAGTAACCCCATGGCGAGTTGCGGGTCGCGCTCCTTCGGCGCGCCAGCGGCCGCTCGCGCATATGCAGCGAGCGCGTCTTCGTGTCGTCCGCTTGCTTCGAGCGTCCACCCGAGATTGAAAAGCCAATCTGCTCGACCGGGATTACTCGCTATCGCACGGCGAAACTCTCGTTCCGCTTCAACGAAGCGACCTTGCCGCAGAAAGTCGCGGGCGCGGCGCGCGTGCTGTTCTCCACGAGTACTTTCAGCCACGAATCAATACCTCAAGAACGGGGCGCAGGGACAAGCTACAGGGTAGCTCCAAGCCATTGGATGGAGACAACTTCTTCGCAAGAACCTGAAATTGTCCCGGCTGCATGCATGGCGCATATCATCCGCGCTCCACCGTCCAATGCGAGTTTCCATGCCCACAAAAACACCATCCAAGAAGTCTGTCGCCAAGTTGCCCGCACCGTCTGCCAACGAGGTAGGGATTCGAGTCGAAGCGGACTCGATGGGGGAAATGCGCGTGGATGCGTCCCTCTTGCACGGCGCGACAACGCAACGCGCGGTGCTGAACTTCCCGGTGTCGTTCCGGACTGTTCCGCAAATGCAGATCGAGGCGCATGTCCTGCTGAAACGATGTGCGGCAGAGGCGAATGCCAAACTCGGTGGGATCGAGGCGTCCAAGGCGAAGGCGATCATCGGAGCGTGCAACGAGATTCTCGCGGAGTTCGCTGATCCGAGTCAGCAGGGCACACAACACGCGTTCATGCGGCACTTCCCGATCGATGTGTTTCAGACAGGTTCGGGCACGAGCACGAACATGAATGTGAATGAAGTGATCGCGAATGTCGCGAGTCGGCGTGCTGGGAAGGCGATTGGATCGAAGGATCCAGTGCATCCCAATGATCATGTGAACTACGGTCAGAGCTCGAACGACACTTTCCCAAGTTCGATGCAGATCGCGGGCGCGATCGCAATCGTGGAAGAACTCATTCCCGCGCTGACGCAGTTGGCCAAGGCGTTGCGCGCGAAGGAAAAGGCGTGGGACAAGGTCGTGAAAATCGGGCGAACCCATCTCATGGATGCGACGCCGATTCGAGTTGGTCAAGAGTTTTCTGGCTACGCCGCAGCAGTCGAGTACGGGATTGAACGCGCGCGGATGGCGGTGCAGGCACTCGCGGGGAATCTGCCGATTGGCGGGACCGCCGTTGGGACAGGCATCAACGCGAATCCGAAGTTCGCCAAGAGCGTGTGCGCGCTGTTGCATG
Organism: Planctomycetia bacterium; assembly: GCA_005790605.1. Taxonomy (GTDB): domain Bacteria; phylum Planctomycetota; class Phycisphaerae; order Phycisphaerales; family SM1A02; genus F1-140-MAGs142. The sequence goes on along the minus strand of SXUI01000018.1, from coordinate 34,244 downwards.
AAGCAACGGGCGTCAAGTTTGTCGAAGCAAGGAATCACTTTGAGGCGCAAGCAACGCGCGACTGCGTGGTTGAAGCGCACGGACAGTTGAAGACCATCGCTGTGAGTCTGTCGAAGATCGCAAGCGATCTTCGACTGCTCGGCTCCGGACCTCGTTGCGGGTTTGGCGAACTTGCGTTGCCTGCAACCCAGCCTGGGTCATCGATCATGCCAGGGAAAGTCAATCCAGTGATCTGCGAGAGCGTGATCATGGTTTCCTGCCAGGTGCTAGGAAATGATGCGACCATCAGTTGCGCCGCGCTCGGGGGCGTGGGGTCGATGCTTGAACTCAACGTCACGATGCCGTTGATTTCCGAGCGGCTCCTCGAGTCGATCGAGCTGCTTGCCAACGCGAGTCGCATGTTCGATGAAAAGTGCGTCGCTGGTCTCGAACTCAACGCCGCTGCAGCAGCAACAGTGGAGAAGAGTCTCATGATGTGCACTTCACTCGCGCCCGTCATCGGCTATGACGCCGCCGCAAAAGTCGCGAAAGAAGCCTTCAAGTCAGGCGAGACTGTGCGCGAGTACTGCACTCGAACCGGCCTCGTCGATCACAGAACCCTTGATCGATTGCTCGATGCGACCGCGATGACGAAGCCTGGGGCTAGTGGCCCCGGCGGAGGCTGATACGCGCGAATCCCGCGTGACATCGCGATTGGCGGTGTCGGCTGCGGCTCGCTCGCGCAGAGCGGGGCGCTTTGACGGCGTCACCATCGCCAGAAGGTCAGTACACCTCAAGCATGCAGCGGTGGGTTGGTCTGACGCGGCGTTTGATCTGCTCCGTCGTCCACTCTGCGCAAGGCACGCCCGCAAGTTCGTCTGCAACCTTTGTGAAGCCATGCATGCCCTGCGTGTTCAAGAGTTGAAACACGCCGAGTTGCATGCCCGCTAGCCCACACGCGTAGATGAGCATCCGGTCACTTCGAAGTCGGAGCGCGAGCTCGGCATCCGTTCGCAGCCTTCGCTCGAGGAATTGATGCACATACTCACCCTTGCCTCCATCACTGCGTGTCTCTCGTGAAACGGCCGTGTGGTAGGTGAAGTTTGGATGCTTCTTGGCGAGGTCGCGGATCCACGCGTCGTAGAGCAGATCATTGGTGTACGCCACACCCATGATGAGATCGATGCGGCTCGTGCATCGCTTCCAGTGCTTCGCCGCGGGTGAACCTGCCGGTGGACCCTCGAGCAGCTCCATCAGGAAACCGCGAAAGGGTGCGATGCCAGTTCCGGTCGCAAGAAAGAGATAGTCGTGCGCATCAGGTTCGGTCGGAAGCACGAAACGCTTTCCGTTGGGACCACTCACCAAAATCGGATCGCCTTCCCGGCGATCACAGAGCCAATTGGAGCAGACTCCGACGAACAGGCTGTGATCATTCGGATCGTCTTTGGCGTGCTGTGGTTCACGCTCGGCGAGGAGCCGCTTGGGTGTCGTTGCGATGATGCGACCGAAGCCGTCTTCGCCCCAACTCGGGCTCGCGATGGAATAAAGGCGGACCTTATGCGGTTTGCCGTGAGCGTCGGTGCCATCAGGAATGACGCCGAAACTCTGCCCCGCCCGGAACACGCCTTCGAGGGCAGTCCCGGTGATGTCGATATCAACATGCCTGACGAAGGATGCGCTCTTCCCGCGCATGCAACTTGTCGTCGATGCGATCTTCCCCGTGACTGGCGCGGTGGGCATGACCACATGCATTCGCACTTCAGGTAAGTGCGGGGACGCGAGGTCGACGATGCTCTCCGACTCGGACATGTCGACGAATGTAACAAGCAAATCGCTCGCACGAATCCTCGGTTCAGGAGGAGGCGTGCGAGCGAGTGTGAGCCGTACTCGCCCGCGTCGAAGCCAAAAGGAGGCACGGAGTGGGCGAGGGGCCGAGTGGGCGGTGGCGGGAAACCCGCCCGTTCGATCAGTCGAAGGCGCTCGTGACCGACGGGATCTCCGCAGTGTGCAACTGGAGATTCGTCTGAATGCGGAAGTTCGATTGCGTGCGGTGGCGCTCGGCGAAGAAGAAGTCGAGCTTGTAGGTTTCCCCGTCCGTCAGGCCGAGCCGATTGAGCTCGACGCGCTGCTCGACTGCCCCGTGGACGCCGCCGAGGTCGATGACCAGGCGGTCATTCACATACACCCAAACATCATCATCGCCGCGGAAGATGAAGATCTGCGAGCCGTCGCTGTCGTAGGTGAACTCCGTGTGCAACTCATAGGTGAAGTGGAAGTTCCGGTTGGGAGACCCGCCTGGATTTCCGAAGAGTTGACCCTCGATGGGGAAGAACCCGCCTACGGCGACGCACTGAGGGTCGATCGTGGAGTCGAAGACATAGGAGCCATCCGCCGTGCGGTTGAGCACGAGGGTCAGTGGGGACGAGAGATTCGTCCCGGGTTCGTCGTTGAACCATTTTCCGAAACTCGTGGCACTCGTGATGCCTCCGTTATCGATGTAAGTGCCGTCCTTCTTGCCGATCAGGTCACCGCGCGCAGGGTCATAAAGTCTCCAGCAGATGTTCTTTCCGGCGCTATTGCGCCACTCGTAGGTGCTGCCCGCCTTGACCTTGAATCCGCCGCCAATGAAGACTGGTTTTCGATCCGATCCGAGATCAGCTGAGATCGCGCCACAGTAGTGACCGAAGCCGTGCGTTGGCGTGATTTCGAAGTCCGGGTGACCGTTCTGAACCGTCCGCTCCTTGAAATCGCGCACCACACCGGTGAGGGAGATCGAGGAGGGTGGGGCTGGCGGCGTTGGGTCGGGTGACGCGATGGCCGCGTTAGGCGTCGAGACGGAAAACAAGCACACGGCACTGAGTCCAGCCGCGGCGATGGCGATCGCGGTGCGTTGAGGGCGAGCCTTCTTGACGAGTATCGAATTCCATTTCCGATTCATTTCAAACTCCTTCAGCAATGCCCCCAGACTTCAGATCCCAATGACCACAGTTCAAAGTACGATTCGATCCGCGCCAACGCAGAGGGATCTGCCGAGGCGGCATTGAGAAGTGGTTGAGTTATGCGGGCGGTGCGAGCCGCGCCGCCGAGAGCGAGGCGTGCGTTCCGTCTGCAGCGGTTACGAGAGAAACGCCGAAGAATCGATCTCTCGCGTCTGGTCGTTCAGCCGCGAGGTCTCCGCAAGGATGTAGAGAAACCGTAATCGAGAGTCACGGCGCAATGGACTATTTCCGTATCCAGGGTGGCAGGCGTTTAGCGGGTCGCGTTCGAGTTGATGGCTCCAAGAATGCGGCGTTGCCGCTTCTTGCGGCTGTCCTGCTGACCGATCAGCCCATCACGCTCCACAATGTCCCGGCGCTCACCGACATTCAGAACATGCTCTCGCTCTTGCGAGAACTTGGTGTTGAAGTCACCGGCGAGAGCGGCACGGTGCGATTGCAGTCGGTCGATGAAAACCAAGTCCACACGCGCTACGAAATCGTGAGCACGATGCGCGCCTCGATCAGCGTCCTCGGACCCATGCTTGCGCGGCGTCGACGAGCAGTGATCGCGATGCCAGGCGGCTGCGCGTTTGGCGAGCGACCGATCGATCTTCATCTTCGAGGAATGCAAGCCCTCGGTGCGTCGATCGCCCTTGAGAGCGGCGACATGTCCGTGACGGCGCCACAACTGAAGGGCGCAACGATCTTCCTCGGCGGCCCAAATGGTTCGACGGTGTTGGGAACCGCGAATGTGATGTGCGCGGCGACGCTCGCGAAGGGCACCACCATCATCGAGTGTGCCGCATGCGAGCCTGAGGTCGTTGATCTCGCCAACATGCTCATCAAGATGGGGGCCAAGATTCGCGGCGCGGGGAGCGCGCGCATCGTGATTGAAGGCGTTGAATCGCTCGGCGGCGCGGAGTACACCGTCATGCCCGATCGCATCGTCGCGGGAACATACGCGGTCGCCGCGGCAGTGACGAATGGCGATGTCATCATTGATGATTTCCCGATCGACTGCATGCTCGCCGTCATCGATCGTTTTCAACATATCGGCGTCATCGTTGAGCAGCTCGATCCATATCAAGACACGATGCATGCCACGGTGCGGGTGACGAGTACGCGGCTCTTGAAGCCCACCCAGATCACCACGCAACCACACCCTGGATTCCCCACCGACCTGCAAGCGCAGTTCATGACGCTCCTTTGCTTTGCACACGGAAACTCGGTCATTACCGAGAAGATCTACGCTGAGCGCTTCCTTCATGTCGCCGAACTCACGCGCATGGGCGCGAATCTGCAACGATTTGGCCCAACCGTGGTGGTGAGTGGTGGAACGCAGTTGAAGGGCGCGCCTGTGATGGCAAGCGATCTGCGCGCGAGCGCGAGTCTTGTGTTAGCCGGGCTCGCAGCGGAAGGCGTCACGACGATTTCGCGCATCGACTATCTCGACCGTGGATATCACCGTTTGGAGTCGACGCTCAACGCACTCGGTGCATGCATCGAGAGATCGCACAGTGCAGCGGCAGTTGAGACGGTGGCTGCAACTGGCGCGCAGATGCTCGAGGGCAAGCGGATGCCGACTCCGGCTCCCGCACCTGCGCTTTCACTCGCTCGCGGTTGATTCGAGATTCAAACTTCCACACTTCCCTCCGCATGCGCGGCGGGCGGTTGTATCACGCGCTGCCAACCATCACTTCGTTGGACTCGTATCGCTTGATCGCGCCGAGGAGTTGTTCGATCTGCATCGCTGGTGGAGCAGACAGTAATCGCCGCCGCAACGCCGTCACAGTCTTGAGCTCGTTCTCGCCCATGAGAAGGTGCTCTTTGCGTGTACCGCTTGCTGCGAGGTTGATGGCTGGGAAGATTCGCTTCTCGGAGATCGTCCGATCGAGAATCAACTCCATGTTGCCCGTGCCCTTGAACTCTTCGAAGATGATCTGATCCGCGCGTGAACCAGTATCCACGAGGCAAGTGGCAATGATCGTGAGCGAACCACCTTCCTCACACTTGCGTGCTGCGCCGAAGAGTTGCTTGGGTACTTCGAGCGCGCGAGAATCAAGGCCGCCAGACATCGTGCGACCACTGCTGCCGTACTTGCGACTGTTGTTGAACGCGCGACCAAGTCGGGTGAGGGAGTCGAGCAACACCACGACATCTTTCCCAGCTTCGACGAGTCGCTTTGCGCGCTCGATCGCAAGAATGCCCAGTGCGAGATGCCGATCGATATCTTGATCGTTCGAACTCGCGATGACATGTGCAGGAACATTTCGCTTGAAATCTGTCACTTCCTCCGGTCGCTCATCGATCAAGAGGGCGATGAGTTCCACTTCCGGGTGATTGTGCTTGATCCCAAACGCAAGATTTTGAAGCAGGATCGTCTTGCCTGCTTTCGGCGGCGCAACGATGAGGCCGCGCGTGCCATACCCAACAGGACAGAACAGATCGATCAAGCGACACGCGGCGGGGCAACCGCGGTGTTCAAGCGTGAGGCGCGGTTGCGGATCAAGCGCGGTCAACTCCGCAAACGGCTTGCGGGCTCCATAGATGGCGGGTTCAAGGCCTTCAATCGAGATCACGCGCTCCGCGGTGGCGCGAGGCATGCGCGCGCCGCCGTGTCTTCGGCGAACTTGCATCCGCATCCGGCACTCAACTACGACGGACTGCGCGCTGCGAAGTGCGTTTGATTCGAACAAGGCGCGCGGAACAACGGGGTCCTCATCCGTTGCGACGAGGCCATCCTTGAACTGCCGAATGCGTCCTTCGCCATTGGGCAGGATTTCAAGCACGCCTGTTCGTTCAAACGCGGGTGCCTCTGGATCGGCCAATTCCTCGACGCCCGCGCTCTCTTGCGCGGTGTCACTGTTCGCTGATGGTTGGTGTTGCTGCTGTTGATGCCGCGAGCGGTTTCGACCGCGACCGTGATCGCGATGATGCGCATGCTTCTGGTGCGCGTGCTGCTGTTGCGTTTCGCGAGGAACGGTCGCATTTGGATCTTGCGAATCACTCGGCGAGTTCGCTTCTGTTGCGCCGGCTTGTCCCTCAGCGTTTGGCCCCTCCGCGTTTGGCCCACCGCCTCCGCCATTTCCGCGTCGTCGCCTTCGTCGCCTTCGTCTTCGGCGGCGCGGCTCGCCCTGACCTGCCTCGGAGCTCGTTCCGTGTTCCGCATCACCATTTCCGTCGTGAGCGGTGTCGCTCTGCGGCGCGGCAGCTTCAGGCGGAGGGCTCGGTGGTGCGGCCTTCACTGGGATGGGTACAGGCGGTGCGGCAACGGCGGGTTCCGCCGCTGCTTTGGCACGCCGACTCCGCGGCTTTCGCGAAGCTTTGGGTGAGGTCGTGTCATCTTGTGACGAAGCGAGAGTGGATTGCTCCGCGTTCGCCCCACCGAGGTCGGGGCTCAAGTCCTGCATGTCCATGCATTCATTCCGAAGTTTCCGACCGTTGGATCGGGGGCCTGCCTTGCCGTATCCGGGAGCGCGCGCAACAACTACAGAGCGCTCCTCAATCGAATCGGTATCGGCCAGGCGTTTGGTGCATCTTCGCAGCGTCAACTGCGAGGGCGTCGCCCTCAAGCGACACACGAAGTTGAACAGGAACTCGCGGCAAAGTCAAGTTTGACTTCCCGACAAACCAGCAACGGCGATTTGACCGGCAAGCAGGGCATTTTGAAGGAGTACCGCAAGATTGGCCTCCAAACTCCGGCCGTGGGTTGCTTCCGCGACTGCTTGGAGCAGCACTGGCGTGACCTCCGGACCTCGTGCTCCTTGGTCTGCTGCTCGCCGAAGACCTGTCTGAATCGCTTCCTCCATTTCCGCAAGGGGGAGCGCAAGCGCAGCGGGTGGCGGAGCGCAGATGAGCATTCCTGCGTGAGGCCGAAGTTGAAAATGGATCGCGGCAAGTTCAGCGGCTGCGTCGGTCGACTTTGCAACCGCACTCACGCCTAACGGCGGCGCGCCCTCGCAGAGAAACCGAGGGAAAAACTCTGTGTTGAGACCAACGACGGGCACGCTCAGCGAATCAAGTGCTTCGAGCGTCGCATCGAGATCGAGAATCGACTTCGCGCCCGCGCAGACGACTGCCACGCCAGTGCGCGCAAGCTGCATGAGATCCGCGGAGATATCCGGCGTTGTGTTCCAACCCCGATGGACGCCGCCGATCCCGCCCGTTGCGAAGTAGCGAATGGGCTGCGGATTTGCGTGCGCGCAAGCAAACAGCGTCGCCGCGACGGTTGTCCCGCCATGCGCTCGGCGAACCGCGAGATCGCTGATGTCGCGAAGGCTGACTTTCGTCACAGGCTTTGCTTCAGCGAGTTCGTCGAGTTCTGCGCTCGTCATACCAATCACGAGTTCGCCGCGAAGCATGCCGACCACAGCAGGAATCGCGCCCGTGCTGCGAACCGCAGCCGCGGATGCGTGAGCGAGTGCCCGATTGACCGCCATCGTTGGGTCAAAGGCGCTGCGCACAGTCGCATCAAATCGTGCATCGTCAAGAGCAAGCGGCGATTGGCCGAGAGGGGAGCGCGGGAGCCCATGCGTGACCGCAGCAGTTTCAAGCGCGACGACTGCGCGACCTTTGGCGAGCGCATCGCTGACCTCTTCGTGCGTTCGGATGACCTTTCGCTCGAGCATCGCGCACCTCTCTTCGCGTCAGCGGCGATTCGTTCGCACGCGCCCGCCGATGCGCTTGTTGGGTTGCGCGACCGGCACCAAACCATCGGGATACAAGGCAGTATTCGCAGGCTCTTCGACTTTGGCCGGCTGCATGCGATTACGCGTTTCCTGCGCGGCCGCTCGTTGTTCTTGCTCCCGCTCGCGTCGAGCGCGAACTTCGCTTGGAACGGGTCCTGGCTTAAAGTCGGGATACTCAATCCTCGGAATCTCGACATTCGTGAGCATCTCGATGCCCGTCAGCAGGTCGCCCTGTTCGCTCGTCACAAACATCCACGCGATTCCCTCGCGACCAGCGCGCGCGGTGCGTCCGATGCGATGCACATAGACCTCGGGATCTTCGGGAACATCGTAATTGATGACATGCGAGATGTCGTCGACATCGAGCCCGCGTGCTGCCAAGTCGCTCGCGACGAGCACAGAGAGTCCGCCCGAGCGAAGTTCCGTCATGACTTTGTCACGGCGACGCTGCTGCAGGTCGCCATGCATCGCGTGCGCGTCGATCTTGTGCTTGATGAGAAACTCCGTCACATCATCGACGGTGCGCTTGGTCCGGCAGAAGACGATGGTCACTTCGGGCTCTTCATGCGTGAGCAGATGAAGGAGCAACTTTCGCTTATCCCATCCCTCAACCGAGATGTAACTCTGCTTGACTTGACTGACGGTGAGTGACTTCTCGAAGGAGATGATCTTCTCTGGGTCCTTCATGTAGGACCGTGCGAGCTTCTCGATCTCCGGCGAAATGGTGGCAGAGACAAAGATCGTCTGCGGGTGGACCTTGATCGATCCAAGAATCTTGCGAATGTCATCGCGGAACCCGATGTCGAGCATGCGATCGACTTCGTCGAGAATCGCAAAGCGAAGCTTGTCGTACGGGAGGAGGCCACGCGCGTGCAAATCCATAACGCGTCCGGGTGTCCCGACGACGATTGGTGGCTGCTTGTCAAGCAGCGTGACTTGCTTTCGAATCTCTTGGCCGCCGTACACGGCGACAGTGCGAACATTCGCGAAGCTGCCAAGCTCCTGCAACTCCTTCGCGACTTGGACAGCAAGTTCGCGAGTTGGCACGAGGACGAGCGCGGAGAACGCGCTGGTCGGATCGAGCATGTGAAGCAAGGGGAGACCGAACGCAGCAGTCTTGCCCGTTCCAGTCTTGGCCTGTCCGAGGACATCCCGACCGGCGAGGGCGGCCGGGATCAGCGACGCTTGAATCTTGGTTGGGTGCACGAAGCCCCGACCCGTGATGCCTTCGAGGAGTTTCGGTTTCAGTTGGAGGTCGGCGAAGGTTCGATCGACCGCGAAGATCTCCGCGTCGCGACCTGCTCGAACCGCCTGACGCTCCGCATCGGTCGGTTGAGGGGCAGGGTTATGCGTCGGCTTGTGAGGAGAATCCATCGAACCGCGATGGTATGGCAGTGCGCCGCACGATACAAATACGATTGCCGCGTTTCCTGAAAGCCGTTCTTCCCTCTCGCCGCGGCGACTTTTTGCGGTTCGGAGCCTCGCTCGAACCATCGCAGGATTCATGCAGGACACGAGCCTTCTCGAATTCGACACCTCTGCCGTTGCGCACAACATGCGTGTGCTGAGGCGTATCGTTGGCAGTGCTTGCGTGCTCTGTCCGATTGTGAAGGCGGATGCGTATGGGCTTGGAGCGAAGCATCTCGCGCCGATCCTCGTGAAGAGCGGTGCCGGCATGCTCGCGGTCTATAGCGCGAAACAAGCGGAAGAGATTCTGGCCGCGGGTGTTCAGGACATCGACCTGCTCGTGTTGATGCCAGTGCGAGTCATTGAGCAGAGTGATGAACTCTCGCGGCACGCGAAGCGCGGCATGTTGCACTTCGTCGTGCACGACGCGGCTCAACTTTCCGAACTTGAGCTTGCCGCGCACTCACTCGGTGTCGTTCTCGGCGTGCACCTTGAACTCGATACGGGAATGTCCCGTGGCGGCGCGCGTCCTGAAGTTGCCGCAGCGCTCCTCCGTACCCTGAGCTCGACGACGAGCCTTCGGCTCAAGGGCATCTTCACGCACTTCGCAAACTCGCGACAATCCGACACGAAGACCCGTGTGCAATTGGAGGTGTTTCGCGCATTCGTCGCGCACGAGTCGGAGCGCATTCCTAAGGATTGCCTCTTGCATGTTGCGAGTACCTATGCACTCTTGCGCCATCGGGACTATCACTTCGACATGGTTCGGTTCGGACTCGCGTGGCTTGGCTATGGATCGGAAGAGTTAGAAGCGGTCGATCCGCTTCTCGCGCGAGCCGAGCTCCGGCCAGTCGTGCGCTGGTCGACAACCATCGTGCAGACCAAACGCATCCCAGAGGGTGCGGCGGTTGGATATGGATCGCTTTTTGTTGCGCGGCGAGATTCCACAATCGCGCTCTTACCCATCGGATATGCGGATGGGTATCCGGTGCCTCGACCGAACGCGCAGCACGATGCATCAACCTCGACGCAACAAGTTGCGATTTGCATTGGTTCGAAGGATCGCAAGTATGCGCCGGTTGTCGGCGCGGTCAACATGGATCAACTGACGATTGATCTCACAGATCTTGATCCGCTTGGTACGCGCGATTGGACCGGGACGGAGGTCGAACTCGTGACGCCGTTGCACGATGCCCCGAATCACCTACCCAGACTGGCCGCCGCTTCAGGTCTGATCCCGCATGAGTTTCTGACGAGACTACACGCGCGAATTCCGAGGAAGCCCATTCAGACGGCTCGCGCGACTCTCGTAGAACCAACGCTTCATCCGGTCCCACTTTCGCTTCGTTCCCTCACCGCGTGAATCCGGAGCGCGTACTCCCTCGTAGGATGTTTGCGTGTCACGAAAGATCTCCTATCGATTCGACGCACTTGCGGCGCTGCCCTCCGCGCTCGCTTTTGCGCCGCGCGAGACGATTGATCGACAGATGCGCGCGGCGGAAGCACTAATGGATTCGGTGGAGAGCGCGCGCGAGTATCCGATTGACTTTGCGCTCTATCGCATCACGGGATTTCGTCCGGATCGACCGAGCGACCGCACTGCGCTCGGCCGCGAACTGGTGCATGACCTCGGCGCAGTGGTGCTCGACTTGAGCCTGCGGTTGAAACTCGATGGAAGTGAGCGCAAAGGTGGAGCGCTCACGCCCGAGCAGGTCGCAAGGGAACTTGCCGTGAGTTTCAAGACTGTGCAGCGACTGCGCGATGATGGCTTGTGCGCGCATTGGATTGCGATGGACGGTGCGCCCTGCGTGGCGCTCTATCGCGAGAACATCGAGCGCTTCGTATCGAAACAGGCGCCGCGTGTGGCCGCCGCGAGCCGCTTTCGAAGATTCAGCGGAGCTGAGTCGCAAGCGTTGCAAGAGCAGGCGAGCGCGTTGATGGACGAGGGGCACTCGCTCAACTCTGCTGCGGAACTGCTCGCCGCGAGGCACGGGCGAAGTCACGAGGGCGTTCGCTTACTCCTCATGCGCCACTTTGGGCGCACCACTTCGGCGCGAACGCGGAAGGTTGATCGCGCCGGGAAGTTTGCGGAACGAGCGTGGCGTGTAGGCATTGACATCGCAAGCATCGCGCACCGCATCGGTCGAAGCGAGTCGCTCGTGCGGTCTATCGTCGATCAGAAGCGCATGGCTCGGCTGCGAGCGGCACCGATTGCATTCGTCGAACTTCCTACATTTGAACTCTTCGGCGCGGAAGAAACGATTCTCGCGCCGACGAGTGTGCGTGAAGGCCTCGTGAGCGCTCTTCAGGATGATGATGCCTTGGCGCTCCTGCAGTCGGCGCGGCAAGTGCGACGCGGCCGTGCATTTGTTCGCGATGCAGCGACTCGACAGGCATCGCAAGACGCGCGGGCGGCGGCGATGCATTTGCTTCTTCGGCGCGCCAAGCGCGCGTTGCAGGGTTGTGCACGACGGCCGACGCGTACCACACTTGATGAGATCGAGACGGACCTGCGTTGGGCGGCGCTGCTTCGCCGTGCGCTTCTCGCGAATGCGATGACGATTGGCGCGGCGCGCGTCGATCAGTTCTACGCTGGAAAACCAGAAGATTTACGCGTGGACGAACTTCGAGCGTTGTTGCGCACCCTCCGCGATCGACTTGTCGCTGTCGTTGCGCAGTACGACCCATCACGGCAGGAACTTGAATCGCTCGTGGGCTTGGAAGCAGACTTCGTGCTCGCACACTTCGATGCGCAGCGATCGCGGCGCGCCGCTACCAAACAATCGTTGAGTGAGGGAACAACGATGGAGCCGCTTCTAGACCTCGCGGCTCCGTGGCTCTGTGAGGTTGATCCTCTGTGGAGAAGGCGAGCCGTGAGCGGGGCGCTCTCGCAGCAACACCGCGCCATTCTGCTTGCTCGCTACGGTTGGAATGGAGCGGCGCCACTCACGCTGCCGGCACTCGCGAAGAGCCTGAAGACAAGCGCCGCTCTCGCATCGCGCGCGCTCCACCTCGCGGAGAAAGCACTTCGTCAGGTCCCTCGCTAAGCGACGGCCCGCGTGACTCGATGTCGGTGTCGTGTCGCGCGAGCACTGAGGACGCTCGCGCGCAGGCGTGTCGAGCCGAGCGGTTGACACGCTCAACGGGGGGGGGTAAATTGTCTTTGATTGATGACTCACGCGCGCGCGTGCGTGGAGATTGGGAGTGTGGATTTGATATGCAGGAGAAGTATCATGGCGTGGATGAAGTTGGATTGGATGCGTTGCGCTTCGCGTTGGAGAGACACGAGGATCGTGGTTTGGTGTGTTGCATTGCTTGCGTCGCTGACGATCAGCACACCAGCGCTTTCGTTGCCATCACCCATCACCGGCGAACGCAGTGTTTCGTGCGTGCGCATCGCGTTTGGCGAAGCGGGTCGTCGTTGGACACTCGTGCCGACGATGTTTGACGATGAGGTCGAGTCGTTTCTCGCGTTGCGTGAAGCTGTGCCCGTGGGAGAAAATCTCACGGCGGTCTGGTATCGCAAGGTTCTCGCGGATGATGGCACGACGAGTTGGGTCGCGACGGCATGGGGCGAGCAAAGTCAGTCACAGTCGATTCGATCAGTGAAAGACATACTCTCGCTTCCAGACTCGAGCGATGAATCCTGGCCAATTGTGATCGCGCCGGTTGCTGTGAGTGCGCCCGAACCGATCAAGAAGGGAGTGCTCGAGTCCGATCCCATTGCGCCATTGGTTGACGCACTCGCTGATCCACGACCATTCGTTGAAATGCTCGAAGACGCAGGTTGGAAAGCGGCGTGGATTGATCCGCTTGAAGGCGTCATCGAAACAGACGGCGATCCTGAAATCGCACCATGCTCACGGACGAGTGTGCTTACGGCGTTGGCGAACAGTGTTGTGCAAGCAGCTTCGCCGTCGGCCGATATCAACATTGGGTTCGACTGCGGGTTCGTCGTCATCCGTTGTTCGCGCGTGACCGCGACTACTGCGTGGGGGGTCTGGACCTGTGGGCCGTGGATACCCGCGCCGCCAACACCGCGTATGAACTGCATGACGCAATGCAACTATGAGCGCGAGGTCTGGCGCATTCGATACAGATCCGTGGTTGAGTACAACTGCATCACGGGCACGCCGTTGGGAAGCTACTGGCAGTGGCAGCGAGAGCACGGTTGGCAAAGGACCTCGACGGAGCCGATCAATGGTGGCGCCACAGTGGCCCAAGCGATCGGGGGCTGCCCGCTCGCTGTCTGTCCATTGTCGCCGTTGCTCACTCCTGACAATGACCCAACATGCGTTGCGCCAAGCGCTCCTGAGCAAGATCCATGGAAGCCTTGATGCGCGGCGTGAGGCATGCGTCCGCGGGTTTCGCTCGGTGGCTCCCTCTCGGCATCGTTTGCTTGGCTGGTGGTGTGCTCGCGACGCTTGGCAATGCACGGATAGAGTCCGTGCGAAGACCAGTGGGCATCTGGCTTCCAGAGGCGGAGCGGTGGATAGAAAAGGGGGGAGAGCCACGGCTTGACTGGGTTCGTGACCGAGGTTGGGAGATCGGCATGTACATGGGACCTGATGGTCAACTCTTCATGATCAAGACGATCGCAGAGAGTGCCGGCACGCCGGAACTTCCTCGTCCAATCTGGGATGTCCCCTCCTGGAGCCGCGCGAACTCCGCACCTGACCATGACCCGCGCTGTGCCGCCCATCTCGTCGAGACTCCCCGCGGGTGGCCAATGCAATCGATGATCTCCGAGATTATCTTTCAACTGCCGAATGACCCTTCACGCAGTGATATTGCCTTCGCGCTTTCGAGTGGTGCACTCGTAGGTACAGTTCGCACCGACATGAGATTCGTGGACTGGTTCGATTGGCCTTGGTTTACGGCTGGATTCATGCGCGATTCCCGAAGCCTTGATCAGTGGCTTGCCGTGACGAACCCTCACGGAGTGATTCCGCGGAACATGTTTCCAACCCGCATTATCCCGATCGGATTTGCCGTCAATACGGCGTTCTACGGGTCGTGCATCTGTTTCCTCCTCACTGCGGCGCGTTGTGTTTGGGCTTGGCTCCGCACGACGATCCGCTCGATCCGCGGTGTGTGCCCCGCCTGCGCCTATCCGCTCGCCGGACTTCTGCGATGTCCTGAGTGTGGGGTTGTCGTGCGCTCAAAGTGAACCGCTCTCTGCCATCCCCCGTTCTCTATCGTGATTGTCTCACTCGCCCTCCTCATTGGAGGAACTTGGTAACCGTCCCTGAGGCAGTCGCGGAAGATTTCCCGCAGGTTGCAGGCGGATAGCGCACAACCTTCCCGCAATCTCGCCATTGAATCCGTCGAATCGAAGCGGTGAGCCACGCCCCGCGAATCCATCGACAAATGCGGCTCTGGCGTAGCTATTCAACCCATCTCGCAGCACATCGGCGACAGCATCGGCGCTGATGTTTGGATACTCGCGCTCGGGCATGAGTGCAGCGAGTTTCGTCGCTGCCTCGAGAGCCGCAGCATCGCGAAGTGCAACGATCGATGATCGAAGTGTTTCGAATTGCTCGCTGGAGATCGGAACTTGCCCAATACACGACCACGGATCGGTCATGACGGTGTCGAATCCAATTGCTGCGTCGAGTTCCACCGTGGCGGCAAGTTTCGCGAAGCCCGAGCGGCCACTCTTTTGTTCGATGGAGTTGATGGTGGCGAGGATCGCATCCCGCACGGATGCTCGGTGTGCATTCCGAAGTGCGATTTGATCCACGGAGAGCGGTGTGAGACGCAATGACGCATCCATCGCGAGTGCGACCAAAGCGGAAGTGGCTTCACCACCCCATGTTGCCGCTGGCGTGCGCTTCCAGCGCTCCATGCGTTTGAAACACGCAACGCGGTCGAGCGTCGGTGCACTCGCGTGCGGAGCGGTCGATGCGAGCCATGCATCGCAGAGAGCGAGCGCGTGTGCTGCGCGTTCGGACTCGTCTTTCGATCGACCTGCTTTCCGCAGGGCGCCAATGTCTTCCTCGTGCGAGGGAGTCAACCGTTGCGGTTGTCGATACGGAATGCAGCCGCCATCGAGTCGGCGCTGTATCTCGGATCAAGAGTCAAGGAGCGCCTCTTGCTTGGAGTGTTGTACTTGGAGCAACCCTCGGTTTGGCTCTCGAGACGCCGTCGCGCACGCGCTGGTAACGATGACGGCAACCACACCATGCATCACGACGCCAACGAGAGGCATCCAGAAGCAGCAACTCGATGCGCTCACTGCTTCTTCTCTTTCCCCGACTCTTCGGAACGATCGAGCCGGAGCCGAGGGTGTCGCAGTTCGGGTGGCAGCAGTTGCAGCCACTTCGAAGACTGCGTCACACCTGCGCAGGATGGCGGATTCGTCGCGCCCAATTTCTGGTCAACCCGGATACGGAAGGGATGATCGAAGGGTAGAGCGAGATGGCGACAGAGGCGTTCCAAGGCAAGCTTCTCGCGAGGGCATCTCCATCGTGGCAGTTCTAACGGAATGCTGCCTCATCGAGGAGGAATGCATACAACGGCTCACCGGTCGCAAGAGCTTCTGTCGACTGCTCGAGGTTGCTTGCTGCCTCTCCGACGCCAGCTTCGGCGGGAGCACCTAGCGCGTGAGCCGCTTCGGCATCGCGCATTCTTCACTTTGCAGAAGCCGCGCGCAGACGCGTGATGGAGTAACCGGCATTGAAAAAACAGGTCGATCCGATTCGGATCGACCTGTTGAGGATTCGCAGTTGATTGCGTCGCGGATCAGCGCTTGCTGAACTGGAAGCGGCGGCGCGCACCAGACTGACCGTACTTCTTGCGCTCAACCTTGCGGCTGTCGCGGGTGAGATACTGGTTCTCGCGGAGGATCGGTTCGAGATTCGCGTCAAACTCCAACATGGCGCGGCCGAGGCCGAGGATCACCGCGCCAGCTTGACCGGTGAATCCGCCACCGCTCGCGGTGACGCGCACATTCACCTTGTTCTTGTTGCCAGTCTTCTCGAGAAGACCGAGGATGTTTGCACGATCGCGCTCTTCCGTGAAGTACTCAGCCATCGGACGCTCGTTGATGAGAATCTCGCCGTTGCCGCTCTTCACGCGAACGCGCGCAACCGCGGTCTTTCGGCGACCAGTGCCCCAATACCAACCATGCGCATCGGGACCACGGATGATGCGAACCTTCTTGGGCTCAGGAACTGCGACGGGCGTGACTGGGGGAGTGGACTCGATCATGTTTCGTGCCTAATCGACTTCGAGGTGGACTTCGAACAAATGTGCTGCCAAATGTGCTGCCTCGCGATTCACTTCGCCGCGGCGACGCGAATGTGGCGGGCTGATGGTTCTGAGAGAGGAATCGGTGACTGCGATGCGTGCGTGTGCTCCGCGCCTGGGAAGACGCGAAGTCGCGACGCGAGACTGCGCCCGAACTGTCCCTTGGGAAGCATGCGGAGGATTGCCTCCGTGACGAGTCGCTCTGGCTTCGTCTCGAGGACTTGGCGATAGGTGCGAACCTTCAAGCCGCCTGGGTGACCGCTCCATCGACGGCGTGTCTTCTGATCAGCCTTGCGACCGGTGAGCACGATCTTCGATGCATTGGTGATGATGACGGAGTCGCCGGTGGTGACACCAGGCGTGTACTCGGGTCGGTGCTTACCCATGAGAGCAGTCGCAACTTCGGTGGCGAGTCTGCCGAGGACAAGTCCGTTTGCGTCGACATGACGCCATACGGTGTTGACTTCGTTTTGCTTGGCGATGAAAGTCTGGCGTGGCATAGCAGGTCCTATTGCGCAAGGCGCTCCAACGCTCGTGGCTGAACGACCTTCGGCATGAGTGTCATGCAGTGTCGAAAGTCCTCCCGCGAGCGGTGTGGAGGATCGAGAAGGATAGCGATCTGCGCGTTTCTGTCAAGGTTTGAGGTAGAGGTTCTGCGCGTATCCGCGAACTTCGATCCGTGGACTCGCTCGCCTCGATTTCCCCATCGCACAGGACCCCTCGGTATCCTCTCTCGATATGGACATGCAATCTCCTGGGCCGCAGCACGACGATTCCGACCTTCCTCCTCCCGTCGTTTTGCAATCCGATAACCAAGAAGCCCCTCGGGCCGGACGTTCGAGAGTTGCGTGGAGCTGGCTCGCGATTGTGATCCTCACGGTGACGGCGATTCTTCTGCAGCAGATCAAGATGGAGGAGCCTGAGGGACCCGACTCGATTTCTCACGCGAGCGAATCCGAGGCGGTCCCGGCGGCCTCCGTGTCGCTCCTTTCAATGCAGGATGAACTCGCGGGGCGGGTGACTGTCGGACTTGCGTCCTTCGTCCCTCCAAGCGAGTCAAAGCAGATCTTCGAGAGTCAACTCGCGCCATTCAAAGAAGGGAACTGGGCTCAGCAAGTTGCTCGATGGCTTGTCATCGGGCGCATGGTGGATGTCGATCAAGCGATTGAAGGTCTTGACGCCATCGAACGAGTCGAAGGCGCGAACGACATGAATGCCACGATCGATGCCGCGCGCAGAGTGCTCGTTGCGGAGCAGTCAGAGGAGGAACTGCCCGCGGCCGATCTCGCAATGCTGAAAGATCGACTCGGTTGGTACGGTTCATTCATCGCGCGAGAGGCTCCGGTCGAATCGGGCATGCTCGCGGCGCTTGTCGTTGCGGGTGTTTGGTTCAGCAGCTTTGGCTGCACAGGATTCGTTGGGCTGTTCGTGCTCTTTGTCTTGCTGCTCATGGGAAAACTGAAGCTTCGTGTCTTCGAACGGGCATCGACCTCCGGCGGAACATTCGCTCAACTCTCCGTCGAAGTCTTCGCCGTCTGGATGGCGCTTTTCCTTGGACTCAATGTGGTGATTGGGGTGATCGCGGGCCTAGCACTGTCAGACACACCGACGCTTGAGACGGAGTCTTTCTTGCCACTCTTACTCGGCACAGGTGGCTTCATTCTCAGTCTCTCCGCTCTTTCCTGGGCGAGCTTCAGAGGGCAATCCGCGCGTTGGCTCCTGCACGAAGCAGGCTGGCATCGAGGCGCCGGGTTGTTTCGAGAGATCGCGTCCGGCTTCTTCTGCTACGCATGCGCACTTCCGCTTCTCCTCTGCGGTTTGCTGTTCTACTTCATCGCGATGGCAATCGTCGGTGATGTTGCTCCTGCGAGTCATCCAGCCGCGGAGGCACTGCAGACTGCGAGTTCCTTTGAGTTCTGCGTACTGCTTTTCCTCGCGGCAGTCGTTGCGCCCATCGTGGAAGAGACCATGTTCCGAGGCTTGCTCTATCGGCACATTCGCGAATCGCTGCAGGCTCGCGGTGCGTTCATCGCATGCGCCATCGCTGCGCTTGTTTCAAGTGGGATCTTCGCGGCGGTCCACCCGCAAGGCTTGCTCTTCGCGCCGGTACTCATGGGGCTTGCGATTTCCTTCTGCATGTTCCGCGAATGGCGCGGCAGCCTCATCGCGCCCATCGTTGCACATAGCGTGAACAACGCCGCGACGATGACGCTTGGGTTCGTGATCATGCGTGCCCCTGAGTATGCGGACGGGACCGCGTGGATGCACGCCTGCGCGGAGCTCTTCGCGAAACTTGGGTAGCGGGGCGCGTCCACGACGCAGACGCGCAATGGTTAGAACGCAGCGACGCCGTGTGCGGGGGAGAGGAATTCTGCTCGCACAATTTTCCCCTTCGAAACGCGGTAGAAGCACACTTCATGCATGTCCATCCGCGCGCCGCCCTTGGGCGTGACGCTGATCTGCATGTGGACAGCGAAACCGGTTTGGGAAACAAACGGTCCGCGCGCAGTGCAGGAATGCACTTCCATATTCGCGTGCCACCAGGCGCCGACTTCCTTGACGCCCTTCATCGACTCCACGCGCGTGCCATCGCACTCGACGGTTTCGACATTCTTGTGATAGAGCGTGGCTTCCGCTTCCACGCTCTTTCCTGCGTTCACGAGCGCAACGAGCTGCTGCCCGATCTCCGCCGCCGACGCACCTTTCCCGCTGGATTCTTTCTTCTTTGCAACATGCTTGAACTTCGGCATCGCGCCGCACTTCTCGCCGCAGGAGTCGCCGCAGCACTCCGACTGCTTGCCCTCGCAGCAGGTCGATCCTGCCTCGCCGCAGCACTCGCCCTTCTTGAGTTTCTTCGCGGCCTTCTCCGCGCGCTTGGCTGCCTTCGCGGATTCTTTCGCGAGTTTCTTGCCAGACTTCTTCGAGGGGGCGGTTGGTGTTTCGGTGGCCATAGCGTTGAGTCTTTCTCGTCTTGATGAACGAACGGAGATAGTTGCATCAATCTTCGGTGAGTTCAACCGTCCAGTATGCATCATCGAGGAATGCTTTCCAAGATTGATACCGCGGACTCCCGAGTCGCAGCGTGATCGCCGGATTTCGTTTGGGTCTTATCGGCGCTCGAAGAAGGCGCATACGCGCTTGCTCGGGCGTTCGACCGCCTTTTTTCGCGTTGCACTTGACGCAAGCACACACAAGATTGAGCCAAGAGTTTTCCCCGCCTTGCACGCGCGGCTTCACATGGTCGAGCGTCAATTCGCGCGTACAGAAAGCTTTTCCACAATATTGACAGCGATTGCCATCGCGCGCGTAGATGTTGCGTCGATTGAGTTTGACCTGTTCCTTCGGCACTCGATCGTAGGTGAGCAATCGAATGATCTTCGGAACTGGAATGAGTAGGCGCGGCGTTCGCACCCAGTCATGCTCTTGCGACTCAAAGGTCAGTCGGAATTCGCTGAGGTCCGCCCACGTGCGAAATGGGTAGCCGATGTAAGAGCCGTCCTCGAGCGACACGACTTCCGCGATCCCCTTCAGCAGCATCTTGAAAGAGCGATGCGCGTCGATCACGCGGACGGCGGTATAGCCTCGGTTCAATACCAAGACTTTCGCTTCGAGTCCGCTTGTGATCGCACTCATAAAGGATCCTTCCGACAGTGTCCACTCTGTAAGTCGGTGAGATGCTACCGTCGAGTGAAGCCGAATTGCACAAGTTGTGTGCAGATTACGCCGAGCCCCGCGATTTCAGGGTCTGGGTGAGAGCCACTCAAGCTGATGTTCGATGGGGCGACCCGGGAGCAAGAGGATCGGCGTGGTCTTCGGGACATACGCTTCGATGCAGGGGAGAATGCACTCGCGTCGCAAGCACCCTGCGCCGAGAGGCAGCAGTTTCAAGTTCTCTTCAACACCGTCCGCCTTGGGTTGCTCAAAGTCTGCGAGCAGCACGCATGAAGCAACGCCGCCGAGGTGGGTGAACATGCGTTGAAGATGCTCCTCGAGTTTCTGCTGTGGCTGCAGCATGGACGGGGCGAGCATCTCAACCGGCGAAAGGCAGAGCTCGAAGGGGCTTGTTGGATCTCCGGTGATTCGCTCGCGCACGAACTTCACGCAGCTCGGAAGATCGCCGAGCGCGTGGCGCCAATGCGGGCGCAAGCACATCGTTCGTCCTTGCGTTTTCAGAGCGTCAGTAGTTTCGTCGAGGAATGTCTGAAAACGCGCTTGACCTTGTGGCATCCAATTGCGCGGCTCATCTGCGAAGAGGTCCTCTTGCATCGAGCCGCTGTAGACGAGAAATCGCGGGCTCGGGGCATCGAGATCGAGCAGAAATCCATCGCTGCACGGATTGGCATCGACCGCGGCGAGAAACGGTTTCGATGGACCGTGCGCGGGCATCGCGACCATTTCACAGCACGGCCTTTCGATTCCAAGCATGCGCGCGAGCACACGCGAATCATGCAAGAGGTGAATCGGCCGTACAGCGGCCGCGAGGTCATCACCCACCTTGATACTCACAGCGAGAGGTGCAAGTTTCGTGAACAATGATCTCGGCGAGTTGAGGAAGCGCCGGCGAGAGCCGCTCGAAGATCCATCGTGCGAGCATCTCGCTGGTGGGGTTCTCAAGTCCGGTGATGTCATTCAGGCAGCGGTGATCGAGCAAGTCATAGAGCGGAGAGATCGCTTTCTTGATATCGCCGTAATCAATGAGAAATCCCTGTGCAGGATCAACGGCGCCAGCGACCACGACTTCAACGCGGAACGAATGCCCGTGCAAGCGTCGGCACTTGTGGCCCTCCGGAAAAGTGGGAAGCCAATGCGCTGCCTCGAAGGTGAAAGCTTTGACGAGCCGGACTTGCATGTGAGGACTGTAGAGCATCGCGCGGCGTTGCCCGCGCCAAAGAAAATGGCCCAACCGTGCAGGGTTTGCACGGTTGGGCCATGGATGGTTCGCCATGCGTGCCCAGACGAATCAGCCGCCTGACTCACGACCGGTGGCCGCTTGTCCAGCAACATGCTTGAGACCGCGGCGCTGATCGCGCAGACGGCGGCTCTTACCGAAGCGCTCGCGGAGGTAGTACAGCTTCGCGCGACGGGAATCGCCACGGCGGACGACTTCGATCTTCACCAGTCGGGGATTGTGCGCGGGGAAGGTTCGTTCCACACCCTCGTTCGCGATGATGCGGCGGACGCGCAGCATGCGATGAATGCCAGCGCCACGATCAGCGATGAGGACGCCTTGGAACACTTGGACGCGTTCCTTCTCGCCTTCGATGATCTTGTAGTGGATGTCGAGCGTGTCTCCACTGCTGAAGGTCGGGAAGAAATCAGCTGGTTTCAGTTGTGCTTGCGAGACGGATGCGAGGATTGCACTGCGATTCATGACTCTGACTTTCTAGACCGAGGCGGTCTGTGTTGCCCGCGAAGCCGAAGCTCGTTGGGACTCTGACTTGGGTGCGACTCTTGTGTTGGATGAGCGCCCCAGAGGTCGCTGGTTTAGGGAAGCGATTGCTCCCTGTGTTGCTTGAGGAGATCAGGGCGTCGCGCTGATGTGCGTTCGACGCGTTGCGCATGGCGCCAACGATCGATTGCAGCGTGATCGCCGCCGACGAGAACTTCCGGCACTTCGCGTCCGCGCCACGAGCGAGGGCGAGTGAAATGCGGGCAGTCGAGCAGCGGTTGCTGCTGTGCCGAACCGATGGTGAAGGAATCTTGTGCTGCGCTTTCTTCGTGCCCGAGGACATTCGGAAGCAAGCGCGCGATCGCGTCGACGAGCACCATTGCGCCAACTTCACCGCCGGAAACGACATAGTCGCCCAGCGAAAGTTCAAGCGGTTGGAGTTCGTCAATCACGCGTTCGTCGATGCCTTCGTAGTGGCCACAGAGCAGCAGCACGCGAGGCTGTGATGCGAGCCATTCCACTCTCGATTGCGTGAGGCGTTCACCTTGCGGCGAAAGCATCACGCGCACCGCTGGCGTGGAGTCGAGTGACTCCACAGCAGCAACTGCGTCGAAGATGGGTTGACACATCATCACCATGCCTGGTCCTCCGCCAAACGGGCGGTCGTCTACTTTGCGATGCTTGTTGTCGGCGAAGTTGCGAATGTCATGCGTGTTGCAGGACAGTGCGCCACTCTCGACTGCGATGCCCGGAATACTTGTCGCGAGGAAGTCGCGGAAGAGTTCTGGGAAGATGGTGAGGATGTCGATGCGCATGCGTCGGTCCTCGCGGTCTGTCATCGCCAAGCGTGCGTGACTCGGAGTCGTCGCTTAGGCCTTCTTGCCTGGCGTCGGATCGATGCCAGCCTTCTTGAAGAGGTTTGCACAGGTCTCGCTTGGCTGAGCGCCAACTGAGAGCCAGTAACGGATGCGATCGGTGTTCAGCTTGTGCTGCTCGCCGGTGGTCAGCGGATCAAACCATCCAAGGTTTTCCAAGACACGACCATCGCGCGGAGAGCGCTTGTCCATTGCACTGACACGGTAGAAGGGGCGATGGGCTCGGCCCAATCGCTTGAGACGGAGAACGACCATGCAGGTCGACCTTTCAAGCATTCCTCTCGGTCCCGT
This sequence comes from Planctomycetia bacterium, assembly GCA_005790605.1. Taxonomy (GTDB): domain Bacteria; phylum Planctomycetota; class Phycisphaerae; order Phycisphaerales; family SM1A02; genus F1-140-MAGs142. The sequence continues at coordinate 11,386 of SXUI01000018.1, read as the reverse complement.
CCGCCGAGTTGGCGAACTTCCAAGGACTCGGACGTGCTGTGGAGCAGGGATTGACCCGCCGTGCGGCACGCCTTCGGGAATGGATTGCGAATCGACAAGCGTAGCCGAACTCCGCGCAAAAAGGAATCGCGCCGTACTTCAACTCAGCGGGATTGCTTCGGGCGGAAGGCCGAGGATCGAGGCCGCGATGAGGTAGAAGAAGCCGGCGGTCTTCAGGCCCAGCAGCGTGACTTGTTCAAACATGATCGAGCTTAGGCCCGAGAACATGAAAACCAGCAGCGCGATGAAACTGATGCGGAGCGCAGTGGGGTCGTGAAGCCACTTCCAGAAGGTCCGGCTGACCCCAGCGAGCGCCTGCGCGCCGTCGAGAGGGGGAAGTGGCAGCAGATTGAAGAAGAGCAGCACGAAATTGAGCATGCCGCCACGGAGCCAGAACCAACGCGCCTGTTCGGAGAGCTCGGTGCCTTGCTTCTTGTGATAGGCCAAGAGCCAAGCAATCATCGCCCATGAAATCAAACCGAGAAGAAGATTGACCGCGGGTCCAGCGAGTGCGACGACAACGCGTCCCTTCCGACCCCATCGAAAGCGCGAAGGATCCGTAGGCATGGATCCCCAGGCGATCCCGACGAGGCAAAGAAACACGATCGACATCCATCCCATGTGCACAAGCGGGTTCAGCGTCAAGCGGTCGTAGCGGCGCGGCGTGTCGTCGCCTTGCCAAACCGCGGCCCAGCCGTGGCCAAGCTCATGCAGCACGATCGCAGCGAGTCCCCAAAAGAGAAACGCGGCGACGCCAGGCATTCCAAGGTGTTCGTACGCTTGGCCAATCGGAAACTGCATAGAGAGGAACCTTACACGCCGTCGACGAATGTTGCGAGGACGCTGGGCGTGCCTGCATGCCAGTTCCACGCGAAGGGGTCTGCGTCAAGCAGTGTGAAATCAGCCGCGTAACCGGGCGCAATGAGTCCGCCCGGCAACGACAGCATGCGACAGGCATCACGCGTGTATGCCCAAAGTGCTTCTTCCACTGAGACATTCTGTGCAGTCTCGAACGCAGTGCCATCGAGATCAATCCCCGTGATGGCTGCGCGCATGCCCAACAGCGGATCCGATGAGACGATCGGCCAATCGCTCCCAAACGCCAGAGTCGCGCCTGCACGAAGCAGAGAACGGAACGGGAAAAATCTCTTGAGCCGCGCAGCACCCAAGCGAGTGAGGACGCCGCGCGCGTCGTCTGCTTTGTGCAAGGGCTGCATCGATGCAAATCGACCTCGCATACGCGGAATGTCATCCTCATGCATGGTCTGCATGTGTTCGAAACGCGGCGCTGTCGCGCACTCTTGCTCGGTGAACGCTGCGGCTGCCGCGTCCGCCGCATCGAGTGCGAGTCGTGCAGCGCGATCGCCGATGGCGTGCATGCTCGGGCTCAATCCCGCGCGCCGAACGAGTTCAAGCCATGCGTGTAGGTGGCCGCCTTGCGCGAGTTCAACGAGGATTCCAGCGTTCTCCGCATCATCGCTGTACGGCGCAAGCATCGCGGCGGTGCGCGAGCCGAGCGTCCCGTCGATGAACGCCTTCATGCCGATGATGCGAAGTCGCGCACACGACGGGATTCCTTTCGCCGCTTCAAGCGCTGCATCGATGGGCCAATCGCGATCGAGCACGGTTGCGTGCACACGAATCGGCAACTCCGCACGCACACTGATATGCACATTGAGAAGATCTCGCAGGTACTCCATCGATCCGACGGCGACGACTCCTTGCCTCCGAAGAGAGTGCGCGCCGCGCAACAGCGCCTCTCGTGCACGAGAGGTCGAGAGCGGCGGAATCCTGGGAATGACGAGGCGCCATGCGGCGGCCTCTTGGAGAAGGCCGGTCGGAGCGCCGTGCGAATCGCGCTCGATGCGGCCGCCGTCGATGGAGTTTGGAAGAGCAATCAGTGCGAGTGCGGCGCGGTTCACCACACAAGCATGTCGATCCATGCGCCATGCAACCGCGGGGCGATCAGCCGAGCTCGCGAGCCATGTAAGCGTGGGCGCGGCGCCGTTCCAATCCGCTTCATTCCATGAGTGAGCGACCAGCCACGCATCGGGCGGAAGTTCTGCATGCCGCGATGCGACGCGCGATTCAAACTCCGCGCGCGTCGCGCACTTGGAAAGATCGAGTTCGCTCAGCGCCGCGCTTCCAAGTGTGAGGTGGAGGTGGGAGTCGACGAGCCCTGGGATCAGAAATCCGCCGTGCAGATCCACGAACTCACACTGGGCGGGAACTGCGGCTTGTGGTGGATCCACAGTGACAACGCTGCCGTTCTCGATGAGAACGCTGTCAGCCCACGCGTGCTTCGCGGTTCCGGTCCAGATTCGACCGTTGTGAAAGAGCCGGGTGGGAGAAGATGCTGCGCACATACTGCAGCGCGTATCGTATGGCCATGCGCTATGCCATTCGATTCACCGCAGCCGCCGTTGTCCTCGCATCCCTTCTTGCGTGTGGCGATGGAGCACCGGCCCCGAAACTTCCGTCACCACCCGTCGCGCCACCGCGCGCGCCGAGCCTCTCCGCACAAACCCCTGCAGCTCCGTCCGCAGCGACGCCGGTGACATGGAACAACGACAACAACTCAACTGCCACGAGCGATGCATCGCTATTGCAGGTTGCAGGCTTGACTGCGCCCAAGCCTGTTGCGTGGACCTGGGTGAAGCCCTCGATGCAGTTCCGGACGCTGCAGTACACCATCGCAGGCGGAGCAGATTCAACGAGCGCTGCAGACTTGATCGTGAGCGTGTTCAACGCAGGCGACGGTGGTCCGATCGACGCGAACATTGAACGATGGCGGGGGCAGTTCCGAAATGGTGAAGCGATGGCGGACGCGAAGACTTCCAAGGGTGAAGTGCAGGGCATGCCGCTCACTCGCGTCGAACTTGAGGGCGATTACATGTCGATGGGATCGCCCGCACCCAAGGTTGGTTTCATGCAACTCGCTGCAATCGTCGAGGCTCCTGGTCGCAATGTCTTCTTCCGACTCACCGGTCCAAAAGCGACCGTTGAAGCATCACGCGCCGCGTTTGAGGCGCTGGTTGCAGGTATTCGTGAAGGGCAGTAACTCGCAGGCGCGTCGAATCACTTCGCCGCGAACAACGAATTCACATAGTTCCAGTTCACGACATCCCACCACGCCGCGAGGTAATCGGGGCGGCGGTTCTGGTACTTCAAATAGTAAGCGTGCTCCCACACATCGCAGCCGAGGAGTGGCGTGCCGCCGCAATCGGCGATGCCCTTCATGAGTGGGTTGTCTTGATTTGGCGTGGAGCAAATCGCGACACTTCCGTCAGCCTTCTTGCAGAGCCATGCCCAGCCTGATCCGAAACGACCGACGCCCGCGGCTGCGAACTTCTCTTTGAATGCATCAAATGAGCCGAATGCCGCAGTCATCGCGGCGGTGAGTTCTGCACTCGGCGCGCCGCCAGTACCCTTCGGCGCCATCCACTTCCAATACTGCGAGTGATTCCAGTGACCACCGCCGTTGTTGCGCACCGCGCCCTTGATCGCGTCAGGCATCGAAGCGACATTTGCGCAGATCTGGTCGATGGTCATCGCTTGCAGATCCGCATGTCCTTCAAGCGCTTTGTTCAGATTGTTGATGTAGGCCTGATGATGCTTGGTGCGATGGATGTTCATCGTGGTCGCATCGATCGATGGCTCGAGCGCGTTTTCGGCGTAGGCGAGTTCGGGGAGTGTGAAGGCCATAGGTGCTCCGGGGTTCGTGGGGGATTTCGGATCAATGTGCAGCAAGTGACTCGCATGAGTCGCAACGGGAAGTACCGCAGCAGATGCCAAAAAGGCTCGGCGGGACTGTGCGTTGAGGGGGTCGGATCGTTCCATCTGCGGGTTCGCTGCGGGAGAGTAGGGCGGCAAGGATACCTTCCTTCGCGTCCGCTGCCCTACGCTCTCCATGCATGCCTACGCACGACCCAGCATTGCTGCGCATTCTCGACGCGAACGCGAACCGCGCGCGCGAGGCGCTGCGTGTACTTGAAGACATTGCGCGATTTGCCCTGCAAGATCTCACGCTCGCACAGCGGACGAAGTCGCTCCGCCATGCGCTTGGGGGGGCGATGTCGGTCGTCACGAACGCTGCGTTGTCCGCGGCGCGCGATGTTGAGGCGGATGTTGGGACTTCGATCCAAGGCGCGCTTGAGAGTTCTCGCGACGGCGCTCGCGGCATGGCGTTGGCAGCGGGCAAACGCCTGACCGAGAGTCTGCGATCGCTTGAGGAATGCATGAAGGCGCTCGCGGAGTCGCAATCGGCGAGCATGCTTGAACACATGCGCTACGACGCGTACAGCGTCGACGCAGCATTTGCGCTTCGGCTGGTTTCAAGTGAGAAGCGGCAATGGAGGGTTTGTCTGCTTCTCACGCAGTCGCTCTGCGCGCGTCCTTGGCAGGAGGTGCTTGATGGCGCACTGCGCGCAGGCGTGGATTGCATCCAAGTTCGGGAGAAGACAATGACGTCGCGCGAACTGCTCGCACGGGTGTGCGCTGTTCGCGAACGCGCGCAGGCTGCTGGCGCAACCACCATCGTGAATGACGACCTCAGCGTTGCACTTGCGAGTGGTGCGGACGGAGTTCATCTCGGAGGAGACGACTTGCCGGTACGCGCGGCGCGTCGATGCACTCCAAGCGCGTTCATCATTGGCGCGACGACGCACTCCCTTCAAGAAGCCAGGGAAGCGATCGAAGATGGCGCGGACTATTGTGGCGTGGGTGCTCTGTTTTCCACCGCGCAGAAACCCGCACTCGAACCTGCGGGAACGCCTTATTTACAGGCATTTCTCGCGCACTTTCCAAACGCTTCGCACCTCGCCATCGGCGGCATCAATGTACTGCGCGCCGCGCAACTCGTGGCACTCGGGTGTCGCGGAGTCGCTGTGTCGAGTGCGATTTGTGCGGCGGAAGATCCTGCCGCTGCCGCCCGCGAACTCGTTGCTGCGCTGCGTGGTGCAAGTCAACCGTGCGTCACAGAAGGCGCGCCCTCGTGATTCGCGATGCGAACTTCGTGTTGCTTGGAACCGGAACGAGTGCGGGTGTCCCCGTGATTGGTTGCGACTGCGCGACCTGCACCTCGAGCGATCCGAGAGATCGACGGACGCGATCGGGAGCCATGCTGCGGTTCGTCGACGCCGAAGGGAGCCCTCGCGCCATCCTACTTGACTGCCCACCAGATCATCGCGAGCAGAGCTTGCGCGAAAACATCAAGCGATGCGATGCCATTCTGTTCACGCATGATCATGTCGATCACACCTTCGGGCTCGATGAGGTCCGTCGCTACAACGCGCTCATGGGTTCGCCCATCGAGGTCTATGCCGATGCGCGAACTCGCGAGTCGCTTGAGCGAGTTTTTCGTCACATCTTCAAGCGGCATGAAAATGTGAACGATTCGTTTGTGGCTGATCTCATGCCGCGGACCATCGATGTCGAGCAGCCCATCGAGCTCTTTGGCGTGCGGTGCACACCGCTGCGATTGCTCCACGGACGCTTGCCAGTCTTGGGGTTTCGAATGGATGCGGAAGGGGACCGCAGCGACGCAGCGCTCTTTCCGTTGGCGTACTGCACCGACCTCTCCGGAATCCCACCAGCAACTTGGAAGCAGTTGCGCGGCGTGCGGACGCTTGTGCTTGACATGCTTCGCTACCGAAAACACCCAACCCACTTATCGCTCGACGAGGCACTCGATGTGGCGCGGGAAGTAGGGGCGGATCGGACTGTTTTTGTCCATATGACGCACGACATTCGGCATGCCGAACTTGAGTGGAAACTCCCTGCAGGCGTGCAACTTGGCTTTGACGGCATGCGCCTCAGCTAGGGCGGAATCCGCTACACTCTCGCCCCCCTATGGCACAGATCCGCGAACTCAAGAAGCGCATGATTGCGGTCCGCACGATTCAGCGGATCACCAAGACCATGCAGATGATTGCGACGGCGAAGTTCACCGCCTCGCTGCAACGAGCGAAGGCGACTAAGCCGTACACCGAACGCATCCGCGCGTTGGTGGGTGAAGTTGCTGCGGCTGCGGGTGCTGACTTCTCCAACGCGCTCATGCAGGCGCCAACGGTTGCGGCCAAGCGCGAACTCGTACTCGTCATTGCAAGTGACCGCGGCTTGTGCGGCGCGTACAACGGCAGTGTGCTTCGCATGGGATCTAAACTTGTGCAAGCGGTTCGCGCGAAGGGCTCCGAGGCGCAATTGGAAACCGCGGGCAAGAAGGCCGTGGCATTCTTCAAGTACGCGAAGATGCCAGTGGCGGAACGGCATCAAGTGGGCGACAAGCCGTCGTACGCACAAATCGAAGCACTCGCCGATCGCATGATGGCGGACTTCACGGCGGGCAAGTTTGACACGGTGCATGTTGTGTACATGCGCTTCGTGAGTAACAGTCGGCAGGTTCCGACGACGATTCAATTGCTCCCACTCGCCGCACCGACCGCAAGCGGTCCAGCACCGAGCTACGAGTTCCTTCCCAACGGCGGCGAGATCCTCGCGGATCTGCTTCCTCGTTCGGTGAAAGTCTCGCTTTTCCAAGCATTCAATGATGCCGCAGTGAGCGAGCATGTCATGCGCATGGTTTCGATGAAGTCAGCGACGGACAACGCAGCCGGACTTGGCCGCACGATTCGTCGCAACTACAACCGCGCACGACAGGCGCGCATCACCACCGAACTCACCGAGATCGTGTCGGGCGCAGCCGCGTTGGCGTGATCGCATCTCGCGAGCAGATTGTCGAGTGTCTTACTTCGGCGCGACAACGCCGACGGTGCCCTTGTCGATCTCAAGTCCGTCCCGCTGCCACGCTTTCACGCCGCCGCGGATCGTGACAACTTGGTCGTAGCCGAGTTCGAGCAATCGTTTCGACGCAGCCTTGGCCATCACATCGTCGTAATCGGAGTCATAGACGATGAAGAGATCGAAATCCTTGCAGGTCGCTTCGTGTGACTTGGAGATTTCTGGGAAGGGGATGTTGGTCGCGCCCGGCAAGTGCTCTTGCGTGAATTGATCGGGGAGACGAGGGTCGAGCCACAGCGTTCTCGGCAATCCCTTGGAACCGAAAGTACCCATCGGCTTTGCTGCCATCTGCATTGCTTCTTGCGGAGTCACCCAAACGATGTCGCGGTCGGTTGTCGAACGATCGCACCCAAGCAGAGATGACGCCGATGCAATTGCGACAGCGGCGAAAAGCGTTCGGAGTCGAATTCTTGGGAATATCATGGGGGTCCTCGGCGTTCTGTGACTCTCTGCGGTCGATCTGAGGTCGTTCATCGGATAATGCCGGTCGACTCCGACACGAATCGACTCGCGCAGCATGGCTGAATCTCAATGACCAAGCGCCTCGCCACTCTATTCCGCACTCGTAAGCCCAACGCGATCGGAAGGCCGTGGTTGGCGTGCTGGAGCCTGTTTCTTGCGGCGTTCGCGTCGACGGTGATGGCGCAGGAAGAACCGCCAGGAAGCAGCCCGACACTCAACGCGCGGCCGCCTGCATCTGGCAGCGATGTGGTGCGCGCGTCCCTGTGGATCGTCGAAGGAAAGGTCGAGGCGGGCGAGATCTTCACGCTCGCGCTTGTATTGGAGATCGCTCCCTCGTGGCATGTGTACTGGCGCAATCCTGGCGATTCCGGTTTCGCGCCGACGCTCTCGTTGACCCCAATGGGCGGCTTTGAGCCGGTCGGTGACTTGGCATTTCCTCGTCCCTCCATCCTCGGGAACGGGGAGATTGTCTATGGATACGAAGGAAAGGTCGCGCTCTTCCAACGCGTTCGCGCGCCGAAAGAGCTCCCCGAAAATGCGCTGATCGGCGCGAAGGCGAAGTGGATGGCGTGTAAGTCGATCTGCCTGACTGGCGAAGCCGTACTCAATCTACAGGCGACGCCAGTTGCCGCAAAGATGTCGCGACCAACGCGAGACATCGTCGATGCTGCGCGATTTCAGTTGCCGACGCCGCTGAGCGCTCAGAGTGTGTGGAGTGTCGAATCCATACGCGATCAGAACGGCGCCGTCACCGAACTCTCGATTCGCGGAAAAACCGCATCGAAGCTGGAATCGGCTCGCGCGATCACATTCATTCCAGATGTGACTCCTGGAGTGACCCATGGTGACGGCGGACCGATCGCTGCAACTTTGGAAGCGATTGCATCGGGATCGGCAGCAACCATTCGCATTCCTATCACGGTTGATGCTGCGAACGCATTGGGCAAACCACTTCGCGCGGCGGGACTTATCCTGATAGGCGACGGGACAAATGCATCAGACCATTGTTACAGCGTCGAGGTCCCACTCGACGCAGGAGCGTCGAAGTAAAGTCGCGCTCAAGAGCTGCACTTCAAGGAGTTTTCCATCATGAACATTTTGACCAAGATCGCATCGCTCACGCTCGCAGTTACATGCGCTGGCCTTGTCGTCACCGCCAGTCGCGCCGCTGAAACTGTGGGCGTCAATCAAGAAACAAAAACCGAGGCGCGAAAGGACTCATCGTCGCAAGGGAAGGCCAAAGTTGGCGCGCCCGCGCCCGCGATTTCCCTGAAGGACGCCGAAGGCAACGCGTGGAGCCTCAGTGATGCCAAGGGCAAGGTTGTGGTGTTGCAGTGGATGAATCCAGAGTGCCCTGTGTGCAGACGAGTGTCTTCGGATGGCACGACTGCGAACACGCTGAAGGCTGTGCGCGAAGCATTTCCCGATGCGGTGTATGTCGGCATCAACTCAAGCTCAAGCCGCCCCTCGAGTTTCGAAGCTTCGAAGGGGTACATGGCAAATCACAAGCTTGACATGCCGCTCCTCATTGACACGGACGGCGCGGTCTCCAAACAGTACGGCGCGCGAACCACTCCGCACTGTTTCGTCATCGACGCGAATGGTGTGATTGTGTATTCCGGCGCGATCGACGATAGCCCGTCGGGCGGCGCGAAGACGAACTATGTGGTCGACGCCGTGAACGCGTTGAAAGCCGGAAAACCCGTGACGCCGAGCGAAACGAAGTCCTACGGATGCGCGGTCAAGAACAAGTGATGAAGCTCTGATGCGCGCACTGCAGCGGGAATGCAGTGGAACGAACGCAAAGGGCGCGGCTTGGAGCCGCGCCCTTTGTTGTAGTCGCTGTCCAAGTTGGTGCGTCGGTTAAGTCAAGCTGACCGGCATCACCACATAGGTGTAGTCGGTGCCACTCTTGATCACGCCGGGCTTATTGGGAGCCTTGAGTTCGATGACGACCTGCGGCGCGTCGAGGACTTTGAGGACCTCGGCGATGAAGTTCGGATTGAACGCAATTTCAAGCGGTTCTCCTTGATATTGCTCACTGCCGATCCGAACTTCAGATTCGCCCATTTCTGGAGCGCGGCTTGTCAGCGTGACATGCTTGGCCGAGAAGGACATGCGGACACCCTTCGATTCCTCGTTGGTGAGGAGCGATGCGCGACGGATCGCGCTCGAGAGTTCGCCCGCATCACAAGTGCAGCGGCGGTCATGGTCCTTGGGGATGACATCCTCGAAGGGCGGGAATGTCCGTTCATCCACGGTCGTGGAGAGCGTCGCGCCTCCATCGGCAGCTTCTCCAACTTGGAAGATGACTTGGCTTCCTTCGCGCGCGACGCGGATCATCGCTTCTGGATCATTCAGCAATCGATTGAGCGCCGAAAGCGCCTTGGTGGGGATGATGGCCTGCTGATCTGCATCACTTCCCTTGCACGATCCACGCGCGACTGCGAGTCGACGACCGTCAGTTGCAACGAGTCGAAGGTTGGACTTCTTGCGATCCATGAGGACGCCAGAAATCGCGTAACGCGAATCATCACGCGCTGTTGCGAAGACGGTGCGCGAAATGAGGCGACGCAGGAGCGCCGCATCGAGTTCAAAGTCAACCTTCGCAGGGAACCCGCGAACGGTGGGAAACTCTCGCGGCTCGTAGCCATAAATCTTGAAGGTCGAGTCTGCAGCGGTGATGGTCGCCAGGTTTCGCACCACGGAGATGGCAATCGTGGTGTCTTCGCACGCGCGCACGATCTGCGTCAACTTGTCGGCGGGAATGAGCGCTTCGCCTTCTTCTGTGATCGAGACATTTGGAATGGAGAGCGAGAGTCCAATCTCAGTGTCGGTCGCGCTGATCTCAAGCATGCCGTCTTTGGCGACGAGGCGAACGCACAGCAGCGCGGGCGTGGGGGTGCGAGTCGTGATGACGCCGCCAGCCATGGCCAGTGCGTCTGCGAGCGAAAGTCGGTCACATTCCAGTTTCATGCATCACCTCTTGTGGTTTGCGCCCGCGGAGTGTACCGCCCGTGGGGCTCGCGGGGCGGCTACGCTTTCGTCGAGCATGCTCTACCGATTCACGCACGCACTCGCCGAGATGTACGGATTTGTCGCCTTCGGGTGCTTCGTTGCGCTGTTCTTGATCGCCTTTGCCTTTACGGTTCTCTACCCGATTGTCCCGATCGTGCTCATCATGCTCGCGCCGTTCGCCGCAGTTGTCGCCGTAGGGGGAAGTCGGTTACTGCGGGTGATCGAGCAGTACCTCGCGCGGCGCAAGCTCGGCGCAGGGGACTGCCCGTATTGCGGCGGGAAGTGTGAGCCGCACGAACAAGTCGATACCGAATCAGATGATGAGCGGCCCGTTCCGGCGCTCAGTTGCACGCACTGCAACCGAGCCTACATCGGTTCAGGTCCGGGATCAGGCCGACTGTTGCGTGCGGCCGTTCAGTCTTCATCCTCTTCCGTCGACTGCGTCGATTGATCTTCAAGCTCGGCGTCGCTCGGTGCGTGCGCGGCGAGATCCGCGATCGCTTCCCGCGCTCGCTGTTCATCCCTTGGGTGAACATGCACGCGTACCCAGCCTGGCGTGTCAGCTCGCCACTGGCTCGTGAGCGCACCGCTCACGATGGCAGGAATGCCGAGTGCTTCGAGGTCGGCGACGCAAAGCGCGGCACCGAGTTCATTGTGGAACCAGGCGACCATCACAAGCGCGCCATCACCGCATGGATTTGGGGTGTTCTGCGGATGGCTCATGCGTGTCAATGTACCCCGTGGAGTCGGGCGCACAAGCAGGAATGGGATTGCACAGGGTCGTTACGGATTCGACTAGGATTCGCAGTTCATGCGTACCGTCCTGTTCGTCTGCACAGGCAACACCTGTCGATCACCGATGGCCGAAGGCATCGCGCGCAAGTTGGCGCTCGATGGTGCATTAGGGGAAGAAGGACGCGGTTACTTCTTTGCGAGTGCCGGTACACAAGCCTTCGATCACGCGCCGATATCCGACGAAACTGTCGAAGTGCTCGAGGCTCTTGGGGCGCCACATGATGGTCATAGCATGCGACTGAATGCGGAGATGATTCGACGCGCGGATCTCGTG
>SXUI01000002.1 GCA_005790605.1 Planctomycetia bacterium | reverse complement strand
GTGTTGTGTGGCGGCAATGTCGACCTTGATCTTGTCTGGCGCTAATCAATGCGTGGCAGGCGCCGCGTCGTGCTTCGCAAGTTCCTCGGTGAGTCGTTTGACATCCGCTTCGAGTTTTTCAATGCGCTCAAGCGCCTTGGCAAGATTCATCATCATCGAGCCGCTCATCATTGCTCGGTCAAAGTCATCGCCGTCAAGTTGCGAGGCGGCTGCCTGCATCATGGATTCAAGTTCCTCAACCTCTTGAGGATCAAGGGCAAAGCCCTGAACGCTCTTCCCATGCATCGGCATGCGCATCATGCCTTGAGGCATTTTCATACCCTTCGGCATCTTCATCCCTCGCGGCAGTTTGGCGCCGGCAGGAAGTTGCATCTCGATCGGCTTGCCATCTGGCCCAATGAAGATTGCATGCGCCTCCGCATGCACGCTTGCGCCGTCTTCTCCGTCTTCGCCATCTTCACCATCCATGGCGATTTCAAAGGAGAACTCTTGCGGCGCGCCCATCGCAACGGCATCGGTCTCGGCCACGACGATCGACTTCGTCAACGCTTCGTCGCCGCGACGAATCTTCAACTGCACAGTCTCGCCTGGCTTCATGGTCGCGAGGGCAGCGCGAATCGCTTCAATACTTCCGTCATTCCCATCGCCCACACCAACCACGACATCGAGTTTCTGCACGCCAGCCTTCGCAGCTGGAAGTCCGTCCATCACGCCCATGAGCAGCGTGGCTTTGGATGGATCAATCGAGAGCTTTGCACCGAGTGCTTCATCCACTTCACTCAGTTGCACGCCAATCATCACAGGTGACGATGCACGCGCAATCGCGAACTGCATGTCGGTTTCGAGGTTGTTCTCGTCTTCATCCTCCGACTCTTGCTCCTCAATCACCACCATGCGCTGTCGCTGCACGCCCTGCCCGCCCGCGTCGGTCTTGACGGTGAGGGCCTGCATCACACTGCCGTCCTCCGCAAGAATTTCAAAGCCGGCGTCCGTCTTGCGAACTCGCGATGGATCGAGTGGTTTCCCATCAAGCGTCGCGGTCACCTTGCCGTCAACCACTTGGAGTTGAATGCATCGACTCCCATCTTGCTGCACCACACGCGTCACCGTCCGCTCTACCTGCGCCGTCTTCGCGTCGCCGGATTGGCAGGCGTTCGCAGTCGCGACAGTCGCCCCAAGGAAGAGTGTCATTGCGAGAAGTCGTGAGTCACCGGTGGTGTGTCGAGGTGTCATAGGCGAACTTGTAGCGCAACCACTCTTCGTCGGCTGCAGTAGTGCCGATGCAAACGGAGAAATTCCCTCAGAGTGTCCACGCGTTGAGCAGGATGGACAGGTCGGCTGCATCCACCCAACCGTTTCCGTTGAGATCCGCAAGGGCGTCGTTTGATCCCCACGCATTGAGAAGCATGGAGAGGTCCGCGGCATCCACGCGTCCATCCCCATTGAGGTCCGCGACGACAACTTGTGAAAGTTGAAACCAGTACCGCAATCCGTAGGGGCTTGGCTCTGGGGGTTCCTTCGGCGGCGGCGCGCGCGGGTCCACTTCGTCACAAGTAAACGCGTCGCGAAATGTCCGTGTCTCTACTCCGCCGGTAAGGACGGCGTACCACTCACCGGATGGAACCACTACTTCAAAAGAGGCTGCCTCTCCACATGGCCCACCATGCGCAAGAAACGGAACCTCAAGTGGCCCTTCACACGAACCTGTCACGATTTGGAACTCCCATGGGAATTCACTCGCGACTTGCAATCGAAGCGTGCTTCCTGCTTGCGCTCCAGTGACGGCCATCCAATCCGTATCGCGCGGCGCACCGGTTGCAAACTTCCCCGCGTACACCGGGCCGAGCTGTACCGCTCGGCTTGCGAACAGCGCCTTGTTACAACCGTCGTTGACGTGCTCGTAGCACGGTTCGAACTCCTCGATCGCGCCCATAGGAATTTCGATCGTGCACGCACCCACGCCGCAGAGTCGATTCGCCTCCTCCGCGCACGCCTCATCCCAGGTGACTTGACAGCACCATCCGTCGATCGCGCAGACGAAGTCGCAACAAGGAAACTGATCACAACCTGGAGTTGCATGCGTTGCATCACAGGCTCCGATCGATGGGCAATTGATGCCTTCACACAAGTCAAGCGCAAGGTCAGCGCATGCTTGGTCCCACGAGAACTCGCAGCAGAGCGGATTTTCGGCGCACACGAGGTCACAACACTCGGGCATCACGCAACCCGGCTCGGCATGCGGCTTCCGACAATCACCGACGCCTGGGCAGAGCTGTGCCAACGATGGTGATGCGCAAGCCAGCGTCACCGCGATGACGAGGCACTGATTCATCGTTGACCCTTCGCGTGAAGTTCAAGCGCGAGATCCGCGGCGCTTCGCTCGCCATCCTCGTTCTCGTCACTCGCTGACGGTGCCGCGACATCTCGGCGAAGTTGAGGGCGCAGTTTTCGAACATCTTGCGCCAACGCTCCCACGCGCGGCGAGCATCCGTCCAATTGCGGCGTCTGATTCAGTGCGGTGAACACGGCTTGTACAGGAGCATCGCAACCGACAATGTCGAGATCACAGTCGTTGTCGACATCCACTGCAAGCACATAGCGTGGCAACTGGCCGATTCCTAGAAAGCCGTCGGCGACGAAGAACGGCGCGGTGCTACTTCCGGTGTTCCGAAGCGGAACGACGAGTCCAGGCAACGCGGCGCCTTGCGCAGAGTCGAGGTCACCGTCACGATCGAAGTCCCCGAGGCAAACGCTAAAGGCGTAGCCAATCGGCGTCCCTGCGAGAACGACACGCTGCGCGAACTCCCCGCTCCCATCGTTGAAGAAGACAATGCTCTTCTGCTCAGTCGAGAGTAAGAGCGCCGTGCCAAGAACATCAATGTCACCATCCGCATCAAGGTCCGCCAACGCAATTGTGGAAAATCCAGGCCGCTCGTCGCCGATCTGCGGCACTTGCCACTCGCGACTCTTCGCAAACTCCCCACTCCCATCATTTCGAAAGAGAACGAGTCGACCGCTGCCCGTGAGTGCCACGAGAAGATCAAGATCTTTGTCGCCGTCAACATCGCAGGGCTCTACCTGTCGCGGATACGCGATCGCACCGGTCCAGCGAGCGACATCAAGACGGGCACTGCGCGCGAAGTGACCGTCACCAACATTCAACAAGATGTCCACGCTTGCGCCGAGATAGTTCGTCGCGGCAACATCGCGGTCGCCATCACCATCAAAGTCGCCTGACGCGAGTCCCGAGTTGTCACGACCAAGTTCAACACGAATCGTCGTGTCTTGAAAGGTGCCGTCTGAACTTCCTTTGAACAAGGCAAGTTGCGAAGGATCGCCGCGAACTCCAAACAAAATGTCCAGTTGCGAGTCGCCATCGAAATCTGCAAGCTCGGCCCAATCACTGAAGTTCCCGACCAACAATTGCTGCCACGGCGCAAAGTGGCCATCGCCGAGTCCTTTCAGCACCAGAGAGATCCCGTCTGAACTTCGCGCTGGAACAACGAGATCGAGCAAGCCGTCGCTATCGAGGTCACGAGCGCGCAGCATGGTCGGCCCGATGCCAGTGGGCATTAGGTCGTAGACGGGTTGTGCAAAAACAAGTGGGCCGTCCGCGCGCGCAAGAGCAACGAAGGTCAGCGCGAGCACAGAGGCAAGCAATGACTTAGCACGAGCCCCAAGCGTTGAGAAGTGCAGCGAGATCCTGCGCATTAGAGGTTCCATCGCCATTGATGTCCGCGCTCGCGGTGTCCCAACCGTTCAGAAGGATAGAGAGATCCAATGCATCGACGATGCCATCATGATTGAGATCTTCAGGGCAGAGAATGAGGCGAGTACCTAACGCATGCAGCGTTCCGTTCGTTGACTGCGACGAAGTCACTTCCGTAATCGTGCCGCTCATCAACAGATTCGCGGTGCCGCCGGCCGGGAGCACGGTCGGCATCGCAATGGGTTGGTCAACGAATGGAGGCGCAGTCGACGGCTGGGTTCCGCTCGATTCCTGCGAGGTTGTCGCCGCGATCAACATCGTCGCGCCATCAAACGAGATGCTTCCGGACAACGGAAGCACGCCTGGCGTTGGTGGCACATCGAGAATCTGTCCAGCAGCGTCTGCGGCCATGGTCATCATCACAGGAACCGCCGCAGTGAAGGTCAACCCGCCACCCTTTGTCGCAGTGATGATCATCGGTGCGGCAGCAGACTGCGCGAGCGCGAGCACAGTCACATTCGCAGTGCCAAATGGCAGTGTGATCGGAACTCCGCCTGGGTAGATCGAACTCGGCGCGACGGTGTGAAAGGTTGAGTAGTTGATCGTGAGCGCAAGATCGGCGCTGCCGACCGCGCCATCGAGGACATCGATCGAGAGCGCGCTAATCGCTCCAACCCACTGCTTGCCGACCTGTTCGACGCTGCACTGAAACTCGCCTGATGGAGTTGTGTTTGTGCCACCGTCAACACCGAACGACGCGGTGTACGGAATCGGATTGTTCCCTGAACCACCAAAGAACCCTGGAATCGTTTTCGTTCCCGTTGGCATGGTGACATCGTTGTAGTTTCCAATGAATGTCCCCGCGAACGGAACATCCATCGACAACGTCGTCACGAGGTTGCTCGTCGGCGTCAGAGCACACTGGTACACATCAGCTCCGAATGCAGCTGATGCGGAAACAAGACCGACAAGAAGCGAGGTCGTTTGCATGACGATAAAAGCTCTACATCAAGGGGAATGGTCTTTGGAGAGTACTTCCGATTTACTGTTGGACAAGCGGGGTCACTTGCTACCGCGCCGAGATGGAGGAAGTTCGGCAAATCTGCGCGCCGATCTCGGAATTATTCGGTCGATTTCGCCTCGCGCCTCATGCCGTCTAACCGCTCAAGTCTTCGTTGATGCACGGGGCGGCCGGGTTCAAGTTCAAGAAGCGCCTTGAGATGCACACGGGCTCGTTCCAAGTCGCCTGCCTCAATCCAACACTTTGCGGCAAGCTCTCGGAGCGCTGGGTCAAAAGGGTTCATCCGCACAGCGCGTTGCGCACTTGCCGCTGCGCCTGCGAAATCCTGCGCGAGACTCTGGAGTCTCGCGCACTCCGCCGGAATCGATGGATCCTTGTCGGTGCGGAGATCAACTTCACGAAGATGCGCAAGCGCGTCCAGTCCACGCTCGGTTCCGCGTAACGCCTTCGCAAATTCTCGATGTGGGTAAGGGTCCACCGGTCGTGCAGTCGCGTAGCGCAGAAGCAGCGCGCTGGTTTGCCCATCGAGCGCACTCGACCCATTGGCAATGCGACGGCGAACCACCGCTTCAAGCAGATCAGGATGTTCCGGATATCGCTCGAGAAATGCAACGAGCGTCGCGTCATCGAGCTCGGCTGTCGCGCCTTCGCGCGCTGGCCACGCCGACGCGTCAAACCGCAAGTGCGCGTTCGTGGCTTCGCCAATCGCACGATGCCATCGATCCACAACGGCGTTCAATCGTTTCGCTTCTGCGAGTGACGCATGCTTTTCCGCCTCTTCGTCGCCTTCGGTCAGACTGCGCGTCAAGGACACGACCGACGGCGTGGGAGACAAACCCCATGATTCGACTTGCGCGTTACTCCACATGCGAAACCGCGCAAGGAACTCTTCGCGCGACACGCCGAGCGCAGTCCGCATCGCTTCTTCTTCCTTCGCACCCTGCGCATATTGCGTCAAGAGCAGAAGCACGGCATCGCGACCGAAAGCCTCTTCCATGTACTCGACCATCCACGCGCCTTGCGCGTAGGCCATCTCACGATCTCCCGGTCGTTTGGGCCGAATGAACGCCCAATTGATGCTGTCCAAGTCAAAGAGCGTTCCTTGATGCACAGCGATGGCAAGCTTCTGGCAAGTTTCATAGGCGCGCGGCAGCTCTTCCATACGCACCGCGAGTGCCTCGGTCAACCAATGCGGCAATCGATTGAGTGTCAGTTCGAGTGTGACGGTGTGCGTGTATTCATGTGTGAGCACCGTGAGCCAGTCGAACAAACCGAGGTGCTTGGGAGGCGATCCTTCCTTGGGGATCTCGATCGCGATGACAGGACCAGTACTCGCCGCAATCGTGTGAATCCGCGGCATGCCCGTGATGCGCACGCCGAAACTCCGATGATCAGGCATGACATCAACAATCGTCTTGCGCTTTGGCGAGTAGCCATATCGCGCGACGACGCGATCGTGCATCTCTTCAAGGCTCGTGCTCATCAGTGCCGCGACCAAGGACGCTTCACCGAGTGGTGCGCGGATGATGAAGTGCGCGGTCTCTATGCGCGGCCATCCTGCGATCTCGCGCGCGAGTTTGAGGCTAAAAAGCGCGCGTTCATTGAAAGGGTCGAGCGCAACGGCGCGATCAAGCGCCGCGATGCCCGCGTCATCTTCGCCCGCTTGCAGCAACATCAAACCAAGTTCGGCCGCGCACACATGCCAATACGGTTCGCGCGCGACCGCCGCTTCAAGCACGACGCGCGCATCCGCATATTGGCGGTCGAGCGAAAGTTGACGGCCTAAGATCGTGAGGCCGAGCGCACTTCCAAGCGCCATCGCGTCGAGCTTCGCAAGCCAGGCACGGGCATCACCAAGGTCATAACGAGCTGCGCCGAGTGCGGCGCGAAGGGCAAGCGCTTCGGGAATTGGATGCGCCTCGGTCACAAGCGGCGCGAGCGCGATGAGGGCTGCACGGATGTCCTCTCGAATGAGTGCTGCTCGAGCGTCAAGCAGTGAGGCGAGTGGATGCCTCGGCGAGATACGGCGCAAGGCATGCGCAGCGCGATCCGCGCCTTCAAAATCGAATCGCTCAAGCGCGAGTTGACCGAGCAGACTCCACGCCATCGCTTCGCGAGGATTTCGACCGAGTGCCTCGAGCAGCGCCTCGACCGCTGGTTGCAACGCGCCGCGTGCGGCGAATCGTTCGCCTTCCATCAGGCGCGGCGTCGCGTCGAAGCGATCAAACTCCTGACGAGCACGCGCGAGCAGCCCGAGAATTGCTCGTTCGCCCTCGGTTCCATCCGCACCCAATCGAATCCCAAGCGCGATCAACCTCGCTCGCGCGACGAGATCCATCGAACTCGTCGGTGGAGCCAGTGATGCTGCGCTTCTCCGAATCTCTTCGCGCGCATCGTCATCGCGATCAAGCGCGAAGTACGCTTCTGCACGCATCGCCGCCGCGAGGGCAGTTGGTGCATGCTGGAGGAGCGCGGCGACTTCAGAGAACCGCCCTTGACGCGCGAGTGCCTCCGCGCGAAGTTCGATCGGAACCGACTCGTCACCAAACACTGGGTCATCGAGCCGCCACGCGTGCAGTGCCGCCTGCGCTATGCGTGTGGGTGAATCAAGATCACTCGCGTCGTAGACTCCATGCGCGACGCGGAAGTCCTTTCGCTCTGCCTTCGAGAGATGCTCGGCGTTCACAGCTCCCACGAGCTCTGGTGGAACTGGCGCCACTTCCGGAACGAAGGTCTGCGCGAGTGCGCCGGAACTCCACACAAACACCAGGAGCAACACGCTCGCTCGGAGACGATGGATGCATCGCGTAATCGCCACAGGAGCGTTGTACCCCAATCGTGATTTCACTTCGACGGAGTCGACGGCACAGGCGTAGTTTCGGTTGTCGGCTTCCACGGCCGAACATCGATCGCCCAAGCCGTCGGATCGGGGCTCGGGATCACGAGCGCCGCACGATCTGCGTCAGTCAGCGGCTGATTCACTGCGAATGCAGACACGCGCACGATGGTGGTGTCGAGGTTTGGCTTCGTGAGGCGGACACCAACGGGCGCGAGCGTTTCGTGGTCGTAGAAGACCTCGACCGTCTTGAACTCCGACTCCATGCCGCTGCCTGATTTCGGAGTCAAGCGGAGTCCATCCACTCCCGCGAGATTCTTCCACAGCGGAACATCGGTCGGAAGTTCAGTTGATACCACATCGAATCGCGCGAGCACTTCTGCCTTCGGCTGGCCGGTCGGGATTGGAAACGGGCCCTCGCCGAGTTTCAAGGGATCAAGTTGCTGCCCGGGCGCGACGATCTGTCGCTTCGTGAATGACTTGTTGCGCTCATCGAGTTCACACAGCCATCCATTCGCGTAAATCCAGTGATCGAGATGGCGATCGCTGCGGCCATTCACATCAATGAACTCCTCGAACAAGAATGCGAAACTCCGCGCGCCATCTTTCTGCTCAAGCACGAGCCGTCCGCGGCGCAGTTCGTTGTCGCCGACAAGGGCGTCTTGACGCTCGAGCGCAACGCGACCAGTCAGCGATGTGAGCGACTTGCCCGCCAACTCAAGACGATCCAAGAGCGCGGTCACGGCATCTGGCTGCACCGATACGGGCGCCGCCTGCAGCAACGCTGTCAACGCGATGGGAAGCAGCAGAAACATCATCGTGCAAAAACTCCAAGTGGTGGACGCGCGAAAGACCGCGCGCATTCCGTCAACGGCCGAGTCAGAACTTCGAAAGGTCGATCGCTTCGACGATATCAAGTCCAAAGCCATGCAGGCCTGGCATCGACGCCAGCGTCGTCGGATGATTTGTCAGTAACCGGATCTGCCGAATGCCAAGGTCTCGAAGAATCTGCCCGCCAACGCCGAATGTCCGGCCATCCATCGGCTGCGCCCGACCCGAAACGCCCTCAGGGCGCGTGAGATCTGGTGCATTCACATCGTCATCTAATCGCTGGATTCGCTGCAAGCGCGAAGCAAGCCCATCGCCCGCGCCTTCCGGTCGCAGATACACAATCGCACCGCGACCCTCAGCTTGAATCGCGCGCATAGAAGCGCGGAGAGAGTCGCCAGTCGAACGCGCGCTCCCTTCACCCACCACGCTGAAGATGTCGCCGAGCAGATCTCTTCGATGCATTCGCACGAGCGCTGGGGCACTCGACGCATGCGCGGTACCAATGTCACCGCAAGTCAAGACGAGATGTGGGGTTGGATCGACTGCACTGTGGTACGCGAAGAGTGTGAACTTCCCTTCCGGGGTCTCAATCGGTGTGCCACAGGCGGGATCAAGGCGACGCACTAAAGTCTCGCGCTCAAGTCGATACTCGATGACTTGCTCGACGGAGCAGAGCAGCAGTCCGTAGCGCTCACACAAGACCTCAAGGTCTGGGAGTCGAGCCATCTCGCCGTCTTCGCGCACGACTTCGATAATCGCAGAGGCGGGTCGGAGTCCCGCGAGGCGGCACAGATCGACAGATCCCTCCGTCTGACCAGTTCGCACAAGCACGCCGCCGCGGCGCGCGCGCAACGGATTGATGTGACCAGGACGCACGAAGTCATCAGGCGTGCTGTCCTCTTTCGCAAGCAAATGAATCGTCTTCACCCGATCACGCGAACTAATGCCGGTTCCGACGCCGTGCTTGGGATGTCCATCGACCGTGACAGTGAATCCCGTGCCGCGCAAACTCGTGTTGACGCCGGTCTGTGGACCCAACTCGAGGCGCGTGCAATCTTCCGCATCCATCGCGACGCAGAGGTACCCGTTTCCAACGCGCGTCATGAAGTTCAGCGAGTCGACGGAGAGCTTTTCGGCTGCGATCACGAAGTCGCCTTCATTCTCACGACTCTCATCATCCACCATCACCACAATGTGACCTTGGGCGATCGCTTGGAGAACTTCTGGAATTGGCGCGAAAGGCATGGGGTCGGGAAGTGTAGGACACGACCGCATTGCGTAGGATGTGCGCCCAATGCCCGCTCTGAAGAAAAAGAAGCTCAACGCACCCAAACCCGCGCGGCGCCCCAAGCCTGCGGCGAGTGTCAGGGCCGTCTCTGGGCTCTCCGCCCGACTTCGCGCACGACGCGAGAAGACACTCCGAGAAGTCACCGCCCTTCCGACTGCAGCTGGGTGCGAAGGTCGAGTGATTCGTTACATCGAGGCGTGGATGAAGACGATTGCCTCGCGCGCCACGCTCTCCCGAGATGTCTACGGGAATCTCCATATCCATCGGAGTGATGCGTCAGCAAACGCTGCGCATCCACCGCTGTATCTGACGGCGCACCTTGACCATCCCGCATTCGTCGTCCGCGAGGTCAAAGACTCACGCTGCATCGTGCTTGAGTTTCGAGGGGGCGTCAACGATCCATACTTTGACCGCGCGAACATCGAAGTGATCGACGCGAAGGGACGCGCGCATCGAGCGCGCATCACCGTGCTCGACGCGACCGCCAAACCGTTCAAGACCGTGGCGGCAACGCTCACTCGCCGCGCAAGTTCTGTCGCGGCCGGCGATGTCGCTCGCTGGCTTCTTCCAAAGCCACGCATTGCCCGAGGCACCTTTTACACGCATGCCTGCGATGACCTCGCCGCGGTCGCCGCTGCGATGTGTGCGTTTGAAGAGTCCTTGGGAAACGCCGCATTGTCGAACATGCGCCTGCTTTTCACGCGAAGCGAGGAGATTGGGTTCATCGGAACACTTGGGGTCGCCCGCGATGGCCTCGTCCCGAAGGACTCGCGCCTCGTCTGTCTCGAGAATTCCCGCAGTTTCCCGCACGACAGCCCAATGGGCGCGGGTCCCATTGTCCGCGTCGGCGATCGCATCACGGTCTTCAGCCCGGCGCTCACGAATCGCATCTCGCACATCGCGAGCGATGTCGCGAAGGAAGATCCGTCTTTCAAGTTCCAGCGCAAACTCATGCCAGGTGGTGCCTGTGAAGCGAGCGCCTTCGCAAACTATGGGTTCCTCTCCACTTGCCTCTGCCTGCCCCTAGGGAACTATCACAACATGCAGGACATCGACGCTGTCGCGGCTGGGAAGCGACCCGCGCGCGTTGGCAGCGAACACATCGCACTCAGTGATTACCACGGACTCATTCGACTCATCGCAGAGATCGCGCAGCGCATCGATGCGAAGTCGCCCACCAGCGAGAACGCCGATCCTGTCCATGCGCTGATGGAACGGCTCTGGGCGACGCATCACGCAATCGTCGGCGGCTAGACAACGCACACTCTGACTCCTCCTATGTCCACTGACTCGCGACCACCAACTGATCCAGCGTCCCTGCTTGATGCGCGATTTCGCGCGGCGATTCATGCGGTTTCTGGCATTGACGCAGACCCTCAGATCCGCTCGTCGACCAACCCAAGTTTCGGCGACTACCAGGCGAACGCTGCGATGTCGCTCGCGAAGGAAACGAAGGGCAATCCACGGGAACTCGCCGCCGCGCTCGCCGCGAAAGTCGATCTGAGCGGCATCGCGCAACCGCCCGTCATCGCGGGCCCTGGGTTTCTCAACATTCGTCTTGAGAACGCGTTCATCGTCGCCATGCTTGCGGCGATGGATCACTCATCGCTTGGCGTTGAGGCATCGAAGGAATCGCATGCGGCGGTCGTGGATCTCTGCGGCGTGAATGTCGCCAAGCAGATGCATGTTGGTCACCTTCGAGCGACCATCATTGGGGACACAATCGCGCGGGTGTTCGAGCGACTCGGGCGAAAGGTCTGGCGCGAGAATCACCTCGGAGACTGGGGGCTTCCCATTGCGATGACACTCGCAGCACTGCGACGCGCTCGCGTGGATCTCGATCGCCTTTCCCTCACGGATCTCAATGAGGCGTATCGCCGCGCGCAGCTCGAAGCGCGAGTCGACGACGCTGGACTCGCAGCGGCGCTCGCGACCGGCGCGGGCGCGCACCGCGTCGCGGAGTTGCGAGTTCAAGAGGAGAGCGCGGGCGAAGCGATGCGAGACGCGAAGGCCACGCTTCTCAAACTTCAGGGCGGTGATCGCGAAACGGTTGACGCATGGCAGAAGATCATCGACTGCACAATGCGCGAGGTCTACGCGGCGACATCGACGCTCAACGCAAAAGTCACCGCTGAACATAACCGAGGCGAGAGTTTCTTTCGCGATCGACTCGCGCCCGTTGTGGAGGCGTTCCAATCCGCTGGATTCGCGAAAGAAGATCAAGGCGCGATCATCGTTCCGTTTGCTGATCGCGAACGACCACTGCTCATTCGGAAGAGCGATGGCGGTTTCCTCTACGCCACGACGGATCTCGCCGCGCTGCGATTCCGCACGCACGATCTCAACGGAAGTCGCGTGATTTATGTTGTCGACGCAAGGCAACGCGACCACTTCAAAGATGTCTTCGACGCAGCCGCGATGATTGGATGGGACCGCACGCCGGATGGCGCGAAGTCGGAGATCACACATCTTGGATTCGGCACGGTGCTTGGCAAAGACAAACGCCCGCTCAAGACGCGCTCAGGCGAGAACTTCACGCTGAAGGATCTTCTCGATGAGGCGATGGAGCGCGGAGTCGCGGAGGTCACGCGCCGAGCGCAGGATCCGAACGCGCCGACGCATGGCATGCCCCAAGCCGAACTTGAGCGCGTGGGGCGCGCTGTTGGCATTGCCGCGATTAAGTATGCCGATCTCTCCAACGACCTCACGAAGGACTATGTCTTCGATCTCGATCGCATGGTCGCCTTTGAAGGCGACACAGGACCGTACTTGCAGTACGCACATGCGCGCATCGCAAACATTCTCGCCAAGGCGACCGACAGTGCGCAGGAAATCGCTGCAGCTCCGCACGCTGTGCAAGAACCCGCTGAACGCGCGCTCGCACTGCACTTGTTGCGCTATCCACAAATGGTGATCGATGTCGCGCGGACACTCGAAACGCATCGCATCGGCGCATATCTGCGCACACTCGCTGAGTGCTTCAACGCGTTCTATCAGAGTTGCCCCGTGCTCAAGAGCGAAGACGCGACCGTGCGACGCTCGCGACTTCGCCTCTGCGCCCTCGCCCGAAGCGTGCTGCAAGACGGCCTTTCGCTCTACGGCATCGACGCGCCTGAGCGAATGTAGTCGTCAACGACGAAACTGCTACGCACTCGGCTGCGCGGGAAGCGCCGTGTTTCCGCGGCGGTAGAGCATTGCATACGCGGCGCCAAGTGCAGCGAACGCGAATGGAATGCCGACGAGCAAGAGACCGACGCAGAGGAGGAGAATGGATCCAGCAACCGCGAGACCAACGGTGAGGCCATATCCAACGAGTGGCCAAACTTTGCCGCGCGATCCCTCCCAAGAAGTCTTGAGCGCAGCGCCGACACTCATCGGGGGAAGCGTTGGGTCGCAAGCGAGCGAACCTGCAGCGAACAGACGAACTCCTACAAAAGCGATCACACAGATGTAACCAGTCGCGAGCAGAATGACGCCGATCGGAACGAAAACCCACTCGAGTCCACCACCTAAGCCAAAGCCGAGTGCGAGGCATGCACCCCCTGGAAGGATCGCGGCGATCACAGCGACGAAGATCAAGCACGCCGAGACAAACCCAGCGCCTAGTGTCGCCCAGTAGCGTCGAAAGCCAACGAACAAGTCTTTGATGTCTGGTTTCCCTGCGACGGCGTTGGCGCCCGCGATGTACATCCCAGCGCCGAGCGGAATGCCGACGAACACCTGAATGATCGCGCCACAGCAACCGAACACGCCAGCGAGCATGGCGGCGGCGTCGCGATCGTCCGACAGCTGCGCTGCGAAGTTTCCGATTTGCCCGGGAATCCCCATGACCGTTGCGACCGCCATGTAGACAACACTCAGCAACAACAGCATCGCCCAGTGCTTCTTGAAAGTCTCAATTGCAATTGACCACGCTGCCTTAAAACTAAACTCAGGCAGGGTCACTGATGTGACAACCGACGACGAGATCCACGGTGCCGATGGAGCAGTTGGTGCAGTAGCGCGCGTGAATAACGCTGCGAGCACTTCGTCGCGACATGCGTCCATCCACGCGCTTGCACCCATGCGACAGACCTGCGTGGATTCGACAAGCCGACCGCCCGCGTGCATCGCCTGCATTTGCGCAAGATCGAGTGGTCCAACTGCGGCGCCGTTTTCAACGAAGTACCAGTGCATACTGACCTCCAATGCGGGAAGTGTACTTCATTCTTCGCGCCGTACACTCTGCGCGCCATGACCACGCGCGATCCACAACACGCCAATGCCCTCGTGTATGACCACCCACTGGTGCAGCACAAGTTGAGTCGGCTCCGCGATCGCGAAACGAAACACGCCGACTTTCGACGCCTCTTGAATGAACTCGCGGGGCTCATGGCGTACGAGGTTTGCCGCAACCTTCCGACAACCGATGTGATGATTGAGACTCCGGTGGCGCAAGCGAAGGGGAAAGTGCTCGCGACGCCTGTGACCATCGTGCCGATTCTTCGCGCGGGGTTGGGAATGACTGACGGACTGCTCGCACTGTTCCCAGAAGCGCGTGTAGGGCACATCGGGATCTATCGCGACGAAGAGACTGCCAAGCCAGTGACCTACTACTCGAAGCTTCCCGATGGGGTCGCCGATGGTCCCGTCATTCTCGTCGACCCGATGCTCGCGACAGGCGGCAGTTCAGCGCACGCAGTCGACATTCTGCAAGCACGCGGTGTTCGCAACATCCAACTCGTTTGTCTCGTCGCTGCACCCGAGGGCCTCGCGCACATGCGTGCAAACCACCCCGAGGTCACCGTGCACACTGCGGCGATTGATGAACGACTCAACGAGCGCTGCTACATCGTGCCAGGTCTCGGCGACGCGGGCGATCGAATCTACGGCACGCACTAACTCGCTCTAACGCGCTCACTGCCTCGTCGAGGGAATCCACGGTACATCGTTCACGCCATGAACTTTGTTCGCCACGCGCGCCATCGCGAACAGCAGATCGCTCAGTCGATTCATGTATTGCATCGCGCCTGCGCCAACGGGCTCACGCATCGACAGCGTGACCATCAAGCGTTCAGCGCGCCGTGAAACCGTGCGCGCGAGGTGAAGTCTTGCCGCAAGTTCGCATCCACTCGGCATGACGAACGCGCGCAGTGGCGCGTTCATCCCATCGAACTCGTCGATCCAACGCTCTGCTTCTTGAACATGCGCATCGGTGATGCGCATCACGCGATCACTCTGCTTTCCACCCTGCGGCGTCGCAAGATCCGCACCAAGGTCGAAGAGCCTCGATTGCACCTGCGCAAAGACTTCGAGCATGCGCGCCTCAACCGGCTGCGTCGCCTCACACGCGCCCATCACGATGCCGATGCAGGCGTTCGTTTCATCGACGGTGCCATACGCCTCAATGCGTGGGTCATCTTTGGATACGCGTGAACCTGAGAAGAGACCCGTTGTGCCGTCGTCACCAGTGCGTGTGTAGAGTTTCATGGGCGTTCGTCCGCGCAGGGAAGGGTCAAGAGGGAATTCTTATACTCTCAGCGTATGCCAGATGCCCGATTCTATTGGAGAGCCACCGCTTCCCTGCTCCTCGCGTTCAACGCTTCTGGCTGCATCGTGACTTCGACAAACACGACGCGCGATGTCGGTCCCCGCATCACTGCATCGAGTCTGGCAGAGGTCCGCGCGGGAGTCACGAGCGAAGAGTGGCTCATCGCGACCTTCGGCACGCCGACGAAGCGAGTGCGCGTCGAAACTGAGGGCGTTGACATCCTCCGCTACGACTCCGATCGCCGACGAACCGAGGGGTACTACATCTTCTTGCTCGTCGCGCACGCCTCGAACACGATCGATAGACGCTCGTGGTGGTTTGAAATCAAAGATCAGGTCGTGCAGCGCTGGTGGGAAGCGAATCCCGCCGATGAGACTGCGGAAGCGGCTGTCGCACCGCCGGCAGCGAAGTAGGGCAAGCGAATTCGAGTGCGCTGCAACGCACACAATGAACAGGACCCAAGCGACGCTTGGGTCCTGTGCGTTTGGTCATCGTGACTGTTCTGCACAATCACGCGTGGAATCGTGGATCAATAGTCCATGTCATCGCCGCCGCCGCCGGCCGGAGCCTTCGCCTTCTTCTCCTTCACCTCGGTGATTGCGCAATCCGTGGTGAGCAAGAGACCAGCGATGCTCGCCGCGTTCTGCAGTGCGACGCGCTCAACCTTGGTTGGGACGATGATGCCAGCCTTGACGAGATCGCAGTATTCACCGGTCGCTGCGTTGAAGCCGAAGTTTTGATCGGTGGAGTCTTCGATGCGTTGTGCAACGATCGATCCATCGAGTCCGCCATTCGCAGCAATCTGCTTGGCTGGAGCCGAGAGCGCGCGGAGCACGATGTCGACGCCCACAGCTTCGTCATCAGCAAGGGTCTTCTTCAACTTCTCAAGAGCCTTGCGTGCGCGAAGCACGGAAACGCCACCACCAGGAAGAATGCCTTCCTCGACAGCTGCGCGGCATGCATGCAGCGCATCTTCGACGCGGGCCTTCTTCTCTTTCATCTCGAC
>SXUI01000017.1 GCA_005790605.1 Planctomycetia bacterium | reverse complement strand
GCACTCGCTTTGGACTCCGACGGGCGGAGTGAATCCGCGCCGTCGGAGATCGAGCTCAGTGCGCAGCTTCAGCCAAAACGCAAGGAAGGCGAATCCGAAGATTCGCCTTCCTTGGAAATTGTTGACGCAAACCCAATCAGTTTCGACGACGGCGACCAGCGAGGCCCGCGAGACCGAGGAGCGCGATCGCGCCTGGGGCTGGGGTCACGATGATTTCTGCACCGGCGACGGTCTCGTACGAAACATACGCGATGGTGCGGACCGTTGCGGTGGCGCCGACATCCATACGACCAACGCCGTAGTGGGTGAGGCCGTCAGCCGCAAGGAACTTGAAGCCGAAGTAGTTGGATGCGTTGAGCGTCCAGTTACCTGCGACTGCGCCGAAGGTCACGGTGCCCGTGCCCGCCAGGTTTGCCGCAGAGTTCACCGAGGTGCCCTGCGCCAAGCTGCCTGCAGATCCGGTGGTGACGCCTGGATAGCGCATCATGCCGGTGCCGGTAGCGTTGAAAAAGGTCAGTGCGGTTGCGCTGTAGGGATTGATATCCCATCCAGCGGTCACGCCACCGGTTGCACCAGTCGCACCGGTTTCAACATTGATGTAGAGACCATCGATGTTGGCCGGAACGACCATGTTCAGATTCCATGTCACGACTGCAGCGTTCGCGGCGCCTGCCACAACCGCTGCCGCAGCGGCTGCCGCCATGTGCTTTACGATCTTGCTGTTCATCTTCGAGATCTCCTAAATAAAACGATTCGGAAACAACTCCTCCAAACAGTCTTCACGGCCCATACGAAGGCGTGTGAATGGCCGTGTACAGCCGAGGTGAAAGTACTTCGGAAAGACGACCGAGCAAGGAAAGAGAGCGCAAAATGCCGAAGTCGAGTTCCAATAAAATAGGCCTATGGCTCGCAAGAATTGGCAATTCGCGGAATCTGAACGGTTGCGCAGGCCTTCGGAAACCCACGGGCTTCGTGCATCCCCCGTGCACGCTTCGTCGCGAGCCGACATGCGATGCGGTCCCGCCACAGATGCGACCGCGCAGTCCACGGCGGGGCGGTTCCGAATCGATGCAACGAACTTCACGATCGAAGTCGTTGTCGTTCGCGAGGAGTTCTTGTGACAACGACGAATGCGAAGCACTCACGCGTGCTCAGATCTGTGAGCATTGCCCTCGATCCGCTCCGCTTCAGAAACTAGAGAGAGAAGCGAACCCGCTCTACGCGACCGCGAATCGCCGCCGAATCCTGCATCCGCGGTCAACTGCGATGCCGTGATGTGGTTCAATTCGCGCCATGAGCATCACTCGCCGAAACTTTGTTCTCACTTCACTCGCGACACCACTTGCTGCTTCACTTGCTGCCTCTGTGGCGCACGGGGTTGCGCCGGCGTTCTTGCGAAGTGGCACGAGCGGAGGCGGGAAACTCCGCGTGTTGAAGGTCGGAGTTGGCGGTATGGGGCACGCTGATCTTGAACAGGTGTCAAGCCATCCGATGGTCGAGATCGTGGCGCTGTGCGATGTCGACCAGCGTCAACTCGACGGATGGACGAAGGATCACAAGAACGACAAGGGCGAAACGGTCGTCGCGCGCTTCCCGAACATCCCGACCTTTTCGGATTGGCGCGAGGCGTACGCGAAGCTTGGTGACGGCTTCGACGCGGTGGTGTGTTCGACCGCCGATCACATGCACGCACCGATCTCGATGGCCGCGATGAACCTTGGCAAGCATGTGTACTGTCAGAAGCCACTCGCGCAGGGTGCGTTCGAGAATCGGCGGTTGGCAGAGGTTGCGGCATCGCTCCCAAAGGTTGTGACGCAAATGGGCACGCAGCGGATCGCCACGAAATGGCGGCGATTTGGCGGGAAACTGCTGCGCGACGGCGTCATTGGGCCGGTCAAAGATATGTACGCATGGACGAATCGTCCTGCTGGTTGGTGGCCACAAGGGAACCCGCGACCGACCGGTGTTGACGCGATTCCCGCAGGATTGAACTGGGATTGCTTCCTCGGCGTCTCTGCAGACCGCCCCTACAAGGATGGCTACACACCATTCAACTGGCGCGGGACGATCGATTGGGGAACGGGAGCCTTCGGCGACATGGGTTGCCACATGCTCGATGTGCCGTTCTATGAACTTGAACTCGGTTCGCCGTTGACGGCGCATTGCACGCCGGTGAAGCCTTCGAGCGACCAGTTTCCAGAGAGCGAGAGCGTTCTCCTCACCTACGCAGCGAATGCCAAGACCGCACGATCAGGAATGAAGCTGCACTGGTTTGATGGCGGCCAATTCCCCGATTTCAAAGCGATCGGACTTCCTGTCGGTTGGGAGGGCGGGAAGCAGGGTGAGGGTGTTGTGAAAGGCGATGGCGGCGTCATCCTTGTTGGTGAAAAGGGAACGATGTGGTTCCCCATCGAAGGTGCGTGGAGCCGAGTGTTCGTGGATGGCAAAGACGCGAGCATTCCGACGGAGGATCTGGGTAGTTCAAACCACTGGCATGACTGGGTCAACGCGTGCCTTGAAGGGAAGAAGGACGCGTGTGCAAGTCGGTTTGAGAAGGCGGGCCGTATGTGCGAGAGCCTTTCGATCGGCGCGATGAGCGCGCTCGACCCAGGCAAGACTCTCGAGTATGACGCATCGTCCTATTCGTTCAAGAACAGCCTCGTCGCGAGTGCGATGCTCAAGCGGCAGTACCGAACAGGGTGGAAGGTTCAGAACCTGTAAGCCCAAATTTGGTCCGATTTATCGCCCTTGGCGTCGACGGTCCCCGATCAGCTCCCATGCACATGCACATTTGTGTGGATTCAATCATGAATCTTCGCGCTTTGATTTGGAAGCGCACTCATCGCGTCCATAGTTATAGTCGCTACAGCGGTTTACCCGTTGTCGTTTTGATGTGATTGCCGCCATCGCGTGGTGCGTCATCGACATGTGTCGAGGCCGCGTGGCGGAGAGCTTTGGAAGTGAACTCAGGAGACGAAAGATGCAGAAGCTGAACAAATTGGCACTCGCTACGGCGACTGTCGCGGCGATCGTCGCCGCACATGCGCAGGCGCAAGTCGCCGGCGATGAATGTACGACCGCATTGTCTGCGGTCGTTGGCGTGAACACCTCAAGCACCGCGACGATGACCCCATCCGCGAATGCTCCGCTTGACGAAGGTTGCACCTACCTCGATTGGGGTGCGTCCAAGGATGTTTGGTTTGTTTTCGCCGCGGCGAATCCTGGGCTTCTCGACCTCGATTTCTGCGCGTCGGGCTATGACACATCTGTCGTTGTGTACACCGGTAGCTGCGCGGCGATGACCCGCATTGCATGCGATGACGACTCTTGCCCGACCGGTACGGACTATCAGTCGTACAAGCTTGGCATCCAGGTCGCGAGCGCTGGCAATGTGTACATTCGCGTTGGTGGATGGAACGCGGCTTCGGGCGCGGTCTCTTTCACCCTTGGTTACACAGAGAGCACCGCGAACTGCGCCTCGGCTGAGAGCTGCGCGGTTGTCCATGCGGAACCAGGCTGCGGCGATCAACTCTGCTGCGGATAGGTTTGCGCGATCAATCCACTTTGCTGCGATCTCGGTTGGGATCAGGCTTGCGTCAACCTCACCGTTGAGGCATGTGGCTACTTCATCTACAACTGCGTGCAGGGTGTGCCAGCGAACGACTGCGCGACGAGCGCACAGGTCGTGAGCGCAAGCTCCACCGTTGCGTACGACAACACCGGAGCGAACACGGATGGTCCAGACCATGCGTGCGCATCGGGTACGCAGGCGATTCTGCACGATGTTTGGTTCAAGGTGCTCTCGCCAGCGAACGGTGTGCTCCGCGTGAACAACTGCGGCACGACCCCATTCGATTCCAAGATCGGAATCTACGACATGGGTACTTCGCCAGCGACCTACAACTACAACACGCTGAACAGTTCAGTCGTGGCATGCAACGATGACGGCACGAACTGCCTCCTCACTGACGGCGTCACGCCGTACGCGACGGATGTCTCGGCGACCGTCAATCAGGGTCACACCTACCTCGTTCGTCTTGGTGGCTACGGCGACCTCGATGTCGGCGCTGGTACCGTGACCTTCGAAGTGCCGCTTCCATGCGCGCTTCCAAGTTCGACCTCGACTGAGTCTGAAGCATGTGGTACAGACAGCAACGGTGGTTGCGATGCCGCGGGAACGACTGCGTACGCGCAGGCGATCTCGACGAGCGCAGCTGTCGCCGGAACTTTCTGGGCTGATGCGAATGTTCGCGATGTTGACTGGTACACGATCGATGTCGCTGCCGGCAGCGATGTGACCGTGAACCTCTACTCTGCATCCAACACGATCCTTTACCTGTTCCCTGGCGATCCCTGCTCCCCATCGGGCGCGTTGGCGTCGGGCGCCGGAAGCTGCCCACAAGCGGCCGCTGGTTGCCTCGCTCCAGGCATCTACTCGATCGCAGTTGCGACGGCTGAGTTCAACGGTACCCCATGCGGTAGCGGTGGCTTGAACAACTATGTGCTCACCACGAGTGCAACCCCAGCGGAGTGCCCATTCATCGATGAGCCATGCAAGAATCCTGTTGACACCGTGGTGTCGCAGAACGTTGACCTCGCGATGACGAACTACGCGTTCAACTGCTTGCTGTGGTGCGGCGCAAACGACACGACATTCAACGTCGGCGCGCAGTTTGCACGAAGCTTCCCTGGTCTGACCTCCGGTTCAGCGGGTTGCGTCTCGTTCGCCTACGCCAACATGAATGTGCTTGCAGACGGAACCTATGGAAACGGTGAGGCTCGCACCGGCACCATCGGTATCTACCGTGATATCGATGGCGGCGCACCGACGAATGTCGGCGCCGACCTTGTCCTCCTTGCGTCCCAGGAAGTTCTCCTTGTTGGTGGTTTCTCCACCGTCAACTGGAACATCGACACGCCAATCGATCTGACCGGCAACGCTGATCCGATCGTGGTGGTGTTCGAAGTTCCAGAGGACGGCGGATGCACGGTTGCAGCCAACGGCATCCTCGGCGGCATTGGTAACAACCTTGGATCGACCGCTCCGTTCTACGAGCGCTCGCTCTCGACCTACACCGGGCTCTGCCAAGAGACCGCTCTCATTGCGAACAACGATCAGACGTCGCAATGGATCTGCACCCTCGGTATCGGTTCGGCATCGAACCCATGCCCAGCTGACTTCGACGCGAATGGCTCGGTCGACGCAGCAGATCTCGCAACCTTGCTCAACGGCTGGGGTTCCTCAGGCGCGACCGATCTCGATGGCAACGGCGTCACTGACGCCGCTGACCTCGCGGCGGTGCTCAACGCTTGGGGCGCTTGCCCATAAGTTGAATTGCGGAAAACACACTCCTGCAGCGAGAGGGCGCCTCTCGCTGCAGGAACTCCGCAGTTGAGTTCACTTTGCAATACATCAACCACGCGGCCCTCGACGATCAGTCGAGGGCCGCGTGTGTTTTGACGAGGGTTAGACTTTGCGACATGCCGCTTCGTCCTTGCGCATTTCTGTGTTGCGTTCTATTGGTGCAGGGTTGTGCAACGGTTGCGTCGGTGACGAGCGCACAATCGTGTACCGCGCGACCAAACCTCGTTGTCATCTCTTGCGATGACATGGGATGGGGTGACATCCCAGGGCTGACCTTAAGAGGTGTGACCGCGGAGGCGTACACCGCAGAAATGCCAAACATCGCGCGCCTCGAACGAGAAGGCGCGCTGTTTACGAATTTTTATTCCGCGCAGCCGGTGTGCAGCGCGTCGCGAGCCGCGCTTCTGACGGGGTGCTATCCGAATCGGATCGGAATTCACGGCGCGCTGTTCCCTACAGACACGAATGGAATCGATGCTCACGAAGTCACACTTGCGGAGATGCTGCGCGAGCGCGGATATGTCTCAGGCGTCTTTGGGAAGTGGCATCTCGGCTGTGCAGCGCAGCACAATCCCACGCTGCACGGATTTGACGAGTTCTTCGGGATTCCATACTCCAACGACATGTGGAAGGAGCGTTTCGCTGGCCACCCGCCGCTGCCGCTCTATGACGGCGCCATGCCGATGGAGAGCATTGATGATCTTGTGGAGGCGGGAGCTATCACGAAGCGGATCACTCATCGCGCGTGCGCATTCATTCGTCGCGCAGCAGCAGAAAACAAGCCGTTTTTCACTTACGTCGCACATCCTCAGCCGCATACACCACTGGCCGTGAGCGCCGCGTTTGCGACGAGCGATCGGGAGAAGCTCTACGCGGCCGTGATGCACGAGATTGATTGGTCGGTTGGAGAGGTACTGCGCACCCTTGAAGCGTGTGGTGCGGCGAGCAACACCATTGTCATGTTTACCTCTGACAACGGCCCGTGGTTGGCATTCGGCTGTGATGCTGGAAGCACGGGCGGACTGCGTGAAGGGAAGGGGACTACCTTCGAGGGCGGCGTACGAGTGCCATGCGTGTTGCGTTGGCCAGACCATGTTCCGAAGGGCGCGGTCTGCGATACGCCGTGGATGACGATTGATTTGTTCTCCACGATGGCGATGATCGTGCAAGCACCGGCGCCTGACGCAGCGCGACCGATTGATGGTGCTGATGCGCGCGCGATCTGGGAGTGCGGAGCGGACGCGAAGCCTTCGCATGAGATGTTCCTCTTCTATTACCACACGAACGCGCTCGAAGCGGTTCGTATGGGGCGCTGGAAGTTGTGCCTCCCGCATCCGTCTCGCGTGGTTGATGCTCGTGAGGGGCTGCCGGATTGGGGTGAGGCGAAGTATCGAATGGAAGATGTTCCACTCGCGCTGTTTGACCTTGAGATGGACCCTTCGGAAACGAATAATCTTGTCGAGAAACATCCAGAGGTCGTCGCAGAGATCCTGCGGGGCGTTGAGTTGGCTCGTGCAGACCTAGGGGACTCGCTTACACAGCGAAAGGGCGCAGGCGCCCGGAACGAGCGCTAGGTTTTCTCAAGGTGCGACTGCTTGAAATCATAGGATTTCGCGTAGGAAACGCAGTATTGAGGGTAGATTGGGGGAATGATGCTTGCGCCCTCGCTGCTCTCGTTGGCACTCTCATTCGCGCCGCCAGTCAACGCGTTGCGAGCGGAGCCGATTGGTCCGGTCACTCGCGTCATCGAAGGGTTACGGCGGGATGCGACATTGCAGCGCGTGCAGGTCGCGCTTGACGGCGGATCGACGATCACGCTCGACCTCGTCGCGCAGAGCGCGTTGTCGTCGGACTTCGCCGCATCGATCAACGGTAAGCTGAACGACGCACTTCATATGAAGCTCGCCGCGCTCAGGCAATATCGGGGCGAAGTAGTGGGAGAGCCGGGATCAGTCGTTGCGATCACGCTGAGCGCGTCCGGAGCGACTGGGTTCATCGATCGGGGCGATGGGCGCGGACGCTTCGTCCTTCAGGGTGAGCAAGCGTCTTCTGGCTTGCAGCACGGCGAAGTGCATTTTGTCCGAGCCGATGCCATCGGATTTCCAGATGCGCCATTCTGTGCGTCGCTTGAGAGCGATGGCGGCGTTGCGGGCGCGGGAGGCGTTGCGCCAGGTGATCACAAAGTGGTGCGACTGGCACTCGAGATGGACTACGAGTACGCGCAAATTTTCGCGCTCGATCCTGTTGCCGGCGGCGAGTACGCCGTCGCGCTTTTCGGCGCAGTTTCCGCGATCTACGAGCGCGATTGCCACACTTCGATCGAATTGGGTTCATTGTTTTTCGCGACGACACCGAAAGACATCTTCAATGACGCGGACCCGCTCGGGCAGTTTCGCGATTGGTGGAATCTGAATCGGACGGAAGTCGATCGCGATCTCGCGATGTTGCTGACCGGTCGAAGAAACTTGCCCTACGGTGGCGTTGCGTGGCTGAACGCCGCGTGCACTGACTACGGATATTGCGTCTGTGGGTACACGATCGGCGCGTTCGCAGATCCCTCACAGTCTTTGGGCGCGAACTGGGATGTCGTTGTGACCGCGCATGAACTTGGCCACAACCTCGGAACGAGCCACACGCATGCGTACGGTATCGATGCGTGTGCGTCGGGGACGGTTGAGCGCGGGACGATCATGAGCTACTGCCACACCGTTTCGGGGGCGGGAGCGAATGTCGAATTGCGATTCCACCGCGGTACAGCGGACCCGATCGAAGCCTACGTTGCCGTCACGACGTGCATCGATAGTGACTGCGACGCCGATGGGGCCGAGGATCGAATCGAGATTCAAGAGGGCTTGGAGGCGGACATCAATCTTGATGGTGTGCTCGATGATTGTCAGGACTGCGATGGCAATGGCGCGCCAGATCCAGTCCAGATTGCCGCAGGCACGCTCGCGGATGTCGATCTCAACGGCGAACCCGACATGTGCCAAGCCGATTGCGATCAAGATGGCATCGCGGACGGCGTCGAGATCGCAACGGGGGCTGCAACGGATCTTGACGGCAACTATGTTCCGGACAATTGTCAGGAAGATTGCAATGGCAACGGGTTGCTCGACTGGGCGGATATTCGTGCGGACATGTCGATCGATCGCTCGCGCGACGGTCGCATTGATGCGTGCGAAGATTGCGATAGCGATGGAGTTCCGGATCTTGCAGAGTTGGCGGGCTCGCGCAGCATCTGGGTCTCCGACGCGACGGAGACAACCGTGCGAGAGCTCCATCCTCGAAGCGGCGTGATGATTCGCGCGATCACCGGTTTGCCCGAGCTCGTGCTCGACATTGCTTCGACCTCCAATGGGTACCTCTGGTTCGTTGGGAACTCGCGCCTCTCTCGCATCGCGATCTCGGGCGAGGCCGCGCCAACGCAGGTGCTCAACTTTGGGGCGCTCCAAGGGCGAGCGGTTGTCGGCGATGCGACGAGCCGCTTCGTTGGTTTTTCGAATGGTCGCGTTTCGCAAGTCACCGATGCGGGGGCCCTCGGCGTGACGGTGGTCCCCGCAGTCGTCGATGGTGCGCAACTTCGCGACCTTGTTCGAGATGGCGCGCGATGGCTTGCGAGTTTCAGCGACGGTGGGGTTCGCGCGAGTCTCGGTGGCGGCGCTGCGTGGACGCCATTCGTGCCAGCGGTGCAAACCGCGCGCGATCCATTTGGACTCTTCGTTGACGCGGGACACGGGAGACTGATCGTCGCGGATCGACTGAATCAGCGCTTGCAAGCGTTCGCCCTCGCGACCGGCGCTGAACTTGGCGCGTGGGATGTACAGAATGGATCCATGCTCAACGGTTGCACCCATCTCGCGGCGACCGCCGACGGGCGTGCAATCGTTGTGTGCTCTTCCAATTCTGGGAGCACGATCAACGGCTACAACCTTGCGACTGGTTACACCGAGCGCACCTATCGCGTCTATCCGTCCGATGCGCCTCGCGCGTACGCCATCGCGATCGCGAGCGCGAGTTCAACGGATACTGACGGTGACCTCATCCCTGATGTGTGCGCGACTCCGCAGCCCGATCTCAATGGAGATGGCGCGGTGAACGCCGCAGATCTGGCATTGCTCCTCAACAGTTGGGGGGCATGTGCGGGTTGTCCGGCAGACCTCACACGCGACGGCGTCGTCGATGCGGCTGACCTCGCGCTCGTGCTCAACGCATGGACGCAGTAGTTCTCTTGTACGCTCAACGCGTGCCATCGAAGTCTGCGCAATTCTGGTGTCTCATCGGCACGAGTGCTCTGCTCGCGCTCCTCGCGATCGTGTTCCTTGATCGGGAGCTGGCCGTGCATTGCAAGTCTTGGAGCGAGTCGATGCCTCGTGAGATTCATTCGCTTGTCGAGTGCATCACTGAAGCAGGCGATTCAATGTGGTGGCTCACCGGGTCGGTGCTCGCATTCACGGTGTTTGCGCTTCGGAAGCAGCACAACTTGGCGCGCTGGGCGTTCGCGCTGTTTGCAGCGGTTGGCCTGAGCGGACTTGCGGTGATTGCAATGAAGCCAATCATCGGGCGGTATCGACCAAAGCTGTTGCACGAGGCGGATGAGTACGGCTTCGAGTTTCTCCGCTTCAGCGTCGGATACGACAGCAACAGTTTTCCGTCGGGGCACGCGACAACGATCAGCGCGGCGGCCGTGATCCTCTGGTCCATGTTTCCGAAGTGGCGGGTGCCCATCGTTCTGCTCTGGCTCTCGACATGCGCGTCACGGCTGATGCTTGGCGCGCACTTCCTCGGCGATGTCATCGCAGGTTGCGCACTTGGCGCAAGCGTCGGCGCGCTCGTTCTGACGACTTGGCGGAGGCAGTTTGCGGCGAGCGTCCCTACGCCGCTGCATGAGACGAGTTAGCCTTCAAGTGCCTGCCACAACACGGTGGCGCCAGGTGGGGGAGGAACTTTGCCGTCGATGATGTCTTGGGTCGTCGTGGCGGCGCCGTAGATTTCCGCGTTCTGCTTCGTGTCAACATGGAAGCTCGTGCCATCGATGCTCGCGCCGACATACACGCCATCAACGCGCGCGTAGACAGCAACTTTTGGTACCGGACCGCCCGAACTCGTCGCACTTGCGGATGACTTTCCGAACGCAGCGCCGACGCCACCCATCATGTAGGTGCCGGATTTGAGGAAGCTCGCGATCTCGTCTTCGCTATTGAAGATCATGACGATCTCGGTCGTCGTTCCGCCTGCCTGTACACCTAACGATATGGACCAACTCTCGATGGAGACAGGGCTGCTCCAGCCCGTGCGATTGCGTGCGAGGAAAACGCCTTGCGCGCCAGACCCGCCGACGATGAATGAACCATCGCTCCGTCGAAGCACTGCAACGCCCTTCGCTCCTTCCAAGACTTCCGGCGGAATGCTCTTGGATTCGCGGAAGGACTCCAGCGTGGTCACGCTTTCACCCATCCGCCCCCCCATCGAAGTTGCGCAACCGATGGGTGCAACGGTGATGAGTGCGAGCGTGGCGAGGAGAAGTCGAGGGGTTCGTGTCTTCACAGCAGTTGCATCCTTGCAAGTAGCGCGGAGGTCGGTGAGAGAGTCGTAAGCGGCGGTCCGTCCGTCAACGGGCTCTATCGGCCAAGATCACGCAGATTCTAGAGTGCGGCGTCGAGGTCGCGGTCGGAGAGCGACCACCCCTCGCGCGTCGGGGCGGAGCAGAGCGCTTTCGCATTGGGAAGCCCTTCGACCGCGCCTGAACTGAAGTTGTATTGCAAGGGAGATCCTGCGCGATAGGCGAGCGTTCCCGCGAGCACAAACTCGGTGAGCAGCGTGCTCTTCGAGAAGTTGCAAAGCGGTTGGGCGACTCCTGGGTCGTGAGGCGAGAGGATCGAGTTCAACCACTCGCGGTGATGACCTGGTGAACTCGCAATGCTCCCGACCGTCGACGGCTTCGGTCGCGACTCAACGAGCGCCGGAGGGAGAATCAAGTACTCCCCATAATTGGCGAGGAGGAATCCGTCGGTTCCTTGGAACAGGACATTGAATCGACCGTGGTAATCCTGACGGTCCTTTCCGCCGAGTTCCTGCGCAGTTGGCGAGATTCGACCACCATCAAACCAACGGATGATGAGCGGATCTTGTTTGGGTTGAGGGATCGCCCAACTCACCTCAAGCCAGGCGGGGCATCCGACCGAGTCGACCGGCGGTCCTTCGGACCGAACCTCCACAGTTCCTAGGTTCGCTGCGTCGAGGCCGAGTGCCCAGAACGGAAGATCGATGATGTGGCAACCCATGTCGCCGAGTGTGCCCGTGCCATACTTCCAGTACTTACGCCAATTGGCTGGCGTGAGGTCGGTGAGATACGGCGAACTTGGGACCCCACCTTGCCAGAGTTCCCAATCGAGGTCAGCGGGCGGTGCGGTGACTGATGCCTCCGATCCACAGCACCAACTCTTGCCAACCCAGCAGTCGCAACTCGTGACACGACCGATCGCGCCGCCGCGGACGAGCTCGACGACGCGGCGGTAATTGTCCAAGGCGTGAATCTGCGTCCCCATCTGGGTTGGCACACCGGCGGTGGCCGCGAGGGCGCGCAGGCGGCGAACTTCGTCGATCGTGTGCGTGAGCGGTTTCTCGCAGTACACCGGCAACTTCGCACGCAGGCACATCGCCGTAGCAAATGCGTGCGTGTGATCTGGCGTGGAAACAAGCACGCCATCAAGTTGCAGTTCCTTTCGCTTCCGAATGAGCGCGCGGAAATCAGAGAATGTCGCGGCCTCGATGCCTCGCGCCGTGACCGCAGCGAGGGCGGCCTTTGAGACATCGCAAATCGCGACGACTTGAGCACCTGAGGCGAGAAGGTCATTGAGATTGTCGGCGCCGCGGCCCGCGCACCCAATCACAGCGATTCGCGCTTTGCGAGCGGGGGGAACCGCAGTCGCGCTTGCGGCGCCGTCTTGCGCGCCTAAGCCTTGATGCGCGAGCGCGCCCCACGCAGCAACCGCGAGTGGCATGGCAGCGAGGAAGTCTCGTCGGGGGAGTGGAGTGGGACGCGAGTGCGGGTCGGTTTCCAACATGCGTGCAGTGTGCCTGCATGCGCTCGGTCGCGCAAGGCAGCGGTGCGCTTGTTATGTTAGTTTTCTCCCTTCCCCGCACGAACCATCGCTGTGGAACCACCCCTGGATTCATAACACATGGCCCGATCCAAAAAGTCATCCTCGAAGCAATCCGCCCTTTCCAAGTCCAGCCGGAAATCGCGCCCCGGACGCCGAGCCCTGAGCGGCGCGACGATGGAGCAACTCCAAGCAGAAATGGAGCGCAGGCGCAGTACAATTCCAGCGCTCTCTCGGCGCGCAGCGGAACTTCGCCGTCAACTCGCGTCGGTCGAACTCGAACTCAAGGCGCTCGGCTCGATGAGCTTGACAGCATTCGCAAGCATCGCCCCAATGAAGTCGACGGCGGGGAAGAAGGCGAACAAGGCTTCGAGCGCAGCACGCGGTCGGAAGGGGAAGGGCGGCGGGCCTACGCTCAGCACGCGCATCGTCGAAGAGGTGAATGCGTCGCAGGACCCAGTTCGATTACGCGACTTGGTGGCGCGCGTTTCCAAAGCCATGGGGCGCGAAGTGAGCAAGAGTTTTCTCGTGCAGATGAGTTCGACGATGCGTCGCCTCGTTGATGCAAAGGCAGTCGCGCAGGTCGAGCGTGGTCTGTACAAGAAGGTGTGAATGCGCGCACTCTTGCGCGACCTCAGACGGAACCCGTATGGTCCGATCGATACGAGCGTGCATGTGCCTCGGATTCGCGCTGTTTGTCGCGTCCTGCGTCAGCGTGGGCGAGCGCGGGTCCCCCGCTGAAAATCGCCTCGATGCGAGTTTACTTCCGCCTGCCGCGACACCGGATGTATCGCCTTGGAAGCGCGCAAGGCTCGTTTCGCGTAACGATGCAGTCGCGGTGTTCGCGCGACGGGGGGAGATCCTTGCAGCGCTCGCGCGAGTCGCAAAGAACGCCGAGCCGCGCACCGATGCAACGCGCTTTGCCCTTGAAACACGCGACGCGCTCACGACGCTTCTCTCCGAGTCTCTTGGCGAAGCGGACTTCATTGAGGCATTGCAGAGCAGGTTCGTTTGCGTAGAACATGAGGATCCGTTTGTGCGTTGCACGGGATACGCCACGATTGAGGCGAGCGCGTCGCGCAGTCGCGATGCCCAGTTTCGTTTCCCACTGATTGGAGACATTCGCGCGAGTGCGCCTGATCTTCTTACGGTTGAACGCCGCGACGCACTTTCTGACGCACGCGTCGAATCACTCGCGATCGCTTGGATGGCTGACGCGTTTGATTGGGCCCTCGTGGAAACCAACGGAACTGCGCTGCTTCGACTGCGCGATGGGTCCTCTCTTCCGGTGAGTCGCGTCGCGACCAACGGCTTCGCTTGGCGGGGAATTGGTCGCGCGATGGCTGACCTTGGCGCGATCGACCCGGGAGGTATGACGATCTCAACTATTCGAGAAGCGGCACGCGATCGACCCGATCTCGCCGAGCGCGCTGCCTATGACAATCCGAGATTCGTCGCGTTTGAGGTGTGTGATCTGAACGAGTTTCCTCCCGCGTTGCCTTCGGGGAGGTTGACCGCCGACTTCTCCTGCGCCGCGGACCCTGCGCACTACCCGCTCGGCGCGCTGCTCTTCTTTTCCTCCCTGCAAGGTGAGGCCGCATTGCCTGGCGCGCCGATTCGGTGCGTACAAGATGTCGGTGGAGCGATTCAAGGGCGAGACCGATTCGATTTGTATTGCGGTGGAGGGGCGTCCGCACTGCAGACCGCGGGCGAGTTGCATCAGCGTGCGCGCGTCTCGATGTTCATGCTGCGTTCAGCGTGCGCGGAGCTCGGCGTGTCGCTCGCGGATTGAGTGTTCGCGGCGCGGCGTACACTGATCGCATGTCCTCGGATGCTCCAGAAATCGCTGTGCCATGGCTGCGTTGGCTCGCTGGTGTTGTGACTGGATTGTTGCTTGTCGCGCAGGGTTTCCTTTGGTGGCGCGCTTTCGCGTGGTGGAGCGAGATTCCGCAGCGCTTCCCCATCCATTTCAACTTTGAGGGAACACCCGATGGATGGGCCAACAAGTCCGTGTTCGCGTGGTTCGGCTTACCCGCGCTCTCGCTTGCGTTGGCTGCATTCCTCCTTGGCATTGGTTGGTTCATTGGTTGGATGACTCGCGTGAGCCCGATGCTCATCAATGTGCCGCGGAAGCAGCTGTTTCTTGCACTCTCTCCAGCGGGAAGGCTTGTGATCGTCAGACCCGTGAGGGTGTTTCTCATCTGGGTTACGGCGCTGATGTCGTTGCTCTTCCTGTGGATCGTGGAGGGAAGCGCGAGAGTTGCGGTTGGCGTCGACGCGACGCTCTCAAGTTGGCCTGTCTTCGTGATGCTTGGCGCGATCTTGGGAACCCTTCCGTTCTTTCTCCTGATCACAACGCGATTGCTCGACGCGCAAGCCGCCAGAGAGGGACTGCTTCGATCGGATGATTGACGGAGTAGCGCGGATTTCCGATACTCGCCATATGCCTCAG
Source organism: Planctomycetia bacterium (assembly GCA_005790605.1). Taxonomy (GTDB): domain Bacteria; phylum Planctomycetota; class Phycisphaerae; order Phycisphaerales; family SM1A02; genus F1-140-MAGs142. The sequence goes on along the minus strand of SXUI01000017.1, from coordinate 155,772 downwards.
ACGCTTGCCACTCGCCGCGTGCTCTTTGCTTCGCTTCTTGCGTGCGCTGCGCTCGGCGCGGGGCCGCCGCCCGAGACGATGCAGCGCATCTTTCTTGGGCATCCATTCGACACTTGGACGGTGGTCGGAGGCGCTGCGAAGTTTGCCCTCGACGAAACCGACCCGACGCGTCCGGTCTTGACAGGCAATGGACCAATCGCGAAGAACGGATTCTTGGTGAGCCCGTTTCTCCTCTGCGATTTTCAGTTCGAGGCAGAAGTCAAGATCGGCGCGGAGATGAATTCGGGAATTCAGATTCGAAGCCGCGTTGATGACAACGCTGTGCGCGGATTACAAGTCGAGATTGACCCGAGTGATCGCAAGTGGTCGGGTGGAATCTACGACGAGGGGGGTAAGGGATGGCTCGCATCCTTGAAAGACAATCCAGCGGCGCAAGCAGCGTTCAAGGTCGGTGACTGGAACCTCTATCGCATTGAGTGTGAAGGCCCGAGCATTCGCACTTGGATTAACGGCGTACCGTGCTCGCGCTGGCTTGAGTGCAACACCTTCTCTGGTGTGCTCGCCTTTCAAGTGCACTCTGGACCAAAGTGCGAGGTTGCGTGGAGAAATCCGCGCTTTGTGCCGCGCGGCGCATATGCGTGGAGCGCACTTCCAACGGCCGCGCAGTCCACTGCGGACGACCTCACGACTGTTCGCATTCCCGATCACTGTGAGGGCATCGCAATCGATGCGACCGGCGCGTATGAGGTGCGTTGCGTTACTGTGCTTGGCAAGGAAGTCGCGGCATTTGAAGCGGACCTTTCGCCGATTGAGGGCGAGGTCGCTGTGTCGAGTGGCGAAGTGTTTGTGGTTTGGACTCGGGGCGAGGGGAAAGCGCAGACTTCAACCGGTTCCATGCAATTCACGATTCCCACAGACTCCTCGATCGATGCGCTCCGGATTCGGGTTGGAAAGGGCGGCGCGCTTCGCGCGCTGCGAGCACTCCTCCCGACGCAACCCTTGCCTTACGATCGATGAGCGCGGCGTTGTCGAAGACTGTTCGCGATGACGAGAAATGAACTCACGCTCATCGCGAGCGCTGCGATCATCGGATCCGTCATGCGATGGAAGAGTGGATAGAGCGCTCCAGCGGCGATGGGTATCGCAACAAGGTTGTATCCAAAGGCGAGGGCGAGATTTTGCCGGATCGTGCTCGAAAGAGTGCGCGCGATGGCTCGCGCATGAAGCACGAGCGCCACATCTTTGCGAAGAAGCTGAATCGCAGCCGCCGCGGATGCCGCATCAGACGCGCCCTTGACGCTGATTCCAGCATCGGCGCGGAGCAGCGCGGCGGTGTCATTCACGCCGTCGCCGATGAACGAAACGATGGCGCCGCCTTGCCGAAGTGCGCTGATGAGCGTGGCCTTCTCTTGAGGAAGCAGTTGCGCACGGATTTCCATCTTCGACTCGTCGATCGCGGCCGCGCGCAAGAAGGCAGTTGCGCCACTCGGATTGTCGCCGGTCGCGAGCATCGTCGTCACGCCGTCGCGTTGCAGCGACTCGATGACAGCGTTCGCGTTGTGTGCCGGCGCATCTTGCAACTGAATCGTCGCGGCATGCGCGCCATCGATGACGACAAACACGCTCGTGCCAACGGTCTCCGGGAGCGCATGCGGGGAGGCGAGTTGCGCGAGCGTGCGGTTGCCTACCACCACTTGCTTCCCGAGCACTATCGCGCGGACACCGCGTCCCGCGATACTTACGAACTCCGTGGCGGAGACGCACGAGATCTCTTGCGAAACTGCATATTGCACGAGTGATCGCGCAGCTGGATGTGTGCTTCCGGTTTCAGCGCTCGCGGCGAGCAGCAGTACTTCCGGCGCGAGGAATCCAGGCGCATACGAGATCGACGCGATGCTTGGGTGTCCGTCACTGAGCGTGCCCGTCTTGTCAAACACGAAGAGATCAGATTTCGCAAGCCGCTCCATGACCCCGACATCGCGAAAGAGAATGCCTTCACGCGCCGCGCATCCGGCCGCGACAGTGACCGCCATCGGCGTGGCAAGGCCTAATGCACACGGGCACGCGACGACCAAGATCGCGATGAAAGCAGAGAGCGCGTTCGCCGACGCGTTTGAGTCTGCGAATAAGTACCAACCTGCGGCCGCGCCGCATGCGAGAAGAAGCACAAGTGGGACGAAGAGCGCGCTGATCGAGTCAGCGAGATCCTGTGCGGCGGTTCGAGAGCTCTGCGCGCTCGTGACGCACTTCGCGATGTCCGCGAGAAACCCATCGTTTCCGGTCGCAGTGGCCGTGACCACAAGTGTCCCTTCGACATTCAGCGACCCGCCGATCACCGTATCGCCGGCTGCCTTCCGCTTGGGAATCGGCTCGCCTGTCAGCATCGACTCATCCACGGCACTCTCTCCCTCAAGTACAACACCATCGAGTGCGACGCGGTCACCCGCTCGAACTCGAAAGTGCATGCCGACGCTCACATCATGCAGCGGCATTTCCGTCTCCCGCTGATCTCGCAGCACGCTGACGGTCTTCGGGGCCAGCGCGAGCACGCAGCGGAGCGCATCGCCAGTTGCCCGAGTTGAACGCGCCTCAAGCCATTGTCCAAAGAGCGCAAGTGTGGCAATCGTCGCCGCCGCCTCAAAGTAGAGCGGTGGATGTCCGTGGTGCAACAAGGCCTCAGGCACACTCGAGGGGAGCAGCACCGACCAGCCGCTTACGAAGAGGCTCGCAAGAATGCCCAACGCAAGAAGGCTGAACATGTTGAGCCGCATCGCGACGATGCTTCGCGCGCCTCGTTCGAGGAGGATTCGCGCGGGACCGAATGTGACGATGCAAGCCGGGATGCCAAGGCACGCGTTCCACCATCCTCCGATGGACTCGCGCAGTGCGAGGCTTGGCGCAAGGTCCGCTGTCATCGCAAGCGCCAAGACTGGCGCGGTGAGTACCGCGGCGGTGACGAACCGTTTGCGCGCGATCAGGGACTCTCGGGCGGAGTTGTCCTCCGTCCCTAGGCGAAATGCCTGTACGAGGGCCATGCCGCAGACCTTGCAGTCGCCCGGCGCTGGTTGCTCCTGCCCTGGGCACATTGGACAGTAGTAGGTGTCAGCGCTGCCACTCATGAAGTCATCATTCTACGCGCGTTGCCTGCATCAACGGACGCGCGAGGCGAAGTAGTATGCGTCGCTGCATGGACGCACTTGAAACAGATGTCGTCATCGTTGGCGCTGGTCCTGTTGGACTCACACTTGCACTTGCCCTCGAGACACGAGGCACGCGCGCGACCATCATTGACACGCGAGCAGAACCGGCGAGCACTTCGCGCGCACTCGCGGTTTGGTCGCGGACGCTTGAGCATTTCGACTCGCTTGGACTCGATGTCGCAGAGGCGACGAGCGCAGCGATTCCGATTTCGGGCGCGCATGTTTTTTCGCACGATGGGATTGCGGCGCGCGCGCTGACGGAGGTTGCATTCGATGAAGCACCAAGCCAACACGGCATGGGTGTCTTCATGCCGCAAGCGCAGACGGAACGGCTCTTGCTTGCGGCGTGCGAAGCGCGAGGCATTTCGATTGAGCGAGGCCACACGCTGAAGAGCGTCTTTGATCGTGGTGCTTCGACCGAGTGTGTCATCGCGAGTGATCGCGGTGACCAGATCGTTCGATCGGCGTACACCGTTGGATGCGATGGCGCGCACAGCACGGTTCGCAAGGGCATGCAATCAGAGTTTGCTGGTAAGACGCTCGATGAACGATTCGTACTTGCCGACTTGAAGATGGACTTCGGTGACGCGCCGGGTCGCGATGCGCTGCGAGTCATCTGGCATGTGGATGGAGTCGTGGCATTCATCCCGGTCTCTCGAGGCGTTTGGCGTGTCGTCGCGAGCACTGGCGCCGCGCATCAAACGGGGACGCGCGAGGTGTCGCTCGACGAGATCAGAGAACTGCTCGAACATCGAGCGCGCGGCGTGTTGCCCGTCGGGGCGCTCCCGACGCAAGCGGAATGGCTCTCGGAGTTTCGCGTGCAGGAGCGTGTCGCTTCGAGCTTCCGAGAAGGGCGGATTTTCCTCGCCGGAGACGCGGCGCACATCCATAGTCCGGTTGGTGGACAGGGCATGAACGCGGGTATTGAAGACGCGATGAACCTTGCGTGGAAGCTTGATCTTGTGCGAAGCGGATTTGCGGGAACCGCGCTTCTTGACACCTATGACGACGAACGAAGGGGCGCAGTGGAACGCATCGTTCGATCAACTTCTATGGCGTTACGAGTAGCGCTTGGCAGACCGAGTTTGCTCGGTCGATTGCGAAATGTCGTTGTGCCGCTTCTCCTACGCAACCGATGGATGCAGAATCGACTCCGCGACGGGTTGTCGCAACTTTCGCTGAGTTATGCGAATGGGCCGCTGGGTCGTCATGGGTGGCCTGGCGATCGCGTTCGCGCGGGAAATCGGTTTCCAAACCTTGTCGCTGTCGACGAGGCTGGCGCTCCGCGACCATTGCAAGCTGAACTGACGTACAAGCGTTTTCTCGCGCTTGGTTGGCAAGATGCACGAAGTGTCGGCGAAGCATTCTCCTCCGTGCAAGGCGTCCTGACTGCGCTCCCTCCGCAACTTCGATCGCAGACGCAATCGCTTCTCTTGACGAGCGTGCCGCGTTCCACAGGTGGAATGTCGATGTTGCACGATGCGTCGGGAACCTCCGTCGCAATGCTCGGAAGCGGATCAGGTGCGCTGCTTGTCCGCCCGGACGGATACATCGCCGCCGTTTCGCACGGCGGCGATGCACAGAGCGTGATGAACTTCTTGAACTCGGCTTCCCTCCTCTAGAGCCGCATCGCGAGGCGCGTGCGCTACGCTCTCCTCGTGACAACTCAGCAGAGCGCAACTCCAAATCGCCGCGGCGACACTGTCATCGCGAGCATCGCCGTGGCTGTTGGGTTGATCGGTTTCTCGCTGAAAGGCGCGGGCTGGATGCTCACGGGATCGGAGGCGATCTTTTCCGATGCGCTTGAGTCCACCGTGAACATCGTCGCAAGCGTCGTCGCGCTCGCGGCGATTCTCTACGCACGGCGTCCCCCTGATGCGGAACACCCCTACGGGCATGGCAAGGCGGAGTTCGCGAGCGCGGCACTTGAAGGCGTGATGATTGCGTTCGCGGGCGTCGTCGTCATGATTCACGCACTCGAAGGACTCGCGCGAGCACGGCCGCCACTCGAGCGGCTCGACATCGGACTCTGGCTGGTCGTCGCGAGCGCGGTGCTGAATGGGTTGACGGGCGCAGCACTGTTGTGGTGGGGGAAGCGGCACGAGTCCGCGGCGCTTGTGGGTGACGGAAAACACTTGCTTGCAGACTTGTTGACGACACTCGGCGTCGTTGGCGCGCTTCTCTTGGTGCGTTGGACGGGGATGCTTTGGATTGATACGGCAACCGCAGTCACGCTCGCGACAATTCTTGTCATCGTGGGCGGACGGCAGATTCGAGAGTCACTGTCGTCACTTCTTGAGCGACAAGACGCGGGCGATCACGCGAAACTGCTCGCGGTCCTTGAGAAGCACGCGCGCGGAGAGCATCCATCGATTTGTTCTTACGCGTCACTCCGACATCGCCACGATGGTCGCGCGCATTGGATCGACATGCACTTGCGCGTGCCGTCGAAACTCACGGTATCGCAGGGTCATGAGATTGCATCGCTTGTCGAGCGAGAAGCGCTTGCTGCAGTTGGCGATGGCACTGCGACGGCGCACATCGAGCCATGCGATGGCCGATGCGGACGATCGAGTTGTACCAACTAAAGCCTCGTTTGCGACAGCTTCAACTCGCGGATGCGTTCACGGCAGCGGGTTGCTCATGCGTGAGCATCGCGTAATCCGTATAGCCACGCGCGCCCTCTGCGTACCAAGTTGACTGGTTCGGCGGCGTGATCGTTGCGCCGAGTCGATACCGAACGGGAAGATCCGGATTCGCGATAAACGGAATGCCGTACGCGACAAGGTCGGCGAGTCCGGATTGAATCGCGGCATCACCGGATGCCGCGTCGTATCCGCCGTTGATCATGATCGTTCCGTGAAATGCTTTTCGCATCGTTGAGGCGACGGGCTTCTGGCCTTCCGCCGGCGCGCTGCTTGAGCCTGCGACACCTTCAAGAATGTGAAGGTAACCGAGGTCGAACGGGTTGAGCGACTCAGCGGCAGCGACGAAGAGCGCGTGAGGATCGCTGTCCCAAATCTGGTTGAATCGGTTCGTTGGAGAAAGTCGAACCCCGACACGATGACCGCCGCATGCGTGCGCCACAGCCTCCGTGACTTCGCGTAGAAATCGGATTCGATTCGGAATCGATCCGCCGTATGCATCGCCGCGGTGATTCACGCCATCTCGCAAGAACTGGTCGATGAGGTAGCCATTAGCCGCGTGAATCTCGACGCCGTCCGCGCCGGCGCGAATCGCATTTGTAGCCGCCGCAACATAATCAGCAATGACGAGAGGGATCTCGTCGAGTGCGAGCGCTCGCGGGGCGACATACGGCACCAGCGAGCCATCGGACAAACGAGTCTGCCCTTCGAGAAGCACACCGGAACTTGACACGGGTGTCTCGCCACCGAGCCAATGCGGATGCGACACGCGCCCGACATGCCAGAGTTGGACAAAGAGCCGACCGCCAGCGGCATGGACCGCATCAGCGACGCGCTTCCATCCCTGCACCTGTGCCTCGTTGTGGATTCCCGGCGTTCCTCGGTATCCGATTCCCATGGGTGAAATCTGCGTAGCCTCGGAGATCGCAATCGCGGCTGACGCGCGTTGCGCGTAGTAGAGCGCGTGGAGGTCGCTCGGCACTCGGTCATCGCCGGTCCGACATCGCGTCAGCGGCGCGAGCGCAATGCGATGCGGGAGCTGCATCGCGCCGATCTTGTATGGCGAGAAGAGATGCCGGTTGGAGTGATTCGTCATGGAGTGGTTCAACGCTTGCGCGCGACTGTAGGCGTGAAAGAGTCGGCAAGCGATGTGTGACCATTCTGAACTTGCACGATCCAGACTTCCTTCAACGGAAGCGGACCGTTGGCATACGAGATGACTCCAGTGACTCCTTCGAAGTGCGTGGTCTCTGCGAGTGCACGCGCGAGCGATCCGCCGTTCGCGCGCGATGTCGCGTCGATGAGCAAGTTGGTCGCGTCGTATCCGAGACCGGCGAATCCTGTTGGCGCGACGCCGAACTCCTTCTGATAGGCAGCTGCGAACGCTTCGGCGCGAGGTGTGCAACCGCGTCCGAACCACGCATGCGCGGCGTAGTAGACATTGCTGATCGGTGCATCGGCGGAAAGAATCTCCGGCGAATCAAACGAGTCTCCTCCAAGAACCGGAAGCGCGATGCCTGCATCACGAAGCGCTCGCACACGCCAGCCGGCGCGATCGGGGAGCGCGGCGAGAAGGATGTAGTCAGCGTTTGCAGCACTGTTCGCTGCGGCGCGCACTGCAGTGGTGTAGCCGACGCTATCGGAGAACGCGAGTTGTGTGACGAGTTGTCCGCCGCGCGCGACGATCGAGTCTTGCGCATAAGTCGCGAGGCCGAGTGTGTAATCTGTTTCGGCGTCGAAGATCAAAATGCAGCGCGGTCCAAACTTCTGCATGCCGAACTGGATCATCGCCGCGGCTTGGACATTGTCGGTGAAGCAGGCCATATAGATCGGCGTATTGATAGTTTCGGGAATGCGCGGATCCGTCGCCCCAGCGCTCACGAGCGGAATGCCAGTCCCGGCTGCGGCCTTCGCCATCGCGAGGAACTGATCGTTGTCTGCGAATCCCGCAATCGCTTGAACCCTGTCGCGGCGCGCGGAGTTTCCAACTTCTCGAGCGGCAGCTGGGCTACTTTTCGTGTCGTGCACTGTCGCGGCGATCGTTGGCGATCCATCAGAAGCGTCTTGCGCAAGGGCAAGTTGAGCGCCGTTCCACCCTGGTGCACCGATGCCAGCGAAACTCCCGGTTCGGTCGAACGCGAGAGCGATCGGCGTGACGGGTGAGTGGCTTGCGCAGCCCGCGGTGAAGATCGCGAGGTACGCAATGGCGAGAGGGCGAAGCACGTATGAAAGGGTAGGAGCAGATGACATCACGTGCGAAGCGTAGTGAAAGTCGAGCCAACGCGCGATTTTGGAGTTTGCGGCAGTATTTTGGAAGAGTTTCGCTTCCATGCTGAATTGCGCCATCAGAATGGCAGCGCGGCGTGAATCGGAGGCCGAGAGATCGGCGGCACGCCAACTCGCAACATGCCTCAGTGGGGACCCCGGATGGGGACTGGGCGTGATGGAAAGGAGTCAATGGGATCATGCATGTATCTAGTCGTTTCGAAAAGTCAAACCAATTGCGCGCGTGGGTCATTTCGCGCGCAGCTGGATTCGCCTTCGCGATCAGCATTCCGCTGCTTGGGTGCGAATGTGAAAAAAGCCGCGATGCGGGCAGGCTGATGCTCGAGCAAGTGCACGAGGCGTCGCTTGCTTGTTGCAGGAAACTGGCCGACGAGAATCCTGCCCTGGTCGCGCCGTGCATCGCCGAGCGAGAGGTCGAGCGATCGTGTCTCTCAAAGATCATCGACGACTCCTACGCAAGTTGTGTTGAACGGCGTCGGCAGGAGCATGAACTCGCGTGGGATGACATCGAGAGGATTTTCGAGCGGGTGATGGACCTTCTCGCGGAGTGCGCCGTCTTCCTCATCCATACGCCAAGTGGCGAGACACTCAATCCAATTCCCGTGCTCCCGGTGGAGACCATCGCGTTGCAACTTGCTGGTTCGCGCGGATTCGTCGCGTGCCAATCCGCGGGTGACGCTTCGGCGGGTTACCGCGCGGAAGGTGGAGTTGCTTTGGATGGATCACCACATCGTCTTCCCATGCAGATGGAGTTTGCCCTTGACAGTTCGAAGAATGGCATCGACGAGGCGCCGCCGCAACCAGTCGCATGTTGCGAAGTCACGGTCCAACTGCTCAATGCTCGCCTGCGACTCTGGCTTGATTCGACAGAATCGAGTTCACTGTTCTATCGCGAGGGGTCTGCGTTTCTTGGTCTTGCGTTGACCGGCGTCATAGAGCGAGGGGCTGACCCGGGCTCTGCGGATCCTGCGATGTCTCGTGACGGCACTGAGGACAAACCACACGAGCCGTGTGAAAAGTTCCGAGGCCTGCTTGATGGTCGCATCGCTCTAGGCCGAACGATTTGGGTGGAGCTGCCGATCGAACGAACTGGCGACCTCGTGACCATCGGATCGCGCCACGCGCTGCCGAGCGGCGATGTCTTCCCCCATGCACCGAATCCGACGGCGGATTGGAACCGCGACCTCGCGGTTGACGACTTGGACCTCAATGCGTTCTACGGCGATCCGACGGTGTTTCGTGACCTCAATGGGGATGGCATCTACAACTCCCTCGACGAGGCACGGTTCCTGGGTCGGTGGTCCGCAGCGCAGGGGTGAATCCAAGAGCAATGATGCACCTTGCGGAAGTGCAACACGGAGTGGCGAGTCGAGGGCCGCGTCGGAGCGTCCTCTCGATTCGCCACAGCCGTTTAGAATCGGTCGCGATCAATCTTGGACACTTGGACTTGGCTTTTCCCTTCGGCTCTTCCGCCTCGCTTCTGGGCAGCGTCGGTAGATACTGCGGCATCGGCGCACGCCGCGGTATGGAGTTGTTTCGGAAATGCGATGACTATTCTGTCCCGACCAGAGTCCTTGCGGGCAAGTGCGAGTGGCGGACGCTACGGCATGACGACACCAATTCCACCGGATGACTGCGCGAAGCATGTTGCCGACTCCTCAGAGGGTCGATCAGGCACGCCTTCGGCGCGTGAACTCTTCGAAGTGCTCGTGCGCGAGCAGTCTGGTCCCTTGCTTGCTTTCATTCGCGCGATTTGTCGGGAGCGATCGATCGAGGACGATCTCATGCAGGAGGCCTTCGTGGTCGCATGGCGGCGCATCGGGGACTACGACCGTTCGCGTCCGTTTGGGCCGTGGCTGAGGGGCATCGTCGCGCGGTGCGCGATGAAGCGTCGGAGAGCACACGGAACACTCTTCGTCGATGAGTCGACCCTTGATGCGATCGCGCGGCATGCGGAAGTGTTTGAGTCTCGCGAGAACCTCGAGCAGGATGAGCGGATCGCCGCCGTTCGTGATTGCGTGGATCGACTTGCGGATGAGCATCGTGCAATTGTCCAACTCGTCTACCAAGAGAGCCGCGGACTTCGCGCCGTTGCGGACTTTCTCGCGTTGTCGGAGGAGAATGCGAAGAAGCGCCTGCAGAGAGCCCGCGCGGCCGTCGCAAGGTGCCTCCAATCGAAAGGTCTTCTCGCATGAGCACTGAATCAGAGTTTGATGCGTATCCGGCGATGCCGGCGACTGAGGTCGACGCACGAGATCGATTCGTCGAAGGGGTACTTTCGATTGCGCTCAGCACAACGGATGCGTCGCGACGAGCGCGCGTTGACGCGTGCTTGCGCGATTGCGCGGAGCCGGCCGCAGAATGGCGGGCGAAATCGTCTTTCTTTCAGAGCATGCAAGCGCGCTGGGTCGGTATCGCAGTTGCGGCCCTCATCGTGATCGGGTTCATGGTTTGGCCGAGTGCCTCGGGCTCAAGCCACCTTCTCGCAATGGCGGCACGGGTGGAGCAGCTCGCGGTTGATCGCAGTTTCGACTTTCGTCTCGATCCTCCAGATCATGATCGCCATGCGCCAGCGTTGTTCGGGCGGCTCGATGTGCGGGGACCGGAGCAGATGTTGCTCTTGATCGACTATCCCGATGGCTCGCGCCTCCTGAAGGGCCGCGATGGCGCGCGTTCTTGGATGCGCGATCGAGCGGGGCGATTCACTGAAGGCGTTTCGCTCGCGTGGCCAGGTTGGGTTGCCGCGAAGGACGGTGACTTGGTCGTCGATTCGATCGCGGCGCTCATCGCGTCCATTGATGAGCGTTACGAGATCGGTGCGCCGCAGTCAACCACGCTCACTGATGGAAAGCTCGCGACAAAGATCGAAGCGAAGTTGCGGAGCGATGTGCTCGAGGCGGGCGCACGCGCGACGCGGAGTGGAACGCAGCCCGATGCAGTCGCGCTCTGGCTTGACCCACAGTCGCAGAGAGTGTTGCGCGCAGAAGTGCAATGGTCGTCCTCTCGCCCGCGAAATGGATCAGGTAGTCCACCTAGCGGATTTGCGCAAAGACCAGTTCGGCCCCTTGGCGGTGGACCTGAAGGCGGGGCTCCGAGTGATCGCCATCCCGGGGATAGGCCGCCACCTCCACCTCGTGATCGGGCGAGCGGTGGGCCTGAACTCAACGGCGGACTCCCTAGTCGGCTCACGATCTCGCTCAAGAGCGAGGCGCCATTCCGGGAAGGCTACTTCTCACCGGAGAGTTTCATTCTTCCGGAGTAACGGCGCTTCAGTGTGCGCGCCTGCGTCGCCGCGTTTCAGCGATCGCGCAACGCGCGGCGTTTACGCTTTGCCCTTTTCAGAGAGGCGTTTCGATCGGGAGCTTTGGATGTCTGCCGGATGACAGTGTTCGCCTTTGATTTCTCGCGCTTGGCCTCGATCGGCGGCGCAGCGTGTTTCGCCCTTGCAGATTTCGTACGAGGTTGGAGGAGCAGCACCACATCTCCAGCGCCAGGCGTGAAGGGCTTGATGGGGTAGGACTCGTCCGTCGCGTCGCAGCACTGCAACACTGTCCAACCGCCACTCTCTTCGAAAATCGCCTTCCACTCCGACAGGCCAAAGGTCAGCAGGTCGTATTGTTCGATGATGAGGGGTGGGCAATCGGGTACATGTGCGCTCATCGTCCATTGTCGAATTCGCTCGCAGCGAGTGGTGAGGTCGATGCCGAGGGTTTCCGTCCGTAGCGACGCGAACCCGCCGCCCGGAACCTCCGTGGGTCCACGCTCGAACACGGTCTGAGGCACGATGACGTCATCCTTCTCTCGAATCGCGCATCCGAGGATGTACGCGCTCTTCGTCGTCATTCGTTTTCGCATCGCGATGAAGTGAGCGACAACATCCTCTCGGCTTCCGAGGTGACCGATGGAGTTGTCGAGGTTCATGCACAATTCAAAGTCCTCACCGAGCATCGCTGGTGGATCGCGCATGTCACCGACGGCGACAACCGCGTTGTGCCCCGCGAGTCGAGCATCCGCCGCCGCGACTGCCGCTTCTTGAAGGTCGCTTCCGGCGACTCGCGCGCCGTGTGTTGCGAAGTGTTCGAGCCAAAGACCCGGTCCACAGCACGGATCGATCACCGACTTGGGCTTTCGTGCGAGTGCAGCGCGGACAAGGCGATCGATCGAGTTTTTCACTTCGACAGTCGGCGAGAAAAATGCGGCATAGACGCTTGCTCGTGAGTAGAAAATCATCGGGTTGGGTCGTGTTTGAAGCGCGTTGAGAGCGCTGTGCAGACGCATGGGCTGAGCGGGAATGAGGCGATTGGAGGCGGGGGAGCGTAGTGGATGCTCATAGGGTCTCGGCAAGCGCGGATTTTTCTTCGGAAGGGAGCACATTCGTCGGAAATCACGCTCCGGAGTGGATCCCGACTGGATTCGCGGTAGGTTTGCAGGGTCCCTGCATCCTGGGTCGGTCGAGAGTTGTGCCATGTGATGGCTCATCTCGGCCGCGTGCCCGTTCTATTCCACCTTGAGGTCGTCATGCGCGCTCCCGTCCTTCGCTCTTGCTTTGCTCTCCTCTGCGGTGTATCGACTGCGCTCGCTCTCACTTCAGACGCACGCGCTCAAGGTGCGAATGAGTGTGCTTCGGCTGAAGCGCTCAAGGGCTATGGCACCTTCGCGGTGACGAATGTGGGCGCGACAACGGACGGGCTCCCAGACACACTCTGCAACTTCTTTAACAACCAGCAAGTCTTCAATGATGTCTGGTTTGTCTGGACTGCGCCAGAGACGAGTGTGGTCGATGTGACGACCTGCGCCCTCGCAACGTGGGACAGCAAAATCGCGATTTATCACGAAGCGTGTCTCAGCGCAGCGATCGCCTGCAATGATGATGCTTGCGCGCTCCAGACCCGAGTGCGATTTTCAACGGAGGGCGGCGTGAGCTACCTCATTCGCGTCGGCTCCTACGGAGCGGGTATCTCGGGATCAGGCTCCTTCTCGATCCAGCCAATGGCCTTCGAAGCAGACATCACTGACAAGGTCACTGGGAACCGCTACGTCGCGGTGAGCGGGCTGAGCTTCAACGCCGCCGAATCTCTCGGCGTCGCGCTTGGCGGTCATCTCACTTCCATCGGCGATGCCGCGGAACAGGAGTTCGTGCACGCGAACTTCGGGAATCTCGCGGGTGTCGATCGACGCATCTGGATTGGCTTCACGGACTTCGGCAACGAGGGCGTCTTCTCGTGGACGGATGGAACTCCCGCGAAGTACACCAACTGGAACGCTGGGGAACCGAACAACTCAAGCGGCGTCGAGCACTACGCCGAGATGTTTGGATCTACGGGTCAGTGGAACGATCTTCAGGAATCTGGCGGAACCTACGCACACCTTGCCGTGATCGAAATCGCGGGTGGCGGCGGCGGATCAAACTGCCTCGGCGACTTGAACGGCGACACGATCATCGACGCGCCTGATCTCGCGATCCTCCTGTCAAGCTGGGGAATCCCTGGCGCACCAGGTGACTTGAACGGTGACACGATCGTCGACGCGGCAGACCTTGCGATGCTCCTCAGCCTCTGGGGCAACTGCCCAGAGTAATGTCGCACTTTGTAAGCTGGACTCGTTCAGAATCTTTCGTCAGCGAGTGAGGAAAGTTGCGCGTCGCGCAAGCGCTGCACGCTGTCTTTTGCGGTGCAAATCTCGCCGCCATCCGCCAGCGCGAATCCGCACTGCAATGCTGCGGCATGCGTGAAGTGAGATGGCAGCGCCGCGGGCACAAAGTTGCTCGCCGATGCACTCGCTCCGGCTCGAAGTAGCAACTTCCGTTTCTCCATCACAAGCAGCAGTTCCTGCGCCGCGCGCGGCGCGAGCCCGCAGTGCACTTGGAGATCTTCGCAGCGCGTCGACTTTCCGATCGCGAATCTCTTGCAGATCACGGTGAATGCGTCTACTGCACTCGCGGGCTCAAAGAAATCCGCGCCATCACCAGACGCCGCGAACGCGCGCCCGCCTCGGCCAAAAGATTGCAGGATGACTGACAGTTGGAGTCCATACAGAACGACAAGCCACATCAAGAACACCCACATCATGAACAGCGGGAGAAACCCGAGCGAGCCGTAGAGCCGGTTGATTTCAAACGATCCGGCGAGCGACGCTGCAAGCGCGCCTTTGCCGAGCGAAATGAGCAGCGCGCTGATGCATGCGCCGATGGCGGCGCATCGCGGATCGATACGAATGTTGGGAACTGTGACGAAGGCAAATCCAATCAGGAGCCAGAGTGCGGCGAAACTGCCGGTGTTCGCAATGACAGCGCCGAGTGCGCGTCCGAGCATCGCGCCATCGCCGCCGCTTGCCTCGGTGAGCATTCGGAGGGAGAAGGGAATTGCCGCGAAGAGAATGGGTCCTGCGGTGAGCACGAACCAGTAGATCAGAACGCGGCGCAACAACGGTCGACCTGCCGGAGCACGAGTGACGGTGTTGAAGGCCTGTTCAATCGCTGTCATCGTCCATACCGCGGAGAACAGCACGACCAGCGTTCCGATGATTCCAATTCCCGAGAGCTTGATCGCCGCAGCATCATCGATAAGTTGTCGGATCCATGGACCGATCGAGGCAGTGGGTGTCGCGGTGTTCGACGGATCAGTTGAGGCAAGGTGAAGCGCATCAATGCCGAACGCGGCAATGACCCTCTCGACGAGTTCTTCGAATCCCTCGCCCATGACGGATCGTGCAACCATCGTTGCGACGACCAACACGGGGAGCAACCCAAAGAGCGCGCGAAACGCAAGGTTCGCGGCCATCGTGGGGATACTCGACTGCGCAACTGCGAGCGCGGCGAATCGGCCCGCCTGAAGAAGTTCGCGAAACTTCAAACTCCGCTTCGACGCTGCGTCCTTCGGTGCAACTTGTCCCGACGCAGCCTCAGCCGGTGGTGTGAGTGAATCCGCCATCCCTGCATTATGCCCGAAGTGCTCCATTGCCTCAGCGTCAACCCCCTACGAGCGTTATGTGTGCGGCAGGTTGGCGCTGCGCGCGCGATGCAAGGGCTTGTTACAAATGCATGGTCGACGGAGGGCGAATGGCAATCTATGTTTCTCTCGCCATGCAGATACTTCACGCGCTCTACTCTCACGCTCACATCCCGGTCAGGATTGGTTTTGCACTTGTTTGCACTGTGTTTCTCGTGACGAGAGCCTCTGCTCAAGAGGTTGAGGCCCCGGCGAGTACGGTCTCCGTCGTGCCAGCGTTTGGCGCGGAGGTGACGCATGTCATCGTTCCCCAGCACCGAGTGATTCCTCTCCGTCCTTCTGTTGCCCCCGGGGTCGTGCTCCGGCAGGTTGACGCCGGCATCATCATCAAGGACCGGGTCGCGCACACCACGCTCGACCTCGATGTCGAGAATCCATCAGCGGCGATCGCCGAGGCAGTGCTTCTCGTTCCGGTTCCAGCTGGTGCTTCTGTGACGGGATTTTCCTTCAGCGGCGGGAGCGGCGGCGCTGTGTCGCAGCATGAGGGTGTCGCGCGCGTCATGCCTCGCACCGACGCACGGCAACTTTATGACTCGATCGTTCGGCAGAGCCGTGACCCTGGGTTACTTGAATTCGCTGGGTCGACGCTCGTGCGTTCGAGCGTGTTTCCGATTGCCGCGATGAGTCGACAGAAGGTGCGTATCGAATGGGAGGAATTGCTCCCAAGCATCGATGGTCGTCTGGACTACACGCTCCCACGAAGCGAGAGCTTGCGGCAGGCAACACCGTGGACCGTGCAATTGGCGATCGTGCAAAGCGCTCCCATCGCTGCGGTTTATTCTCCGAGCCACGGTGTGGTTGAAGTGCACCGAGACGCATCTCCGAATCAGCGGCGATTCGTCCTTGACGCGCTCAGTCAGAAGGCGCCTGGACCATTTCTCCTGAGCATTCTGAGCTCGGATTCGAAGCATGCTGCGACGAGCATCGCGGCATATCCAGATCCAACGCAAGGTGGTGGGTACTTCATGTTGCTCGGTGGACTTGCAGCACCGACAACGCCCTCGGAGTCGATCGCGCGTGAAGTCACCATCGTGCTTGATCGATCTGGCAGCATGGCCGGCGGCAAGCTCGATCAAGCGAAGAACGCCGCGCTTCAAGTCATTGAGGGACTTCGGGATGGCGAGCGCTTCAACATCATCGATTACTCAAATGCGGTCGGCGTGTTCGCGCGCGAGCCCGTGCTGTACTCCACCGAGAGCGTTGCGCAGGCGCGCACGCACCTCGCGTCGCTCAGGCCGAGTGGAGGCACGAACATCTCAGACGCGTTGGTCGAAGCACTGCGGCAGCCACATGCTGACGGAACGCTTGGCATCGTGCTCTTTCTGACCGACGGTCTTCCCACTGTTGGTCAAACTTCGGAGCGCGCGATCCGCGAAATCGTCGAGAAGGGAAACTCGCACGGTCGTCGCATCTACTCGATCGGAGTGGGCGCCGACGTCAATGTTCCGTTGCTCGATCGGATCGCTGATCTCACTCGTGCTCGTGCCACCTACATCGTGCCTGGTGAAGATGTCGAAGTGAAAGTCGCTCAGGTCGCTCGGCAACTGCGTGGTCCGGTCCTTGCGGAGATCACGCTTACGGCGCAGAATCCGGATGGTTCAGAGGACACCAAGCGCATTCGAGATCTCGCGCCTCGTAGGATTCCTGATGTGTTCGCGGGCGAGCAACTCGTCGTGTTTGGGGCGTACCTCGGTGAGTCGCCACTCGCTCTCGCGCTCTCCGCTCGCAGCGGCGCTGGCAAAGTGAGCGCGCTCGCGCCGTTTGATCCCGCTCTCGCGACCACGAGGCAGGGATATGTCGCACGGCTGTGGGCGACTCGGCGCATCGCTGAATTGGTCGATGAAGTGCGGCAGCTCGCGGCCGATCAGCCCGGTCAACCAGTCGCGAGTACTCCCGTAGCAGACCCGCGCACGCGGGAACTCATCGATGAGATCGTTCGACTCAGCGCGCGCTTTGGCGTTCTTACGGAGTACACCGCGTTCTTCGCAGATGAGGGCACCAATCTTGGTGATTGGAACGCGCTCGCGGGCGGCTGCAAGGATTTGCTCGAGTCGCGCGCGGGCGCGCAAAGGAGCGGAGAAGGTGCGCTGAATCAGGGCATCAACTTCAACGAGATGAAGGGGAAGTCTCAGCTTGCGTATGACAATCGCTATGTGAATCAGACGCTGAAGGAATCTCGGATCACGAATGTCCAGCAGGTGTCCGATCGGTGTTTCTTCAACAACGATGGAACTTGGCTCGATTCGCAGCTCGTTGCTGAGAGGTCGAGCGCCAAAGTGCAGATCGATCGAACCGAGTCCATCCGCATTGACGAAACAGTTGAGTTTGGAACGCCGCGTCACCTTGACCTCGTCGCAGAGCTCGCAGCAGAAGGCCGGCAGTCTGTCCTGTCACTTCCTGGCGACACCATCATTCATCATCAATCAAAGAACATTCTTGTCCGCAACCCAATTGAACCTGGCTGCTAAGCCCAACGGAATCACTCCCATGCAACACACGACTTCGACTCTCCTCGCGTCTCTCCTCATCGCTTCTGGTGCCTCGCTGCTCACTTCAACTGCGGCATACGCGCAAGCGCCTGCATCCGCGACGCCGGCGGCTATCCCCGTCGCGCGACCGGTAGTTGATCTTGCGATCTGCCTTGACATTTCGGGGAGCATGGACGGACTGATCGACAGCGCGAAGGCGCGGCTGTGGAGCATCGTCAATGATCTCGCGACAGCGAAGCCCGTTCCCCAAGTCCGCGTCGCGCTTCTGACTTACGGATGTGACGCGTATGAGTCATCGACTGGGTGGGTCGTTGTGGACGCTGATCTCACGGAAGATCTCGATCTGATCTCGCAAAAACTGTTCGCACTCAAGACCAACGGCGGAACGGAGTTTGTCGGACGCGTCGTCGACAAAGCGGCGAAGTCGCTCGCGTGGTCAACCGATCCGAATTCGCTTCGCGTGATTGTGGTTGCGGGTAACGAAGGCGCAGATCAGGACATTGAAGTGACCTACCAGAACGCCAGCAAGGCGAGCATCGAGCGTGGGATTATCGTGAATAGCATCTTCTGCGGCGCGCCGACCGACCCGATCGCGACTGCATGGGGTGAAGTTGCGCGGCTTGCAGATGGTCAATTCCTCTGCATCGATCAGGGCATGGGTGCGGTGGTTGCCGAGACCCCCTTCGATAAGCAGCTGACCGAACTTTCGAGCACGATCAACACGACCTATCTCGCATGTGGCGAGCGTGGGCAAGCGGCGTGGGCGAATCAAACCGCCCAAGATGAAAACGCTCGCGGCTTGAGTGGAGGCGTGGCGGCGCAGCGCGCGGCGAGCAAGAGCAGCGCGATCTACGACAATCGAACCTGGGACATCGTTGATGGCTGTGCTGCTGGCGCGATGAAACTCGAAGACATCAAGGACGCGGATCTTCCTGAGGAGATGCGCGGCAAGACTCTTGAGCAGAAGAAGGCGATCGTCGAGGCGAAGCAAGTTGAGCGCACGCGCATTCAGAAAGAGATCCAAACACTCCAGGCGCAGCGCGACGCGTTCATTGCCGAGGCCGCGCGAAAGAACGCTGCGACGCAAGGCGTTGCGCTCGATGATGCGCTCAAGCAAGCGATTCGCTCACAGGCCATCAAGAAGGGGATGCAGTTCGCTCCGAGTGCGCCGGCGTTGTTGACGCCTGCTCCGAGCGCGGCGGCACCTACGGCTGTGCCGGTGACGGAGTCAAGCCAGTCGACGAACTGACACCGTACGATCTCGCCATGACCGCGAAGCAGTCACGAGTGATGGTGGTCGAGGACGACCAAGCCATTCGCGCAGGATTGTGCGATGTACTCCGCTTTGGCGGGTACATCCCACTCTCCTGCGCGCGCGGCGATATCGCCGTCAAGGAAATCCTCGAGAGTGCCCCTGACCTTGTCCTGCTCGATGTCATGCTTCCTGGGCTCGACGGGTTTCAAGTTCTCCGACAACTTCGTGCGGTCCATCCGACGCTTCCAGTGGTGATGGTCACCGCGCGAGGGGATGAGCGAGATCGTGTCGATGGACTTGAGCACGGAGCGGACGACTATGTCGTGAAGCCCTTCAGCGCGAGAGAGGTGCTTGCGCGCGTCGGTGCCGTGCTGCGTCGAAGCGCCGAGCGTCCAGTGAGTATTCGAACGCTCACGCGCGGCGAGAGTGTGGTGGACTTCGCGCGATGCGAGGCTCGAAGCGCACAAGGGGTCGCGAGTCTCAGTGCGAGAGAACTTGAAGTCTTGCGTGTGCTCGCGTCAGCCTCGGATCGCGTGATCTCTCGAGAGGAACTGTTACGCGTCGTCTGGGCGGTCGATCCACGCGGCGCGGACACCCGCGCGGTGGATATGCAAATCGTTCGCCTTCGCGAGACGCTTGCGTCGGTCGGTCTCGAGAGCTTGATCGAAACCGTTCGCGGAAAGGGTTACCGACTAGCGTCCGATGCCGAGGTGCAGGCATGAGGGTGCGCCGATCGACTTGGATGATCGCGCTTGGCGTCGCAACCGCGGCGACGATCAGTGGGCTCTGGCTCGTGACGAGTTCACTCAGCGCGCTTGAGACCCAACAGGCCCTCTCTCGTGCAGAGCTTGCTCGCGCCGAGGCGATGCGACTCGCGCTCTGGCGCATGGACGCGTGGATGACACCTCGTCTCGCGCGAGAGGCTGCTCGTCCCGTGGCGGAGTATGCAGCGTTTTTCGCTCCGAGCGATACCGTGAATCGATTGCTGCAAGCGGTTCCGCAAGGCGAGGTCCTTGCGCCAAGCCCGCTCCTGCTCAGCGCGCCTGAGTGGATTCCGATTCACTTCGAGTGGACGAGCGATGGAAGGTTGACGAGCCCGCAGATCCCAGAAGGGAACTTCCTCGATCTCGCAGAGGGTCAGTACTTCGCGGATGGAGTCCCGACGCAACGCGCAGAGCAATTGAAGCGACTCGCGGTGTTGCTTGAGAACTCCAAGCAATCTCTCGATGCATGTGTGTCGCAAGCCGAGGCATCAAACGCGTCAACGGCCACGGCATGGAGTACAGCTGAACCTACCAAGGTTGAACGGTCCGCACGCGCGTTCGATGACTACGCGACGCGAGCTCAAACTTCAAACGAGGCGCAGCAGGCGGAGCCAAAGCTCGCCGCAAGTCGGTCGGGCAAGCGCCAGCAAGTCTCCCCACAGGTTGATGGCGCGCTCGGTGGAGGGATGAAGGGCGCCGCTCTTGAAGTCCCGGCGCAACAGTTGGATCCTGATGACATGGTTGGCCCATTGGTCCCAGCGTGGCTTTCGGTCGATCCACCTGAGCTCGCGTTTCTTCGCCGCGTGCGAGTCGGGACTGAGTCGCGGGTGCAAGGGTTCTTGGTGGACTGGGTACTTCTTTCAAACTCGCTGCTTGGGCAGATCACAGATTTGACAAGCGCCGCGCGTCTCGCGCCCGTCTCGGATACCTCCGCGCAGTTTGCGCCATCGCGATTGGCGAGTTTGCCAGCAGCGCTCGAGGCGGAGTTTGCGTTGGCAGTTTCGTCGGACGCTCAGCCATCGAATACGCCCGCAATTCTCTTTGCATGGGCAGCAGCGCTCATGGCACTCGGCGCGGCCGCCCTCGCTGCTTGGACGGGTGTGTCATTCGGCGACCGACAGGCACGGTTTGCGTCGAGCGTCACGCATGAGTTACGCACGCCGCTCACGACCTTTCAACTCTACGCAGAGATGTTGCGCGACGGCATGGTGACAGACGAGGCGCGAAGGAAGGAATGCCTTGATACGCTCTGCCGCGAATCACTGCGACTCTCGGCTCTTGTCGAGAATGTGCTCAGTCTCTCCCGCCTTGAGCGGGGCACGAGGGGCGCAACGCACGCGAATGAGATCGACATCGCTGACTTGCGCGCCATCGTGCTGAAGTTGTTCGCGGAACGAGCAGAGGGAGCAGATTGCGAACTGCGCATCGACATCGATCTACTGCGCGTCATGATCGACACAAGCGCGTTCTCTCAGATCCTCGCCAACCTCATCGAGAATGCGGCGAAGTATGGGCATCATGCAGACAGGCGCGCGCAGATTCTGGTCCAAGTTCAGCGAAGTGGTGACGCGATTGTCGTGCGGGTTTCGGATAGCGGGGAAGGGATTTCTGCGGCAAGGGCCGCGTCCATTTGGCGCCCCTTCGATCGTGCGGGTCGCGAGGGAGGTACGCAGTTTGGACTTGGGCTTGGCCTTTCAGTCTCTCGCGCACTCTCCGAGAACATGGGCGCTTCTCTGCAACTCGTCGAGTCTGCAGCGAACACCGGCGCGACATTTGAGCTTCGAATTCCAAACGCGTTGCGATTTTGAGTGTCAGCATCCCATCAACACCGCGAGGCGGCGCATGAGCACCACCTCGCGGCGTTTTGGGGGGATGTTGCGTTGCCCGGAAGGGCGATGGTGATCGAGGTCAGGCGTTCCAGTTCGAGAGCACGACGGCGAGGTCTGGCGCATCGACCGTGCCATTGCCGTCAAGGTCCATTGGAGGATTCACCAGACCCCAAGCGTTGAGGGCTTCAGAGAGATCGAGTGCGTTCACGGCGCCGTCGCCGTTGAAGTCACCCGGCACAGCGTTCACTGGAGCCGTTGCGAATCGGAATCCGCCGCCACCTGGCGCAGTAGCGTCGACAAAGAAGTCAACTTCGATCAGGTCGACTGTCACAAGCGCGATCTTCCAGAAGATGGTCGTGCCGGTCTTCTCGGTCTCAATCTCCAGCTCGACCTCGTTGATGCCGGCGCCCGGATAGGCGATTTCAGCGGCTGCGAGAGCGCTTGCGAGGTTCGTGAGCACTGAGTCCCAGTTTGCCTGAAGGTCGGCGACATTTGCCGCTTGCGATCCCGAAGGCGCGAACTCAGTAACGACGATCGTCTTTCCTGCGACAACAGCTTCCGCGAGCATGCCCGACTTCATATTGAAGAGCAGCACTTCGACAACGCCGCCAAGGTCCTCGATCTCAGCCTCCGCCTTGAACGCGTGCCAACCCGCACCAAGTGTCGCTTCCGCAAGCGCGACGCCTGAAACCATGGTCGTGCTTGGAAGCGTCTCTTCGATGTCGTCGCCGTTGTTGTGATGTGGAATGATGCCGCCGGTGACGCTGTCGACATACATCTTCGTCACACCGTCGAAGTACTCGACTTGGAACGCAAGCACGCCGGCTTCCATGTCAAAGGCAATGCGCTGGTTGTCCGAGCGACCAGACGCATCGTTCGCGATGACTTGCGCATCAGCGAAGTCGATCGTTGCCGTTCCGAGTCGATCAAAGATTGCTTGCAAGTTCGAGAGATCGGATGCGTCGGGCGCGTCGACATCGAGGCCGAGGAAATCGCCACTGTCCTGATGGAATCGCGGTCCCCAGTTTGTCGTGAGTGCGGCGTCATACAGATCGCCCTCGTACGCCCAGACGTTGAGTCGCTCGCGTAACTCAATGCCGAGCAGCGTGCCCTGTGGAACCGCGGTGCGCGCGAGATCGACCGCGGCTGGGAAGCCGATGTCAGCGTTGGCGATGGGGGCGAGAAGGAGTGCCGCGAGAGAGAGTGTGTATCGACAGGACATAGAACCTCAAGTTTGCATGAGTGTGCGGGAGCGCGCGATGCAACAAGGCCATCGCTGAACAGTGGAGCGGCGCGGGAAATCGCCATCCGTCATCCAAGGAGACAAGAGCCCTCAAGGTGCCGTGCAGATACATCAATCCCTCCAAAACTCGAGCAATGGCCGAACCGCCCTCGATGACCGGTTCAGCGTTCAGCGCGAAGCAGGCGGGAGGAGCCAAGCGATCCAGACTTCCAGAGCACATGAACGGTGTCGCCGCGAATCGCTTCCGGGAGAGCCGGAGCGGCAGCGAGTTCGTCTGCTTGTGTCAGCGCAGTCGCGGGAGCGATGTCTCGCCGTACGCTCTCTGCTTCGCGCTGCCTCAGCAGTGCGCGCACGGCATCGTCGCGAAACACTTCAGCTCTGCGAAGGTCGAGCACGGTCGGTACGGATATTTCTTCACCCATCGAACCTTGAAGTCCCGGCTCTTCCCATCTCCCAAGCGGGATTCGTCCGCCGTCATCGCTGCCATCCACTCCGCAGTCATAGATCACGGGTCGGCCCTCGTGTATCGCGTAACGCCAATGAGCGTACTGCTCTGACGAGATACCGAGGTCGCGTCCGACCGACCTTCGGAGTTCTGCGATGTCGTCCGGAAACCGTCCATGGCTGCGCGCGAAGCGTTCGATTCCGATTGCTGCTCGCGCGAGTTCCTCAGCGCTGACGGCGCCGCGTTCGCTGCCGAGGCAATTGCTCAGCGCGGGCATGATGAGTTTGACGAAGGGAAACTTCGCGCCGTCGAGTGCGGAGACTCGCTGATCCCATGCGGCCATCCGACCGAGTTGATCGCTGACGGAAGGGCTCGCTGCAGCAAGGAGCATGTCGTCAAAGAGACTGTTGACAAGGTCGAGCGTATCGCGGCGACTCGCGTGCATCATCGCCTGCGCAGGAGCAGCGACGAATCCAATTGCTCCCGTCATCCCAGCGTCTGACGGTCCGTTTGGTCCGAGGGTCGCGATCGCGGAAAGTGGCGCGAGATTCGCGGCGAGGAGCACGCCGTCTTGCTCACCATTGTCAGTGAACACGCGTTGGAGCATGTCGTGCAGCGAAATCCGCTCACCTTCGAAGCAATACCTCGTGGCGTCCATACGCTGTCTAAAGATCGCGTCGAGTCGTTCAAGTTCCGTTTCGCTGAGTCGATCGCTGTAGTTCTCGATGATGGAGACGGCGGTGCGGGCGATGATGGTTCGAGCCATTCGCCCGACCATTGCACTGATCGCGACACCTGCCTCCTGTGCATGCAGTGCGGCGTTGTGCGCGGCCTCAAGATCGACGACGGCGCGCGAGAGATCACCATTCTGCGCGGCGATTGTGGCATCGAGGCAGAGTGCTCGCGTCGCAAACCGCGTCATGCGAATCTCAGGGAGCAGGATGGAGAACGCGGATCGTTGGAGTGCGGCGCCGGATTCAGGCGCTTCCGACAGGTCGGGAAGGGGAATCTCGAAGAACCGGGCGCGTGTGGGATCCATCGTCTCCTCTGTTTCAAGGGAGAGGTCGAGGACTGGATGCTCGCGCAGCTCGCGCAGTTTTTCGAGTCGGCTCGCATTGTTCTTGATCCAGTCGCGAATGCGAGTGTCATGCAACGGGTCGATGCCGATCGCATCCGTGGGCACATCGAGGGTCGCATCGGCTGCGATGAACATGACGCCATCCTCGTTGCGCATCGCGTCGAGATAGATCGGCCACGCTGACCCCTCGCTTCCTGCGTGCGGCCGTCGAGCATTGAGCGCGGCGATGCCATCGAATGAGATGACGGGTTGCGCGCTCGAGAGCCACCACGCAACGCCAAAGTAAAGCAAAGATGCGAGGCCAAACCCCGCGAGTGCGTATCGGCTCGTCGAGCGCGTGATGCGATCGACGATGTTTCGTTTGCGTATCGCGCTTGTGCGAAGCGCTCGAGCGCTCTGCTTCGGATCACCGTAGTCGGTGATGAGTGCTTGGGCCACCGCGCCTGCGGAGAGACCTTCGGCAAAGTGCGAGACAAGCTCGCGAGTGATGTCAATCTGTTCGCTCGTTCGGAGTCGTGTTGCGCGGACGATGCGCTCGATGAACGCATTGAGTTCCGGAGGGAGCGAGGAGGATTGCAGCTTCGCGCGCACGGCGCGTCGAGTCGATCCGAACATCGGAGTTCCTTTCAGCAGGGTGAAAGTGTTGGGGATGACATTTCAAGCCCAAGCGATGCCATCGCGATCGTGATGTCGCGCCACTGCTCGGTGTCCTGCGAGAGGCGCGTCTTTCCAGCCTTCGTCAATGCGTAGTACTTGCGCGCCCGTGCGCCCGACTCTTCCCAACGCGACTTGATGAGTCGCTTCGCTTCAAGGTTGTACAGCATGGGGTAGATGGTTGACTGTCCAAGGTGGAGGGCGTTTCCACGCGTTTTCGCCAACGCCTCGACGATGGCGTATCCGTAGAGTTCGCCGCTCTCGAGCACCTTGAGGACAGCGAGCATGCCGGCACCGCGAATGAACTGGTCGTCTGCCATGGGCTTGGTCTCCTATACTATGCGAACTATAGTATGCGAAGCAGTTGAGTCAAGCGGGGTATTCTGCTTTCATGAAACTCTCTTTGATGGCGTTGACCTGCTCTCTGCTCGCGGCCGGCTGTGCCACGACAGGCGGGGCGAGACAAGGTCCCTCGGTCGTTGTCCTCGGCATCGCGCAGGATGGCGGCGTGCCGCAAACTGGGAGCTTCGCCGACGCTCGCTGCGACGACCCATCAGCCACTCGGCAAGTCGCCTGCCTCGGCGTGTTTGATCAATGCACAGGGAAGCGCTGGATGATCGAGGCGACGCCAGATTTCAAGCGGCAACTGCTCGCGCTGTATCGAATCGCGGGCGGTGCGCAGCGGCCCGTCCTTGACGGCATCTTTCTCACGCATGCGCACATCGGGCACTACACCGGTTTGATGTTTCTTGGCCACGAGTCGCTCGGTGCGAAGGAAGTCCCTGTCTACGCAATGCCCAAGATGACGGAATTTCTCATCGCCAATGGTCCATGGTCGCAGCTCGTGCGCTACGGAAACATCGCGCTACAGCCGCTCGTTGCGGGGGAGGCTGTCGCGGTTGCAGACGGCGTCGCGATTGAGCCGTTTCTGGTTCCGCACCGACAGGAGTTCTCCGAGGTCGTCGGATTTCGAATCATCGGACCCAAGCGCAGCGTCCTTTTTATTCCCGACATCGATGCATGGGAGCAATGGGATGCGCAGGGGGTCCGCATTGAGGAACTGATCAAGAGCGTCGATGTCGCGTACCTTGACGGAACTTTCTTCGCCAATGGAGAAATCCCGGGTCGTGATATGACGGGATTCCCCCATCCGTTCATCACGCACAGCATGCGGCGATTCTCAACCCTTCCGCCAACGGAGCGCGCGAAAATCCGATTCATTCATTTGAATCACACCAATCCCGCGCTCCTTCAAGCGAGCGAGGCACGACGAGCCATCGAAGCTGCCGGCATGCGCGTTGCCGAAGAGGGGGAAGTCACGGAGCTTTGATCCGCGCGGACAGCGTCTACCAGAGCAATTGCAACTGGAGTTTCGCCACGATCTGGCCGCTCTCATCAAACTCTCCGCTCGCGTTCGTCCCGTCCGCGAGGAATCCGTTGCCGCTGTTGGCAAATGCTCCCACGCCGTCAAACGCGTAGCCCACATCGGATGAAACTTTCACGCGCTGTTTATGGATGTACCAATTCGCGCCGATCGTGACAGCGTTGAAAATCGAATATCCGTTGCCGTTGAGCGTGTTCAGCGTGTCTGGAATGTCGTTTGGGTTGGAGTCGGCGTCGCCGTACTCGTATCGAGCTGTAAGCTCGACGGTATCGCTGATGAAGTAGCCACCCTGCACCACAAATCCGAATTGATTTGCATCAGCGAGACCAGCCTGCTCGGGCTCCACAACACGCCAAACGCCATAGGCGAAGATGGATGCGCCTGAGAATTGAAAGAGGACATCCGTCGTCGCACTCATGACGAATGGGCGGAGATCTCCGTACATCGCCGGAACACCCTGATCATTGTCCTTCTGCTCGATCTCGCCTGCGAGTCCAAGGAGGACGCCGAACTCCTCGCCGATCCAACCGGTCTGATCGCGAAACTGCGCCCATTCGCCTGCCGCCTTCCACTCGGCTCGCGCAGCGAAGGCGTACTCGGCAAACACCTCGGATCCCCACGCCACATTCTTCGTACTTCCACTTGAGAAGTAATTGCTCTTGACTTGCACAGCGTTGATGTACGCGCCGGTGAGCTGCAGGTTGCCCTCGAGCCATTGCAGTTGAATGCCCTGACCGCGCCCTGCGCTGAAGAAACTCTCGATCGAAGATCGATCAACCATCGTCAGGAGCATTTCGGAGGTGAGGAACTCGCGCAAGAACGGTGTCTTGAACTGTCCCGCGCGAAGACTGAGGCCAGCGGTGAGCTCTTTCTCAAGGTATGCATCGTCGAGCACCGTATTGCCAGCTGGAAACACCAACTCGACCTTGTATCTCCAGGTTGGGTCGATCACGTTGCCTTCAAAGATGAACTTGAGTCGGCGAATCTCTGTGCCCCAAGTGTTTTCCGAACCTCCCGGAGTCACGCCGATGATGGAAGGCCGATGATCATAGGTAAAGCGGATTTGCTCGGACCCACGAATGATCAGATTGAAGTTCGCATCCGGCGATTCAAGAAAGATTCCGTTGTTCCATCCCGCAGTGGGGTGCACAGACTGCAGTGATTCACGGCTCGCACTGTCCGCGAGCACATCATTGACGATCGCGCGCACTTGATTTGCACGCTCCTCCGTGAGCCATGCTGTTTCATCGACGCCTTGCGCGCGCAGCTCAGCAATCTCGGTCCGGATCAACTGGAGCTCGGCTTGCGCGGCAGCTTCTTGTTGTGGTGTGACATCCGATGCAGGGGAAGTCAATCCTGCGGTTGCCATCACGATGAAACTTGTCAAGCTCATGGTTGGGATTCCTCGACTTGGAACTGTCTCGCGAACCGTGTCGCATGAAGTGCGCTGTATCGCGGCACGCGTGATGGAACGATACTGCGAATGTGCGCCCTCGTGCACGCGAATGCACCGATCTTGGAACGCATCTTTTCCGAGCATTTGCACGACCGATGCGCGGAGCGATTTTCCCTCTTCGCGGGACTATCTGATTTCCACGCGGCCATCACCAGGCTTGGCAACAACGACGCCAATTGTCTCCGTTTCCGCCGTAATGACCCACACATGACCGACGAAGGTGGGCTGCAGGTGGTCCGTCCCTGGGCGAAGCGTGTGGTATCGGTGACGACCACCCTGCGCGTCAATCCAATCGATTACCACCGGATGACTGCGTTGATTCGCAAAGACAATTGTTGCGTTCGTCGACGCGTCTTGTGAGGACGCGCGAGGCGCGTCGTTGGGCGCAAGGAGCGGAAGGAGTTGCTGTGCAGACGCTGGGTGGGCGTTCGCTTCTGACCATCGGAATGTCGGCGCAGAGTTCACATCGAACCCGGTGAGATGTGTAAGCCCGATCGCTTCCTTTTCAGCGGTGTGCGTCTTTGCCCGTTGATCAGGTCTGACATAGCGCCACGCCCGATCTCCGAAAACTTCCGTGAGCAGGAGGGCGAGCCTTGGGTCATAGATCTTGAGTTCCGCACGAGTATCGATTGGGCCGTGTTCCTTGTCGTTTGAGCGATTCGTGTCAAACCAAGACTGCGCGCCCTCGGCCCAGTATTCCATGCGATTCTCCATCGCGTAGGTGCCGTTCCAGAGTCCCTCCGACTTCGCGAGGTCGAAAGCCTGCTGCAACCTCCGATCAAAGGTCGCGTCGATCGTGTTCATTCCCATTTCATGAATGGCGTGCGCGAACTCGTGCAGCAGGATGTTCTCGGTGGAGTATGGATCTCCTCGCAGGCACAGCAGATTTTCCTCGCCGCAACTGACGGCAGGGCGCGCTGCCGTTGCGCCGAGTCCGCGCGCGCGGCGGTTCCAATACTCGCGCGGCGTGAGGTCGCTATGTTCAGGCAGATCAGTCGTCATCTCCGCGGGCGCCATGATCGAAAAGCGAATGCGGTTCGCGGCCATCGCGCGCAGGATCTCCGGTCGGTGTCCGATCGACTCACGAATGAGATACGCCGCTTCGAGGATGGCGTAGTTCGACACCTTTGATGAGGAGACAATCGGGAGTCCCTCAATCAACACGCACTTGCTGTAGTGCGGCGAGAGGGACAGGCGCGCGACGAGATCGTTGGAAGGAGCCGCAACTTCCTCGCGAACCGATTCGCCTCGATCGACGGAACAAGCGAACAAGGCGATTGCGAGAATCGAGTTTGTAGTCAGCGACACGGTACAATCCTACGAGATTGTCCGTTCGGGTTGGTGTGGCGCGTGTTACCCTCTTTGCGTCGATGAGGCTCCGCCTCTGTAGAGGAGTCGCATGCGTTGAGAGCCTCGCGAGGCTGTGTGATCGCGGGCAGCTTGGCGAGATGCAATCGCGAATAAACTGAGCGCGCGAGTCCGACGCGCAGGCATTTCGGGTGGGACGCGTCTGGATTGAGACCGAGCGCGAGCATAGAGTTTCCAGCTTCTAAGTCACTCTTGAAACCGTGCAACCCGACCCTACACCAGTTACGAACAAGCTTGAGAACGAGCCCACGCACCACGTGCCGAGGTTGGGTGTGCTCACTGGGTTGCGCATCTTGCTCGCGGAAGACAGCGAGGACGTTCAGGGGTTGCTTCGGTACTACTTGCATGCGGCAGAGGCACATGTCGAGTGCGCGAACAATGGGATAGAGGCGGTCGCTCAGATAGCTCGTGCAACCGTTCCATTTGACTTCGTGTTCATGGATATGCAGATGCCCCTGCTTGACGGCTACGCTGCGACGAAGCAACTGCGCGCCGCTGGATACCGAGGTGTGATCGTCGCGCTGACCGCGCACGCGATGGTTGGGGAGCGTGAGCGGTGCATCGAGGCCGGCTGCACGGACTATCTTGCGAAACCACCCAGTCGAGACGAGGTCGTCGCGAAGGTGTTAGCGCATGCAACGGCGCGCCCTGGCGCCTCACCTGGCGTTGGAAGCCGCTAGTTCCCGCAGGTCTGTTTCGGTTGCAATCGCGAATGCAGGGGTAAGAGTTTTGCCAAAATCATGCTCCTCCGGGTGAGAGATTCTGTTGCGTCGAACGGATCTCCGGTGCACGGGTTGCGTCGATCGTCCTCGGCGCAACCTCGTCATTCCACTTGTGTTCGCTTCGCGAACGAGGAGTCCGGAGATGCGCGCGGTCATGATTGGCGGTGGTGTAGCTGGTTGCGCTCTTGCGGCCGCGCTGCGGGAGACGCAGGGTGAGCGCGTGATCCTCGAGCGGCGCGTTGCAGGCGACGCTGCAGGGATGGGATTCATTCTGATGCCAAATGGACTGCATGCGCTTCAGACGATCGCGCCCGAACACGACTGGTTCAGAGCGGGTCGTGTGCTGAATCGCGTGGAATTGTGCCGACACGATGGTCGTTCCATAAGCGATGTGGAGATCGACGCTAGCGTGTGCATTTCGAGGGAGGTGTTCTTGCGCATGCTGCGATCTGCGTGCCGTGGAGTACCGGTGCTCGAAGGCGCGGCGTTCTCACGCCTCGTTCGCGAGGCGAGCGGGCTCACGCGTGCCGTTGAACTTGAAAATGGAACCTGCATCGAGGGCGATGTCTTTTTTGGGTGTGACGGAGCGAACTCGAAAGTCAGACGCGAGCTGTTTCCGCATGCACGCCTCAATCGACCTCTCGTTATGGAGATCGTGTCCGTCGCGCGCTCGACGGCGCTCGCGGCGCGTCTTGGAAACTCATTTCGAAAGTTTCATGACGCCGAGGGCGGATTTGCAATCGGAATGCTTGCGCAGAGTGATGCAAGCGTGATCTGGTTTGTGCAGTTTGACGCGACGCGTTGGACCCTCCCAAGTGCAGACGCGCGGACCCTCTCTGAGTTCGTTCGGGCGCGCATCGGCGGTTGGGCGCCCGAGGTTGTTGAAGCATTCCTCGCAACGAACTTCGCCGACTCGCACTTGTGGCCGACGCGTGATCTTCCACCGCTCGCTCA
This sequence comes from Planctomycetia bacterium, assembly GCA_005790605.1. Taxonomy (GTDB): domain Bacteria; phylum Planctomycetota; class Phycisphaerae; order Phycisphaerales; family SM1A02; genus F1-140-MAGs142. The sequence continues at coordinate 124,993 of SXUI01000017.1, read as the reverse complement.
ACTCGCACAGGAGAATCTCGCGCTTCTTGGTGATGCAGCGCATGCGTGCCTTCCATTTACGAGCCAAGGCGCGAACGGCGCACTCGTGGACGCTGTTTGCCTCCGCGAAGTGTTGCAGACCGCGAGAGATGAACGCGATGTTCGCGTCGCGCTCGCGCGGTACTCGGAGTTGCGACGACCTCACCACGCCCATATGTTTCGCGAGGGTCAGCGCCTTCGAGCGGCATTTCTCGCCCCGCTTCATCGAGGGGAACTCGCGATCCCGCTAGTCGCATGATGCCCTTCGACGAACATGCGTTTGAACCGGACTGAGGATTTTTCTATGTCATCTGCTGCCAACGCTCACTCTGTCCTTGCGTCGCCCGACTTCGATGTGCTGCGCGAGCGCGCGTACAACCTTCGATGGGCAAGCGTGGAGCCTGGCGTCATCCCATTAACCGCGGCGGACCCAGACTTTCCCGTTGCGCCGGAGGTTGTCGAGGCGATCGCAAACTACATCGCGCGGCCGCATCTCTGCTATGGCCCGGCAGCAGGGCTCGCACCATTTCGCGAAGCAGTCGCGGCACATTTCAATGTCAACAAGGGTGCTCAAGTCGATCCATGCTCCGTTACGGCGACGAATGCGGCAGCGAGCGCGATCGCTCTTGTGGCACGGCATCTGCTGAGAGCTGGAGACGAAGTGATCGTGCAAGATCCGGTGGACTTTCTCGTCGCGGAAAGCGTTCGGCGCGCGGGTGGCACGATCCGATTTTGGCGGCACGATCGCGGTCGATTCACGCGGCACACACTTCGGGCTGCGGTGACCGAAAAAACACGGGCCATCTTCGTCTGCCATCCGCACAATCCGATGGGCACGCTTTGGTCAGATGATGAAGTCCGAGGCATTGCCGCATTTGCAGCTGAGCGAGGACTCGCAATCGTCAGCGATGAGGTCTGGAGCGACACCGTGCTTGACGGGAGATTGTTCACTTCATTCGCCGCCGCTCAGCAAGGCGGTGCCCAGCCGTGGGTGATCTACGGTCTTTCGAAGGGTTTCGCGCTCGCAGGTCTTCGCATTGGCGCGGTCATCGCGCCGACAGGGAAGGACGCAGACGCCTTCCGTGCGGATGCTGGGTTCGACCACACGATAGAAGGGGCATCGACGATTTCTCAGGTCGCCGCGACGGCTGCTCTGGAGAAGTGCGGCGCATGGCAGAACGCGTTCCTCGAGCACATTGCCGCGCAGCGAGTGCATGCAATTGAACGCTTGCGCGCTCTTGATGGCGTCGAGATCTCCGAGCTCACTGAAGCCACATTCGTAGTGTTCCCTCGGATCACCGAGACGGGCATCGATGAAGAAGAGTTCACGCAGCGGATCGAACGCTACGCTCGCGTTCGGGTCGTCGCTGGGAGCCCGCGGTGGTTTGGGAACGGAGCGCGAGGCCACATTCGTTTGAGCCTCGCGACAACTCCACAAACGCTTGACGAAGCACTCGATCGCATGCAGCGATCGTGGTCGAAGATTCTCGCGCGCTGAAGGAGCGTTTACTCGCCCCACGCCGACAACAAAAGGGAGAGGTCAACTGCATTGACCCATCCATCCTCGTTGATGTCCGCAGACGCTGTCGTGGTCTCCCATGCGGCGAGAAGATTGGAGAGGTCTGCCGCGTCGACGCGTCCGTCATGGTTGATGTCGGCCCGTGATACGCCGCCGCCGTGAAAGAGAAATGCCGCGGGAATCGTCTGAGCTTGTACTCCGGGGCCGCTCCATGAGAAGATGAAGCCGGCGCCTCCGCCGTTCTCGAAAAACTCAAGTCGGATCGGATGGAGGCCCGCTTCAAACGCAAGTTGCGCGCTCACGGTTTGCATGCCGTGAAGTCCATCATTGTTGATCACGACTTCACTGCCGATCGAGAGGCGCGAGCCATCGTCGGAGTTGATCGCGAGAGTCCACACTCCACTCGCTGGAACCCGCAGCCAGCCTTCATAGACCGCGCCAACATTGTCGGCGCGACCGCTTCCCGCGAAGTTGTCGCTTGTGCTTTGGAAATTCACTGCAGGCACGATTTCTGTCAGATACGGCGTGAGCGTTGACCAGTCTGGGAGGGCGCTAGCGCCAATCACTTCGTAGTAGTCGCAATCCACTCCGGCGGTTTCGCCGACCGGATAGTGCGGCGCGCGAAGTGGATCAAGCGTGATTGTGACGACCGCATTCGCCGTCGCCCCCGAGATCGGTTCGCGAAGGCGGTACGCGATGGTGCGGGTCCCGACCGCCGCACTCGGTGAAAACACGCAGCGGAGTTGATCACGCGCACCTGCGCCGGAAGCGCGAATGATCGTCGCGGGATCACCGAGCGATGTCGTGCTCGCGGCCCAATCGATCACAAGCGTGTCCATGTTCGGGTCGTAGTCATTGGAGAGCACATCGACATCGATCACCGCGCCGACGAAAGAGCGCGTGAAATCGTCGCGTGCGACAGGTGGTTGCGGCGAGTTTGCAGCGAGTGCCTGCTCGGTTGCTGTCTTGAGGTTGATGCGTCCGAATCCCCATTGAGTCGAATTGCTTCCACCAGGCCACGGGTCGCAAGAGTGCATCAGGATGTACTCGGCGTGAGCCGCGGAGAGTGCGGGGTTGGCCGAGCGAACGACGCCGAGTGCTCCGTTGGCGACGGGAGTCGCCATACTCGTCCCGCTCCACGCTTGATACCCGCCGTCGGTTGTCGTACTCAAAATGCCTACGCCCGGTGCGAAGAGATCGACGCCTCGACCATAGCTTGAGAACCATGCTCGCTGATCATTGCCATCGCTCGCACCAATGACGAGGACATGCTCAAAGTCCCATCCCTCATGGTCGGTGGAAGAATTTCCAGCCGCCCACAAGAAGGACCCATCGAGTGAACGGATGTACTCGCCCGTGGTTTCGATCGCGTCGTACCCGATGCCCGAGTAGCTCGCGCTCGTGACTTTCGCGCCATGCTCGATCGCCCATCGGGATCCCGCGAGTAGTGATTCATACGAGGCTCCGCCGTTGGCCGCCTCGCTCACGCGAATCGGCATGATCGAGAGTGACCAACCCACGCCCGCGACTCCGATTCCGTTGTCGCCGGTTGCCGCTGCGCAGCCCGCGACGTGCGTGCCGTGGCCGTGGATATCCGTGAGATCGCCGCCCTCATCCTCGGGTACGAGCGAGACGGCATTGAATCCGCTCACTCGATTCAACAGATCCTCGTGCCCAATGATGCCCGTGTCAGTGACCGCGACGATGACGCTTGGTGATCCACTTGTAATGTTCCACGCCTCCGCGGAGTGCATCATCGCGTGATGCCACTGCTCTGGGAGTCGCGGGTCGTTGGGCACATAGAGGGGATAGACAATCCAATTCGGGTGCGCGTATTGAAAGAGACCTGAAGCGAGGAGCTCGGCGCTCCGTCGATTTTCTGTCGCGCCCGCGCGCTCCGGCGATGGCGGCATGCGCAGGATGAACTCGTCGGTCGCGGCATAGGAGCGGACGGACTCTGAGGCGATCATCGCCAATGCGCGCGCTGGCTTCGCGTGAGATGCTGCTTGGGTCGCACGATCAACTCGCCATTGAACTCTCGATCTCCCGGCACTTCGGTGTAGGGTGGCGCGATGCCTCGGCTCATCGAAGGACCCGATGGCTTCGTCGCGGCAGCGCCAACCGCGGGTACAGCGGGGCGAGGGTGCTCTTCGGCTGGCCGAGCGCCTACATCGCTTATGCCGAGCAAGCTACTGACGAGGAGCGAAAGTTCGAATTGCATGCGACTGAGAGTACTTCGATTCTCCCCCTACGCCATGTCAACGAGCGAACTGCATCGTGATTCGCTACCCTTGCGCGCGCGCTGAGAGGGATTTTGTCCTGCACCTGCGATTGTCCCGCAGAAACCACGTTTGCCATCGCGGCGCTCGACCCATGATGGAGCGAATTCGGAAACTTGCACTCGGTCTTACTTTGATAGCGCTCGCGTCAGTGGTTCTTGTTCTCACGGATCGATCGAAGGCCCGTGAGGAGGCGGCGGGAGACACATCGAACGCGGTGCACATGCCGTTGATCTCGGTGATCACTTACAACCAGACGCCCAATTTTGAGGAGTCCTACGCCGGCTTTCTCAAGGAGATGCGTACGCTTGGATATGAGGATGGGAAGACCTGTCGCATGGTTCTGCATGATGCGCAGCTCGATATCGGAGTGCTGAACACGATCGTTGCGGCGGTCGCGAGTGAGAAGCCGGATGTGGTCGTTCCATTCACGACGCCGGCATTGCAGTGCGCTGTTCGCACAATCAAGGAGCGACCGGTCGTCTTTTGTATGGTGGCTTCGGGAGTCGTCGCGGGCGCGGGAGTTTCAAGTTCGGATCACCTACCGAATGTCACCGGCGCTGAGATCGTTCCGGACTGGGAGCGCATGATCCGAGTGGCGACGGCTGTCTTCCCGAATCTTCGCCGTGCGGGATCCACCTACGCGCCGAGTGAATCCAATAGCGTGTTCTATCGAGACACTTGGGCTCGCGCGCTCGAGGCAGTGGGAGTTGAGCTCGTTTCGATGGGTGTGGAGAAGCCCACCGAACTGCCTGAAGCGGCGGATGCGGTGCTTGCGAGCGGCGTCCCCGTGATGTTGCAGATTTCTGACAACACCGCGAGTACGGGCTTTGGCGCGATCACGAAGAGCGCGATGCGGGCCAATGTTCCGGTGTTTTCGTTCGCGCCCTCGACCATGAAACGAGGCGCGACGCTCGCGGTCTCTCGCGACTTCGTTGAGGTTGGCGCTGTCGCCGCGCGCCTCGTCGACCGCGTGCTTCGTGGTGAAGATCCTGCGACCATTCCCTTTCAAGCGACAGAGAAAACAACGATTCTCGTGAATTGGAAGTTGATGAAGCATTTCAAGCTTGAGCTGCCGGAGGAGTACTCGCGGGGCGCAGTCGCAGCGGAGTCAGAAGGCGACCTCATACAGACAGAGGCGTCGCGATGAATGTGACGAGTAGCCTGCGCGACGATGCAGCATGCGTCAGCTTTGAGGGTCGATTTGATGCGTCGTGGTCCCAGCTCGCCGCGATCGAGCTTGACGCGGCGATTCGGAGCGGACGCGCGCGCATTGAGCTCGATCTCGAACGGGTCACCTTTATCTCATCAGTCGGCATCGGGGTCTTGCTTCGAACCCTCACGCGGATTCGAAGCGTCGGTGGCTCACTTGCGGTTGTTGCGGCGAGTGATGCTGTTCGAGAGATGCTTCGGATCTCGAAGCTTGAAGTGCTGCTCGGCGCGGTCGCACCCGTGGAGCGCATCCGAGAGGAGACGATTTCGATCGGAACGAGTTGGACGGGCGCATTGCGCCGTGTGTCGAAGCAAACTCCTCGCGCGCGCCTGCGAAGTGTTGACTCGGAAGCTATTCAAGTCACGCACGATGTCGTCGCACTCGGGCATGTCGCGCTCGCGCAGCACAGCGAAGGAGCGGCAGGGCATTACGGTGAAGGGCTCATCGCGGGTTCAGCCGCTGTGGTTGCGCATGCAGCCGCGAGTCGACCCGATTGCCTTGGATCGAGTGCAGAAGGCGCGGTCTCCTGCTTTCTTCGAAATGGGCTCCTTGCGCGAGGTCCCATTGCATTGCATGGCTACTTCGATGGAAACGACGCGGGCGCCGTCTCTCTGAGTGGACTTGCTGAAGCGATCGTGGCTGCGACAGACGGTCCCGTCGCGATTGTCGCAGCAGGGGAGTGCGCCGGCGCATTTGGTGTATGGGCGCGAACATCGCCAGACGGCTGGGCGCAGAGCGTCAGCGAAATGAAGGGCTCCTCGATTCGTCAGGCGCTGCGATTTTCGGGTGAGCCGATGCATGCGGGCGATTCGATGGTCGCGGTGATCATCGCTTGCGCGTCACGAGATCTCGCATCGCTTGATGGGCGCGTGCGCACGCAACTGCGACCAACTCACAGGCCGGGCGTTGATGTGCATCTTCATGCGCACCTGGTAACTGCGACCTACCGACCGATTCCGCGTTCCACAGTGGACGCTAGCGCCGTCGGCGCCCTGTTGATTGAGCAACCTCTGAAGGGGGTTATGCATGGTCTTGAGGATGCAACGGGTCTTGAATCTGCTTTCGCGCGCGGCGTGGTTTGGGTGATGGAACTCGAAAGCGGCGAGGTGCCCTCATGAGCCTGCTGATCGCGACACTGGCCCTCGGATTGGTGTTTGCGATTCTCGCACTCGGCGTATTCGTCGCGTTTCGCATCTATCGCACCCCTGATATCACCGCGGACGGCTCCTTCGCCCTTGGCGCTGCGGTCAGCGCAAGACTCATCGTCGATGGATGCGATCCTGTCACCGCCACGCTCGCGGCATTCGTCGCGGGAGCAGTCGCGGGCATGACGACCGGCATCATTCATGTGCACTTCAAAGTCCATGCACTCCTCGCAGGCGTGCTCGTGATGACAGCGCTTTATTCAATCAATCTGCGTGTCATGGGGCGCAGCAACTTGCCGATCAGCAGTCACACGATCTTTACGCCATTCGAGTCAGCGGCGCGCTGGGTCTGGGGCAACGAAGCCGTCATTCTTGGACGCGAAGTCCCTAGTGGCGACCTCGGACTGCTGTTTGCATCAGCGTTGTTTGTGCTCCTCGCGGCGTTCGCGCTCGTCTTGCTTCTTAAGACAGAACTTGGCGCCGCGATGCGCGCAACCGGCGACAACCCACGCATGCTTCGCGCGCTCGGCACAAGTACGGATCGAATGATGATTCTCGGGCTCGGCGTGTCGAACGCGTTGGTGGCACTGAGTGGATCGCTCGTCGCCCAGATGCAGACATTCGCCGATGCGCAAATGGGCATCGGCGTGATTGTGCTTGGACTCGCGAGCGTCATCATCGGACAAACGCTCATCGGAACGACGCGTTCCATTTCGCTCGCGGTCGCGGGCGCGCTCGTGGGCGCGCTGCTGTTTCGCCTTCTCGTCGCGATCGCCATTCGCGTCGGTTTGAATCCAAATGATCTCAAGTTGGTGACGGCTGTGGTTGTGCTTGTTGCGATCATTGCTCCCGGATGGCTGCAACGATTTAACCAAGCCCGCGCGATGTCTGATGCACCGCGTACCAACGGAGGCGCGCGTGCTTAGGCTTGACGCGGTCTCGAAGACCTTTTATCCCCGAAGCGCGAACGAAGTTCGTGCGCTTGACGGCGTTTCCCTTCACTTCTCGGCAGGGAGTTTCACGGTCGTCATTGGGACAAATGGCTCAGGAAAGAGCACACTGCAGGCAGCGATCGCGGGGGCATTCAAAGTCGACAGCGGCTCGATCATCATCGATGGCCATGACGTCACCGATGGTGAGGAGTGCCGCCGCGCGTGCGTCGTCGGAAGGGTCTTCCAGGATCCCTTTGCTGGCACCGCGCCAGAACTGACGGTTGCCGAGAACCTCGCGCTCGCGTCGCGCCGAGGAAAGAGGCGAACGCTTCGTCCACTGCTGCGTGCGGCGAAGCGCGAGGAGTGGCGAGTTCTTCTCGCACAGATCGGGCTCGGCCTTGAGCATCGGCTCGACGACCCAATCGGACTTCTCTCCGGCGGTCAAAGGCAAGCCGTGACATTGCTGATGGCAACATTGACGAACCCTCCCGTACTCCTGCTTGATGAGCACACTGCTGCGCTTGATCCGCGCAGCGCGGAGCTTGTGATCGCCGTTACCAAAGAACTCATCGGAAAGTCGAGTTCGACGACGCTGATGGTCACGCACTCGATGCAGCAGGCTGCATCGCTCGGCGACCGGCTCATCGCGATGCACCGCGGCCGCGTCTACCTCGATGTTTCAGGTGCTGAGAAACGCAAACTCAGTGCAGCCGATCTCCACGAACTCTTCCTGCAGATGCGCCGCGACGACTGCTTCGATGACGCGGTATGCGCGTTGGTGGCTGAGCAGTATTCGTAAGTTTTTCCTCTATGTTCGCGGTTGATGTGGTGCAAGGGAGTTTCGCACGTCCCTCCGACGGAAAGACGACAGGCTTAGCGACGAATTCGACGAGCGCAGACGCATGATTCTGAGTCAGCGAACTTGAATTGGAGGCGATCTATGCTAAGTTTCACAGGTTGGCCCCGGCCAAACCTAAAGAGAAATGAAATGCTCAAAGACTCGCTGTCTGTATCTCTTGCCGCCGCACTGCTGATCGTCTCGAATGGGAATGCTCAGAGTGGTTGGCCAGGTGCCGCGTGTTGGGGTTCGAATGTGAACGGTCAGTGCAACGCGACAGCAGGACTCGGTGCGATCGCGGATGTCGCGGCGGGGGGTGCACATACTGTCGCGCTCTTGCCTGATGGGACCATCGCGTGCTGGGGATCGAACGCGGACGGACAGTGCAACACGCCCAACAAGCTCGGAGGCTTCATCGGCATCGCCGCCGGCAGCGCGCATACCGTCGCGATCAAGGTCGACAACGCAGTCGTGTGCTGGGGTTCGAACAATCAAGGGCAATGCGATACACCCGCGAAGTTGGGAGCCGTGTCACGAATCGCCGCGGGCAATGCGCATACCGTCGCCGCGAAATCGGATGGCTCGGTTGCGTGTTGGGGATCCAACTCAAGAGGGCAGTGCGACGCTCCGGCGAAGCTCAGCGCAGTGGTCGAGATCGCCGCGGGTTAGGAGCACACCATTACAGTCAAGGCTGACGGAACGGTCGCCTGCTGGGGAAGCAACAAGTACGGTCAGTGCGTTGCGCCCGAGGGCCTCACTGCAGTAGCTCATGTTGCAGGCGGATTCGCTCACACAGTCGCGCTAAAGACGGATGGTACGGTCGCGTGTTGGGGATTCAACAATGCTGATCAGTGCAGCACTCCTGGGGGACTGAGCGCTGTGGCTGGCATCGCGGCAGGGACATACCACACGGTTGCGCTCAAGGCAGATGGTTCGCTCGTGAGCTGGGGTTACAACGGAGATGGGCGCGGCGACACGCACGCTGAGATAGGCGACTTCAACATTCTTGCCGCAGGTGCTGATCACACCGTTGCAGTTTCAACCAATTCGCTGCCGGTGCGCGCGGTCTCAAGCGATGGGGCGATGAGTGCGCTCCATGTATCCGTGTCTATGGCGCTGACGACTCCACCGGATTGGACCATTGAGGTCACGCCCATCGCGACGGGCGGATTCGTCGCATACAACCGAGCGATCCACGGACTTCAAGAATTGAGTATTCCAGGTGTCGTACACCTCTACTACGGTGCCCGAGTGGTCACGGAGGGAACGCTCTTCATTGGAAGTGCAGGCAATGATGCGACGAGCTACTTTCAATCAAACGCGACCGACGCGTCAGAGCCTGCGATTGAATTCGGCATTCTCGCCAGCGCCGGAACGCGGACGATTTCCAACGCGCCTGTTCGCGTGTTGGGCGCAGTCGATCTGCGCATGGCGAGCGGCTCAGCAGATCTCTCCGCTACCCATCGAATCATCCTGGAAGGCGGCGTCTTCTCTTCGAATCCGGATGGCACGAGTTCACCTGCAGACTCCGTTTCTGCGCGCTTTGTGAGCTGTAGTTCGCCGGAGCACGCAACTGTCACGCCATGCTTGGTGTTCGGCATGGAGAGTGTGATTGACCTTCCTCCGCTCAACAAACTCATCTCGAATGGTCCGACGACGACTCTGATTGACGGGAATGCCACGCTGCGAAGTGGTAGTTCCATCGAAACCGACGCGGATCTCGCGATTGGCGGCTCGATGCGCTTGCCCGTCGGTACTGCCGTGACGCTCTCGGTCGACCGCGTCACCGTGGCTGATCCTGCGTTCTCGATTCTCGCGGGTGGAGAACTTGCCATTGAGTCAGGAAGCTCCATGCAGATCGCGGCGCCGGCGAAGACCGCGTTGGCTGGCTCCCTCACAGTTGATCAAAATGGTTTGTTCTCGCTGCTTGGTGGAACGGACATTCTTCAAGTGGAACCGTTCGGCGACGTACGCTGCTTCGGCGGGGCGATTCGCGCGGATGAGTTGACCATCCTTGGTTCGCTGTCAGGATCGCCTGATCCTGTGGGGCGCCTCGTTGGTGTGGACGCGCTAATTGATGTGGATCGCGTCGTCGTGCGAGGAGGTAGCGCGATTCTCGCGAACTCGGCGATCGTTGGGGATCTCTTCACCGAAACACTGAGCAGCGGCGGAACGGAAGCTGCAACTGTCGCTGTTTCGGGGCAGTGCTTTGGCGATTTGATGAATGCGGACGGGAGAGTCATCGCGATTGGTGATTTCGTGGTAGTCGGTGATGTCGCGAACGAGCAGGGCTCGCAGATCCTTGCTCAGGTTGGAGTGCTTTACATCACAGGAAGTCTCGTCAACAACGGCGTGATTTTCGGGAATGTCATTTCGGCGCCAAACTTCAACGGCGGAGGCAGCGGCGGTACGCAGGTCGGCGACGGCATTCGTGTGGAGGGAGCGGTCGAAGTCGGACCAGCGGGCGGCCTGCGATTTGTCGAGGATGTTTGGAAAGTCTCCGTCTGCGGCGACATGGCACTCGCGTGCGCAAGCGATCAAGTGCGCTTCGATGATGCGAAGCTCTCGTTGAACGGCTGTGACGGAAGTGTGCAGTCCCTCGAAGCGACGAGTCTCGATGTGGGCTGCGTTGAGTCCGCGTTCAGCGGCGAGGAGACGGATGTCTCGCTTATCGGTGAACTTGAAATCATGGCGGGCGCGACGGTTTCGCTGGTGGATGCATTCAACAACGCACCGGGCAAAGCACCTGAAGTTGTGTATGCACGACGACTCATCGTTCAACCAGGCGCGATGCTGCTGACGAACGACATCACGATCGTGACGCAAGAAGCGATGATCGACGGGACCATTGATGATCGAGCAAGTGTGTGCGTTGTGGTGGAGGCACCCGATCCTGATATCAATGGTGACGGGCATGTCAACGGAATCGACCTTGCGTTCGTCCTGACTTACTGGGGCGCAAGCGGGACCGTCGCAGATCTCGACAATGATGGCTTGGTCGGCGGCGCTGATCTCGCCATCCTCTTGAGTGGATGGACGGGCTGAGTTCGAATTCCGATTGTCGCGAGCGCTCATTTGTTCGCTGCGAACGGGCTCGTTCCTGAGCCGAAGGCTCAGACCGTAATCCCGGTGCGAGATGCATTGCATCTCACCCGCTGCGTTCGCTTGGCGAACGCAGGTTGCCCGCTACTGACTTTGGAGCGCGAGGCATCGCCTCGCAGAATCGCTCACAGAACTCTTGCATTGCGCCGGTGCCGATTCACTCGGCCCGGCGCAGTCGAAAGCGAGCGAGGATTCTGCGGCTTGGAGCAGAATCCAAGTCGCGAGCGCTCAAACAAGCGGGCAAAGGGACTCGAACCCTCGACATTCAGCTTGGGAAGCTGACGCTCTACCAACTGAGCTATGCCCGCAGCGTTGCGGTTGAGTATAGCGATCGGTGCACCGCGGCTCGCGACGGGTGCGGCGCGGGCCTGATCCTGAATTGGTAGTCTGTCTGTGCCGTTCTTCGCGCCGCAAACAGTCGAGGTATTCGTCATGCGACAGCAGGTTCTTCTCGCGACAAGTTTCTTGATCGTCTCCGCCGTTGCTTTGGCCCAGAGCCCGCTGCAGGTTGACATTCATGCTTCGCCGCTCGATCCGTTCAAGGCCATGAAGGGTTCTTGGAGCGTCGACATGGACGGCGATGGAAAGAGCGATGGCAGCGTGGAGTATCGAGTCATCGCTGCCGGCAGTGCAGTCGCGGAGACGCTGTTCAAAGATACGGAACATGAAATGATCACGGTCTTTCACATGGACGGTGATCGGCTGCTCTGCACGCATTACTGCGCCGCTGGCAATCAACCACGGCTCGCTGCGAAATCCCCCACTTCGAAGCGTGCCGCGTTTGAGATGATCGATGCAACGAATCTTCCCGACAAGAATGCGATGCATATGAATGCAGTCGTCTTTGAGTTCATTGATGCGGATCATGTCACTTCGCATTGGTCAGCGAAGCAAGACGGAAAACAAGCCGATCACGCTGACTTCGTGATGACGCGCGTGAAGCCCGACTCGCCGCCTCCTGTTGCGCCGGCGCCAAGTGGTGCGAAGTGACGATCGAAGGGCTGTCACCGTTTCTCGTGCTCATGTACGAGGACGACAATGCGTGGGCGCTGCTCCCATCTTCGCGACAGCGCGAGCTCATGGAACTCTATGGCGCGTGGGTTGCATCGTTGCGAGATCAAGGTTTGTTCGTCTCAGGTGCGCCTGCTGGACGGGAACAGATCTTGCTCCAGCGCATTAATGATGTGGTTGAAGCACGCTCGTACGCGCCGACGCGCGATGTGCTGACTGGTTACTTCGTCCTTCGCGCGCATGATCTCGCGCATGCAGTGGCACTCGCGCGGCGCTGTCCGGCACTCTTGCACGGAGAGCGGGTCGTTGTTCGTCCTGCAGCGCATGATGAAGAGTGACCTGATCTTGTTGAGGTGAGACGAACGCATTCCCGTATGTGCGCAAGGGGGCTCACGCGCTTTCGTCCTGGATTCGTGCAACCGGTTTGACGAGTTGAGGATTGGATACGGTCGCTCTGCTGCGTTCGAGTCAGGATCGACGGTTTGAGCAGCCTGCACCGCGCTTGGTCAAAAAGCCCATTTTTCGCGCCAGAATGGCGTTCTTGATGTGGGTGGGCGGTCCAAGCGGATCGCAGTCAATGAATTATGGACAAAACTTCTTGAGAAATGAGCAACCGCACGATAACAGCCATGGGGCGCGTTGCATCGTGCAGCGCGTCCAATGATCAGAATCCCCAGGAGTCAACAAATGCAGGCATTCGCTTCGATCAAAGGTTGGGCCCGTGAACTCATGGACATCATGCTGCTCTTCATCGGACTCGGCGTCCTTGTTCAGATCATCTTCGGGTCGAACAATGTTGGGTTCTTCTCCGGCATCACGAGCAACCTCATGGCGTTCGTGACTGAGCTCGGCAGTGGTGGATTTGTTGGACTGATCGCGCTTCTCGTGATCATCTCCGTCTTCACCAAGCGCGCTACAGCCTGAGTTTGATCGAGGCTAACTACGCATTGATCGCAGGGGTCGGAGCACATCGCTCCGACCCTTTTTTCTTTTTTCGCCTATCAGATGCCGTTCCTGAGTCGAGGTCGAATGCCGCGCGTACGATCCAGCACACTCCGGGCGGTTCGAGGTGGAGTGGACGTGCTGGATGCTGGCCGAACCGCTCCAGCGACGGTTGTTTCAAGCGATTTCACGAATGGGCGGACGACATGTTGACGCGAAACCGAATGTTGATGTTCTCTGTGGCGCTGCTTGGATGTGGATTGTGTGCTTGTCGGAGTGACACGGCGGAGCACGTGCTCGTCATGGGCTCAACGATTAGCACCTCTCAGGGTGCGGGCGGTTTGACGGAGATCGTCGTCTCGATCCCGGAAGGAAATCCTGGCGCGGGGACGTGGGCAGCAAAGGCGCATCCTGGGGCTGCACTCCTTGACATAGCTGGAGCCGCGAAGGCAAGCTTGGGTGAGCAGGGAACGGTTGTAAGCGTCGATGTCACGCGGAGTGGCGAGTTGATTGGATTCACGATCAACCACTCGGCCGCGGCTCCGTGAGTTTGGATCACAGGGTACGGATCTTCCGAGTCTGCGGCGCCCGAAGTGCCGGAGGCTGATGTTCCGATGGGCATGCGTGGAGTGTCACGCGACAATCTCAGGCACAACGCGACCCTTCACATCCGTGAGACGGAAGTCACGCCCTGCGTGGTTGAATGTCAGCGTCGAGTGATCGAGTCCCATGAGGTGGAGCGCGGTCGCATGCCATGCGTGAATGTCCATCACGCCATCGATCGCTTCGCCGCCCGTCGGATCCGTGGATCCGTAACTCAGTCCGCCCTTGACGCCACCACCCGCCATCCAAATCGTGAAGCCTTTCGCGTTGTGATCGCGACCGTCGCCATTTTGAGCGTAGGGTGTTCGACCAAATTCGCCGCCCCAGATGACGAGCGTGTCATCGAGCATGCCGCGCTGCTTGAGGTCTGTGAGGAGCGCAGCGATCGGGCGATCTACAGCGCCGCATTGCCGTTCCATATCCGTACGGAGGTTGCGATGCGTGTCCCAGCCGCCTTGCGAGACTTCGATAAACCGTACGCCTTCCTCGGCGAATCGTCGTGCGAGTAAGCACTGGCGGCCGAAGCCATCAGTCGCTGCGGTTCCGATGCCGTACATCTCGAGGGTGGACTGCTTCTCGTTGGTGAGATCGATGAGCTCCGGAACCTCTGCTTGCATGCGGAATGCGAGTTCGTAACTCTCAATCAGTCCCTCAATCGCGTTGTCTTTTTCGCGTCGCTGCCGCTCTTTGTTGAGAGCCTGCACAAAGTCGATCTGCTCGCGTTGCGCGCTGCGCGTATATCGATCATTGCGCAAGTCTTCGATCGGCTCATCTGGTGTCGCTTGGCCACGACCGCCGCCGCCTCCACGATTTCCATTGCGGCCCACATCGACCCGCGTTCCTTGCACCGAAGCGGGGAGGAATGACGCGCCGTAGTTCTGCGCCCCTCCGTTGCCCGCACCTGGATTGATGGTGATGAATCCCGGGAGATTCTCATTGCCGCTTCCAAGTCCATACAACACCCACGAGCCAAAGCTCGGCCGCACGAACTGGAAGGAGCCAGTGTGCATCATGACACTCGCTTGCGCGTGTGCGGGCACCGCAGTCTTCATGCCGCGCAGGAGGCAAATGTCGTCGGCGCAGTTGCGAACATTTGGGAAGAGGTCGCTGATCCAGAGTCCACTCTTTCCGCCTTGCTGAAACTTCCAAGGACTCGCGAGCAGTTGACCGTTGCCCCGACCAACGGAAAGATTCTTTCCGTCTGCGCGTTCAAGTTCAGGTTTGTAATCAAAGGTGTCAAGATGGCTCGGACCGCCCGCCATGTAGAGGAAAATCACACGCTTCGCTTTGGCGGACTTCCCGCCCGCCACTAGTGCTGGTCGGCCGTCAGGTCCGAGGATCGCGCTTGCCATGCTGTTCTGCGCGAGCATTGCGGCGAATGCCATCGCACCAAACCCGCATCCAACTCGCGTGAGCATTTCGCGCCGCGAGACGATGGTTTCACTATTGGAGCAGCAGTCAAAGTGCATGAACATCTCCTTCGATGCGTCAGTCGAGCGTTCGGAACTCTGCGGTGGCGAAGAGGGACTGGCAGAACGCGCTCAGCGCGATGAGTTCAGGGTCGTTAGGGATGGTTGAGTCGCTGCGTCCCATGCGCTCGCGGATCCGCTGGCCGAATGGTTGATTCGCACGGCGATTGCCGCGAGCTTGCGCTGGTGTTTCTTGAGGCTGCGCGGCGCTCGAGCGTGTGGCGACCTGCTCGAAGTGTTTGATGAACGCGCGTGATGCGGATGCCTCTGCTCCGGTTGGCTTGCGTCCGAGGGCGAGCACGAAACCGCGTTGCACGCGCTCATCTGTCGTGCCTTCGTCGCGCTGCAGACGCTTCGCAAATGCATCCGCGATGCGCAGCACATTTTCGTCATTCAGCAGATAGAGCGCCTGCGTGGGAACGGTTGTTTCGTCGCGATCGCCGGTCACGAAACTTGACTCCGCGAAGTCAAACACTTGCAGCGACTGCGGCACCGCGTCGCGGACAACCGGAAGATAGAGACTCCGTGTTCGGCTGTCGGGAATGAGCAATTGCATGAACTGGTCGAGCCGCGCTGAGCCTTCCACCATGTTGACCATGCTGCCCACAGGCCGTTCGAGATCGAGCGTTCCTGCCGCGGCGAGCATCGAGTCGCGGATCGCTTCGGCTTCAAGTCGTCGATGCAGCATGTGACCGTACCAATCCGCATCGGGATCGACCTTGGCTTGATTCGCGTCGGGCGTGCTATCGAGCTGGTAGGCGCGCGAGAGCATGAGTTTCTTGATCAATGCTTTCGTGTTCCACCCGTCTTCCATGAAGTCGACAGCGAGCGCGTCGAGCAGTTCGGGATGTGTCGGGGCTTGTCCGCTCGATCCGAAATTGTCAGGCGTGCGGACGAGCCCTTTCCCAAAGAGATGCAGCCACACGCGATTGACCCACACTCGCGCGGTGAGCGGATGCGTGTCGCTTGCGATCCATTGCGCGAGTTCAAGCCGTCCGCTCGACGCACTTGAAAGTTCGGGTGTCGCGCCGACGCACAGGACTTGGGGAACCCCGCGCGGCACAATCGCCCCAGCCTTGTCGATCTCGCCGCGTTCAAGCAGTGGCACCGCAATGACGCGACCAGACTCGGCAGCGCCCATCGCGAGCAAGTTGCCACTCGTTGGCTTTCCGTCCGTGTCGAATCGTGTTGCGAGATGGTTGTAGACCTCAAGTTGACCTTGCGCATTGCGCGCGCGTTGCGCAGCTTGCAGATCGATCTTCGGCTTTTCACCGCGGCTCTCGGCGAGTCGTGCTTCGCGCAATTCTGCAGCCGTGGGTGCATTCTCGACTGTCGCCGCGATTCGGTCGTATGCAGCCGCGAGCAAGCGCTGCACCGATTCCGGTTGCGTTGGTCCGAGGGGAAGTCCCACGCCCTCCGGAAGTCGAATGAGTTGCGCAGGATGATTGTTCTGTTGCTGCGCAACGGTTCCGTAGCGCGTTTCGGTCGATGCAAAAATCCCAGCGAGTGCGTAGTAGTCCTTCTGTGGAATTGGATCGAACTTGTGATCGTGACAACGCGCGCAGGCGACGGTTGTCGCAAGCAGGCCTTGCGAGATTGCGTCGATCTGTTCATCCACGAGGTCTGCTTGGAACTGCGCACGCCCGCGCGCATTGTGACTCTTGGTGCCAAGGGCGAGGTATCCCGTTGCGATCCAGAGTTGCGCAAACTCACGATCATCGCGCGCGGGAAGAAGATCACCCGCGAGTTGCTCGACGATGAAGCGGTCGTAGGGCGTGTTCTGGTTGAACGCATCGATCACCCAATCGCGGTACCGCCACGCGTGCGGGTAAAGGATGTTCGTCTCTTTGCCACTCGATTCGGCGTAGCGCGCAACATCAAGCCAGTGTCGGCCCCATCGCTCGCCGAACGCAGGCGACGCCAGCAGACGGTCGACGAGCTTCTCATACGCATCCTTCGACTTGTCTCGCATGAACGCGTCGACCTCGCGCGGGGAGGGAGGAAGTCCGGTGAGGTCGTAGCTCACTCGGCGAAGAAGCGTCGACTTTTCCGCGTCTTTCACCGGGGCGATGCCATGCTGCTCCATCCCGTGGAGGAGGAACGCATCAACATCGCCGCGTGGCCAGTCTGCATGCTGCACCGCAGGGGGTTCTGTGCGAGTTGGAAGTTGATATGCCCAGAACTCTTTGCCCTTCTCGATGTCGATGCCGCTCGCAGAAGCGCGGTACGCGTCCGGCGTCGTTGATGTCGTTCCAAAGTTCTCCCTCGCTCGCGGATCTGGGCAACCCATTTCCACCCAGCGTTCGAAGTCGGCGATGACCGCATCGGAGAGTTTTCCCGATGGAGGCATTTCGTAATCTTCATCCGAGTGTCGCAGCGCGCGAATCAGAATGCTCGAGTCTGGATCACCGGGAACGATGGCTGGCCCACTCTCGCCGCCGCGCAGCATCGCGTCTGGCGTATCAACGCGAAGGCCGCCGCGCACTCGCGATCCTTCGCTGTGGCATTTGAAACACGCGCCACTCAAAACCGGACGAATCTTGCTTTCAAAGAAGCTGATTTCTGCCTGTGTGAGTTCGGAAGGGTCCTTCTGTCGAACCTCTCCGGCACTCATCCCACTCGAGCCCATGGCGTCGGAATCCATCGCGTCGTTCTGCATCTCTTCCATCGGGTCATCCCGTCTGGCTGCTGACGGGCGATCAAGAGAGGCGGGAGGCGGCGCGGCGCTTGCAGCAAGTGCTGCAGCGACAAGGGTGATGGGCAGCGTCAGTCGAGGAGGCAAGTGATGGAAATGCGCGATGTTCATGCGCGTGCGACTCGAGGCGTGCATGGATTGGAGAACGCGCCGGATGAGCGCGCCATTGCAGGGGTACGCAGAGATTGTCGAGATCGGATGTCGAGAATGAGAGCACTTGCGCCGGAAAGGCGCAAGCGATGCCGCGGTTATCGACTTCGATCAACGCGAACTCAGCACTTGCGCCGCGAGGCCTTCAGCGGGAGTCATTGGAGTGTTGGTGCTGATTGTCTGTGACTCCGCTGCCGCCGCGTCTGCCTCGGCAACCGTTTCGTGATAGTGACCGAAGGCCGCGATCACACCGTCGCCGACACCGAGCAGAGCCCAGCCAGCGATCAGCCCTGCGCAAACAGCCTCTTTCGAGTCCACCCAGAGTCGCCAGCCAAAGGTGCCGATCTTCTCGTGGTATCTGCCTTCGAAGAACGCGAAGATTGACGCGCCGAGAAACATCATCAGGGTTGAGTCGGGAGGCAGCACGATGCCGAGCCCAATGCCCACCGCGCTGAGTGGGAAGCGCCCCTTGCTCGTGATGCGCCACAACTCAAACACAATCGCGATGATGGCGCCTGCGAGCATTGCCCATGCGGCAGAAACCGGAAGCACGCCCCAGAATTTCTCAATTCCTTCCGCACTCTTTTGAACGAGTTGCACACCCTCTTGGCCCATGCCGCCGATGACATCTGAAATCGCTGCCCACTGGATCGCACCTGGAACAGCCCATGACTTCGTGATGTGATCTTTCACGGAGACATCGGGTTGTTGATTGGACATGAACAGAATGAAGAACAACGGCGTCGAAGCGAGTGCGCCGGCGAGGATGCCGATGCAGTGCCCAATCGCTTGTTGGCGGGGCTTCGCGCCGAGCATGTAGCCAGGCTTGATATCCATCAAGAGGTTTGATGCGTTGGAGGCGACTTCCGTCGTGACGCCTGCCGTCATGAGATTCGTCGCAGGGTTCGTTGGCGCCATCGTGCCAAACGTGAACTGCGTAATCTTTGAGAGTGACCCAGTGGGCGTCGTGGAGGTCAGCGCGGTTGCATTGGCCGCAATGAGCGTAAGCACGATGATCATCGGGATCGAGAGCGCACCGATGAGCGGGTCAATGTCGAACCAAACCCAGTTCAGCCAAATGATCGCTGCGGACGCTACGGGGATGCCAATGATGCTCCACTTGATCGGGAACTCGATGTGCTTCACGCAGTCCTCAGTTTGGGCTTTCTTGGCAAAGAGCCCGGTGAATGCGCTGAGAATCACCTTCGGTTTCGCGAAGAGTCCGACCATCGAGGCAGTGACCATCATCGCAACACCCCACCAGAGACACCATGAATTCGTGAGATGTGGTCGACCAAACACCGCCTCAGCCATTGAGTAAGAACCGTCAGGCTGGACGATCGACTTCCAATTCTTCGGCGCGATCTCACCGGCCGAGATCATCATTGGCGCGACGATGAGAAAGTTCACAACCATTCCGATGAACACACTCGATGCCACCCGCATTCCCATCAGGCCGCCTGCGCCGATCATCGAGAGATCGAAGGCGACATGTGCCCCAAGCTGATCAAGGCTTACGCCCTTCACATTGGGGACATAGAGACCTTTGTCTGCTGCGAGTTTGTAATACCACGCATCGAGGCGCTCGGGAATCTTGATGAGTTCCTCTTTCGCCCTTGCAGATCCAAGAACCGTGATTTGCAAGATTGCCATGTAACCGCCGGCGACGAGTAACTGAAGTCCGGCGCCAATGAGCGCAGCGACCGCAAGTGCCTTCGCCTTGAACACGCCTGCGTCGACACCGCCATCCTTCGCAGCCTGCGGGTTGTGCACGGGCATGTCATTGACCATGTTCTTGGTGCCGCCCTGCGGTGCATCGGGGTAGAGCGAATCAAGCACAACGGCGCACGCACGGCCTTCGGGAAAGGGCTGCTGCTCATCGTTGATGAAGCGACGCTTCATCGGGAACGCAACCATGACGCCGAGCAAACTCGCGATGACATTCCAGATGAGCATCTTGTGCCACTCCATCGTGGAGTTGGTCACAAACATGTACGCCATGAGGGCGGAGATAAGCGGACCGGTCATGTATCCCGCCGCCGTTGCAATCGATTGCACCGCGTTGTTTTCAAGGATCGTCATGTCCTTGCAGACAGTCGCTTTGGAGAGCGCGCGGAAGATGACGAACGACAAAATGACGCTCGTCACGCCGACGCCCAGCGTCCATCCAGTCTTTGCACCGATGTAGAGATTCGTCGCGGAGAGCACGCCGCCGAGCAGGAATCCCGTCAGCGCCGAGCGAATCGTCAATTGCGGCATGCTGCCGCGGAAGACATTCTCTAACCACCAACGATCTTTCTGCTCACGAGTCCAGGTGCGAACCGCGTCGTCCGTCAGGTGGGGCAATGCCATAGGCGAGCAATGTAAGCCCTCGCGCGAATCTTGCTGATGAAGCCTTGGCCGGCTTCTCTTTAGGTGTCTGACGCGAGTGCGTCGACGCCTCGATTTGGCGTGCGGCGCGCCGGCGAGGTGCCGTGCTCGATCTCGGTCACGCCGAGAAGCAGACTCACGCGCACGCTCGGCTCGTCAGCTCCTCGACTGAGACCACGCACGGTCGCCTCATGAAACTTCGCGCGCAGTGCTCGGAGGTCTGCCGCGAATTCGTTTGCCTCGTCAAGCGTGAGGACTGCTTCATCCGCGGAAAGCGAGTGTCGGTTTGCCTCTTGCGCGGGACCTCGTGCGGCGCGATCCGTGAACACGCGTTCGGCAGTGCGCAAGGTGCCGCGGATGACCTCATCCCATCCTTCGCTCGCGGTCTCGCCTTGTCCATCCAAGTTGAGGCTGACGCCGTCGAACGGAAATGCGTACCGGATCGTGCCTTCTGAACCGACGCGCGTGAGTACTCCAGCTTTCTCAAGCGCCTCAAGGTGGGGGTAGACGGACTGCGGAGGTTGGCCGAGCCAGCGGGCGGCGTCTGCCACAGATCGTGGTTTTTTGTCAATGAATGCGCGGAGCACTCGGCTCTTTGCACTGCTTCGGAACAATCGCCACTGTTCTTGGGTTCGAACTTGAAAGATGCGAGGGGGGTGCACGCGTTGACTATAGCGCCGTACATAGCCTATGCACGCAATCTCTGAAGTTTGGTAAGAAATCGAATCAGCCGCCGGTGGCATCGAGGGAACTCGGATTCCAGCGGTGCTGGGGCTCCCGAGGGACTTCGATTGGAATTGCTCGAAAACATAGATCCCGATATCATGATTTCATAGGTGTCCATCTCGGAACGCCTTCCGATTTTCTGTCATCAAGCCTTAAGAGTATCCACCGATGTACGGCAAGCAGACTGAAACAGCAATCGCGGCAATGAGTCGGCTCGCGGAAGTTTGGGACGGCGGGACAACCCGCCTTTCTGCTTCGGAGATCGCGGACGCTCGCGGGCTCCCGCGCGCCATGGTTGCCAAGCTTCTTGCCACGCTCTCGCAAGCGCGACTCGTGGCAGGCTCGCCCGGACCAGGCGGTGGCTACACCCTCGGCAGGACGCCGAAGGAGATTTGCTTGGCAGAAGTCGCGAAGTTGTTCGAGCGAGAGGACATCAGCGATATGTGCCCCTTCGGCGGGGGGGTCTGTGGCGTTGGAACACCGTGTGCGATTCATGATCGGCTCGTATGGATGCAAGCATCGGTGCGAAAGCTCCTCACTGAAACAACCTTTGAGATCTTCCGAGTCGCGGTGCAGGAAGAGGGCCTCAAGCCTGTTGCGAAGGGTGTTCGCGCTCCGAGTGCGCGCGAGAGTTACCGAGCAACTCGAACCCGCAAGACACCTTGATTCAACGATGCCGCGCGAGCGCCTCGCTTGCGCGTGCCCGTCGTGCGCGGCATGATTGAATGCCATGAAGCGGCTTGTGTACTTGCTCGTGGCGTCGTTCGTGACCGTGCTCATCGGATGCGGAGAGCGCGTGAAGGTGAACGGCAACGCTGAGCGCGCGTGGCAGGTGACTCTTTCGACACTCCGCGCGACTGGTGCCCTGACTCCCGAAGCTGAGGCTCGCGCGCTCGCGGGCGGCGTCGCTCGACCTCGGATCGATCGAGAACATGGCGAGATTGATCTTCCATTCGTCGGGGACTACTACCGAGGAGAAAGTGCGCTCTTCGTGTTTGTTGATGTCTCGGACCCTGATGAGATCGAGCCTCGCGAAGTGCGATTCGGGATTGATTCGGAGTTGGGGAACTTCGTCGTGCGCCCCGGACGCGCATTGCAGTCGCGCGCGACCGAGGAATTCGCGCGCGAGTTCAAGAAGGCGCTGCGATCGGCAGATCTCGAAGTTGCGCCGTCGATTCCCGTGGACCCTGCACTCTCGTCCTCTCATGCTGACCGTTAATCCCAACATGTACACACCACGAGGTCACGATGCGCTGCGGCAGCAGTGGGAACTTCCCGCCGTTTCGCGCAAGATTGTCTGCCTCGGCGCTGGCGGCATCGTGATCGACGCGCACCTCCCTGCCTATCGAGCCGTCGGACTCGAAGTCGCGGGAGTCTTCGACATTGACGCGACTCGTGCGCGTCGCACTGCGACGCTCGCCAATGCGATTGCGTTTGAATCACTTGACGCCGCGCTCGCGATGCCAGGAGTGGTGTTTGACCTTGCGGTTCCGCCGCAGGCAATGGAGTCCATTCTCTCGCGCCTGCCCGAGGGCTCGGCCGTGCTGCTGCAGAAGCCATTTGGCCGCGACCTCGCAGAGGCAACGCGGTTACTGTCGATCATTCGCACGCGAAACATCGTCGCCGCAGTCAATTTTCAGCTCCGATTCGCACCGTCGATGCTCGCGCTGCGAGATCTCATTGCTCAGGGCACGCTTGGGCAGATCGTTGATTGCGAAGTGAGCCTGCACTGCGCGATGCCGTGGGAGAACTGGCCGTTCATGGCGCAGTATGCGCGCATGGAACTCTTGATGCACTCGATCCATTACCTCGATGTTGTGCGTCACTTGCTTGGAGAGCCACGTGGTGTCTGGGCGCAGACCGTGGCGCATCCTGATGCACGACAACTCGCGAGTTCACGCTCCGCTGTCATCCTCAACTATGGCGAAGAGATTCGGGCGCTTGTCGCGTCCAATCATCATCACCGATTCGGCGCTGCACAGCAGCGCAGTGAGTTGCGTGTCGAAGGGACGCGCGGGGCCGCGATCGTACAGATGGGAGTGAATCTCGATTATCCGCGCGGCTTACCCGACACGCTTCAAGTGCACGCAGCGCAGTCCGAAGGATGGCAATCGATCCCGTTGCGCGGCTCTTGGTTTCCCGAGGCTTTTGAGGGACCGATGTGCAACTTGCAGAGATACCTCGCGGGAGAAGATGAGTTTTTGGTGTCGAGCGCGCAGGATGCGTGGAAGACAATGGCCTTGGTTGAAGCCTGCTACGCGAGTAGCGCGACGGGCGCGACGCCGATCCCGCAGCCTGGTGGCGAGCAGTGAAATCGCCTCGGATCGACGCGCATCTCCATGTGTGGGATCCAGCTCGAGGTGATTACGGTTGGCTTGCCTCCGCGCCGCCAAGTTTGCGACGGATGTATTCCATACACGAAGCGGGCGAGCAACTCGCCGCTGCGGGATTGCAGCGCGCGGTCCTCGTTCAAGCAGCGCCAACGCTCGCGGAGACGGAGTATCTGCTGAGCCTCGCGGCGAAGACGACGCGGGTTGCAGGCGTCGTTGGATGGTTGCCGCTCACAGGAGCGCTCGAGACACTTCAACAAATCACGACTCTTCGAAGCCTGCCCGGCGGCGAAACGCTCGTAGGCGTGCGACCGATGCTGCAGGACATCGAGGACGATGCGTACTTGATTCGTCCGGAGGTTGTCGAGTCCTTGGCAGTCTTGCAAGGCGTCGAGCGGCCACTCGCGTTTGACGCTCTCGTCCATCCGAGGCATCTGCCTGTATTGCTTGAGTTCATGCAATCTGCGCAGCGATTCGATCGGCCGCTGACAGTGGTGCTCGATCACCTCGCGAAGCCGGAGTTGAATCTCGGTGCGCAGTGGGGTGGATGGCGAGCGTGGAAGTCGGCCTTGATCCAACTCGCGCGGTATCCAAACGCGGTGTGCAAACTTTCGGGGCTGCCAGCGCAGGCGGGCGCGAGCGTGGAATCAGAAACCTTCCGTCCGTTCATTGAAGTCGCGCTCGATTGTTTCGGCTCAGAGCGATTGCTCTGGGGTAGCGACTGGCCGATCGTTGCGCTCTGTAGTTCGATGGGAGCGTGGCTCGAAGCCGTGGAGCACTGCATCGCTCGACTCTCGCCGATTGAGCGGGATGCAATTCTCGGCGCAAACGCGCAGCGCGTCTACGCGCTGCGACCCATGGAACTCGGATAGGCTCACCGGCAGTGCGCGACGACATCACCATTCTTCGATTTGAAGTCATCGACCTTCGTTTCCCTACGAGTGACACGCTCGATGGATCTGATGCGATGCATCCTGACCCCGATTACTCCGCGGCATATGTCCGCATCGTGACGGATCACCCGACGCTCGAAGGCCGAGGCTTCACATTTACCATCGGGCGAGGCACGGATCTCTGCGTTGCAGCGATCAAGCTCCTTGAGCCGTTGGTTGCGGGACGCACGCTTCGTGCGCTTCGCCGGGATATGCGCGAGTTCTGGCGCACACTCACCAGTGACTCGCAGTTGCGATGGGTTGGGCCAGAAAAAGGCGTGGTGCATCTCGCCACTGCGGCGGTTGTCAACGGCATCTGGGACATCCTCGCGAAGGAGGCGGGTTTGCCGTTGTGGAAGTACCTGTGCTCGCTGTCCCCCGAAGAGATTGTTGCGGCGATTGACTTTCGTTACATCACCGACGCCCTGACGGAAGCGGAGGCACTTGAGATGCTCCACGCGCAGTCAGCCGAGAAGCTCGCGCGCATGCGCGCGATCGAAGGGCGCGGATATCCGGCGTACACGACGAGTTGCGGTTGGCTTGGGTATTCCGATGACAAGATTCGGGCGCTGTGTCGCGAATCGATCGCGGACGGATTCAACCACTTCAAAGTGAAAGTTGGCGCGGACCTTGACGATGATGTGCGTCGCCTCCGCATCGTTCGCGAAGAGATTGGCCCGTCACGCAAGCTCATGATCGACGCGAATCAGCGCTGGGATGTCGAGCAGGCGATCTCTTGGACGCGCGCACTCGCGTCCTTCGACTTGTGGTGGATTGAAGAGCCAACCTCGCCAGATGATGTGCTCGGTCACGCAGCGATCGCGCGTGCGGTTGCGCCGATTGGCGTTGCCACAGGGGAGCAGTGTCAGAATCGTGTGATCTTCAAGCAACTCTTGCAGGCGAAGGCGATCGAGTTCTGCCAGATCGATGCATGCCGATTGGGTGGCGTGAATGAAGTGCTCGCCGTGCTCTTGCTGGCGCGAAAGTTCGGAGTTCGAGTGTGTCCCCACGCAGGCGGTGTCGGGCTTTGTGAACTTGTGAATCACCTCGTGCACTTTGAGTACTGCTGTGTCACGGGAAGCGAGGAAGGTCGCGTCTGCGAGTTTGTGGATCATCTCCACGAGCACTTCGAGGCGCCATGCATCGTGCGCGGCGGTCGATATCAATCACCAACGATGCCGGGGTACTCCTCTGATATCAAGGATGCGTCGTTGCGCGCGTTCTCGTATCCGAACGGGAGTGCTTGGCAAGCGCGCAAAGCGAATCGTGAAGGAGTGCACGTATGACTGCAGGCATGAGCACAGGCGGGGGGCGGCTCGCTGGAAAGCGCGCGGTGGTTACGGCCGCAGGACAAGGCATCGGTCGAGCGAGCGCCCTCGCGTTCCTGCGCGAAGGCGCAGAAGTGCTTGCGACAGACATCAATGAGTCTGCGCTTGTCGCACTTGCCGCGGAGTTTCCTCGAATGCGCACTTGTCGCGTCGATGTGCTCGATGCGACGAGTATCCGGGACGCGTTTCAAGATTGGGGTCGCACAGATGTCCTCTTCAATTGCGCGGGCATGGTGCATCACGGCTCCATTCTCGACGCGACGGAAGAGGACTTGTCGCTCGCGCTTGATCTCAATGTGCGTTCGATGTTCCGCACGATTCGAGCTTGCTTGCCTTCCATGCTTGCATCGGGAAACGGTTCCATCGTCAACATGGCGAGCGTTGCGTCGAGTTTGAAGGGCGTGCCGAATCGTTTCGCGTACCAGACGACGAAGGCTGCGGTGATCGGCCTGACGAAATCCGTCGCGGCAGACTTCGTGTCGCGTGGAATTCGCTGTAACGCGGTTTGTCCGGGCACCGTGCAGACGCCATCGCTTGATGCGCGAATTCAAGCGCTCGGTGGTGGCGCGGAAGTTCGCCAAGCGTTCGTTGCTCGCCAACCCATCGGCCGATTGGGCACTCCAGAAGAGATTGCGGAACTTGTGTTGCACCTCGCGAGTGATGAGAGTTCCTATACCACCGGCGCGACATTTGTCGTCGACGGGGGTTGGAGTTGCTAGATTCGAACGCCCCATCCACGGCGTTCGACCCGAGGCAATTCCTCCGCGTGGAAGAGTTTGAGTCGGTTGCGTACGCGCGCATGACGAAGATGGCGAGTGACTACTTCCGTTCCGGTGCGTGGGATGAGCGCACACTGCGTTGGAATGTGGAAGCATGGCAGGCAATTCGAGTTTTTCATCGCGTGATGGTCGATGTGAGTACGCGGACGACCGCGACAACACTCATGGGTTCGAAGTGCGCGTTCCCATTTGTTGTCGCTCCGACAGCGCTTCACAAACTTGCCTGTGCAGAAGGTGAACTTGCCACCGCGAGGGCTGCCTCGCGTCGAGGCGTTCCGCTCATTCTTTCGAGTCTAAGTTCCACTGGCGTTGAGGAAGTTTGTCGCGCAGCGAAGCATGTCGATGTGTGGATGCAGCTTTACATCGGCAAGGAGCGTGCACATGTGCTCGATTTGGCTGCTCGCGCACAGGCCGCAGGCTGCACCGCCTTGGTGTTGACGGTGGATACGCCAGTGTGGGGTGTCCGCGAGCGGGATATACAGAATGGGTTCTGCTTGCCAGCTGGGATCGAAGTCGTCAATCTCATGCGCAGCGACCGTCAGCGTGATGGACAGAATGCGCATGAGCGTGGCATTGGGCACACGGGTGGTGGCATCGCTGAAGCGCTCGGCTGGACGATTGACGCATCGCTCTCGTGGAAGGACCTTGACTGGCTTGTGTCAAAGCAGACGCTTCCAATCATGGTGAAGGGGATTTGTCGAGAGGATGACGCGCTTCGTGCGGTCGACGCAGGCGCGAAGGGCGTGCTCGTTTCCAATCACGGGGGGCGACAACTCGACGGAGCGCCCGCAACCGCCGAGAGTCTTGAGGCAGTCGCAAACGCGGTGCGGGATCGCGCATGCGTCATCGTCGACGGCGGGATCCGCCGTGGCACGGATGTCTTGCGCGCTCTCGCC
Source organism: Planctomycetia bacterium (assembly GCA_005790605.1). Lineage (GTDB taxonomy): Bacteria > Planctomycetota > Phycisphaerae > Phycisphaerales > SM1A02 > F1-140-MAGs142. The sequence goes on along the minus strand of SXUI01000017.1, from coordinate 97,716 downwards.
CTCGGCGCACACGGCGCGAGCGCCGGACGGCCAATTCTCTGGGGACTCGGTGTCGGTGGCGAAGAGGGTGTGCACCGCGTGCTTGAACTTCTCCAGAACGAGTTCGATCTTGCGATGGCGCTCGCGGGTTGCGCGACGCTTGAGGAGATTACTGCGGATCTCCTTGTGGGCTAACTCGCTCATGCCGCGAACGAGACGAGCCACGACAGATTCACTCGCGACACTCGCCAATGTTGGGAAGGCGACGCTTGGGGATTTCAAACTGCTCGGCATTGAGTCGCGTGCGCAACTCGCTCGGCACGACGCGTACGAACTCTATGAATCACTCTGTGCTCTGACGAAGCAACGGCACGATCCTTGCGTAATCGATGTTTTTCTCGCGACGATCGACGAATGCCGCGGTGGCACTCCGACGAGTTGGTGGCACTTCACTCCGTCGCGCAAGGCTGAACTCGCGCGAGATCCAATGCGTGCGCCGACAGCGCGCCGATCGCGTGGCTGACGGAACTTACGGCTTGCTCTCGCGTACTTCGCTCGCGAGTGGTCGCGAAGTTGGATCTCCCAAGAGAATGAACTTCATGCCTTGGAAGAAGATGCTCGGCGGATACCAGCCTTCGTCGGACTTGATTTCGCTGAGGCGTTCCGTCGCGTGATAATGCGCGAGGGCGGACTTCCACCATTGACCGACGGACTGTTGCGGGTTCTTTCGCGCCGATTCGACGAATCCGTCGAGGAGCGTATGGGCGCAGGGTTGTGCTCCTGTGACGCATCCAATCACGCATGGCGCGCCGCCTGTTCGCACGCGGAGCGCCTCTTCGCTCATGCTTGTCGCGTCGAATTCTGTCGTTTGGAGTACATGTGGGGGCGGCGGAGGCGCGGTGAACACCTCTCCAGCATTCGTTCCTTTGTGCTCGATGCCGTGCACATCGAGATACGCGGTGTAGGGAGGCTGCGGAGCCACTTCGGCAGTTGAGCAGCCAATAGAGAACAGAACGGGGAGCGAGGGGTTCCGTAAGACGAACTCGAGCATGCGGATATCTAGGCATTGGTCCCATCCTTGAGGGGAACCATGACCCGTATGGCAGACGATGCGTGGAACGCGAGAGAAAAGCGCCTTGAAAAGTTCATGCTCTGTAGCAGGTGATTTGGCGTCGAAGAAACTCATCAAGTGCGCGCTCCACGGAGCAACATCGCCGACAGTTGATGGCCGCGCGAGTTTGGTGATTGCTACGCGGTTGTCGATCCAACCGCCTGCAGCGACGAAGAGCACTTCCGGGATCGTCTCGCGCGACTCTGCCCAAGCTCGCTGAGCGCAAGTCGTCTTCCACGCGATTATCTCGACCTCTTCGTTGGTTCTCGCTGGCCAACGACCAACGCTGATCTCCGGAAGGTAGGAGATACCGTCAAAGTTGATTGCGCCTTGCTTGTCCGTCTCTCCATGGACCTCGCCAAAGTACTCGGCGTGAAAAGAGTCGCGCTCGCCATTCCAATCGTCGAAGGATCGATCCTCGCGCGCGAGGTCAGCGTAGTACATGTCGCTCGGATAGAAGGCGGTGTCGAACGCTGGCTTCGTCCCGCGGTCGAGCATCATGTACCGAAACGGCATGTGCGTGCAGTCGCCGACGAGGAGCAGGGCGTCGCAAGTGTTGTCCATCCAACGCGTGTAGATCGCTCGCTTGAGTCGCTCAGCCGCATCGCCACGCGCTTCACCCTCCTGTAGTGCACCCTCGAGGGTCAGGATGTCGCATCGCTCGATGTTGGGCTGCGTTCGTTTGAACGCAATGAACGGCTCCAACGCGGCGGCGAAGGCGGCAGGTGCGACGATGAGGAGTTTTTCGCGTGGCGGGGTTGAATACCCAAGGCACGCGCACGCGAGGGAAGCAGAGAGCAGCATGGTGCGAGATTCCGATTCAAGGGACTCTGGCGCGGCGATCCTTCTCTGAACGATAGCTTGCCGAAGCGCGAGTTGCTCCGCGTAAGCACCGAGTTGCGCCGCGCAGGGACCGAGCTCTCGCGATCGTCGCGCAGCGCCTTTAGGCGCCTGACTGCCTATCCTCTGCGGTCGCCTCGGCTCCTTCGCGCATGCAGTTCCTTTCGCTCTCCATCCTCCTCTTGGGCGCGCTCATGCAGAGTGCGGGCATCGCGCCACCCGTGACGCCTTCCGCAGCGCGCCCACCAATCACTCCGACATCCAATCCTGCATTCGGAAGCACACCAGCGAAAGCGGTCGATCCGCCGAAGATCTTTGACCCAACCGCGCCTGACGCGAATGTGCCCGAGCCAGACGATGGTCCCAATGAGATCGTCAAACCGAAGGTCCATTGGACGCCCGAGAGCGGTCCCGATGGTGAGCGCGCAAATCTTGAGCGATGGGAGTTCAGTTTCGAGCCCAGTTCGTGGATCCCGTTGCGCGGTATCGATGTTGCGCAGAGTGTGATCGCGATGCCGGTCGCGCAGCTTGACGCGGCGGATTCGGAAACGCCCAATCGCTTTGGTTTTTCCGGCCGAGGCGAGGCGTGGTATGACGATCTCGTTGGCGTTGTGCTCGATGGCCGCATTGTTCAGTTGGACGACGCAGACCTCGGGAACGGACTGGGGACGCGCAGTTTTTTCGTCGACGCACAAACGGCGCTTCGCCTCTTCAATGACGACGCGCAACAGATGGGTGGAGTGAAGGTCGATTTGCTCGCAGGTACGCGTGTTTACGCGGTGGAGCAGGGGACGCTGGCGCCGGGTTCGGACATGGAAGCGATTGCAGGCGCGTTGGTCGGGGCGCGCGCGTCTTGGAGTGTGCTCGACGGCATGACATTCGCCATGCAGGCGGACTTGGGAGGAACAAATCTCGGAACCGATGCATCGTGGGGTGCGACTGCGCAGGTCGCGGTTGCACTTCCGGAGGAGTGGATGTTCTCACTCAACGCCGGGTGGCGAACGCTCGACGAGACATTCATGGCACCCATCGGACTCGACGCAGCAAGCGCTGAAGGTGGCGCGGCGAGCGGAGCGATGTGGCTCGGGCTTGAACGGCGGTTTTGAAGGTTGGATGCCGCAACGGCTTTCTCATTCACCGCTACTCACGGCAGTTTTTATAGGACTTCGCGGCGGGCTCGCGCTATGGCATTTGTTCAAAGAGTGTCAGTATCCGCGAAGTTTGTGGACTCGACGCGCTCTGAGACTACCTTTGACGGGTCAGTAGCGGTGCCCCCTCACCGTGCTGTCAGTTTGCAGTCAGATCAGCCCTCTGTAATCCCTTTTCCCCTTTTGCCCTTTTCAGAGATTTTAGGAGACCAAGATGACGAAGCATTTTCTCATTGCTGCGGCGGTGACGTCCACTATTGCTGCTGGCGCGTCCGCATCGCTTGTTGCTGGTTGGACGATGCCAACCGGAATTCTATCTGGCACGATCGGCACCTCATACAACTACGGCGCCGCGGACCTTGGCGATTCCATCGCTGGCTCGATGCTCAGCAGCAGCCATGTCGCTGCAGCGACTGCGTACTCGAGCCCCGCGGGCAACGGGTCACAGTTCTCCTTCAGCAGCAACAACTGGGCAATCGGTGACTACTACCAAATTGCTTTCTCGACGATCGGTGTCGAAGCGGTTGATGTGAGTTGGGATCAGACCCGAAGCAGCACTGGCCCGTCGAGCTTCACCGTGCTCATGAGCATCGACGATGGAGTGAATTGGACAACCGCGCTTACGAGTTACACCGTCATTCAAGCCGGACTCGCTGGGAATGGCACGACTTCGTGGAATTCGATCACGAATCAGCCTCTCGTCTTTACGACGACTGTTGCACTCGGCGAAACGGCATCGAATCAGGCATCAGTCCTCGTTCGATTCTCCTCGTTGGTGACGACCGCCGCGGCCGGCACGAGCCGCATTGACAACATCATGGTCAATGCAGTTCCTGCGCCAGGCGCGATCGCACTCCTTGGCCTCGCGGGTCTCGCCGCTCGCCGCCGCCGCTGAGTTCGTCGTTCGGAGCACACTTTGTCATTCTCGACCGCCCGAGCAGTTTGCTCGGGCGGTCGTGTTCGTCAAGCGTTCTGATAGTGTTTCCGCATGCGCATTCGATTCCTCGGAGCCGCTGGAGAGGTCACTGGATCGGGTTACCTCGTCGAGACCTCGCACGCGAAGGTGCTGATTGACTTCGGCATGTTTCAAGGATCGCGAGGCGACGACGATCGCAATCGCGATCTTGGAGTCGTTGTTCCTGAGGCACTCGACGCGGTCGTCGTGACCCACGCTCACCAAGACCACACCGGTCGCCTGCCGCTGCTCCGTGGCCTTCGCGCGGCACTTCATGCAACCCCTGCGACTGTGGAGCTGTCGCGCATCATGCTCGAGGACTCTGCGCGGATTCAAGAATCGGAAGCTGATCGAGAGAACCGTTGGCGTGAGCGGGAGGGAAAGCCGCAGGTCGAGCCGCTGTATCGACGCGAGGATGTTGATGCGATCACCACCAAGTGGACCGCACTCGCGCTCGGCAAGAGTCGCGAGATCGCGCCGGGAGTTCAACTTCGGTTTCAAGAAGCCGGGCACATCCTCGGATCCGCGTCCGTGGTGCTCGATATCACGGAAACCGGCGGTATGCCGAAGCGCGTCGTGTTCAGTGGTGACATCGGGCAGAAGGGAATGCCGTTCATTCGAGATCCTGAATTGTGTTCGCAAGATGCAGATCTCATCGTCTGCGAGTCCACCTATGGAGATCGTGATCACCGACCAACGGCCGAGACCTTTGAGGAACTCGCCGAGATTCTGCGTCAAGCGGCGTGGGCGCGGCACAAGGTGTTGGTGCCGGCATTTGCCGTTGGTCGCGCGCAACTCATGATTCATGCTGTGATGGAACTTGCGCGAGAAGGTCGGTCGCCACAAGTTCCTGTGTATCTCGATTCACCGCTCGCTGCGAAAGCGACAAAGCTCTACACCTCGTTCTGCGACTTGCTTGATGACGAGTTGCAGAACGCGTGTCGAGTGGGTGTGCTCGCGCGCGACCTCGCCATCGCAAAGCCAGTTTTAAGTGGCGCGGAATCGCGAGAGCTCAACACGCTCTGGGAGCCGATGGTCGTCATTGCGGGTTCAGGGATGTGTAACGGAGGTCGCATCGTGCATCACCTTCGACACAATCTGTGGCGACATGGTGTGCAGGTGGTGCTGCCTGGATTCATGGCACAAGGCACGCTCGGTCGCGCGCTGGTCGAAGCCTCGCAAGGGCAGCGATCGCATGTCCGGGTGTTGGGCCAGGATGTGCTCGTCCGCGCGAAGATTCACACGATTGGCGGCTTGAGCGCTCACGCCGGCAAGAGCGGACTTCTTGAGTGGATCGCAGGCGGATTCGCTGGAAAAACCAGGCCGAAGCTTGTCCTCACACACGGTGAGCCAGAGCCGCGTCACGCACTTGCAGTGGCGGCGAAGACGCGAGTGGGCGTGACGGCGGTTGAGCCACTGCGTGGTGACGACATCGAGCTCTAAGGTCGCCGCCCCGGCGTTCGTAAGCCTTGGGTTACGCTTCAGAGCATGCCGCCTACGCGCATATTGGTGACGAGCTTTGAGCCATTTGGCGAGAGCCCTGTGAATCCGACGATGGTGATCGCCTCGATGCTCGCGCCAAAGTTCGAGAGGCGGGGCGTGGCATTCGCGCAACTTCCGGTCATCGGAGGGTGTGATGCGGAAGGCGCGCGAGCCGTGAGTCGACGCGCCATTGGGGCTCTCGCACCACAAGTCGTTGTGCACCTTGGCGAAGCGCGAACACGATCGCGCATTTCCTTTGAGCGCGTTGCGATCAATCTTCGCGACAGCTCCATTGCCGACAACGCCGGCGTCTGGGCGAAGGAGCTCCCGGTGATCGAGGGAGGTCCGGCGGCCTACTTCGCAACGCTCCCTCTACGAGAACTGCAACTCGCGTGCGATCAGGTAGGCGTCGCGCAAGAAACCTCGCTGAGTGCGGGGTCGTTCCTTTGTAACGAAGTCATGTACGCGTCCCTGCATGACATCGCTATCGGGAACTCTCGTGCACGGTGCAGCGGGTTTATTCATGTCCCACAACTTCCAGAACAGATGGCGGCGCGGGGCGGTCCATGTATGGCTGCGAGTGACGCTGCCCGCGCGATCGACGCGGTCCTTGAGTGTTTGCTCGCGGACAAAGTCGCATAGTTCCTTCGTCGCGCCGCGCCTTCGCAACCGCTTCACTTGCGTGAAGAAGCACTTGTCGGCGAGGATGTATCTATGCGGAGCAAAGCAATGTGCGACGAAACTCATGAAGTCCAGAGTTCATGGAAAACTGAGACACAGGGGGGAATGGCGATCTTCCTCGCGATGGCATACATCATGGTCATCGAGCCAGCGGTGCTCTCTGGCCGCGCGGTCGGCATGAACTTCGGAGTTCCAGAGGACGCGGCTTTTACGGCAACTTGTCTTGCCGCATCCCTCGCATGCGTATTGATGGGGATTGTCGGTCGTCTTCCAATCGCAGCCGCCCCTTACATGGGTGAAAACATTTTCTTCGCAACGGCACTTGTTCCTGCAGCAGCGGCAGCGGGGTATGCAGAGCCATGGCGTGCGGCACTTGCGACGACATTCCTTTCCGCGTTGCTTCTGCTTGCGATTAGTGTCACCGGCATGCGACGGCTGCTCGCGCAAGCGATTCCGCCCTCACTGGTCGCTGCGATCATCGGTGGCATCGGACTGTTTCTCGCGTTTCTGGGGCTCAAGGCGTCGGGCGTCGTCGTTGCGAGTCAAGGCACCTTTGTCTCCTTTACTTCTGAACCGCTCTCTCCGGATCTCATCGTCGCGACACTCGGCTTGATCGCGACAATCGCGCTGCACGCGCGCGGATTCAAGAGTGCCGTTGTCGTGGGGATCGCGCTTACCTTTGCACTTGGATTGTTGGCTCGCGAACTGATGCCGTTTTTCCCAGCATGTATCGCACAGTCGCATGCCGTCAGTTCGAGTCTGGTTATGCACGGGCTTCAGTTACCAACTGGCGTGATCGCGATTCCTCCATCGCCCGCGCCTTTGTTCTTGGGACTCGACTGGCGCGCGATGCTCGACCCGTCTCTCTTCCTCGGTGCGATCGTCTTGCTCTTCATGATCCTGTTTGATGCCACTGGCACACTGCTCGCTGTCACGGGAACCATCGCGAAGGATGCGAAGACGACACCGGTTGCCGAAGGACGCGACGAACTCGATCCTCGATTTCAGCGTGGGCTTCTTGCCGATGCGCTTGGATCAGTCGCGGCCCCACTCATCGGCACGAGTTCCGTCGGCGCATTTATGGAGAGCGCCGTGGCTGCGCCCATCGGCGCACGGCGCGGCTTGTGCGCGATTGTCGCTGGGCTCTGCTTCCTGCTTGCGCTCCCATTTGCGCCGCTCTTTCAGAGCTTTGGGAGCTTCGCGCCGGCCACCGCGCCCGCGTTGTTGTTCATCAGTGCGCTGCTCATTGGCGCGGTGAAACGCATCCCTTGGGATGATGCTACGGAGAGCGTCCCGGCGCTCGCAGTGATTGCCGGAGTCCCACTTACATTCTCGATCGCGCACGGCATCGCATTCGGATTCCTCCTTTGGCCCGTGATGAAACTTGCCGCAGGCCGAGGAAATGAAGTGGGGTGGCTTGCATGGGGACTTGGACTCACCGCAGGCGTGAGTCTTTGCGTCCATTAGCTGATCGGGACCTGCGTCAGGTCAGTTTGTATTCGCCTGGTCGGCGGACGAACGGTGTCGGCGCGCTGCCCTGCAGGTCAATGGTTGTGGGGAAGAGCGCGAGCTTAGACTCCGTCGTCATGAACTCCCAACTTGCCACGGTTCCTGAATACGCTGCTTCGCGACCCATGACAGCCATGAGTGAGGCTTCAGCGGTTTGTCGGAGTTCGACGATCGGTTTGCCTGCCGCAATCGAGGCCACGAGCGCTTTGTGTTCGGCGACATATGCAGCGCCGATATCGCCTTTCGTTCTCCACAGTTCTTTGCCGCTGTGATCTCGGATCACAGACCCCTCAGAGAACGCGCGGATTGTCGCAACACCCTTCGACCCGTACACCACATTGCCGAAGTCATTCGAGGAGTTTGGCCAGTGTCGGCACTGGAGCGAGCAGATTTTTCCGTCGGCCCACTCATAATCGACGGAAAATCCGTCCCACATCTCACTGTCCGCGGGTCGTTGCCAACGACTTCCGGATGAAAACGCACGCGTCGGTGGGCCGCCCATGACCCAGTGAATGCAGTCGATGTTGTGAACGGCCTGCTCAGTGATCTGATCTCCGGAGAGCCAGATGAAGTGCATCCAGTTGTAGATCTGATACTCCATGTCGCTCATGCCAGGCTTGCGATCGCGATACCAGATGCCATTCGAGCAGTAGCGCGCAGTCATGCCGACGACATCACCGATCATGCCCTCGCGGATCTTCGCAATCGCCTCGACGAAGCTGTCTTGTCGACGGTACTGCGTACCGGTCACGATGGCCGTGCCTTGCGCGAGCGCTGCGTCATGCGCGGCCAAACAGATGTGATAGCCCGCGGTGTCCACGCACACTGGCTTTTCGGCGAACACATGCTTCTTTGCAGCGACCGCGGCTGTGATGTGTTGAGGACGGAAGCCAGGGGCAGTCGCGAGAATCACGAGATCAACATCCGCGCGCGCGAGCACTTTGAGGTAGCCGTCGATTCCATCGAAGATGTCAACATCTTTGACAGTGACTCGATCGCCGAACTTTTTCGCGAGTTCATCGCGCGCAGCCTTCGCTGTCGTCGTGTTGATGTCAGCCATAGCGACAAGGCGTACCCCAGGATTTCCCGTGAGCGTGTCGTTGGCGGCGCCGGCGCCGCGACCACCGCAGCCGATCAATGCGACATTGATGAATCCGTTTGCGGAGGGGCGGATGTTCGTTCCCAACGCTCCAAACGCGTAGGGTGCGACGACGCTGGCAGCTCCGATTGCGAGCGTGTCGGCCATGAAGTTGCGGCGAGAGTTGTCGTTGCCTTCGATCTTGTGCTGCGTCATTTCGAGTCCTTTAGGGGTGGGCGACGGTTCGCAAACGAAGCGTGAACAATACAGCTTCGCGCTGTGCTGTTGTTGCGTTTGCGCGCTCGATCTGGCGTGTTCCTTGTTGGGAGGCGATATGCTCCGCACATGATCTCTGCCATCGTCGACATTCTCTCGCTCGTTGTCGGGGCGACCTCAGTGCTGCCGAGTCAGCAATCGCAGTCGACGCATGCGTCTGTCATCGCCGCCCCGCGCACGGATCCCGGCATTCTTGAGCGGCAGGCGCTGTGCATCCAACGCGCGAAGGAGAGCGCGCCGGTGGCGCTCGTCTTCGTCGGCGATTCCATCACGCAAGGTTGGGAGGACGCTGGAGCGGCGAGTTGGAAGGCTACTTTCGCTGAAGAAGGTGCGCTCAATCTCGGGGTTTCAGGAGATCGGACCGAGCATGTGCTCTATCGATTGCAGGAGGCGCCTCTTACGCGGTTGCATCCCAAGGCGGTGATTTTGCTCATCGGCACGAACAACCTTGGACACGGCACGGCGGACGCGCGCGAGACGCTCGACGGCACGGTGAAGGTCATCGAGACGATTCGCGCACAGGTGCCGGATGCGACGCTCATCGCCTGCGCGACCTTCCCGCGCGGCGAGCGATTCAACCAGCAGCGAGGAGACATCCTGCAAGTGAATCAGGCTGTTGCGCGCCGATTCGCCTCCGATGAACACGTTGTTTGTCTGGACCTGGGTTCGAAGTTTCTCGACCCCGATGGTTCGATCCCGCGCTCACTCATGCCCGACTACCTCCACCTTTCTCCCGAGGGATATGCGGTGTGGGCGACAGGCGTGAAGCACGCGCTGACGAAGCGACCTTGACTTCGAACTCACCGCGTTAGCAGTGCGCAACACCGACAGGTGCGCCGACTTCGATCGGGAAACCGCGACCAGCCCACGGCCAATATCCGCCGCGGAGGTTTGCCACTTTGAATCCGTGGCGACGCAAGTATGCGCACGCGAGTTCGGATCGATTGCCGCTTCGGCAGTAACAGATGATCTCTTGATCACGGGGCAGCGATGCAAGTCGATGTGGCATCTGTGTGAAGGGAGCGAAGATCGCGCCTGGGAGGTGACCAGATTCGTACTCGCCGCACAATCGCGCATCGAGAAAGGTTGCCTCGCCCGCTTCAAGTCGTCTGCGAGCCTCGCGTGGTGAAATCTCGTTGATGTCCGTTTCGAAGAATGCGTCGTCAGAGAGACTTTCGAGTTCGGCCGGTGTCGTCCACGCGAGCAATCGATCAACACCGACTCGGAACAGCACTCGAATCGCCTTCTCGAGCAGCGTAGGTTCCACCACCATGAGGACGCGGTCATCGCGTTCGAGGTAACTCCCAGCAGCGGATGCAAACCACTTGTCGACGCTCACGGAGATCGAGTTCGGGAGCGAGGCCTCGCTGAATCTGGTGAAGCACCGTGTATCGAGAACCACGCAACCTGGCTCGCGGGATCGCGCGAGAAAGGCGCTTGCTTCCAAGAACTCTGGTGCTGGGAGCGCTTGCGCGTCGGCGCCGATCGCATTCATCGCCTTGACACGATTGAAATAGCTGGGCGGATCTGGCAGTCCACGCGTTACCTGCTCGACGAAGACCTCCTCGTCGTGCGCGCATTGCAGCGACTTGTTGATGCGCCGTTCAATCGCCATGGACGAGCGGGGGAGCGTGCAGATCTTTCGACCACACATGCTGCCTGCGGTGTGTCCTGGATACAACGGCACTTCACCACTGAACCCTTCAAGCTTGAGGAGTGCCTCTCGCAGCGCGCGTGCTGCAATGCGTGGATCGGTGCCGCCGAGGAGTCTCGAACTCAAATCGGGTCGACCGACTTCGCCTGCAAAAATGAAGTCGCCCGTGAACAAACCGAGCACGCGACCTTCTTCGCCCAACGCCGCGAAGGACATGGATTCAGCGGTATGTCCGGGCGTGTGGATCGCGCGAACATGCAATTGACCAGCGCGCCCGATGGAGACTTCGTCGCCATCATGCAATGCGTGCACGAGATGTGCGCACTTTGATGTCCACGCAGGAAGATCCGATCCTTCCGTGCTCAACCACGCATGGATGCCATGACCTTCGACAAGGGTGCGAAGACCGCTCACGAAGTCCGCGTGTAAATGCGTTTCGAACGCACCGAGGAGTTTCCAGCCGGCTTCGTCGACGGTCTTGAAGACTCGATCAACATCCCGAGGTGGGTCGAGCACGATGCACTCATTGGTTTGTGTGCAACCGATGAGATAACTCACCTGCGACAACGCGTCATCATGCATGCGAACGACTTTCACGCCGTCTACTCTAGCGGGAAGCCGGTTCTACGCGCGCCGCTCGCAGGTTCAGTCATCGAAATCTGCGGGGCGTTCGCCCGATAGGATGCGTCGCATGGAGCCACGACTCGCGGCGATCACCTTTGTACGCAACGGCGTCCGATTGGGGTATCCATTCATCGAGAGCATTCGCTCTGTTTTGAGCATCGTGGATGAATTCGTGGTGGTTGTCGGAGAGAGCGAGGACGGAACGCTTGATGCAGTGCGTTCGATTGGCGACCCCAAGATTCGCGTTGTGGAGTCGGTTTGGAATACCTCGGTGCCCAACGGGTTCGTGTACGCGCAGCAAACGATGCTCGCGCTCTTTCAGACCCGTGCTCGCTGGGTGCTTTCAATCCAGGGTGATGAAGTCGTGCACGAGGACGATTTGCCGAAGATCCAAGCGGCGATCGACGCCGCGGACGAGGACCCTCGAGTCGAAGCGCTGACATTTGAGTACCTTCACTTCTATGGTCGCCCCGACATCTTGGGCAAGGGAACGCGGTGGTATCGAAGAGAGGTTCGGCTCTTGCGAAACTCCAAGCGCTTCGTCGTGCCGAGCGATGCGCAGTGTTACACCATCATCGACCGCACACGCCGCATGCGGTATCCCAACGCGCGTCCTTCCGGCGCGCGGATGTTTCATTACGGCTGGCTTCGACCGACCGAGGCGCATTTGGCGAAGGCGCTCGCGATCTCAGCAATGTGGGGCGGAAAGATCGTTCCCGCCAAGCCCTACTCCCAGGTCGATCATCGGGCGCTCGGCGCGTTTAGCGGGACTCATCCACTTGTCGCCCATGCGTGGCTTGCGACGGTCGCCAATCGAGATTTTGCGCCCGATGCCGATTACAAACCTTCGATGCGAGACCACCGATTCAGAGTGAAGGATTTCCTTGAGCGAGTGCTCTGCGCTGATTTTTCGAGGAAGCACTTTCACGCACTAGGACCAGTCCGATGAAGCTCCGTGAACTCTTGTACTTCGTCCACGCGCCCGCTCCAAAGATGTTCGCGGGAGTCGAACAACACCGATCGCTCGGAAGATACGGCGAGTTGACCATCGCACAGTGGACGCACCCGCGCGCGCAGTCGCTGCAGATCACCGAGAAGATGATTGATGAGATGCGTCAGTTTGTCCGAGAGGGCGACCTTGCGGTTGATGTCGGCGCACATTGCGGCGACTCGACGCTTGCTATTGCGTGCGCTGCGGGGGTTTCTGGCGAGGTTGTCGCGCTCGAGCCGAATCGCTTCATCTTCCCAATCCTTGCGCAGAACGCAGCGCTCACTCGCACGCACGCAAACATCGCGGCCTACCCACTTGCGGCGCTCGACTGCAGTCGCGAGGTTGAGTTCGAGTACGGTGACCCCGACTTTATGAATGGAGGAGAGCGAGTCGCGGCTTCTCGGTTTCGTCCGAAGTTCCGTCAAAGGGTGCAGGGCGTGAACCTCGCGTCATTGCTTGCGGAGAAGCATGGTGAGCGACTTGCTCGGCTCACCTTTGTCAAGACAGATGTTGAGGGACACGATCTAGAAGTGCTCAAGTCCATTCGTTCCCTGCTTGAGCGGTATCGCCCGGTGGTGAAGAGTGAGGTGTTCTCGCATCTCAGTGCGCAGGCGCGCCGCGCGCTCTATGAGTTCTTTGTCGACCTCGGCTATCGCGTGCATCGGTATGGTGGCGATGAATCCATGCTCGGCGAGGCGATCGATCTGCAGGGTATGGACTGCTCGCACGGATTCGATCTGCTCTGCATTCCGAAGTGAGTCGCTTTACGATATTGTCGGCCGCGCCTTAGAGGTAACCCGCATGGATGCAGTGACCCTTATCCTCGACTTTGATTCGACCATCGTTGCAGCCGAGGGACTTGACGAGATCGCCAAGCTTGCGCTCGCGAAAGACCCTGATTCGGAGGCGAAAGTACTCGCGATTGAAGGCATCACGCGAGACGGCATGGAGGGGCGCATCGGCATTGACGAGTCCCTTGCGAAGCGTCTGGCGATGCTCACGATCACGAAGGCGCATGTGGCCGCGGCGGTGAAGTTGTTGAAGGCGCGACTCTCGCCGAGTTTTCGTCGGCACAAGACGCTCGTCAAGCGGAACGCCGGGCGCATATTCGTCGTGAGTTCGGGATTTCGTGAGTATGTCGTTCCCGTCTGTGCGGAGTTAGGTATTCCAGAGGATCGTGTCGTCGCGAATGCATTCACTTGGACCAAAGATGGCGTCGTCAGTGGGTTTGATCGAACATCGCCCCTTGCTCGCGTGGGCGGGAAATCTGAAGCAGTCAAGCGGCTCAAGCTCGCGGGACGCGTGGTCGCGGTTGGTGATGGCGCGACAGACAGCGAGATTCGCGATGCTGGTGCGGCATCGGAGTTTGTTGCGTACTGCGAGAATGTAGAACGGGAAGCGGTCGTCGCTCGCGCGGATCGAGTCGTGCGCGGCGTTGATGAACTGCTTTGGATCTACAGTCTTCCCGGCGCGCCGAGTTACCCAAAGTCGCGCATGGTTGCGCTGTTGCTTGAGAACATTCATGCAGACGCCGCGCAACGACTCGAAGCGGAGGGGTATCGCGTCGAGGCGATCTCAGACGCGCTTTCGGAAGTCGACCTCTGTCGCGCGATCAAAGGCGTGTCCATTCTCGGCATTCGCTCGAAGTCGCGCCTGACGAGGACAGTTCTCGCCGAGGCTGATCGCTTGCTCGCGGCTGGATGTTTCTGCATCGGGACAGAGCAGGTCGATCTGCGTGGCGCGCAAGACCGCGGCGTCGCCGTGTTCAATGCGCCTTACTCCAATACGCGGAGCGTTGTGGAATTGGCGATCGGAGAGATTGTGATGCTGTTGCGCCGGGCGACGGAGAGTGACCGCGTTCTGCACGGCGGTGGATGGCGAAAGAGTGCGCTTGGATGCGCCGAAGTTCGCGGAAAGACCCTCGGCATTCTTGGCTACGGCCACATTGGCTCGCAACTGAGCGTGCTCGCTGAGGCGATGGGCATGCAAGTGATCTATCACGATCTCGCGGAGGTGATGCCGCTTGGGAACGCGCGCAAAGCAAAGTCCATGTCCGACTTGCTCTCGCGCAGTGACATCGTGAGTGTGCATGTGGACGGTCGCAAAGAGAACACGCACCTCATTGGTGAGCGTGAGTTGGGCCGCATGAAGTCAGGTGCCATTCTGCTCAATCTCGCACGCGGACACATCGTCGATCTCGACGCGCTTGCCCGGAGCCTGCGAAGCGCACACTTGGGCGGCGCGGGTGTGGATGTCTTCCCGCACGAGCCGAACTCGAACAAGGAACCCTTCGATTGTCCGTTGCGCGGCATCCCGAACACGATCTTGACGGCGCACATCGGTGGGTCGACGGCAGAGGCGCAGCAGGGCATTGCCTCGTTCGTCGCGTCGCGGTTGGTCGATTATGTGAATCTCGGCGCGACGGCGGGCGCCGTCAATCTGCCTGAGATCTCGCTGAGTGCCACTCCTCGCTCGCATCGGTTTCTGCATCTCCACCGGAATCAACCGGGTGTGCTCGCGCAGATCAACGGGATCCTCGCCGCACGCAAGATCAACATTCTTGGGCAGTCGCTTCGGACCGATGAGACGAGTGGGTATGTCGTCACGGATGTGAATCGGAGTTACGACGAAGCGGTCGTCGGCGAACTTCGCGCAGTGGCGGGGACGATTCGGTTTCGCGTCTTGTACTGATGATCGCGGTCAGACAAGAAACTTTGCGTCGTGCAGCGTGTTCGAGGTCGACCCTTTCTCGGTCCATCCAAGCGCGTAGTTGAATCCAGTCTGGACACTCGCGGCGCCAACGCGGCCCTGGAAATCGAGCGCGAGCATGCCGACTTGGTAGGTCTTGGGGTCCGCGGAGTTCTTTTGCATGATGATGCGAAGCGCTTCTTCGCACGCCTCTTGCGGGCTCGCACCTCGGCGCATGCAGTCCGCAGCGACAAACGCGCCGAGCGTTCGGATCACCATCTCACCGAGGCCCGTGCAAACAGCGCCACCAACTTTGGGTTCTACATAGAGACCAGCGCCAATGATGGGTGAATCTCCTACGCGGCCGTGCATCTTGAACCCTAATCCGCTCGTGGTTGAGGCGGCGGCGAGATGGCCCTGCGCATCGAGCGCGAGGAGCGAGATAGTGTCGTGATTCTCTGGGTTGATGAGCGGTGCGTATTGCTTCTCCACAAGCCACTCGCGCCATGCCTTCTCGTTTTCGGGAGTGAGTTTGTTTTCGCGCACTTCGAGTTTGCATGCCGTCGCAAAGTGTCGCGCGCCCTCTCCCACAAGAAGGCAGTGCGGCGTCTCTTCCATGACGCGACGCGCGAGAGTGATCGGATGGACAACCCCCTCGACCGCAGCAACAGCGCCGCAGCGGCCGTCATCACTCATGATCGCGGCGTCGAGCGTGACAATGCCATCACGATCGGGCATTCCGCCGAGCCCGACGGTCTTGTCGGGGCAATCAATCTCAACGACCATCGCGCCTGCCTCCACGGCATCGAGCGCAGTACCGCCGCGCGCCAAGATCGCGAGGCCAGCAGTGTTCGCGGGAAGTCCATGCTTCCAAGTACTCAGCATGACAGGGATGCGGGAATTGGGAGTGATCATGATGGGGTGCACGAATCTGTCTGTTGTGCAGCCACTCAACGGAGCAAACGCGCCGGTCACGGCTGCTCCGAGAAGAGTGCGACAGGCGTCGCGGCGATGCTGAAGATCGGATTGCACCTCGTTAAGTTAGCGCTTTTTTGGGTGCAGGCGGT
This sequence comes from Planctomycetia bacterium, assembly GCA_005790605.1. Classification (GTDB taxonomy): domain Bacteria; phylum Planctomycetota; class Phycisphaerae; order Phycisphaerales; family SM1A02; genus F1-140-MAGs142. The sequence goes on along the minus strand of SXUI01000017.1, from coordinate 81,633 downwards.
ACGCTGCTTCCATGAACAAGCTCGCATCAATCCTCGCGGCCTTCACTGTTTCATCCGTTCTTCTCGGCGCCGGAACTCGTGCAGCGGACCTGAAGGTTGGCTCGCCAGCTCCGAAGATTTCCGTGGATGGATGGGTCAAGGGTGAGCGCGTGCGAAAGTTGGAACCCGGCACAGCGTATGTCGTCGAGTTTTGGGCAACTTGGTGCCCACCATGCGTTGCGAGCATTCCGCACCTCACTGAGTTGCAGAAGGCCAATCCAAACATGATCTTCATCGGAGTTGCTGGCGCGGAGCGAGGAAAGAGCGCTGCGGCTGGCGTCAAGAAGTTCGTTGCCAGTCAGGGCGAGAAAATGGAGTACCGCGTTGCGATCGACAACGATAGTTCGATGAGCAAGGCGTGGATGCAAGCAGCCAAGCAAGGCGGCATTCCCTGCGCGTTCGTCGTTGATACGGAGGGCAAGATCGCGTTCATCGGACATCCGACGAGCGAGCAGTTTTCGGCTGCGATCGCCACCCAGGCCAAGACGAGCAAGCTGCCAGCGAAGAAATCCTCAAAGTCTGAGGACAAGCAGGAGGATGGTGCGGAGGACGCTGCGCCGGCAGGCGCGCCTGAGAAACCGACCAATGCCCCTGAGGCGCCAGCGAAGCAAGACTGACTCGCGTTGGGAGTAGTCCCGCGCTTTCACCGGGAAACTTGAAGGATCAAGTTTCCGTTGTGTCGTCCCCGTGGCATGTTGAGGGGGCAATGCGGCTGAAGGTTTCTCATGACACACACACACACCTCATTGCACCGACGATCGAAGTTTGGCTTTGCACTGCGAGCCGCTGCATGCACAGTGCTGACTGCCGCGAACGCGCTCGCGCAGACCGGTTTCGTGAATTTTGAGTCGCCGCAATCGCATCCGATCGATGTCACTCCGGACGGGGGGAAACTGCTCGCCGTCAATACTGCGGACGGGCAGCTAGAGGTGTTCGATCTCATCGGCGGGGTTCCAGTGCGCTATGGCTCTGTTCCCGTTGGTGTCGATCCGGTTTCAGTGCGGGCCCGCTCGAACGGTGAGGCGTGGGTCGTCAATCAGATTTCTGACTCTGTGAGTGTCGTGGACCTTGCGTCGATGCGAGTGACGCGAACGATTCTCGTCGGTGACGAACCAGCGGACATCGTCTTCACAGTGAAACCAGTTCGCGCATTCGTCTCGCTCGCGGCATCTTCGCGGCTCGTGAGCTTTGATCCAACGAGCGCTGCGCCCGCATTGACGAGTACTGCGCTTCTTGGTGCGCAACCACGCGCGCTCGCCGTGAGTCCATCAGGGACGCTGGTCTATGTTGCGATTTTCGAGTCAGGAAACAAGACGACCGTGATTCCACGGGCAGCAGTCAACAATCCCGCAGGTCCCTATGCGGGCGCGAATCCGCCGCCGAATGCTGGTACTGCGTTCAATCCTCCGCGCACGGTCGGGCAGCCGATTCCGCCGCGAGTCGCTCACATCGCGCGGAAGAATGCTGCGAATCAGTGGATCGATGACAACAACCGGAATTGGACGAATCAGATTCCGTGGGATGTCGTCGACAACGACATCGCCGTGGTGAATGCCACGACGCTCTCGACGAGTTATGTCACGGGATTGATGAGTTGCGTCGCCAGCATTGGCGTTGCGCCCGACGGTTCCGTTCTCGCGGTAGGCATCGAAGCGGGCAATCAGGTTCGTTTCGAACCGATGATTGACGGAAAGTTCGCAAAGATGATGGGCGCACTCGTTGCAAGTGGTGGGACCGGTTCACCGAGTATCTTCGATCTCAATCCGCACTTGACTTATACATCCTCGTCGATTCCAGAGCTCGAGCGCTATCAATCGATCGGCGATCCGCGTGGCGTCGCGTGGTTGCCGGATGGGAACTCAGCGTTCGTCGCGTCGCTTGGCTCTAATGCAGTTGTCGCGGTCAACGCGAGCGGCTCTCGCATCGGCAAAGTCGCGGTTGGTGAAGGGCCAAGCGGACTCGTCGCAGCGCCCAACGGCGCGTTCGTCTATGTGCTCAATCGCTTCGACGGCTCTGTCAGCAGTATCAACACGACCTCGCTCGTGGAGACCGCGCGTGTTCCGTTTCATGACGCAACACCGGTTGCCGTCAAGAATGGACGGCGTTTTATCTTCGACACAAACCTCACATCGGGCCTTGGGCACACTTCTTGTGCGACATGCCACATTGATGGGCGTAGCGACCGACTTGGATGGGACCTCGGTGATCCGACAGGCGCCGTCCAAGCGTTTGATGAAACCTGTCAGGTTCCGGGTTGCATTGCATGGCATCCAATGAAGGGGCCCATGACGACGCAGACACTCTTTGGCATCATCGGCAATGAGCCATTGCATTGGCGCGGCGAGAAAGACGACATCACTGAATTCAATGTGGCCTTCACGCACCTGCAAGGGCGCGCGTCTGAGTTGACGGCGGCGGAGATGGCTTCCATGACGGACTATCTCGCGTCGTTGACATTTCCCCCGAATCCGAATCGCAATCTCGACAATTCACTCAAGACATCGCTGCCGATTTTTGGCGGAGTCGTGACGGGCATCGGCGGAACCGGAAACCCGGTCAACGGTCAATCGATCTTCAACACCGCGCAAATCTTCGGCGCACCGCCTGGACTCACGTGTCTCAACTGTCATTCGGGAATCGCAGGCACAAACAACATTGTTGATATCCCTGCGCCAGGTGGGGAGGCGCAGAATCGCAAGAACGCGCCCTTGCGCGATGTGTGGAGAAAGGTCGGCGCCAATCGTGGTTCCACTGTTGCGCTGCGCGGATTTGGATTCGATCACAATGGCGAAGAGGCCACGATTCAAGATCTTCTTTCGGTTGGGTTCGCGTTCCCCGGCGGAGCCACTGGAGCCCAGCAGCGCCGAGATGTCGAAGCGTTCTGTCTCTCCTTTGGCACGGAAACTCGCGCAGGCGTTGGCGCGCAGACAACCGCCACGGGCGTTGGAAGCGACACGGCGCGTATCAACTCGCTCGTTTCGATCGCATCGACTGGGCAGGTCGCACTCATCGTCAAAGGGAACCAAAATAGTTTGCCACGCGGCTGGGTGTTTCAGGGTGGAAGTTTCCGGAGTGATCGCGCGGCGGAGGGGCTGCTCTCTCCGGCGCAGTTGCTCGCGCTCGCGTCGACGGGAAGCGAGTTGACCTACACACTTGTGCCTGCGGGAACTCAGGTGCGTCTCGGGATTGACCGCGACACCGACACCTATTTCGATGCCGATGAGATTCAAGCGGGAAGTGATCCCGCCGATCCGAACAGTGTTCCTGGTGTTTGTGTTGCGGACATCGCACCTACGCAGCACGACGGCGTGGTCAACGCGCAGGACTTGGCGGCCATGCTGTCACAGTGGGGATCTGGAGGATTCGCCGATCTGAATCACGACGGGATCACGGATGCTGCCGACATGTCAATGCTTCTGAGCGCGTGGGGAAACTGCGACTAGTCTCAGTACGACGTACCAAGCTGTCGATAGAGTCTGAATGGTCGCGTATACTTCGTGACCAATCGGAATTTCCCATGTCGAATATCACGGAACCAACCGGCTACAGTCACGAAGACGCACGCTTTCACGAACTCGACGCGAAAGCCTTGGAGAAGATGCGCGCACTACTCGACGCGAAGCGAAAGGCAGCGGAGAGCGCTGCAGCGAAGTCTGCGCATTGGCTGCGCTGCCCCAAGTGCGGGGCGCAGATGTGTGAGCAGGCGTATGAAAATGTCGCGATCGATCAGTGCGGCTCTTGCAAGGGGGTCTTCTTTGACTGCGGCGAGCTAGAACTTCTCCTGAGTCACTCGAAGGCGCGTGCTGGTCTTCTTGCTCGACTGTTTCATCGATGATTCTCTTTCGGAAGACACAGCCATGAAGACATCCCAACGCTTCTCACGCCTCTCCTTTGCCGCCGTCACGGCGGTCGCTACTTCTCTCCTTGTCGCGGCGATGCCGGCGATTGCGCAGGACGCGCCCGCAGCTCCGAAGTCTGGTCCTACGCAGGACGCGCCGAGCGGCGAGCAAGCCCCGGGTCGCGGAGGCGCCCGCCGCCAGGGTCAGGATGGCGGCGCAGCGCGCGGGCCTCGCGGTGAAAATCCGAGCATGGGCGGGTCGATGAAAGCAATGAATCGAGCCCTGAAGTCTCTCAAGGACTCGATCGAAGACACGTCGAAGACCGCAGACAATCTCAAGCTCATCGGCGATATGGAGCGTGGCTGCATCCTTGCGAAGAACGCCCCTATGCCCGCGGACATGCTCAAGGACGCGAAGGACGATGCAGCGAAGGCGAAGGTTTCCGCACACTTCCGTCGCGATATGGTTCGTCTCGCGCAAGCGCTCTTGCAACTCGAACTCGCCATCATGGACGGCAAGCTCTCGGAGGCAAAGTCCATGCTTGAGGAGATTGAGAAGGAGCGCGAGCACGCGCATGAAGAGTTCGGAGTGAAGGAAGACGAGTAAGCGAGCGAGTCGCGCTGTTTGAGTCAGCGACTCGTCGTTGACTCGAAGAGAAGCCACTGCATCATCGCACCACGGTCCTCGATCGACCACTGCTTGTCATAAATGCAGTTCCACACAGTTCGCCACTGCGCGTTCTTTGTCGCATCAAGTTTCCAATAGCGCGCTGACTCTTCCGACGTGATCTCATTCGTCGCAAATCGATGATCGAGTGGGAGCATGCTTCGCACAGTTGTGAGATACGGCTTCGCGAGATTTCGGAACTGCTCAAATCGATCTTCGGAGACGATTTGCGCGGCGCGTAATCGGACTTGCGCTTCGCCACTTGTCTCGTTGGCTTGCTCCGCTGATCGCTCGTCAACGGAAATCTTCGCAACTGGGCACGCGGTCAGCGTCTCGAGTTCATCCTTCGTCAGCGGACGCGCGTGGGAGACGGCTTCCGAGGCGCGCCCTTCGTCAGCGGTTGTCGTAATGCCGCTCGCGGCGCTCGTCGGATTGCCATGTGCGAAATAGAGGGTGCCCAACGCGGCGATTCCGATCGCGCTGAAGAGAATCACGGAACGAATGCAGCGAATGATCACCAATCTTGTCCCGGATAAAGATGGAGCACGAGCCACTTGTAGTCTGGTGTCTCGAAGAAGAAGCTCTCCTGCTCAAGGTTCATGTAGTGATCAACATCTGTTTGATTCGACGCATGGTGGAGGGGCTCGGTGTGCCCATCCATGTATGAAAACTCCCAATAGCCTGGGTTCCAGTTGTGGAGTTTGTCACGCCAAACGAAACTGAAATTCCCCATGATCATCCAGCCATCATGGTTGTACTTTCGGTGGTCGAACTCGCTCACGCAGCAAAGCGTCTCGGCGGGGTGCACAACCTTCGACATACGGTCGACTTGAGCACTCGGAGGACCGCCCCAAAAAGCGGCGGTCTCTGTAGACGCGAGAAAACCGTTCAGCGAATAACTTCGCATGCGCTCGGAAAGCGGGTGTGGATCGAACGGACTCTTGTAGGCGCTGAGGTTGCCCACATAACTCCACAGCGCGCCATTCGTGATGGCTGACTCTTTCTCGAACCCTTCCTCATCTGTGTTCCCTGCAACGGAGCTCACGACCCAGTCGTAGCTTGGATGCAGACCGGTATCGACACCTGCAAACTTGCCATTGTTGTCCACGAAGTAGGCGAGAAAGCCGGTTGTGATGGAGCGCTGATGCTGCATCGACTCTGTGAGTCGAACCTGCTGTTTCAGCTTTCCCGCACTGACGAGGACGAGCGCGAGGAGGAACGCGACGATGGCAACAACGACGAGCAATTCAACAAGCGTGAACCCGCGTGATCGCATGCGTTCAAACCCACTCGCTCGATGGCTCAGGATGGATCGTTGTGCGCTCATACAAGGGAAGAATCGCCCAGAAAGCATACGCAGTCAAGGAGAGGTTCGAGCGAGCGTTGCGGATTGTTCCCAGAATGCGGCTTTGGACGGGGTTTGAGATCTTGCCGGTATGCGTCGTCTGAGGTAGGGTTTGCCGTTAGAACGGTTGGCAGCATCGCTCGGCAGCGTCGCTGAACGCTTGGATTGGACGGAAGTCGATAAGGAGTTGTTCAATGGATAACACGGTCGTACGGCGGGCCTGCGTCACCATCGCCTTTCTGTTTGGAGCCATTGTCGAGCCGCGCGCGATAGGGCAGAACACACCTGCAGTCACGAGTCCTCCATCGGTATCTCAGAAAGCCCCTCCAAACGGCTCCGCTCCTGGCGGTTGGCGAAAGGCGCGTCCGCGCCTGTTTCCTAGTGCGAAGGTGCCTTTCCCACAAATCTCGTCGTGGGTGCAGGGCGGACCATTCACGGCCTGGGAGCCTGGGAAGGTCTACTTGATCGAGTTTTTTCTTACGACATGTGGGCACTGTGAAGAGTCCGCGCCGCTCGTCGCAGAGTACGCGCGAGTGTTTTCGGAGCGAGGCGTAGTGCTCTTTGCGGTGACTGAAGAGGAGCCCGCGCTTGTTACGGCGTGGCTCGGAGATGATGACCGTCGCGCGATCATGACCTATCCAATCGCAGCGGATCCGGATAAGTCCACGCTTTCTCAGTTTCAACTTGCGACGCTTCAGCACACGACACCAAGAGTTTTCATCGTCCGCGATGGGGCTGTGCAGTGGTATGGCCATCCAGACGATCTCGACAAACCACTGAGCGCGGTACTCGATGGGACTTGGAAACCGGAGTCCATTCGTGCCGAGTTCATTCTGAACTCGCAGGAGAAACGCGCGCGCGATGAGGTGAATCAAGCGTATGCCGCGTGTGAAAAGAGTGGGGACTGGTCTGGATTGAGGACGCTGCTTGATGCGATCATCGCGGGATTTCCCGAGCGGAAGTCGGTCTTTGAACTCATCCGATTCGGAGCTCTGGTTGGTTCAATGGGTGAGGAGGAAGAGGGCTACGCGTATGGCAAAACGCTTGCGCTCGAGTACGCATCCGATGCCACGGTTTTGCGGTCCATCGCGCGAACGGTGCTGAACGCGGCGTATGTGCAGCATCGCGATCTTCCCTGGGCTTTCGAACTCGCACAGCGAGCCGACGCGCTTGCAGGAGCGAGTGACGCGCGCGCGGCTGAGACGCTTGCGCTTGCCTACTGGTCGACAGGTGATCGCGAACAAGCGCTCGCGAATCTCGATCGTGCGATCGCGCTTGATGCCACCGGAAAGTTGCGCGCGCAGTGGATGCAGAAACTCGCGCGGTGGAAGGAGGCAGTCCCGGGGCCTGAACCAAGTAAACCACGAAACACGGTGCGAGGAAAAACCGCCGACGATCCAAGTGGAGATGAAGGCGCAACACCCGCGCAATGACGCTGCGCGCCCGATGGACGGAGTTCGGCGATTCGTGGCGCGTGAGCTATGCTGCGCAGATGCGCAACATCGGTCACACAGTTCAAACGGCATGGGTCTGCATTGGAGTCACACTCGCACTGAGCGCGTGCGGCGGTCAGGGTCTTCTCAATCAGGACCCGATGAGCCCAAACACGAAGGACTCGCTTGTTGATCCTGAGCCAGAGATCATCCGCACGCAGGGCGCGGATTTCTCCAAGTTCAACGCTGTCTTGGTGGAGTATCCGACGATCACCGCCGACGCCACGCAAGGCGATGATGTGGATGCGGCGCAACTCGATGATTTGCGCGCGAAACTACAGAAAGACCTTGAATCAGCGTTTTTCAAGAGTTACGCGCGGGCCGCGGCTGCGGGTCCGAATGTGCTCGTGGTTCAGGCGAAGATCGTCCGTGCGGTCCCGAACAAGCCGCTTCGGAACATCGCGCTTCCGAGTCGCGTGATGGGTGCTGGGCGCGGGTACGCGGCAGTCGATGCCACGATTTCCAACGGCGCTGATGGCACTTTGATGCTCCGGTTTCGAGACACCGATGCAACCAGCCGCGCTGGGCTTGAACAGTTCAGCACTTGGGGGGCGATCGAAAAGACCTTTGAACATTGGGCTTCAGCGATCGAAGGTGCGACAGAATCGTGAGGCAATTCCGAGCTGCTTGGGTGAGTGCTAGCGGCTGACCGCGTCCTGCGGATCGCGCAGCGCGCCTTCGGTTTCGTCGAACACTCGCTGTGAGGTTGTGCGCGCCTCGTTCCTCTATCAACGCTTCCCGAGTCAAGCCGCCAAACCTCATCAAACCACGGAGCAGAAGGCAAGAGTCAAGCGCGAGGCGTTGTGTGCGAATCTCGCGAGCCGCGCGCAAGAGTTTTTCGAATGCATGGGGATTGCGAGATCGCATCCATTGGATGCCGCGATTACCGCGTGCCCATTCCCGTCACTGTCCTCAGTGGTCGACACTGCGGAAAACAAAAACAAGCGCGGCGCGAATCTTACGAATCGCGCCGCGTTGAGTTGACCTGCTGATCTCACTTTGCCCGTTCCGGAGAACGGTTGTGAGTCATTGGTTTCGCAATCAGCGGCGACGGCGGCCAGCGAGGCCGACGAGACCGAGGAGAGCGATGGCGCCTGGTGCTGGAACTGCGTTCACGCCGTGAAGGGTGATGGTTCCGCTGAAGGTACCGGAGGTACCCGCTGCGCCGTAGCCGTTACCAATCCAAACCGACATGGTTGGATTCGCAGCCATGTCAATGCCGGTCGTGAAGTTCACGGTTCCGATCGACGTGGTGCCTGGTGCCGAGCTAGCGCCGTTTGGCCAGAAGTAACGCTGAGCTGCGCTCAGGTTCGAGAAACCGCCGCACTGGAGCATGCCGCCAGTTGCGAGAGGGGTTCCAGCGACATACACGCAGAGGTCATCCGCGTAGGTCCACGAAACCGAGGCCTCGAGGACGATGTTGATCGAAGCGCCAGTGAGGGTGCCGGAAAGGCTGCCCGCGGTCGCTGCTTCACTGAAGGCGAAACCAGCAAATGTCTGGTTCGTGAGGGTGTAGGTCACATCAGCCGATGCGGCGGATGCGACGGCCGCTGTGAGCGCGCCAACTGCAAGAATGGTCTTCATATTCTCTCCAAAAAAGGGTGTTTTCAGACGGTCGAACAAACTAGTGCAACCGTGATTCGAACACGCTCTCAATCGTGCGCGAGTCAAGCGGCAACTCAGGGGTGAGAGTGACGCAAGGTTTGGAGGGGTCAAATGAAACAGCGGAAGTTTCTTGGAGAATTCCATCGTTTACCCCGCGCACACCTGGCTCGGCTGATAACAACGCGATTTGTGTGGGGGCAGTTTGGGAGGCCTCTTCTGGTTCGAAGCGAAAGCTCATTCGGCAACGAGGTTTGCGCGATGCGCTGCGCTAGCCCCGATGCCTCAGGGCAGGTGGAGGGAGGCGAGCCGCTGAACCCAATCGAGCGCCGCCGTTTGCAGCAGTGGTGCGCCGGGGTTTCGCAGAATCCTCGGAGTGGGTGGGGAAGAGGTCGAGCCTCGGCATGCGGGTCGATGTTGTCGCGAGACCGTGCGCACGGAGTCGCGCCGCGCTACGTGCATTTCGCGTTTGCGATTGAGGGCGCGAAAGAACCGAGAGAGCGTGCGTTCGGAGTCACACCTCCCACGCAGGCGCTCCGAGTCGGGGCAATTTTTGGAAGCCGAGAGTGCAGCTGCGTTGTCCCTCGAACGGGATTGTGAGAGCGCGCTGCACGAACCGACAGACGCGAATTCGAGTCAGGGCGAAGGCTTCGGGGGAGCGCGCAGGTAATCAGCGACCCGCGGAGTTGGTGAGGGGAGCGTTCATGAGACGGATCCCTTTGCGTCCTCACCTCGCGTTGCCCTAGCTGCCCGATCTCGACCTCGCCCGACTTCGAGCGCATTCAACGAATGAGGACGGGTTCGAATGTGATAGGCAGTCCGTGCGATTGTTGGAGGACAGGAGGGGCGGTCCCCAACCAACCGAGGGGGATCCTCGACCAATGCGCCGTGCATGAAGCTCCAGGGTTTCCGAAGAGGAAGTGGATCGACGCTGCGCGGGCGGTGAGTCTCTGAATCATGGACGCCGAGACTGTCGCATCGCTGTTGCTCAGCGTGTCCTTTCCAAAAAAGGTCACCGCCGCGGCCTCGGCTGTAGGCTCTCGGAGGCATGCCTCCTCCAGAAAACAAGGTTGACCGTCTCTTTCGGGATGCGAACGCGGCGCTCAGCAGTGGTCGACTCGCGGAGGCACTCGACCTCGCAGAGCTTGGCCTTCGCGTGCGGAGCGATCACCCCTACTTGGCTTTGGTTCGCGCTGTCGTTGATCACCGGCTCGGCCGCACTTCGCTCGCGGTTGATCGCCTCCGAAGGCTTCTCGCACAACAACCGCCTAACGCCGTCGAGGCGACGGTCATGCTCGCGGAGATCTTGTCTCGCGGAGGTCGCAAGAGTGAGGCCGAGGCGCTCCTTGCGTCGAGGGCTGATTGGAAGTCGGACGAACGCGGCGCGCTCTTCGAAGCGCGACAGATCGCCCAGACCGATCGTCCGCGCGGCATCGAGCGGATGCGCGCCTGCGCGGAGGCGAGCCGGAGCCTGTCGTTGAAACGGATCGCGGGTTTCGAAGCGGTTCGCATGCTTGATGCGGACGCTCGGTATCGAGAAGCATTCGAACTTGCTCAGTGGCTCCACCAACAGACAACGCCGCCATTTGACATCACGGGAGTCGAGCTTGACGCGAATGAGCAATTGGCGTTGCTCGCGCGCGCTTCGCGTGCAGGATTGAGTCGTCCCGGCCGACGCGCAGGAGTTCCCGACTGTGAGGCCACGGCGATGATCGTGGGACTTCCACGCAGCGGGACGACACTCGTGGAGCAGATGCTCGATCGGCACCCGTTGATCGCGGGAATCGGCGAGTACGAAGGAATCTCTGACATCGGCGATGCGCTTGTTTCGCGGGGGCTCTGGCCCGCCCGACTTCGCGACTCGCCGACTGAGGATGCAACGCAACTGCAGTCTGCGTATCTCGAAGGCGCGCGCATGAGGAGGAGGGCGGGAGCGTCGCACACGTTCGACAAGACACTTCGAGCGTGGCGGTTGCTGCCAGCCGTTGCTGCCGTGCTGCCCAACATCGCACTCGTTCATATCGAGAGAGATCCTCGGGACTGCGCGATCAGCATGTTTCTCTCGAATTTTCACCCACAGTCTTTCGGGTTTACAGCGAGTCTCGAGATGATCCGTCGAGTCATGGTTGCGCATCAGAGGCTCGTTGCTCCATCGTTGGAGGCCCTCGCGCTTCGAGCGCTGCGTCTCCAATATGAGTCGCTCGTCGACAAGCCAGAAATCGAAATCAGACGCGTGCTTGAGCATCTCGGGGTTGCGTTTGATGCGAGTGTGTTGAGCCCGGAAGCGAATGAGCGCACCGTTCTTACACTGAGTCATGAGCAGGTTCGCCGGAAAATCAATCGCTCGAGCATCGGGCGCTGGCGGAACTATGCGTTCGCGTTTGACGCGAGTTGGGACGCACTCGTAACGAGTTGAGGCCCGCGATCTGCAAGGTGCGGCATGGAGGCAGACAGGCGCGGGGTCGTTCACGACCATCCAGTGAGTAGCATCGCGAGATCGGCTGCGCCGACAAACCCATCGCGGTCGAGGTCAGCGAACGGGTCCTGCGTGTCCCAAGCGGAAAGAAGTAGGGTGAGGTCTGCGGCATTCACGATTGCATCGCCCGTGAGGTCGGAACGGGGTCGAGGTTCGGCTTGCGTGAAGACAACTTCGAGCCGTGGCCGCAGAATGGTGTTCGGATTTTCGCGCGTGCGGATGGCAATGCCGTCGTCGTTGCCAACGATGATCTCTGGGAGGATCGCGATGCCGAAGTTGGGATGTCCCTGTTGCCAAAGCCGGACTGCCGAGGTGATGTCGATGCGCCGCATCGTGTCCGAGTCAGGCACGCTGTCACCCCCGAAGACCGCGATGAGCGCGCTCAAGTCAGAACCCACGGTAAGCCCGTCGGAAAGCGAGTTCCAAGTGGAACTCTCCGTCCATGGTCGCTCGACGAGGTAGACGAAGAAGTCCGGGTCGTAGAGAGGGCTGTCGATGTCGTCAGGGATGTCGAGCACGAGCGTCGCGGATGTGACGGTCGCATCAGCCGGAATGCCTTGAACGCCGAAGATGTTCTCAAATCGGATGAGTGCTTGACCAGCAGCGTCACTCAAGATCGCGTTGTTCACATCGTCATCGGACACGCGCGTGCTCGATTGCCCGTAACTCGTGTCAGGCGTTGCTTCGCTCACCCAAGTGTCGCGCGTGCCGGCGTAGTCTCCAACTCCCTCTTGAAAGGCACGAAACTGTGTGCCCTCCGGCGAGCTGTATGCATCGAATGGCACGCTGAGCGAGAAGTGACTCTCGTCAGTCATCCGAATCGCGCGGAGTGTCGGCGAGTAAGTCTCGAAGTCGATGCGGTCTTCCTCCGTGTCGAACCGCATCACGCGCAACCATCCATCGCCACCGTTGGGATCGTCTTGAAAGTCCGCGAGGACCTCGTGGATGATGCGCCCGTCGACATTCACGCTTGCCTGTCGGTACTCCTCGTGAAAGTGACCACACTGCACGAGGAATATGTTGGTGTTCTTTCGGAGAAACCACGCGAAGAACTCCTCCGCTTGCACTCCGTAGGGGTTGTAGAAGCCCTCTTGCAGGTACCAGCTCGACGGGTAGCGACCACTCGGGACGATCGGGACGCCTGCGACATAGTCCTCTGCATCTTGCAAGTACTTGTGTGTCGTTACGAGTGTTGGACGATCCTTGTGTTTGTCGAGAATGCCCTGCGCCCACGCGAGTTCCGCGATGGGTGTATCACAGTCGAGGTGAAGCGCCAGAAACGGAACGCCGCCGGCGTTGAAACACTGATAGGTGCTCATTCCCGATGGTGATGCGCCTCCGAACCAAGGCCGATCGCTCCATCGTTGGGCTCCGAAGAATTCGAGATACTGCTGCGGCACATACGGTGAGCTAGGTGTTCCCTCTGGCGTGATGTCATGATTTCCTGGGCATACGCCGTAGATGACGCCCAACTCATCGAGGACGCGCATCGCGATATCCGCATTCTTCCACTCCGTCACATCCAACGCATGATTCACGACATCGCCGAAGTGTGAAACGAATCGAATGCCGAGCGGTGTTCGGTTCACTCCGATCCACTCCGTCTGCGCCATGAACGTGGACGGAAAGAACTCGCTGTAGTTCTGCGTGTCTGGTAGTCCGATCATCGTGAAGGTGGCCTCGCTCTGCGCGAGGGCTCGTGTGAGCGATCGATCATGCGCTATCGCCTCCAACCGCGCGACAGGTCTGTTTGCGGTCAGCGCAGTGACCACCCCACGCTCGCCGCTCCACGGAGGCGTGAAGCGCTGAGACATCATGCGATGCGTTGCGTGTGCCTCAATGCCGTCGTGCGCGAGCGACTGCTCGTTTGCAAACGCGAGCGCGAGTGCCAGGGCGCGAGTCGCCCAGTGCGGGATCGATTCCAACCTCGTCTTTTCCATGTCGTGCCATTGAACCATGCGCTCGAGGGCACATCGAAAAATCCTCCCAAAGTTCCGGGTGAATTCTTGCGCGAAGTCAGACTCTTGCTACTCGACACCTTCGGGCGCGAGAGCGCGGTGCATGGATTGCGCTGCTCACGACATCAGGAAAGCGCGCTGTCGATTTGCGGCGCCGCCCAAAGGGCTTCGGTAAGCGCCGTCTCGACTGCAGGAAGGAGCCAGTTATCTTGGTTCACGAACCACAGTCGGTCGTTCAATGGTCGACGCAACTCGTGCGGCAGTCCCGCGGAGTAGGTCCCTGGTTGCGCGAAAGGCATCGCGTGACCCCAGCGCGCGAGCCGCACTTGCTCGACCGAACCGACATCAACTCGCAGCAGTGCGAGCAACTCTTGGATCTGTGGCGCCGCGCGGATCGCTGACTCGCGCCAGTCCGATTCTTGCACGATGGTGAATCGCGCGGTGTGCCATGGCAGCGGCCAGTACACCGTCAGCACGCCCTTGTTGGTTGGGTGCACAGCGAACCCGCCATTCACGGCGTCGGTGATGATGCGCGCAGCTTCGAACGCATTTGCATCTGCGGGGAACGCGCTACTGCCATTCAGGTACAGATCGTAAAAGTCGTGACCGAGCGGCGCGTTCAAGACGATGTTCGCAACGACATACGGCATCGTTGGCACAAGCTGCATCGCTTCGCGCTTGGCTGCGTCGGCCTCTTCAAGCCATGGAAGCATGTGCCTGACGATGTGCTTCGCGTTGGCGAACGCGACTTGCCGCGCAAAGGTCGTTCTCCGCTTTCCTTGGCCATCTCGCCAATACACGAGTGCGCCGCCATCGGTGAGTTCTACGGCACCAACGGTGGCATGCGATCGGAAGCGGGCGCCATGCGCGCCGTTGCCTTGGACGCGCGCATGTTGCCAAAGCGCTCGTGCGAGCCCGGCATTTCCCGCAGGAAGCACATTGCGACCAAACTCTTCTGCAGCGACGAAGTTCCATGCCGCAGCTGCGCTGAGTTCATCGGTGCCAACCCCCAAGCTCGACGCGCAGTACGCCTGAAGCAGATATTGCAGCCGTGGTGGAAGCTCGCCGCATCGCAGCAAGAGATCATCACGAAACGACCGGCTATCAAGTTCGAGAATGAGGGGCGACGGCTTTCCGTCAAATGGAATGTCTGGATACTCACCGAACGCGAGTTGCTTGACTGCCGCTTGGTAGGCGGCGAGGGACGCGCGATGCTTTGGGCTCGCGTCTGCTCCAAGAAGATCCTCCGTGATCGCGCCGTCATACGCGAAGGAGAAGTTGCCGTTGTCCTGCCTCCACTGTTGCGGCAGGTGGAGTTCGTCGTAGAGATCTTGGAGCGGCGTGCCAGGATCATCCTGCATGAAATACGCGCTGGCATGACTCCACGATTGCGCTTGCAATGACTCGCCCATCGCATTGCCGCCAAGCCGCGGGCGAAGTTCAAACAGCACCGTATCGCGATGGCGCAGTTGATGCGCGAGTGCAAGGCCTGAGAGTCCACCGCCGATGATCGCAACATCGATGCTCTCTTCAGGTGGTGGATATTCAGCGCAATTCTCGCACGAGTGGAAGGGAAGTGTGTTTGAACCGAACCTATCACCGAACCAAGTCGGGGCGAAGGGCACGCCTCCGATGACTTCACTCGCACCGAGCGAGTGGAGGCGGAGCACCGGGTCAAGGTTGAATCGCGGAGGTGCCGGTGGAAGCGGGGGCGCACGGAAGTTTGCGAAGTTGGAATGCGCGCTCGAGATGCGCTCAAACGCGCTCATCGCCAGGAGCGCGCCGAGTCCACTCTTCAGTGCGTGCCTCCGGTTGGGATCGCGTGGTGTCATTGGCTTCAACATAATCTAGGAATGAGTCCCAAGCGGGTTGTTGCCCCTATCTTCGAACAAATCTCACGCGTCGCGCATGGCCGAACTCAATCTTGGAGGAGCGCTCGAAGCTCGTGCGCGAGCACGGGTTCAGCCGCGATGGCATTTCCTCCATCGATGCGCGCCATTCCTGTCCAATCGGTGAGTGTGCCGCCGGCTTCAGGCAGAATGACTGCGAATGGTCCAATGTCCCATGGGCGCATGATGGGTTCGATCATCGCATTCGCGCGCCCCGTCGCAACGAGAAGGAGTCCGTAACAGTCGCTCCATCCACGAAGGCGACCGACCGCGCGCGCGACGCGCAGCAACGCGTCGACGCGATTCGCTTTGAAGTAGTACTCGCTGCCACTCGTACAGATCACTGCATCGCGTGCGCGCACTCCAGTTCGGACGCGAGCTACTTTGGGTGACTTGTCATCTCGCATCCAGAGCGCGCCGCGCCCTCGGCTCGCCATGATTCGTTCACCGAGCGCTGGAAAATCTGCGATACCTGCGATGACTTCGTCTTGCCCATCCTGTGTGCAGCGCGCAAGCGCTATCAAGATTCCAAAGAGCGGAACGCCATTGGCAAAGCTGACTGTGCCATCGATTGGGTCGAGGATCCAGCGATATCCGCTCGCGCCGCTTGCTTCCCCAAACTCCTCGCCGAGGAGGGCGTCATTTGGAAAGTGCGTGTGAATGGTCGAACGAAGAAACTCCTCGATCGCGTGATCGGCCTGCGTGACGGGCGATGCGTCGGCCTTCTCCGCAACGCCAAGCTCTTCGCATTGAAAGAAGCGTAGGGCTATCTCCCGCGCACCGTCAGCGAGTAGCGGTAGCAGTGCTTCGCGATGTTCTAACGAGTCGGCCACTGCCGCACTTTACTCCGGACTCGCACGGCGAGCGCTTTGTTGCATCGCCTAGTGACCGATCCACGCCCCGTTGACAAGGCGATAGCGAACAGCTCGCGCGACTTGCCCGGTGAGTTGCTGCGTCGCGGTCGTTGATCCACTTGCGCTGACTTCAAACATCGTTCCGCTGTTGGTCAGCGTGACGAGCGTCGATCCATCGCTCTGCCGAAACGCTCCGCACTGCGTCGGGCCGCCGTAAAACCCACCTTGTTGACCGACCGTCCACACGGGGCTCACAGGGCCGAATGCGGCGGTCGCTGGCACCGTGTACCCGCCGGTCTTGTCGCGAGGGGGAACAATCTCGACGAGCTGCGACCAATCATTGGTTGATCCGGTCCGATCACCGTTGTTGAACGCGAGGATGTTTCCAGCACCCGGCATCCCTTCATCGATCCATGTCGCACTATGGACGACGCGAAAGTACTGGTCGTTGGCTGTTCCACGACGACTCACTTGAGAATTGCCCCATCGATAGAGCAGGTCGCCTCCCTTGCCGCGCGCGCCGCCGCTGTGTGACGCAGCCTCAGCTGTCGTCGTGGAATGATCGAGGACCCAGAGTTCATTGAGCGAGCGAGAACTCACGACGATTTCGTCGCGCGCGGGGTTGTAGTCGATCGCATTGAGGTGGATCCAATCGCTGTTCACGATTGCGCCGAAGTTGATGTCCATGAGTTGCGGCGCCTGCGACACCACCCCATAGTTCGCGAGAGCGGGATTCACATCTTGCACAAGGTGATCCCAGAGGCTCCAACTCCACACGATCTCATAGGTACTCATGCCAGTCGGATGCACTTCGATAATGCGCTCGGAGTACATGTTTCCAGCGATCGCGCTCCGTCCGGCCGCGGTGGCCTCGGTTTGTGAGCGAAGCTCCCACACGATGCACAAGATGTTCCCGTTGGGAAGGGGGCAGATGTCGTGATGTTGCTGAAACGCGGCAGATGCAATGATGAGATCCGACGCGAGCGCGCCGCTGGGAGAGAAGATCTGCACGCGGCCGCCTCGTCCCGCACCTGTGAAACTTCCTTGTGCGTAGATCGCTGGTCGCACAAGCGAGCCGTCGCTGAGCAAGTAGCCGATGCTCGCGCCGTTTCCGGTTCCAGTCCAGGTTCGAACAGTGGTTCCGTTCGCGTCAATCGCCGTGGTTGTGTTGTTGTCGAGCCGAGTAAGAACCGTCCACTCAACGGGTGCCGGGCATTCTCCCCAGCTTCCGAGTAGCGCGGCTAAGTCTGCGGCATCCGTCATGCCATCGCCATTGATGTCACCCGCATTTCCGCCCCAGGCTGAGAGAAGTTGTGCGATGTCCTGCGCATTCACCGTGTTGTCGCCGTTGAGATCGCCGTCACACGCACGCGATGTCGCGTTCATTGAAAGGAAAGCGAGGACGATGGCAGATGCTCGCAGCGACAGCATGCGTTTGGCGCGTTGTTGGTTGCGCGGCGGCTTAGGACTCAGTATTCGCATCGAGGGTTTGTCGAGTGTGCGCGCGAGGGGGACTTCTGCAAGCCAAAAAAGCAACAGCCGTTCGCATTCGCGCACGGCTGTCGATTTCCCCTCCGTTTGATGATCAAGACTTCTTAGCGACCGATGATTGCTTGAAGCACAATCCTGGCTGCGTCTGCGAGCGCAGCACTTTCGCTACTGGGTGACGATTCGCGGACGGTCGCCGGAATGCGGCTATCCCGTTTGCCCGCCGAGGCGAACGCATTGCTGGACATGACCGGACCCTCCCTAACGCTGTGCCGCCAAGCACCGCCCGAAGACGGCAATCCACATCGCTTACGCCCTTTCCTAGCCGGGAAGCCAGGTGTTGCCTGCTGCGGCAACCGTAAACGATGTCGGACCCCTTGGTCGACCTCCGGACGGAGTCTACCCTCGGTTGTATCTGAAGCAAAGGATCCTTCGGAATCGGTTCGAAATAGGTCAGTTTTTCCGACAGGGGGCCTGCACGCAGAAGCTCGCAGAGGTGCTTTCGCCGCTTGGGATAACGGCTGCGCTCCCATCGGAGAGGGCTGAAGTCGGGGCGGTCATCGGTTCGATGGCGACGTAGTTTGCGCCGAGGGGCGAAAACGCTTGCATCCAACGATAGCCCTGAAGGAACTCGATTGCGATCGAGCGGGTCGGTTCTCGCAGGACCACCTGCGAGGAGGGCGATTCGATTTGGAAGAGCGCATCAACTCCACTCCCGATAGAGACGGGGAGGTGTCGGCGGTTGGGGTCGAGTGTGAGCGGAACCGAAGGCACGCCGGAAGGGAGGAGTTTCACCTCACGCATTGATGGAAACTCCGCTGTCGCTGCGCTCGGCGATCGAGCGAGAAAGTACGGATGCCAGCCAAACGCGATTGGGACCGGTGTGTCGCGGTCCGCGTGGATTGTGGTGGTGATCGTGAGCGCCGCTTGGTCGGCGATCTTTGTTAACTCCCAGCGAAGTTCAAGCGTGTGTCCGAACGGATACGCATGCATCAACCACGAATGCGCAGCCCAATCGAGTTTCGCGCAGAGGGCGCTTTCGCTCGGCTGCGTGAGCACCCAGTGTGGCCATCGGAGGAGAAGGCCGTGTATCGGAAGTCCTCCTGCGTCGCGCTTGAGTGAAAGTTCGCGCGACAGATCAACCTCGAGGCCGGCGCACAAGAATCGATCGGTTCGAAGCCGATTCGCGTAGGGGTAGAGCAACGGGATGCCCCCGGTGCGAGTTGAGCGTAAAAATTCCTCGCGCGGCGCAGGAAGCGCGAGCAACTCCGCTTCATCGACGAGCCAACTTGTCGCAACACACCCAAACGACGGTTCGAGCGTCAATTGAGATCGCGCGGCGTCGCATCGGAGCGTGATAGTCGATGCGCCACTCACGGCTTGGCTGGTTTCGCCGCTGCTGGTGGAGTTGTCGGCTTGCGCGCGCCATCGACGGTGAGACTGTCGACGCATGTCTTCAGCGTCACGGCATGTTGTTTCCATGCGAGCGCGGAGGCGCTCGCTGTCGCAAGCACGATGTTGCCTCGTCGCGCTTTAGCCTTCGCGTAATAGTGCACGAGTGCGTCGCCCTCGCCACCCTCGTACTCGAGGACGAGCGCCTTCGCGTCATCGGTCCCGCCCTCAGTGTTCGCCGTGAAACCCTCTCCGAGCACGGTCCAACCCGCATCCTTCAGTTGTCGGATCGATTGCTCTCGGTACTCCTCCATTGTCTGCTCCCAGGGTTGGATGAGCACACTGACGCTCGGCGTGAAACCGTCTTCAGTCGCGGGGAGTGACATGGTGAGCGGGATGAATTCCGTTGCGTCTTCAGTGGCGATGATTGGCGCGATCGAGAATCCCATGGATGTGAACTTCAGCGACGGAGGCGCAGAGGCGATGGTTGCGCCGAGTGAGAAGAGGGCAACGGCCGAGAGGGCAATGATGGATGTTCGCATGAGGCAATTCTCGAACGAGGAAGCGTGCCGGTCACTCGGATCCTAACCGCGCCGAGGTGTGCGCCAACCAAAAGACCGCAGCGGCAGGCTTAGGGCCTACTGCTGCGGTCGCTTCAAGCGGGCGAAGGGATTCGAACCCTCGACATTCACCTTGGCAAGGTGACACTCTACCACTGAGCTACGCCCGCAACTCAGGCAGTGCATGGCACTGCGGGTTGGGAAGAATAGCAGGTTCGACCGATTCGGCAAGCGGCTTTAGAAACAGTTCTGGAGAACCCAAGTCCTTACGCGAGTCCGCTTGGATTCCTAGGCGAATATCTCGGAGACGACCCTTCCGTGGACATCGGTGAGTCGGTGATCGCGCCCGGCGTGGCGGAAGGTCAACCTCTCGTGATCAATCCCCATCAGTGCCAAGATCGTCGCGTGTAGATCGTGCACATCGCACTTGTCGACAGAGGCGTAGTAACCGTAGTCGTCGGTCGCGCCATATGAAAACCCGCTCTTTACTCCGCCTCCAGCCATGAACATGGTGAAGCCGTGCGGATTGTGATCTCGGCCATCGCCGCCCTGAGCTGTTGGCGTACGACCGAACTCTCCACCCCAGAGTACGAGTGTGTCTTCGAGCATTCCGTGACACTTCAGGTCTTGGATCAAGCCAGCGATCGGGCGATCGACCTCTGCTGCATTCGATGCATGACCATTGCGGAGATCACCGTGTTGATCCCATTTGTAACTATGCGTGCATTGAATGAACCGAACGCCTGCTTGTGCAAATCGCCGCGCAAGAAGGCATTGTCTACCAAAGTTTTCCGTCTTCGCTTCGTCCATCCCGTAGAGTTTTTTCGTCGCGTCGGTCTCATTGCTGAGATCCATGACGAGCGGCGCGGTGGATTGCATGCGATACGCAAGTTCGAAACTTTCGATGCGTCCCTCAAGCGCGATGTCGCTTCCGGCGCGAGCGAGGTGTTGCGCATTGAGCGCTTGGAGAAAGTCGAGTTCCTTGCGTTGCAGTTCCGGTGGGAGTCCGGCGAGCATGTGCTCGAACTGCGCTTTCGAAGCGGGTACTCCTGCATGACCGATGGGTGTCCCGTGTGTGCGTGCGGGAAGGAATGAACTTGAAAAGTTGTTCACGCCTCCGTGACCGAGCGTGGGGCAAATGGTGATGAATGCCGGGAGATTCTCGTTCTCCGTACCGAGTCCATACGAAATCCAGGCGCCCATGGACGGCCGAATGAAGGTATCGCTGCCCGTATGAATCTTGAGTAATGCCCCGCCGTGCGCGGGATTCGAGCCATGCAGGCTCTTGATGAAACAGAGATCGTCGACGAGCGTCGCCACGTGTGGAAACAAGTCGCTCACCCAGGCGCCCGACTGTCCGTACTGCTGAAACTTCCAAGGACTCGCGAGTAGATTTTCGGTTTGGGCAAACTGCACGCGCGGCTTTGCAAACGGAAGGGGCTTCCCGTGATCCCGCTGCAGAAGTGGCTTGTAGTCGAAGGTATCGACTTGCGATGGACCGCCGTGCATGAAGAGAAAGATGATCCGCTTCGCGCGAGGAACAAAGTGAGGCGATGCGAGGAGGCCTCCGCCTGCACGGGCGTCTTGGGCGAGCATCCCAGCGAGTGCGAGAGATCCAAATCCCGCACAGAGATTTGTCAGCGCATCGCGTCTGGAGATCGGATTGTGCCGGTGATCGCAAAGCATGGGTCGTGTGGCGCGTGCGCGTCACTCCATCGTGACGAATTCATTGGTGGAAAGCAAGGTGTGGCAAAGTCGGGTGAGCGCGTCGTCGGAGCTGAGGCCATCCTGCGTGAGTTCGGAAAGAAACACTTCGGACGCCGCGATTTCGTGCGTATCTGGGCTGCGCGCGAGCGTTGCACGAAATGCCGCGCGAATCTGCTCCTTCGGTTGTGCTCCTGCTTGGTGCGCGATCGCGCCGATTCGTTTCGCGGCTTCCTCGACGAACGGCGCGTTCATGAAAAAGAGCGCTTGTGGAGCGACGGTGGTTCGCGATCGGCAATCGATCGGCGTACTTGCGTCGGGATAGTCAAACGCCGTGAAGAGCCCGAACATCGCGTTTCGAATGACAGGGAGATACACGGTGCGTCGCGGCGCGTCATAGTTCGCTGCATTGCCGGACTGATCGTTCGTCACATAGTCGTGGTCGGCTGAGCTGAGCAGCGTGCCGCCCATCGTTGTATCGAGCGTGCTCGAAGTCCAAAGGACGGCGTCGCGAAGACTCTCCGCTTCCACGCGGCGGCGAGGAAATCGAGAGAGGAGTCGGTTGTCGGAATCGCTTGAGGAGACGGCGGTGTGGGTCGTGCTCGCCTGTCGATAAGTCGCACTCGTCATGATGAGCCGGTGCATCGACTTCACGCTCCAGTCGTTGGCGACAAGCCGTTGAGCGAGAAAGTCGAGAAGGGCGGGGTGCGATGGCCTTCCACCAAGAATGCCGAAGTTACTCGGAGTATCCACAAGCCCAGCACCAAAGTGCCATGCCCACAGGCGATTTGCGATCACGCGCGCGGTGAGAGGATTCTGCTCGTCCGCAATCCAGTGGGCAAGTTCGAGTCGTCCACTCGCGTTGGATGGGAACGTCGGTGCGGCGAGCGTTCGTTCGAGCACCGCCGGCACGGCGCGTGGGATCACCGCTCCGGTGGGTGACATGTGATCGCCGCGATCGTGGAGCGCAGTCTCGTCGACCTTCGTTTCCTTGACGACGAGAACACGCGGCAGTTCTGCGGGCTTCGATTGCTCATGGATCGCTCGATCTGCACGAGCGGTGAGATACGCCTCGCGCACGGGGAGGGGCGCCTGTGCGGTTCGCTCTGCGTCGAGGGCAAGCGAGAACCAATCGGCGCGCTCTTTCGTGATCGCGTCGTGCACTCGCTGCGCAAACTCGTTGTGTTCGACGCGTCGCAACGCCACCTGCGCACCGTTGAGCACACCGTCGAGTGCTTGCGCGCGTTCTTTCCAGACTCGCACACGCTCAACTTCGGCACTCGTCGCGAACGGGCGTTGCGCAACATGACCGACGGTCGCGATGTTGTCGAACGTCGAGACGCTGCGAAAGACCCCAGACAGCGCGAAGTAGTCTGCTTGCGAGATCGGGTCAAACTTGTGATCGTGGCAACGCGCGCAGGCGACCGTCTGGGCGAGGAACGCCTTCGAGACGACATCGAGTTGCTCATCGACGACATCGACGCGCTCCTTTTCCTTGTCCGGTTCGGCGAGCATCTTTGGGCCGAGCGCGAGAAATCCAAGCGCTGCAATGCGTCCCCGCGCTCGCGCGTCGCTCTCTGGCGAGGGGACTGGCGCTTCGGGGAGCAGATCCCCGGCGAGCTGTTCAACGATGAATTCGTCGAAGGGCATGTCGCGATTGAACGCATCGATGACATAGTCGCGATAGCGATACGCATTCGCGTAGGCAACATTCTCATCGACGCCATTGGAGTCTGCGTAGCGCGCAACATCGAGCCAGTGACGGCCCCATCGTTCACCGTAGCGTGGTGAAGCGAGCAGGGCTTCAATGCGCCCTTCGTAGGCATCAGCGGATCGGTCTTGCTCGAATGACTCAACCTCTTCCGCCGTTGGCGGCAGGCCGAGAAGGTCAAGGTACGCGCGCCGGAGAAGCGTGCGACGAGGAGCTTCCTGCGCGGGGCGAATTCCTTCTTGTTCGAGACGCGCGAGAATGAAACTGTCAATCTCATTTCGGACCCACGCAGAATTCTGCACGCGCGGGCGCTTCGGGTTCTTGACAGCCTGGTACGCCCAGTGCGAAGCGTGCACCGCAGTCTTCTCGGGAAGGGGACGCGCGGGCGCAATCACTTGAGGTGGAAGCGATGTGCTCGGCTCTTCCGACGATGGCGCACGGCCCGTCATGCGCGACGCGAAACCAAGCGATAGTGCGACGGTGCAACCGAAGACGGTCAATCCGCGCAAGGACGCAGGCTGCCGTGTGTGCGTGGGATCACTCAACACCTGTTCAGTATCCTCGGAATCGCACGGCAGGCAAGTTGGAGTTCACCAATTGCGAACGACTGTCGCACCTGCGAACGCTCCTCCAATGATCTTCGCGATGAAAAATGCATTGGGGTCAAGCGTCAGTGGATAGATGGGATTGAGCGTGACCGCAAGCGCAGCGCAGCCGCCGCACCAGATGGCGAGGCCGTCCTTCGCGAAGACGATTGCGGAGATTGCAAAGGTGACGAGCGAAATCCAGCGAGCGACATCGTTTCCAACTTTTTCGATCGGGATCACGCCGAACGCATGCAGAAAGAGGAAAGCGCTGAGCAGTGCGAGCGCGATGAGAATGCCCTTGGAGGAACTAGCGTTCTTTGCCATCGATGATCTATCGGCAATTCAGTCGTGCAATCGAAAGACCGCGCGCCAAGTTCATGGGCGCGCGGTCTTTCTTGTGTACGAGATGCAATCTCAATGGTCTGAAACTGGGAGGCCCATGCCGCGACGATCGGGATATGCGGGTTTGGGTGTGGGCTTGTACGGACGCTCACTGAGCTGTTGCAGCAGCACCTCCACGGCCTTCGCAAGTTGCGGATCCCTTCCTTCGGTCATCAGTGCGGGGTCGTCAATCACTTCGATATCAGGATCCACGCCATGACCCTCAACCCCCCATGTGCCGTCGACTTCATAGAAGCCAAAGGTTGGAACGCTGATGGTGCCTCCGTCGAGAAGGCCTGGGTTTCCTGAGATTCCGACGAGTCCGCCCCACGTGCGCGTGCCAATGACGGGACCAAGTTTGCCCGCCTTGAACAGCCAAGGGAACATGTCGCCGCCCGAGCCGGCGAGCCCGTTGATGAGCATCGCCATCGGTCCACGATGACCGTCTGGCGGCCATGCATAGTCTCGGGCGTCGCGACGCGCCCAGAAGTTTGTTGCGGGGCGATCGAGGAGTTCGATGAATCGCGTCGGAATCTGACCGCCGCCATTCCAACGATCATCAATGAGCAGCGCGGGCTTCGTGCGCTGACCGAAGAACTGGCGCACCAACTCGGTCTGCCCATCAACGCCCGTGTTCGGAACATAGATGTAGCCAACCTTTCCGCCAGAAAGTGTCTCGACCATTTTGCGCTTTGTTTCGACCCAATCGCGATAGTGGAGGTTGTCCTCGCTCGCAATCGTCGTCACGACGATGTCCTTGGCATCGGCGTCGAGGGCTGGCTTCTTGGAAACAGTGAGGACCACAGATTTTCCTGCGAGGCCGACGAATGGGGTCCAAGGATCAACGCTCGGGTCAATCGCGACACCGTTCACGGCGAGAAGATAATCGCCCTCGCTCACGCCAAGGCCTTGCGCTTGGAGCGGTGAGCGAGCGTCTGAATCAAATGCGCCGCCGTGGAAGAACTTTGCGAGTTTCCAAGCCGGTGCGGTGGAGCCGTCTTCGTTGGTTGCGCGCGCGAATGCGACCCCGAGGAGTCCAACGGTTCGCGTGTCGACTTCCTCCACATCACCAGCGCCTTGCAAGTACGCGTGGCCGACATTGAGTTCCGAGATCATCTCCGCGATAAGGAAGTTGAGATCCTCTCGAGTGACGACGGATGGAAGCATCGCTTCGTACTTCGCGCGAATCGCGTTCCAATCCACCTTGTGCATACCAGGGTCATAGAAGTAATCACGCATGATGCGCCATGCGTCCACGAGGATTTCCTTCCATTCGTGCGCTGGGTAAACGACGGCGAGCATCGGTGCAGTCACGATCGGTTTTGGTGTTGCGCCCGTGCTCGCGGCGGCGATCGATGCGCCACCGCGGCCGCCGAGTAACAGCTTCTTGCCATCCGCGCTCACATCAAAGCGAAGGCCAGTGGCCCCGGTCTTTTCGGGGAGCGATTTCTCCGAGAGGTCGAGGATGCGCACGGAGCCATCACGACCGTAGAGCAACTCGTTCTTGTCATTGAAACCGAGTGAGCCGAATGCGCCTGCAGCAGCGGGCAACTGCACCGCGCGTGACTCGAATCCTTCGAGGTCGATGAGCACTTCCTTCTTTGTTTCTTTCTTCGGGCCGTTCCCAGCTTCGCCAGCTGCGCCCTTACTTGGCGATGTGCGCGTCGCTGTGAAAGGAGATGTCACGCGCGCACCTTCTTCGTCCGTCGTGAACATATTGCCAGTCATACTGTCGCCATCGATCGTGCCTTCAATCTCGAAGGTTTGTCCATTCAGCGCGCCAGTAAGCCGCAGCGTCTTGCTCGCGGTGTCGAACGATCCTTTGACCGTCGCGTTGCCATGCGCGGAAACGGTGTTTCCCTCGACGGCGCCATCGGCGGCAACCGTGAGCGTCATCGTGAAGTCGACGGAGACGGCACCGATCTGGCACGCACCCTTCCAATCTCCTGCAGCAGGGGAGATCGGAGCGGCGTCTTGTACGAGCACTTCGTTGAGTTCGGTGGAGCCGCTCTCGAAAGAGTCTGACGCGACAGTGAACTCGCCTCGCCGTCGACGCCCGCCTTGCGGGGGACCGCCTTGACGCGCACCCTCTGGCGTCGCCGCTGGCGTTTCGCCCGCGCTCGCTGGCTTCGCGTCGTCCTTCTGTCCTTCTTCGTCACTCGTGGGGAGCCAAGGAAGTTTGAAGTCCTTCTTCAAGGGAACTGCGAGGAGCACGGTCGCGTTGTCGTAGATCCAAGTCGTATCGAATTCACCGTATTTTGGCGTGAAACTGCGACTGCTCTTGAAGACAAGCCAATCGCCCTTTCGATCAAATGTTGGTTCGCTATCGCTGAAGAAACCGCTCGTGACTTGCGTCAGCGCCTTCGCGGCGTCCGCCTCTTTGGTGTCATAGAGGTAAATCGCTTCCAGCTCAGTTTGATCACAGGATCGGCTCCACGTAATCCATCGCGAGTCATGCGAGATCGAGATGTCGACCGGGCGGGGCCCCTCGGGGTTGCGGTCGAGATGCGTGATCGCGCCGCTCTCGAGTTTCACAAGGTCGATGTTGCCAGCCTTGTCTTGCACGACGACGGACTTCGAATCTGGTGTCCACGAGATCGCGGTGCGGAAGGCGGTTCCGTTCTTGGTGACCTGCACGGCAGGCGCTGGGCTCGCGCTTACCCTTCCATCAGCACTCTTGAGATCCGCGGCCATCGTGTAGAGCTCGTACTCGCCTGTGGCGTCAGAAAAGTATGCGATGCTCTTTCCGTCTGGGCTCCAGGTTGCGCTCCGCTCGAACACGCCATCCGTTCGGGTGAGATTGCGGGGCGTTCCGAGTTCCGCCGGTGCGGACCAAATGTCACCTCGCGCAACGAGCGCAACGCGCTTGCCGCTCGGGGAAATCGAACTGCCTTGCATGTCGCCCGCAGCATCGACGGTCGTCGCCCGCATGGCTTCTCGATCACCCGGAACAGCAATCTCGACGGGCACGCTCTGCTTGGTTGCAAGGTCGAGACGATAGATGTGATCGCCCCACTGGAACACCATTTCACCAGCGCCATCGGTGTCCGGTCCGATCGCGCTCCACTTCACATCCGTGCCTTTGAAATGTGTGATTTGCTCGGTCTTTCCGCCGTCGATGTCGTAGGAGAACACATTGAGGACATTCGTATCCTCGGCGTTTCGATCGGAGAGGAAGTACACCTTTCGTCCGTGCCACATCGGCAGCGTGTCGGTTCCCTCCCAATCCGTGATCCGCTTGGACTCGTTGGTCTTGATGTTGTAGATCCAGACATCCGTCGCCATGCCGCCTCGGTAGCGCTTCCATGTTCGGGTGTCCGTGGAGTGCGGCGTGTAGGCGAGCCACTCGCCTGTCCGATCGAGTGAACCGCTTGCGCCGTAGGGAACGGGGAGCGGCGTCGGCAATCCGCCCGTTGCTGGAACGGTGTAGAGCTTCTGAGCGCGAGCGAGTCCTTCGAGCGCGCTTGATGCGAGCACAAGTGATGCTCCGTCGGGCGTCCAATCACAGAGCGACTCCGCGCTCGGATGGTGTGTCACGCGGTGCGGAACTCCACCTTCGATTGGAAGCGTGTAGAGGTCGGCCGCCGAATCGTAGTTTCCGCGAAACGCGATCGACTTGCCATCGGGAGAGAAACGCGGCGAGCCCTCAAAGCCAGCAGGATTCGCGATCGGTCGCGCGACGCCGCCTGACTTCGGCACGAGCCAGAGGTCGTTGCCGTACACGAAGACGATCGAGTCCTTCGAAATGTCGGGGTAACGACAGAGACCGCTCGACGATTGCGCGAGCGTGATGCTCGTCGCCGTGCATGCGAGCAGTGCCGCGCATGCTTGCGAAAGTCGTTGGGTGATGGAGAGGTTGAATTGACGACGATTCGGAGTCGAATTCGACTCAGCGAGAATTGCATCCATCAGCGGAGAATACAAGTCTCGCACCGTTCCCGCTGATTTTGGCGCTCGCGCGTTTTCGCGTTCGCAGAGGCGCTCTTGCTCGATCACGCAGAAGGGATCGCCATGCGGCGATCCCTTCTGCGTGTCAAACGGTGGAGAAGGGATTCGAACCCTTGAAACCCTGACGGGTTTACCAGTTTTCAAGACTGGTGCGTTCAACCACTCTGCCACCCCACCTTGCGGATTGCATTCTAGCAGAGTGAGGTCGAGGAGCACGCAGCGCTACGACGCGTTCTGTGCGTCATCAGCATGAACGCCGCGCTGTTGGTGTGGAGCGCTTGGGTCGCCGAGGCGGCGAGGCAGCGTCAACTTGGCGATGACGGCGCTCCAACCGGTCTGGTGCGAAGCGCCGCAGCCGCGTCCTGTATCGCCATCAAAGTACTCATAGAAGTTGATGAGGCGGCGGAAGGTCGGATCTTGCGCGATAGTCGGATGCACCTTCATGCAGGGGCGGATGCCGTTGGCATCGGGGAGAAAGAGCGATGCGAGTCGACGAACAATCTCGTCCGCAGCGTCAAGGATCGTGATGCGTTGATCGCTTCCCACTGGATACTCAAGCTTGAAGTCATCGCCGTAGTAGTGGTGGAATTTTTGCAGGCTCTCGACGAGCAAGAAGTTGATCGGAAGCCATACTGGTCCGCGCCAATTGGAGTTTCCGCCGAAGAGTCCGCTTCGACTCTCCGCAGGTTCGTATCGCACCGTGTGCGCCTGATTTTCCGCCCAAAACACGAACGGTCGATCGCGCAAATCGGCAGACATACTTCGCACGCCATAGGGCGAAAGAAAATGCGTCTCGTCGAGCGCCTTGCGCAGCAGCGCTTTCATGCGGTGCCCGCGCAGCAGCGAAAGCAATCGACGATCACCACGCCCCGGATCGGTCCAGCGCGAGACAAGTCCGGCAAGCTCGGGCCGCTCTCTGAGATACCACTCAAGGCGTTCTCGAAAGACGGGAAGCCGCTCGAGCACTTCTGGTTCAATCGTTTCCACGCAGAAGAGCGGCATCAAGCCGACGATCGAGAACAACTTCAGCGGAATCACTTTGTTGTTGCGGTCTTCGATCATATCGAAGAAGAAACCTTCTTCCTCGTCCCAAAGCCCTTGTCCGAGTCCAGCGGAACTCATCGCTTCGGCGATCTGCAAGAAGTGTTCGAAGAATTTCGCGGCCAAGTCTTGATAGAAGGGGCGGTCGTGTGCGAGTTCGAGCGCCATCTTCATCATGGTGAGCGCGAACATCGCCATCCAACTCGTGCCATCGGCTTGTCGCAACCTCCCGCCGGTTGGCAGCGGCTGTGAACGATCAAACACACCAACATTGTCGAGCCCAAGAAATCCGCCCTCAAAGATGTTGCGCCCATCGGCGTCCTTACGATTCACCCACCAAGTGAAGTTCATCAGGAGCCGGTTGAACACGGACGCGAGAAAATCGAGATCGTCGACGCCGTTCGCTCGGCGATCGATCTGATACACGCGCATGGCAGCCCACGCGTGGATTGGTGGATTCACATCACCGAAGGCCCATTCATACGCGGGGATCGCGCCGTTGGGATGCATGTAGTGGTCGGTGAGCAGCTTCTTGAGTTGGTCCTTCGCGAAACTCGCGTCGATGGGCGCGATGGCAACGCAGTGAAAGCACAGATCCCACGCCGCAAACCATGGGTACTCCCAAGTGTCCGGCATCGAAAGCACGCTCGATGCACAGAGGTGCGGCCAATCATGATTGCGTCCTTGCTTGCGCGCGGCGGGCGGCGGGGGTTGCTTGGGATCACCATTTAACCATCGCCGCACGTCGTACTCGTAGTACTGCTTACTCCACAGCACGCCAGCCCAAGCTTGCCTTTGCATCCGAGCGATCTCGGGGTTTGGATCGAGTGCTTGCAGGATTTCGTAGTACTCATCGGCCTCGCTGAGGCGTTGCTCAACGACCGCGCTCGCTTGCGCAAGCGTGAACGGTGTGGCCTCTGGCGCGAGTGTGATGTCGATGCACTCTCGACCGCCAGCGGGAATCGTGAGTCGATGCCAGAGGGCTGCTTTCGTGCCACGATTTGTCGGATTCACTGCATCGACGCATCCATGCACAACCCGTTCATGGATGCCATCCTTGAAGTAGCGGCCGTCGCGCGGCGCGTTCCCATGCCGCATGACATTGGTGTCGTTCTCGCAGAACAACGCTTGCGCGCGCGGATCAAATCGCAGCACATAGTTGCCGAGGGCTTCGTGGCGAGCGCGGATAGTCCCAGCTTCTTCACCTCGCTCAAGCGTCGGGCGAGGACCGCCACTCCACGACCAAGTATTGCGAAAGAAAATCTGCGGGAGCAATTCGAGTTGCGCGGTTTCCTGCCCGCGATTGACGACTTCCACACGCAGGACGGTCTCATCGGGTGTTCGTTTCGCGTAGGTGATCCACACTTCGAAGAACCGCGACGCGTCAAGAATCCCCGTGTCGGCGAGTTCAAACTCATCGTCGGCTTTGCTGCGGCGCTTGTTC
Organism: Planctomycetia bacterium; assembly: GCA_005790605.1. Lineage (GTDB taxonomy): Bacteria > Planctomycetota > Phycisphaerae > Phycisphaerales > SM1A02 > F1-140-MAGs142. The sequence continues at coordinate 51,216 of SXUI01000017.1, read as the reverse complement.
TCTTCGACGAGCGTGGCGTAGGGGAATGCCTGCTGCGGGTAGACATACATCATGCGGTTCCACGCATGACTTGGCACCGCATCTTCGTGAAACCAATACTCCTTCACATCCTCGCCGTGGTTTCCCTCTTCGTTCACGAGGCCAAAGAGCCGCTCCTTCAGGATCGGATCTTGACCATTCCACATTGCAAGGCTGAGGCAGAGCGTGCAGTCCTTGTCCGACCATCCGCCGATGCCATCTTCTCCCCAACGAAACGCGCGACTTCTCGCGTCATCGTGTGGAAAGTAACTCCATGCGCTTCCATCGGGCGAATAGTCCTCGCGAACCGTGCCCCATTGGCGCTCCGAGAGATAGGGACCCCATCGCCGCCAATGATGGCGCGCGTCGCTGTCGAGCATGCGTTCGCGTTCACTTGTCGTCATGCGATGGGGGACTCATCTCGAACCATGCCGTTCGTCGGATTGTGGGCGATGTCGAGCACATGATGCAAGTCTGGGAATCGAGCGAGCAATTCTAATGGAGCTGCCACGCTCCACGCCTGGGCGAAACAACCGCCCGGCGCGAACGGCGCCTCTGCATCACGCACTTCCGAGATACTGCCGATGCAACCATCGCGCAGTTGTGTGCGAAATGCGAATGCGATGCCCCTCACGAAGAGGCTATCGCGGCGCAGTCTCCAATGTGAACTCACGAGCAGAAGCAACAAAAACGGCCAGGCAGTTCCTTGGTGGTATGCCCTGTCGCGCGTCGCTTGGTCACCGCAATAGCGCTGTGCGTAGCGTGGGTCTTGCGTGGAAAGCGTTCGCACACCGTAGGGCGTGAGCAGATCTCGGAGCGCAACCGCGAGCACCGCGCGCGCTCGATCTTCGGGGAGAAGCGGGAATCGCAAGCCCGTCGCAAACAACTGGTTGGGTCGAATGGAGGCATCGTTCCCATTGACGCGCACGGCATCGGGAAGATCTTGATCCTCTGTTTCAACGACATCAAAGAGGCACGCATCCCGCGCATTCCAGAACGCATCAAACCCAGACTTGGTTCGAGCCGCCAAGGCGCTGATCGGCGAGGGATCCTTGCCGACGCGTGCCGCGAGTGCTTCAAGTCCACGCAGCGCTTCATGCCAGAGTGCGCTCAGTTCGACAGGTTTCCCGCGGCGAGGCGTCACGACATACTCTCCGATGCGCGCGTCCATCCAAGTCAACTGCACTCCAGGTTGCGAGGCATAGACGAGTCCGTCATCCATCACGCGCACGCCATTGGAAGTTCCTCGCAGAAATGCGGAGATGATCTCTTCCGTCTTGGGCCAAAGTTCGCGCGCAAAGTGAAGGTCGCCCGATTGCTCGACTGTTCGACAAAACGCGCCGAGAAAGAGAAGTGGCGCGTCGGCACTGTTGTATTCGGCGTCGCCCGTGCGGTCAGGAAATCGATTCGGAAGAAGTCCATCGCGCAGATGTTCTGCAAAGGTGCGCAGGACAAGTTTCGCGTCGTCGAGTCGACCAGTCGCGAGCAACAGCCCCGGCAACGAGAGCATCGCGTCGCGGCCCCAATCTTCAAACCAGGGAAATCCCGCGAGGATGGAGCGACCAACTTGACCATCTCGCCTCCTGCGCGTAACAACGAATTGGTCGGCGGCACGAACGAGTTGCCGTGAGGTCGGACCACTGACAGTGTCACCCGCAGCGTCATAGAGAACGGCGCTGCGCGCGCGTGCAGACGACAGCAGATGCGATGCCGCGGTGTTCGAGACTGAAGCCGTGGAGCAGACGAGTGAAGACTCGCCGCCCGGGTTCAGCGTAACAGTGATGTCGAGGGCATGGAAACTCGAAGCAAGCGAGTCGTAGCCGCGCGAGGACTCTTCATCGAGTCGGAAGTTTCGCCACCAACCACCTGCGGGCTGGATCGCGTGAGATTGGGCACGTTGTCCATCACATTGGGACTCGACGATGAGCGTGGTTGCCGTGTCGGCGTGCGCGTTCGCGGGCAGCGTGATGCTGGCGCGATTGCGTTCGAGCCGCATGGTGGGAATCCACAGTGCGTTGGCATCGAGCGCGTGGAACTCGCGATGCTCGACGAAGAGCGAACTCGTGATACTGAGCGGCGCAGACGCGTCACGGAGCAAGTGGCAGATCGCAAAGCCTGCACCGTCGGGAAGCGGCACGATGCGGCGCTCGATCCGGTTCCCACGCACTTCGAATGTCCAAGTCGGAATGCCATCTTCGAGGGCGAAGTGCACCAAACTGTCCGACCCGTTGGGTGCGATCGTGCCGTCTGCCCACCGTGCACTGGTGAGAGGAAACTTCTCCTCGCCCACGGTGACCGTTTCAAGGACGCACGGGACCAGCATCCTTCGCGCGACGGGTGGCTGGCTGGCATGGATGAACAGGCCGTGGTAGCGGCGCGTGCGAATGCCAGAAAGCGTTCCGCATGCAAATCCTCCACGCGCATCCGTCGCAAGCCACTCAAGATCCGTCGCGCGGTCGAGCGGCTGCAGCTCCGCGCGCGCACACTGCGGGTAGGGGGGGTAGAGCGGTTCGTTGCCCATGCTCGATCGAATGAAAAGAGGCGAGATGACAGCGTACTCGCAGCCATCGGAAACTTCAGCCATGCGCTTGGGCAACTTCAGAGAACAATCCTAGAAGTGGGCGCGCGCCCCAGAGCGTTGGCTGCGTTTCGCCAAAGACGAGCGCGTCTTGTGCTTGCACGAACGCGGTGCAGACTCCTTCGCGTAAGAGTTGCCTTCCTTCATGTTCCGCGACGCGCACTCGGAACGATCCTTCCTCGCGAGGGTGATCGACATGGGTCACGAGAAGTTCAGCACCCATCGCCGTTGGCTCGATGCCGTGTGTTCGCATCGGCACACGAAGGACGCTCCCCGAAGTGTGGTTGTCCGTGAGACGCCAATCGCTAGGGCGCACTCCGAACTGCTCGGTGCGACCATCGACCGTGACAGGTGCGACGCAGGGTGCGTCATCTCCAAGCAGCGCCGCGACATCGCTATCGGATGGACGCGCGAGCACTTCGCGCATCGCCCCGAATTGTCGAAGTTGACCGTGCACGAGCACGGCGAGGTGGGAACCAACCGCGATCGCATCGCTGATGTCGTGTGTCGCGACGAGCGCCGCGCTCTTTGCTTCGCGCAAGGCTTCAACCAGTGTTGCGCGAAGTGCGAGTCGGGTCGGACGGTCGAGGTTCGCGAACGGCTCATCGAGCAGGACGATGGCGCCCTCTCGTGCAAACGCACGTGCGATCGCGCAGCGCCGTCGTTCGCCGGCGGAGAGGGTTGCTGGGCGTCGATCAAGAAGCGCGGTGATGCCTAACCGTCCGGCGACATGTTTCACGGCATCCGCTCGTGCCGTCCGTGAAGCCGGTTGCCCACTCGATGCTGGCAGTCGCGCGTTGTCGATGTTCTCGCGCACACTGAGGTGTTCGTGGAGGACCGCGTCATCGAATGCGAGTCCGATGTCGCGAGCATGCGGCGCGCGATGCGACACATCCGTTCCGTGCAGGAGCACTTCGCCATCACACTCGACCAAGCCCATGATGGCTGCGAACAGCGTGCTCTTTCCAGCGCCACTTCGGCCGAGCATCGCGACGATGGATCCTTGTGGAACCTCGAGTGACACGCGATCGACAATCGGTGTGCCCGCTGCTCCATGCACGGTGATCGATCGCGTCGAGAGCACCGGCGTTGTATGTGTCGTTTCGATTGAGTCAGTCTCGTGCATGGGAACTCCACAGCAGGCTTGCGCGGATCCACCCGTTCGAGCGCTCATCACTTGATCATCCCTTGATCATCCCTTGATCATCCCTTGATCATCCCTTGATCATCCCTTGATCATCCCTTGAGATCGCGCTCGGTTCGACGGCGTTTCAACTCTGCATCGATGAATCCCCAGAGCGCGCCGTTGAGCACTGACATCGGATTACCAACTTCATGGCCGGTGCGGTGATCTTTGACGCGATTGTCGTAGAAGACATAGCTGCGAATCTGGTTTCCCCAGTCTCGCGTCACTTTGCCTCCAGTTGCGGCGCTGATCTCAGCCGTGCGCCGCTCTTCCTCGAGCTGCTCGAGTTTCGCGCGCAAGACGGTGAACGCTTGCTTGCGATTCTGCGGCTGTTCACGATAGGTACTCGCGACGACTTGGATGCCCGTGGGAAGGTGGGTGAGTCGAATCGCACTCGCCACCTTGTTGACGTTTTGTCCGCCAGGTCCGCTTGCGCGAACGAAAGGTGTGATTTCAATATCCTTCTCAGGAATCTCGAGGTCGGTCTCTTCGAACTCGGGCGTCACATCCACAGTGGCGAAACTCGTCTGTCGTTTGCCTTCTGCGTTGAATGGCGAAACCCGTGCGAGTCGGTGCGTGCCGCGCTCGCAACTCAGATATCCATACGCGAAGAGTCCGCTGATGCGGTAGCCGACTTCGGAGACGCCAGCTTCGGCACCTGCGTTGCGGTGCAGTTCCTCCGCCTTCCACCCCATCTCCTCGAAGAAGTAGAGGTACATGCGTTCGAGCATGCCAGCCCAATCTTCTGCTTCGGTGCCGCCAGCGCCGGCTTGAATCGTGAAGAAGCAATTGCGGTGGTCGTGCTTGGCCCCGAGCAAGGACTGTTGCTCAACCTTGTCCATTTGCGCGAGCAATTGGAACAACGACTCATCGACTTCCTTCAAGAGCGTCTTATCGTTGCCTTCTTTGGCGAGCTCATATCCAACTTGCGCGTCTTCGAACTCGCGCATCACCTTCTCAAGCGGCTCGATCTGCGCACGCACGACTTTGAGTGCGTCGATGGTCTTTTGCGCTTCCTTCGGATTGCTCCAGAAGTCCTCGGCGCTGAGCCTTTCGTTCAGTTGACGCCGAGTTTCGGACTTGCTGTCGAAGTTAAAGCGAGTCGCGAATCGTCAAAATTCGCGCCTCGAGATCTTGGAGAATGGGTTGGTGAGCGTCGAAGTGCATGGGCGGCGAATGCTAGCCGAAAGCGGTCGAGTTCAGCGTCGCGTCGAGTTCGATTATTCCCGCTACCTTTCCGGCGATGCTCGCAACGCGTTCTATGTTTGTCTCCTCCCGAATCGCTTCCATGTCCGAGTCTGCAACCCTCGCGGTTGGCGCAAAGGTCGCCGCTGCGCGCGCAAAGGGCCACGATGTGGTTGCCTTCGCGATGGGTGAACCAGATTTCGATACGCCTGCAAACATCAAGGCAGCGGCGATCGCTGCGCTTGAACGCGGCATGACGAAGTATGCGCCGACTGCAGGCGAGAAGTCCGCGCGAGAAGCAGTCGCTGAGAAACTCTCACGCGAGAATGGCATTGTCACGAAGGCAGAACAGGTCACGATTACCGTCGGCGCGAAGCATGCGATCTACATGGCGCTGCAAGCGATCATCGAACCTGGGCGCGGAGATGAAGTGCTGTTGCCAACGCCGGCATGGGTTTCGTACAAGCCGCTCATCGAGTTGGCTGGCGCGAAGTGCGTCGAGATTCCGGGTGCGGTGGAGCACGGCTTTCGTATCACGCGCGAGCAACTCGCCGAGTCGGTGACCGACCGAACGGTCGGCATCATCTGGAACTCGCCATCCAACCCGTGTGGCGTCGCATATCCCGCTGAAGAAGTGCGAGAACTTTGTGAGGAGCTCGCGCTGCATGAACGCATCGCGATCATCAGTGATGAGATCTACGAGAAGCTCATCTATCCGGAGATCGTTCCGGAGCTGACGCACTTTTCACCAGGTTCACTCGCAGCGCTTGCACATCGGACGATCACCGTGAATGGACTGAGCAAGTCCTACGCGATGACTGGTTGGCGCGTGGGATATCTCGCGGCGCCCATCGCGATGGCAAAGGAGATCATCAAACTGCAAGGCCAGATGACGAACTCCATCCCGAGTTTTTTCTACCCCGCGATCGTCGAAGCGCTTACGAACAGCGCCGAAGGCGTCGAGCAGATGCGCGCGCGATTTGCAGAGCGGGCAAAGCTCATGCACATCGCGCTCGAGAGCGTGCCGGGGATTCGAAGCGTGGCACCCAACGCGGCGTTTTACGCGTTCCCCGATGTGAGTCGTCACTTTGGGAAGACTTCGCCCCTCGGGGCGCGCATCACGAGTGCACAGTCCTTTGCTGATGCGCTTCTTGAAGAAGTTCATGTTGCGGTTGTTCCGGGCGAGGACTTCGGAGCGTGTGCGCGTGGCAACATCCGTCTTTCCTTCGCATGCAGCGAAGCAGCAATCACGAAGGGCGTCGGACGCATTCGCGATTGGGTGACGCAACTGCGCTAGGTTTCACTTCTGCGCCGTGCCGCCTGTCGGGGCGCTCTTCGTGTCCGCTTCGGTCGGTGTTTGCGATTTGTGTTGCGCGAACATCCAGTCTAGGACACCGTCTTCGCCGAAGGTGTACGCCGGAACCCAGGAGGCGTGTCCGACTTTGGCGTATTCGCGGGACATCGGATTTGGTTTGCGTTTGGGAACTGGGCGCGGATTCGCGGCATCAGGCTTGGGCCTTTGCGCGCGCGCTAGATCCGCGCTCGCCCCTGCGATTGCTTCGCACATCGCTCGCGAAAGTGCGACGGGCACGATCGGATCGTCGTCGCCGTGCACGATGTAGAACGGAATGGATGCGACCTTCGACGCGGTCGTCGGATCCCCGCCGCCGCAGATCGGAACGACTGCTGCGAATAAGTCGGGGCGCCGGACCGCAAGATCGAAGGATCCAAATCCTCCCATCGAGAGACCGGTGAGATACACCCGCGTGAGGTCGATTGGCTTCGTTGCGAGGATCTTGTCGATCGCCTGCAAGACCGCTTGCATCGCGCGCGTCGGCTTTGGATCGAACTTTGGTACCTCGCCTCGCTTCTGCACGCCCTCGATGTCGATGGGGGACCAAAGTTCATGCGCTGGGCACTGCATCGCAAGAAGGAACGATGGGTGCCTTTGCTGAAACTCGAAACCCATTGCGATCTCGGGGAAGTGTGTCAGTTGTGCTCGGTTGTCATCACCGCGTTCTCCCGCGCCGTGGAGGAAAACGATGAGCGGATACTTCCCGTCTGCGCTCGGGCTTGGTGTGAGCGGTTCGATGAGCTGCCCGCGATAGATCGAATCTGAGAGGCCGTCTTCCGAAGGAATCGTCCACTCCTGTGGCGTCAGCTTCGTGGGGCTTCCCTTCGCCGCCGGCGAAGTTTGCGCCCATCCACTCGTAGGGCAGGAGAGAACGAGCGATACGGCAAGAAGGAATTCGAGGGCGCGCGTCATATCCGCGAGGATACGAGAGCAAGAGGTCGTCAGCCAGGTACCGCGATGGGCTCGTGGGTCGGCTGGCGCGACGGTTGCGGTTGTGAACGCACCTCGTAGTTTGGAGTCAGCGCGATCTTGAGCGGCAGGCGCTTCCCAGTTGGGTCTCGCGGAATGTTCTCCTCGTCGATCATCCGTTGGATCGCCATGATCCCCTCGATGAGCATCTCCGGCCGAGGCGGACAACCGGGGACATAGACGTCCACCGGAATGTACTGATCGACACCTTGGACGACCGCGTAGGTGTCAAACACCCCGCCCGTCGATGCGCATGCGCCCATCGAGATGACCCATTTCGGTTCAGCCATCTGTTGGTACACGCGTTGTAAGACTGGCAGGGTCTTCACGCTGACGCGCCCGGCGACGATGAGAAGGTCGGCTTGGCGTGGCGAAAAGCGCATGACCTCGGCGCCGAAACGCGAGAGATCGAAGCGCGAGCACGCGGTCGCCATCAACTCGATGCCGCAGCATGCGGTCGCGAATGGAAGTGGCCAGACGCTTGAGCGGCGCGCCCAGTTGACGACGCGATTGAGTTGCGTGGTGACGACGCTGTCGGTGGGGAGGGCGGATTCAAGACCCATAGCTGCTACTTCACGCTTCAGGCACAAGGAAAGGCCGCGCACCTCGTGGAACGCGGCTTGAGCGGCAAAGTGTAGCAGTCCCTCTGGATTACGCGACGGCCTTGTAGAGGTCTTCGCGGCCGTACATCAGGGCGTACATACGGTCGATTTTCATCATGCGAAGCAAGTCGCGGAGCTGGCCGTTGGCGCCGAAAATCACCGGTCGCAGGCCCATCGTGTTGCAACGATTGCGAAGGTCAATCAGCATGCCCAAACCCATGCTTGAGAGCACTGTGACGGAGCTGAAATCAAGCACGAGGCTTGAGTTTCGTGGGAAATTGTTGGCGCTCAAAGCGTCAGCAATCTCGGAAATGATGATGGGTGCCTCGCGCTGTCCAACGACAGGACAAGTCACGCGGGCGACGACCCCGTGTCCATGCCTCTCGACGGCAACATACTGAGCGAGCGAGCCACGATCGGTGCCATTGGATGTGTGGAAGGGGGTCACCCCATTTTTCTCGACCGTCTAACGAGCCAAATGGAGGGATCTGCAAAAGAAACTCAGAATTCCTGCAATCGGGAGCGGCTGAAGACTGCGCGGATTCGCGGTCGAGCAGCCGAATCGCCGAAAGACAGGCAGGTCTGCGTGGGTTCGAGAGGGGAGGTTTGTCTCTCCCAAGGCGAGTTCCCAACACGGGTTGGACTCACGCAGGTTTCTTCAACGCCAAGCAGGATGCGACGCGATATGCAAGAACTCCAGATTGACGCCGGTTCGACGGGTGTATGCGTCGCGGTGAACGAGCCGCTCTCAGTTGCTGCGCCGCGTGCGAGTGCGGAGGAGCCGCGACGGCACTCCAACCCGCACTCAAGTTCCCATCTCAGCACCGTGCGCGTCGCTGAAACGCTCGCCCGAGGGGAGCAGACGCTGAGTCAACTCGAAACCCGATTGCACGAGTCTCGCGAAGCTTCGACGAGTGCGGTCGTGCATGCGAATGAACTGCAGGACCGGCTGCGACTCGGTGTGCGCATGCTTCAAGCGCTCGATGTGCAACTGAAGCGCGCGGAGCAGTCGACTCCCGCGATGGAGCAGCAGTTTGCGTCGGGTGAAGCGCTTCTTCAACGGGTCGCGTCTTCGAACGAGGCGATGGAGAGCGCAGCTGCCGCAGCAGCATCGCGCGCCGCGGATCAGAGTGTGCAGCATGTCAATGCGCTGCTTGCGGAGAAGCTCGCATGGCTTGATGGCGAAGTGCAATGGCGGCTCGCTCGATTGAACGACATTGAGAAGCAAGTCGAACACACCGTGCAGTCCAAACTCGCGGCGTTTTCACAAGGGCTTGATCAAGTGACGAACGCGCTTGCTCAGCGCGTCGATGCGGCAACCGCGCACCTCGATGCGCGGATGGCTCAGACCAGCGATCTTGCACAGATGCGCGCGGAGGCTGAGCGTGCGATTGAACGCCTTGAGCAGCGACTCGCATGTGCGCGCCATACGCTCAGTGAAGTTGAATCAAAGCTCGGGGGCGGCGTGCAAGAACTCGATGCGCGCGGGGAGACACTGCGTGCGCTTCGCGAGGATGTCCTGCATGTCACCCGAACGCTCAGCGGAGCCTGTGCCGATACCGCCACGACGCTCACAGCGAAACTTGAAGAGGCTCGCCGAATGCAGGACTCGATTCGATTCCTCGTCGAGCGCGGCGAAGAAACCTCTGGAAGTCTCGCGATTGCGGAAGATCGCATGGCGCGCACGCGCTCGGGAATCGACGCGACGCTTCGCGCGCTTGAGCCATGGGAGCCCATCGTGCTCGGCGGCGACCCAACGAAAATCGCGTCTGCCGCTCGGGGCATCGCGACAGTCGTTCGCGAGCAGTTGTCCAACGAGATGCGAGTGGTGAGCGCGAGCTTACGGCAGTTGGCACAACGCACCGAACGCGCGTTCACTTCTATAGAACTCGATGCGGATGGCACCGCTCGCAGTGACGCGCGCGCGCCTGATGCGAAGGACCTCGCGATCGAGGTCTTGCGCCTTGATGTCGCCGCGCCACGCACGCCACCCGTTACGATGCTTTGACGCAAGCGCGCGCCCGTCGCGGAGTCACCGATCGATCGCGATGGCGTCGAGTTGCGCCATCTCCGGCGTCACTGTTTCAGATGTGACACGACGCATCCCATCGCTTCCGTCGCCTAGATAGAGGTCGATCGCGGTGCCGAGGTCAAGGAAGAGGGAAAGCGAACCAAGCCCCGCGTCTTTGAAGTGGTACTCGTTCATCCCGCCTGAACCAAGAGACTGTCCAGCGAAGCGGTAACGGTCGCGGCCCGCGCGATCCTCAAAAAGGCCAAGTGCCTGTTGCGCTGCAGCGCCGATGGCGAGCCCATCACAGTGGTAACTGTCATCGCCATGGCAGTCGATGAAGACAGCCACGCTCTGATCCCATGCGCCTCCACAGTTGGCTGCGGTCGCGCAGGCATTGCTGTCGTTGCCTGATGCATCGAGGAATATGCCGCCCGCTTGATGCGCCGCCGCGGCGACGCTGTATCGATCTGCGGTTCGAATATCGTCCCCCGCGCGATCTCGAATCGCGCCGAGTCCAAAGTAGTAGCCACATGCTTGCGAGAATTCGCCGCTCTCGCTGTGATCATTGCCTCCGAAGTCATCGATGAAACCGGTTCCACCGCTCACATCGCGGCGAAATCCAAATCCCATCCCGATGCCCCATGAGCAATCGCATGTCGTGAGTCCGTAGACGGAGAGGCGTTCCCCCTTCACCCGATAAAGGTCATTGCCGCCGCCCTCGAACACGAAGCCTGCGCCAAGCGGCCCTCCGAGGGCAACGCCAAAGATGCCCGCTTGATATCGATCGTCGCCGGCGAGGTCAACGATCGCGCCGACGCCGGCAACACCTGCACCAACCGACCAGTTTTTCCCTCGGTAGATGTCGTTGCCGGCCCGATCCACGATCACCCCGATGCCGCAGATGCCGACCGCGGCGCTCGCGAGGCTGCCTTGATAGGTGTCGTTGCCCGCGTGGTCGTCGATGAAGGCGAGAGCTCCGACGCCCGATGCGGGTCCGAAGTCGCCGCCATCGTGCGAGTCATTTCCTGCAAGATCGACGACGCCTCGATGATCGAACGCACCGTGTCGCCAGTGATAGGTGTCATCTCCACCGAAATCGAAAACTGCGGCGACGACGCCGAGGTCGTAGGTATTGGCTTCAAGGCCACCGACAATCACCCAACCAAGATCCGGAATCTTCTCGCAGGTGATCACCTTTCCTTGCACCGCGCTCTTGAGTTCTTCGGGCAGTGGATCACCTTCCATCGCTGGAATCCCCTCTGTGATCGCGAAGTCGACTTGGAGATGTTCGATGGCAGCGAGGAGTTTCGCGCGATCGACGCTTGCGAAACCAGTGGTCGCGAGCGCCCTCCCTTGGGCATCTTCGGGAGGAATGCGGAGATCGGCGGTTCGATCGTTGAGCACACGTGCGATCTCCGATGAGAATGATGCGCCGAGCGTTTCCTTGGAAATCGCGCTTTCGACGATGGGTCGCGCGCCATTGAGCAGAAAGTCCATGAGCCAGATGCAGGCCATCGGATGTTCGACTTTGAAGGTGCCGTGCGGTTCGGTATCCGTCAGTGCAACGCCGAATGAAGCAGCGGCACTCTTGCCGACTGCAGTCCATGGATGCGCGCGAAGTTCTTGCTCGACCGGGCTCAATTGATCGACAATGCCTTCGGCAAACAGAGGGCGCTCGAACAGTGCTTGGAGTGGGGTGGGTACATCAGGGCGATGCTGACGCTGAGCGAGGAGTGGCAGACTTGCCAGCAAGGCCTCGGCCCGCGCGCGGGCTGCCGGGCCGAATGCGTCGAGCGCGGTGCGTGCATCGTTGGGCGGCGTCGTCAGCAGAAGAACCATGGCGGCAATGCTGGCGCAATGAAGCATGTTGGCAGCGTACACTCACCGCATGCGCGAGCGCCGGATAGCACGAAGCCAAGAAACCCATCAGTTCAACGACAGCGCGCGAGGAGAGCGATTGCAACGCGTCATGGCCGATGCGGGAGTTGCGTCACGCCGCGAATGCGAGGCGCTCATTCTCGCGGGCGAAGTCGTCGTCAATGGCCATCTCGTGAACACGCTTCCGGCGTGGGTCGATGCTGCGTCAGATGACATTCGCGTGGGAGGAACTCGACTCAAGCCAACCGAACAGCATGTGTATATCGTGCTTTTCAAGCCGCGCGGTGTCGTGTGCACGAACAGCGATCCTGAAGGAAGACCGCGTGCGATCGATCTCATCAAGCACCCGTTGAACACGCGGCTCTATTGCGTTGGCCGACTCGATCTCGATAGTTCAGGACTGCTCTTCCTCACCAATGACGGCGAACTTGCGAATCGATTGACGCATCCGCGCTACGAAGTGCACAAGGGATATGAAGTCGTCCTCGGTGGAAGCATTGACGCTGCGGACCTCAAGACGCTCGAGGAGGGCATCTATCTGCCTGAGCGCGAGGGAGCAGGGTCGCGGACCTCTCGAAGTGAACTCCGACTGATCAAGCGAGATCGGGAGAAGACGACGATCTATATGGAGTTACGCGAGGGACGCAATCGTCAGATTCGCCGCATGATGCAAAGGGTCGGGCACCCCGTGAAGAAACTTCGTCGCGTGAAGTTTGGCCCGATTCAATTGAAGGGTCTTGCAGTCGGGGAATGGCGTGAGCTCATGAGCGCGGAATTGCGCACGCTTCGTCGTGCCGCGGGACTCCTCGCAGCTCGCCCAGGACACGCGCCAGCTGAGGGCGCGAAGCGTGCAGAGCGACGCGAAGTTTCAAGCGACGGAAGTCGCGCGCAGGGCAAGTCCAAAGGTGCGGGCATCGAACTCGACGCGCATGCACGCGTGCTCACAGGGGCGCGAGAGCGCGCGGTTCCGAAGTCGGCGAGTTCGTCGAGGCAGGGAAAACCAGCGCCCGCGCGAAGTCAGCCACGAAAAGATGCTCGCTCAGGATCTCGTCGTTCGCCTTGAGTGCGTCATGGCGCATGCCTGAGGCGTGCTCCACTCGCCTGCGCGAGAAGAGTTCGCGCCAGGTCGCTAAGTCATCCAACCTTCGAGTCTCGCAGCGGCGGGCACGACGGACTGCTGCGGGTCGGTGGTCATCAGGAGCGCGTGGACGATGTCGCCACTCGTATCTTGCGCGGCGCGCGTTGCGACCTCTGGACTCAATCCAATGCCTCTTGTTCGAATGAACGAGACGATCGACTCGCGCCGACTCATCGGTGCGTTACCTTCGCCGCGGAATCCACTCGCCGGAACACCCGCTCGCTCGAGGACGCTCGTTGCGTTGGCTTCACAAAGGATGACGCGGGTTTGGTGCGACGGAGTGCAAGGTTCGATCCCCATCCCGATCCCTATGCCATGCGCTGAGAGCGGGTACGCAATCTGCGTGATGAGCGCCCAAGTCTGTTTGAAGAGGCGGAGGTTTGTGGGCGCGAGAGGCGCGGAGTGCGCGCAGTCGCAATCGCGCCGAAGTTCTTTGCGATCGGTCGCGCGCATCGCGCGTCGCCAGTCACGAGCGGATGGAAATGAAGCCATCCATGCGGCCATCGCACTCCACTCTCTTGAAATGCTCTGGTTTGAAAGGTGCTCGTGCGCGATACTCAGCGGTGTATCAAAGCGCCAAAGATGGGAGCGACCATCTTCGCATGAACTCTTGATGCGTCGAATGAGCCCCGCGCGGTCGAGTCGTTCGAGACCGAGCACCGCAGTCGCACCCGGCCACGCACGCCACGCATGATGAATGCTCGGAGTTCCAGAGTCGCCGCTCGTCAACGCGACGCCATGCAGAGTGAATGCAGTTCCATCAGCCACGCCCACAACCGCCGTTCGGCTTGCCGCAGCCACAGCTTCCGGAATGGATGTGTGTAGAGTGGCTCGCGGGCGCGCTCTCCGCGCCGCCTGAGCCAAGCCCGAAGGTCGACAGTCGGCGAACAAAGGTGCGTCCCAAGTGTTCCGGGTCTTCGACTTTGAGATCCGCGTCTTTCATCGGACGGAGGAGTTCAAGCACGGTTCCATCTTCAACAGCGACATATTCGTAAATTGGCATCGAGATGCTCCTTCTGGAAAATGAACACGGCAATCTTGAACTCAAACGCCTCTTGTTTGAGGCTCCCAAATGTGTTTGTGGAGTTGTGTCTGTTGGCGTACCTGCAGTCGGTCAGCCAAGATCCACTCGGCGAGCGCGCGCGGATCAAGCGGCGCGCAACCCTCGATCTCTTTCCCGCGCGCTTGGGCAGCAACGGGACTCATGAGGACCGCACGCACGCGGTCGATGAGTGCGTGCGTCTTGATCATCTCGCGCGCCCAAAGGTAATCCTCGCGGCTCGTGAGCACAAACTTCACTTCGTCATGTGGTCGAAGATGAGCGAGATTTGAGAGGAGGTTTTTTTCGCACTCCCCGCTTCCGGGAGTTTTCAGGTCCATGACAAGGATGGCGCGCGGGTCCGTGGGCTGAATGTCGATCGACCCTGAGGTTTCAATGAGCACGGTGAACGCCGCGTCGCAGAGCATCCGGATGAGCGCAAACGCGCGAGCTTGCGCGAGCGGCTCGCCGCCGGTGAGCTCGACCAGTGGACACGCCACGCGCCGTGCTTCATCCAGCAGGGCACCCAGTGTGCGTGGCGCACTTTCTCGAAATGCATACTCCGTATCGCAGTAATGGCAACGCAGAGGGCACCCACCGAGCCGAATGAAGAAACAGGGGCAACCGACAAATGTCGATTCGCCTTGGATGGAGTGAAATGTCTCGTTGACGCGAAGGGTCGCGTCAAGCGAGCAAGGCTCAAGGATGGGAGTCAGCGTTATCAATGGAATCGGCGGGGATTCACAGCGGGGGACCAAAAACGACGCCGCCCCCACTTTGCATACAGAGTGGGGGCGGTATCGAATGCTCAGAAGAGGACTTGAACCTCCAAGGGATTGCTCCCACCAGCACCTCAAGCTGGCGCGTCTGCCAATTTCGCCACCTGAGCAGCGTTCCTCACGAGTGAGGGTGGAGAAGTGTAGCACCGCGCCCCGAGGGGGGCAAGCAATCTAGGCATGCGCGATGCGGGGAGCGTGCGGCGGAAACGAAAAACGGGAGCCCTCGAAAGGGCTCCCGCTGGTGTTCATCTTGACGCGTCCGAGATCAGTCGAGAGGCTTAGCCCCAAGCATTGAGCAAGGCTGCGACATCCGCTGCGTCGACGACGCCACTGCCATCGATATCGCCAATGCCCGATCCGCCCCAGTTGTTGAGGAGGATTGCAACATCTGCGGCATCGACGACGCCGTCGCCGTTGAGGTCTTCCGCGGCGCCGCACTCGACGACGGAGATTCGGACCTCATCCACTGCGGCCTCAACCACAGAACCCGTTCCAGCGTCATCAGCGATGAAGCGGATCTTCATCGTCGAGGTTGGGGTGACATAGTCGGCGATGCGGAGGTTCTTGTAGATCCACCCACCATTGACTTCCAAGCCCGCGGGACCGACGGTTTCAACCGCGGCCCACGTCGAGCCGTTGTTGTTTGAAATCTGGACGCGGAACGTATCAGCGTTTGGTGCGCCACCTTGCGCGTTGGAGTACCAACGATAGTACGAGATGCGCGCTTCGTTGCCCGTTGCGCTCATCGTTGGCGATGTGAGCGTTGTGTAGCCGCCGTCCACATCTGCCGCGCCAAGTGTTCCGCCCGCGGTGCCCTGACCAGTGAAGAAGCAGTTCACGCCGGTGCCAGTTGTGACATCGAGTTCAGGCTGCACTTGTGTCGTCCCGTTGATAGTTCCCACTGGATCAGCCCGCACCCACTGACCTGTGGTCGCTGTGTCACCAGCCGTCGTCAGCGTCCATCCGAGGTTGGTCTCGACGGTGTCGACAAAGGTGTTTGAGGAACCAGTTGCGACCGATGCGCTATGGAATGTCACGGGTGCGTTCGAAGGACTCGTGACAGCGATGCCGGTCGTGGTGTTCGCCGCGAAGTAGAACTGCAGCGTCGTGCCACAAGGAAGCGCGGGGAGTGCTGCGGTGTACTGATTCGCCGCGCCCTGCGTCATGTTCGACACGCTGAAGGTTCCAGTCGTGCCGTTGCGCCAGTACATCTTGCCTGAACCAGCGGCGGGGGTGGCGCTCAATGCGCCGACATTGACTGCGACCGACGTCGAACCGTTCGGATTCGAAAGCGTCGGAATCCCTGATGGGAAGCTGAAGCTCAGCAACTCGACGGCCGGTCCTGGAAGACCATGCGCAGTGAACGCGCCGTTGATCGCGCCGTAGTCTGGAGTGCCGTCGCCAATGTTTCCGTTGTTGTCGTTCAGCGTGAGGTAGTCAATCGTGATGTCGCCCGCGATCGTCGTTCCGGTGTGCAGCGGCATCGCATTGACCGCGAGCGCGGCAAGCTTGGAACGATAGGTCGTGGGGTATTGCGCGACGAAAGCGTTGCGCAAGCTCCACACACAGCCGGAAATGAGCTGGCCGCACGCGTGAATCTCGGAGCCGCAGCTCGAGCATCCTGAGGAGGAGTACTGACACGTATTCGCAGCGTTTCGAATACCAGCGGAGCAAGTTTGGAATCCGACGCCGAGTTCCGGTTGGTCCTTCATGAGGACGCCCATCACATCGCCCATGCCTTCGCCGTACGCGCCCTGACCCGAGCCTGCGACTGCGACGAGGTGGTGCCCGTACTCGTGATGCACGACATCACCGAAGCCGGTGTTGTTGCATCCGCCGCCTGAGGCATAGAAGTTGATCGAAGCCCCGTCGTAGAACGCATTGCAGGTACCGGCAACACCGACATTGATCGGCCAGTTCAGCTGCGTGGAAATCGTTGGGTAGCTTGGGCTCGCGCTCAAGGTGAGATCGCGAACGAGATTTGCTTGGATGTACGCATTGACCTCGGATCTCGTCAACTCAACCGAGTTCGCAGAGTTGTGCATGAAGTCAAGCACGCCGCCCGCGGAGCTCGTCGTGATGGAACTCTCGAGGCCGGGAACATTGTTCATCGTGAAGTAACGACCTGAAGTCGTCGAAGTGAACGCTGTGTTCGCGCTGATGATCGCGAGCGCGACGCCATTTGCGTTTGCGTAGATCGTCGTCGCGCCGTAGGTAATCTTGCCGTACGGAAGCGCCATCGAGACTTCGTTTGCGCACGCGTCAGCAACCATGTTCTCCGTGCCCATGCCTCGCGTGTTGATCGTGAGATCAGCGTTGAGGATCATGTTCTCCTGATAGAGAATTCGTCCCGAGGACGCTTCGACGACGAAGAGGAACTTCTGGCGGCTCGCTTCATCGAAGACATTGCCGCCTTCGGCGATGAACTTCACAGCGAGGACAGGCTTGTCTGCCTTGATCTCTTCGTAGCCAGCCCACACAACCATCTCCTGCGCAGAAATGGTTGGCGCGGCGCGGAATTCATTCAGCGCGTAGCGGGTCGCCTTCTTCATATCGATGCGGCTTGGCGGAACCACCTTGCCAGTGAAAGTCGTGGCGAAGTCGCCGAGATCCTTGAGTTCATTCGAGACGAGGACGAGGGGAAAGCCGTTCTCGTTTCGCACGAGGCATCGAACGCTCGAACGGAACACCGGAACGCCTTGCACGAACTGCGAGTAGGAGACGAGCGTGAACTTGTCCATCCCGGTGTCTTCATCCACCATCAACGGCTGTAAGCAGTGCCCGTCCTCGTACTGACCAATCGCGAGGAGATCACCAAACTGCGCGCCGAAGATCGGAGTCCAAGATCGCAGGAACGACTCGGCGGACTCCATCGGTGTCGCGCCAGAAGAGAACGCCGGACCGTAGACGCGCGTAATGCTGCTCTCACGCGTGAAGAATCCGGTGCCTGGATGTTCAGCAAGAAATGCCGATTGCGAGGGAGTCGACGGGATTGCATCCGGACCACTCGATGCGCCTTGGACTTGGGCTTGTGCGAAAGAAGAAACACACAGCGCTACAGAAAGCGTCAAACTTGCAAAGTTCATCTGGGCTCCGGTGGAGAGAATCAGACTGAGGAGGGAGGACGGATCGCACCCCATGCAGAGGGCGTGCATGCTGGGGTATTGTTCCCCAAAGTTCGGTGCTGGCGAGGCATGGGTGCGTTATTTTGTACATTTTGTACGATCTGATCGACTCGCTGGCCATGCCATATGGCGGGTCTGCGGATAGGGTTCTGGCTCGGCTCGAAGAACTCTTGAGACCGAGAAACCCATTCCGATTCCTATAAATCCATAAATGGCAGAGCGTAAGGACAAGGCGAAGGACCGTGAACCGGTCATCGAGAACCGAAAAAGTCGGTTTGATTATGAGATTCTCGAGACGCTTGAATGCGGAATCGAACTTCGCGGCAGCGAAGTGAAGTCGCTCCGGCTTGGTCTTGCCAGCCTCTCTGAAGGATGGGCGAAAGGGGAGCTAGCCCCTGTCAGTCTCACGCTCATTGGTGTCCACATCGGGGAGTATCCGGCTGCGGGCGCAGCAAGACAGCACGAACCGACGAGGGGTCGCCGACTTCTCGCGCACCGACGCGAGATCATCCGTCTCACGGATGCGACGAAAGCAAAGGGCGGAACGCTCGTGCCGTTGAAAATCTACTGGAAGGGTGGGCGGGCGAAAGTGTTGCTTGGTCTCGGTGTCGGGAAGACGAGAGGCGACAAGCGTGAATCCATTAAGTCACGCGAAGACAAACGAGACATGGATCGCGCCATGAGCCGTCGGCGAGATTGATCGCATCAAGGACTCGGCAGAATGATGCACTGACCGCTCTGCGCCGCGCGTCTACCCTCGGCGCAGTCCAAGCAAACTTGCGCGACGACCTCAGGCGCCATCGCGTTTGCTGCCGGAACGGTGTCCTTGCTGAAGAGGCGTCGGAGCAGCGGAGTCTCGACGCAGCCGAGATTCAATGCAAATGCATCGATGCCGAGGGTTCGACCTTCGATCGCGATCGAGCGCGCCAAACTATCAAGCGCCGCTTTGCTTGCCGCGTAGGCAAGGAATCCCGTGAACGGGTCGGAGCTCGCAAGCGACGAGACGAGTACCACACAGCCTCTTTGATGCGAAATGAAATGCTCCCACGCTTGCGCGATCATGTTGGCGGGCGCGATCGCGTTGACGCGAAGAGTCTCATCGATGAGCGTCTCCGTGTGCGCGGCGATTGGGCGCTGCACGCCGATCCCCGCGGCGAGGATGAGGGTGTCGACACCGGCGCACTTCGCGATCGCCTGATCCACCGCTCCTCGCGCCGCATGCGCGTCCCGGAGATCTGCTTCGATGCACACATGCGTCGCTGCGCGCGGCAGCGAAAGCCGCACTGATTCCAGCTTCGCCAGAGATCGTCCGACGAGGGCGACGCGCCAACCCTTCGCCGCGAACAAACGGGCTGTTGCGGCTCCGATTCCACTGCCTGCGCCCGTGATCAATACAACGCTCGCGTTGCTGTTCGTTGGGTTTGGCAACGCGGGTTCCATCATCAGAGTCCAAGAAGTCGACGCATGTCGTTGGCGAAGGTGAACAAGAACAATGCAGCGACGAAGACGATGCCGCAGAGTGCGGCCATCGACTGGAACCGCACGCTCGGGGCCTTTCCACGGATCCCTTCGTAGAGTGCGAAGAGCAGCAATCCTCCATCTGCGATCGGAATGGGAAGTGCGTTCACAACCGCGAGATTCACGGAAAGCAGTGCGAGGAAGAACACCAGATAGGAAAATCCTTCATCGGCGACGCGGGTCCCGACATGGAGGATGCCGATTGGGCCTTGCAATTGGGTCGCGCTCACTGAACCGCGGGCAACACGATCGATGGTCGCAAAGACGCTCTTCCCAACTGCGTAGGTTCGCTCAAATCCCATGGTGACGGCACGAAGCGGGTCACCATTCGCGGACAAGAGCACATACGCCGGATCGAAGTAGTTCGGATCGATCGGGAATCGCCAACCGAGCGCTTGGATCGCGACAAGTTGTTCGCGCGTCAATTGCAACGACATCGAACTCGGTTGCGCGCCCGCGCGCGGATCGAGCACCGTGAGTTTGAAATCGCGTGATTTTGCGTCGCCATCGACCGGTGCGCGACGACGTGCCGCGCGGAGATCGAAAAAGTTCGAGAGGGGTGTATCGTTGAGCGCAATCAATCGCCCGGTCGGAACGATCGAGAGTGTCGAAGCTGGCGTCGGTTCTTCCGCCGAGTTCGTGCTTGTGGATGCGATGCTGCGCGCAAGAAACGGCAGGTCCCATGCGGGCGTGAGGTACACACCGATGCGTCCATCGCTATCTGTCTGGAGCGTCAACGAGAGTTCCATATCAGCCGAGGCGTCGCCGTTCCCCCGTCGCAGAATTCGTACGGGAATCTCGGCACTTGAGCGCGAACGAACGAAGTCAATGAGATCCGCGCCCTTGGGGCCGGCGAGGTCGCCGATGCTCAGGAAGACATCGCCCGTCTGCAGAACATCTCGATTCCGACTTGAGGGGTCGATCGCTTCAACGGCGCACAATGGAGCAAGCCCGGCGAGACCCTCGTCGACGCGTGGCGCGCCGGTCGCGGTTGTCGACAGAAACCTCGAGAAGAGTGCGCGCGGCTGCATTGCAGCTTCGACCTCCGCTCCGGTTGGAAGGACCCATGTGGAAGCGAGAGGAGTGCCCTGACTCGCCGCGGCGATGCGTTGCGCATCAGCGAAGTTCGCCACAGCATCATCTCCAAGTGTCGCGAGCCGGGCACCTGGGATGATTGTGGAGGGGAGCCCGGCGTTTTGAATCGCCGCGCGCACGAGCGCATCTGATTCGCGAATCGCAGTCAGCGTGGCACTCGATGTCGGAGCGATGCCGAGCGATCGCAGTCCGCTCGTCGCATCCACTTGTGGTTCGACCCGTACCATCGTTTGCTCGTCGCCACTCGAGTTGCTTCGAGCGAGTGAGATCGTCATCTCAGCATCGGGTCGGCTCATCGCAGCGGCGATGACGAGATCATTGAAGGTATCGATCCGTTCGTCGTCGACCGCAAGCACGCGATCGCCAGCGCGAATGCCTGCCTTGGCCGCAGCGCCTTGAGGGTCAAGCGTGCCGATGATCGGCGCTTCAAAGTTCACTCCGTGCAGAAACGCGCCGAGAAACAGGACGATCGCGAGCACGAGATTCGCCGCGATGCCGCCCAGAATGATCACGATTCGCTTGGGAATTGGACACCCTGCGAACGATCGAGGGTTACTGCTTGCTTCGACGGGCTGCCCATCCTCCTGACCGAGCATGCGCACATATCCGCCAAGCGGAAGTGCACGAAGTGAGTATTCCGTCTCGCCGAGTCCGTGTGTCGCGAGTTCTTCGTCACTGCACTCGATCGGTCGCTTCCCGAGTTTCGCCACGACGCGCGCGTCTGCACTTCCGAGGCACCAACCGATGCCGCGGCGATAGGAGAAGAGCACGGGTCCCATACCGATCGCAAATCCATCCGCCCGAACACCAGCCCACTTTGCAGCGGCGAAGTGACCAAGTTCATGCACAACGATGAGGAGACCGAATCCGAGAAGAATAAGAAGGAAGCTGCCCAAGGGAGAAGTCTCGAGGAGTGAATCGAGTCAATCGAGGAATCGTGAACGCACGCGAGGTGCCATCATGCAAGCGAGGTCGAACTGGCGGCGGATCTAGAAAAAGGAGGTGCTTTGATCGAGCCCATGGTCTGCCTTGCAAAGGCGCGAGCTTGCGCATCCGCATCGAGCACTGCATCGAGCGAGTGCGTGATGCCCTCCGCGCTCTTCTGCGGTGCGAATCGTTCGAGCGTCGCGCCGACGATGCGAGTGATGTCACAAAATCCCACGCGCCTCTCAAGAAACGCTTGCACGGCTACTTCATTCGCGGCATTGAAGATCGCGCCGGCGAGGCCGCCGCGAGCGATCACCGCATGTGCGAGCGTGAGCGCGGGAAAGCGTTTGTGGTCAACCGGTTCGAACTCGAGCGAGCGCATCGTCTGCCAATCGATTTTTCTCGAAGGACCTTCAAAGCGCTGCGGATCGGTGAGCGCATGCTGAATCGGCGTGCGCATGTCCGGCGGAGCGAGTTGCGCGAGCGTGGATCCATCGAGAAACTCCACGAAGCCATGCACCATGGATTGCGGGTGCACGATTGCGTCGAGCCGCTCACTCGGCAATCCGAAGAGCCAGTGCGCCTCGATGAGCTCGAGTGCTTTGTTCATCAATGACGCGGAATCAATCGTGACCTTTGGTCCCATCGTCCAAGTGGGATGGCGCAATGCTTCCGCGACGGTCACTCGCTCGAGTTCTTCTGCAGAAGATGTTCGAAACGGGCCGCCGGAAGCTGTCAGCACGACGCGGCGCACATCAGCAAATCCGCGCTCGAAACGGGTTGCGGACTTCAGGCATTGGAAGAGCGCGTTGTGTTCGCTGTCGATGGGAATGATGCGCGCGCCGTGTCGATCTGCTTCAGGCATGACGATCGAACCCGCGGCAACCAGTGTCTCTTTGTTCGCGAGTGCGAGATCACACCCCATGCGGAGGGCCGTGAGCGTTGGCTGAATACCGGCCGCGCCAACAATCGCGACGACGACCAAATCGCCTCGCCGCGCGAACGCCTGCAGCATTTCGCAGGGAGCGGAAGGGCCACGAAATGTCTTGCAATCCGCTGGAACTTCCAACGCGCCATCGGGCTCAGCAACGGCGACGGCGCTGCAATGAAACTCGTGCGCTTGGCGCGCAACTTCTTCCGCATTTCGATGCGCGCTGACGCCAACAACCTCGAACTCTGGCGGGAGTTGTCTCACGCCTCGAGTGCGCTGCGCGCGAAAATCGCGAAGGACATCAATCGTGTTCTTCCCGATGGATCCCGTGGAACCAAGGATGAAGACGCGTCGATGCATCAGCGGTCGTCGCCCTTGGGTCGTTCACCCGGGGAGAGTTTGCGATTGCGCGCATAGAGGCCGCGCTTCACTGGTGCTGGAGAACTTGCAGCAGGGGTGGGGGCAGGTGCAGGTGCAGGTGCCGAGGCGCGTGGGGCGCTCGCGGGAGCTTGCGCTCCCGAGCCACCGCGATCTTCGCTCGAACCGCCGTTTCCGCGTCGGCCGCCGCGTCCGCGACGGCCCCGTCGTGAACCTTCGCGAGGTTCAGAGCGTTCGTTCGGGTTGCGTGTGGCGTGGGCTGTGTCTCGCGCATGATGTGGGTGGGGCTGTGCCGGTGAAGCAGCTGCTGCTTCAGGGGCATCGCCCTGACCGCGCGCGGAGGATCGGCCACGACCACCTCGACGCCTTCGTCGTTTCCGCGCACCGCCGCCTGAAGTGTCGCCTTCGATGGCGGGAGACGCGGCTGCTTCAGATGTGTCAGCCTCATCCGCGTCGCCTCCTGAACCGGAATCCGACTCGGACGATGCACCTGCGTCACGAGGCTGCTCGCCTGCATCGCCTCCGTCACGATTGCGTCCGCGACCTCGTCGGCGTCGGCGGCGCTTTCGACCGCCTTGTCCGGCCTCTGCACCGTCGTTTTCACCACCGTGTGCTTGCGCCGTAGGCGAGGCGTCGCCCCGCGCCTGCGGTCGGCGCGCTTCAAACTCCATCGCGACGGACGCAAGTTCTTCCTCGGTGAGCGCTTCGAGCCGCTCCGGATCGGGTTCCGGCATCGGCAGGGCACCGAAGTGCAGACGGATCGCGTCCGCCTCTGCGCCGGTGAGTTTCGTCATGTGACTCTTCTTGCCGAGGTCGAGTTCGATGCAAAGCGAAAGCAGATCCTTGCTCGCCTGACTCAACTCCTTCGCGAGTTCAAAGACTTTGATGACATCGCCGCTCGCGCGGAGTGTGATCGCTTCGCCGACTGCGCGTTGATGTGCACGCATGCGAGCTGCAGCGCGCGCTTCGGCGAGCGCGCGTTCGTACTCCGCAAGTTCTTCGCGCTGGGCGCGCTCTTTCGCTTCTCGACGCGCTCGCACATCGGCCTCTGCGCGAGCAGTCGCTTCTTGCGCTCGCTTCTGCGCTTCATGCTTCAACGCTTCTGCAACCGTGGGCTCCGCGGCGTCGAGGTCAGGCAGGTCATCGAATCCACCGGAAAGAATCAGCGCCGTCGCGTCCGCTGCCGCTGGCTTTCGTCGTCGGCGCCGTCGTCGACGACCACCACCAACTTGCTCAGAGTCGCCGTCTGCGCCGCCATCCTCGTCGCCCTCGTCATCGCTCGCGACGACGGAAGGAAGTTTCGCGATGGTGGGGCGCTCGAGTCTGGGCATCCGTTCAAGTTCGATATCCGTATCGCGCTCGTCATAGGCGTAGAAATCAGCGCGGTCTGGCGGAATCGCATCACTGATGCGCACGGAGACAGTCTTGCCGAATTCGTCTTCGATCTCGACGAGGGCGCGACGCTTGGTGGAAAGCAAAGTGGCTGCAACTTTGCTTCCGACCACGATCTCCACGCGACGCACACGGTCGATGTCGAGGATCGCTGCTAGTCGCCGCATGGCATCGCTCGCCACCGCGTCGGGGTTGCGCAATTCGCCGGTGCCAGCGCAGGCTGGACAGTCGTGATAGTGCGTCTTGCGCATGCTTGGACGCATGCGTTGACGCGTGAGTTCCATGATGCCGAATTCCGAGATCGGTGCGACGGTGCTCTTCGCGCGATCCTTCCGTAGGTGCAGGCGGACGCGCTCCTCGATGTCTCGCCGATGTTTCGCGGATCGCATGTCGATCAAGTCTGCGACGACGAGACCACCAAGATCGCGGAGTCGAAGTTGACGACAAATCTCGTCAACGGCTTCCACATTGGTGTTGTACGCATTTGTCTCGGAGTCACGCGCCGCGCGAGAGCGACCGCTATTCACATCGATTGCAACGAGTGCTTCCGTCTGGTCGAACACAAGCGCGCCACCGGAAGGAAGCGGGACTTCCCGCGAGTGAATGAGTTCGATCTGCCGTTCGATGTCGAACGCATAGAACAGTGGAGTGCTTCGGTCCCAATAGCGCAGCAGTTCACTTGCGCGCGGTGCCACGACCTCAAGGAATGCCTTCGCGCGTCGAAACGCGCTCTCACTATCGACGATGATTGCTTCGACATCTCCGTCGATGCCATCGCGGATCGTGCGCAGTAAGACATCGCCCTCCGCATACAACTGGCAGGGCGCGCCCACCGCGTGCATGCGTTTCTCCATCTGTTGCCAGAGGCGCGTGAGATACTGCGCATCACGCATGAGCTCGGTTCGGGTCGCGTCAAATCCCGCTGTGCGCAGGATGAATCCGAACCCTTCCTGCAGTTCAAGCGAATCGAGAATCTTGCGCATGGCGCGCCGTTGATCCTCGTCCTCAACCTTTCGGCTCACGCCGATGTTGTCCATGTCAGGCATCATCACGAGCAATCGCCCAGGCAGCGAGAGATAGCTCGTGAGCGTGGGACCCTTCGATCCAAGTCCTTCCTTCAGCACTTGAACGAGAATCTCTTGCCCACGCTTGAGCGCGTGCTGCATCATCGGGCGGTCATGCCGCGGAATCTTCCGGCCCACTTTTTCCGTTCGCTCTTCGCCGGGGAAGTACTTCGGATGGAGATCGCTGACATGGAGAAATCCATTCGCGCCCTCGCCGAAGTCAACGAACGCTGCTTGGATCGCAGGCTCGACATTGAGGACGCGCGCTTTGTAAATGCTGCCCACATTCGTCGCGGTCGAAGTTCGTTCTGAGAAGTACTGCGCGAGCGTGTTGTTTTCGAGGATCGCAATGCGAAGCTCGGAACCAGCATTGTCGTTCACCAGCATGACGACTTTGGGCTTCGCCTCCGCGCGGCGCGTTGGCTCGTCATGATCGCGCTCCTCACCCGATGCATGGGATGCCGCGCGTGCGCCATCGACAGGGGCGACCTTCTCGCCGCCTCGTCTGCCGCGGCCACCTCGACGCCGACGGCCTCGGCGCCCCTCCGTTGCCACCGCGGGATTTCCCTCAGCACCTAGTGCGCTTGACTGCGCATCGTCGGTATCTGCGCCATCCGTTGCTGCATCGGCGATGTCGCTCTCCGCGCCGCCGTCAAACTCATCGTCGCTTTCTTCAACCTGCTCGCCATCGTCACCATCGACGACATCGTCATGACCCTCATCGTCGGTGTGGGCCGCGACTTCTTCGTCATGCTCCGCGCGAAACGCGGTCCCAGCGGATTCCCATGCTTCAAGGTTCCACTCGTGTGCGGGCGCCTCATCCAAGAGTGGCGGACTTGCTCCGGTCCATCCACGATGGTTCTGATCCGCATCGGGATGAACTTCATCAGCTGCATCGAGCTCTGGCACTCCGGCTTCTGCCGCGAGCGTCTCCGCGAGTTCCGCTTGCTCTGCCGTTGTCTCTGCGCCATCCGCTTCGCGGCCTGGATTGTTCGTGTTCTTCTCCGTAGCTCCGTCCATTTCGTACTCAGTCATCAGACGCCTTCCTTCTGTGCAACGAGTGAGTGGCATGCGCCATCGCTCGGCGGCGGCGGGGACAGCAAGGTCCACGCCACCTGTGTGGTGGAAGTGGTTTCGCACGATGGTTGAGGAAGTCAGTGGCAGGCTTCCTGCGCTGTGCGCAGAAAGTGGGTCGCCGAGAGCATCCATGCGAGTGGGACTGCGTCCTGCTGCGCGCTCCACCACCTCTGTTCCGCAGCGCACGAGGGTACGCGCGCGGACGAGTGGCGGATGGAGTGGTGAGGCGGCGTGCGCCTCTCGTCTCGACATCCTCTCCGAAGCAGCCTCATGTCCCTTCGATCAACACTTCGTGGAGAAGTGCACGCTCGATCGAAGGGTCCACGCTAGGCGATCGCAAGATGCGATGCGCCACTCGCGCTGCCGCGGAAACCGTTGACTTGCTCACCCAAAGTTCATCGCTTGCTGTTTGAATCGCGAGCGCAAACTTCGTGGTCAGCCACATGTTCATTGCGATCCAAGATTCCTACTCGGCTACCCAGCCGGCGAAGGATCCAGGATCAACTTTCCGAAGTTCATCGCGGAGGGTGTTCAGCACCTGCCGCTCAGAATCGAAGGAGCCGACCCGGCGGGCCAACTCTTCGCAGTGTTCGATTGTCGTCGAGCGGATCACTCGCTTGATGAGCGGAATCTGACTCGGGACAAGGGAGAGTGTACGAAGCCCAAGCCCAATGAGCAACATCGTGTAAATCGCCTCGCCGGCCACTTCGCCGCAGAGCGAGCATTCGACGCCCGAGCGGCGGGCCGTTCGGACGACGGTTTTGACGAGGTAAAGCACGGCCGGGCTGGCGCCTGAGTAGAGGTGAGCGACGCGCTCATTGCCGCGGTCAACCGCGAGTGTGTATTGGATGAGGTCGTTGGTCCCAATCGAAAAGAAGGAGACCTCTTTGGCGAAGGCATTTGCCATGAGCGCAGCGCTCGGCGTCTCCACCATGATGCCGACCGGAATGTTTGGGTCGTAGCGCACGCCTTCCTCAGAAAGCTCTTCGCAGACATCGTTGAAGATCAACCGCGCCTGCCGAAGTTCCATCACTGTTGATACGAGAGGGAACATCACCTTCAGCGGGCCGAACGCGCTGGCTCGGAGGATCGCGCGAAGTTGCGTCTTGAACAGTGGCTTATGTTGGAGGCAGTAGC
Organism: Planctomycetia bacterium; assembly: GCA_005790605.1. Lineage (GTDB taxonomy): Bacteria > Planctomycetota > Phycisphaerae > Phycisphaerales > SM1A02 > F1-140-MAGs142. The sequence continues at coordinate 23,835 of SXUI01000017.1, read as the reverse complement.
GAATGGATCGGAGCCCCAAGAACGGATTGCGTTCCGGCTCGGATGCTCGCTGTTGCGTGTACTTGTCCGCACCGAGGTCAAGCGTGCGGATCGTGCAAGGGCGACCCTTCAGGAGTTCGATCGTGCTCTTGTACGCCGCGAACTGTTCTTCTTCCGTCGGTTCATGATCACTCGTGAGATACAGAAACTCAGTGCGATACAAGCCGACGCCATCACCGCCGTTGGCAAACACGCTCTCAACTTCGTGTGGGAATTCAATGTTCCCAAGCAACTGAATGCGAGTGCCATCTTTCGTCACCGACTCGAGTTGCGCGGTGTTGCGCAGCATGCTGCGGTAGACAGAGAATCGCTCCTGCTGAATGCGATACTCGGCGAGCGTGCGGGCATCAGGACGAACGATGATGACGCCGGTGTCTCCATCGATGATGACCATGTCGCCATCGGCGACGCGCCCCATCACTCGGCTACACCCCACAACACAGGGGATCTCTATCGCTCGCGCGACAATCGAAGTATGGCTGGTGCGACCGCCAAGGTCTGTCGCAATGCCAATGACCATCGTGCGGTCCATCCCTGCGGTCTGCGACGGCGTAAGTTCATGGGCAATGACGATCGACGGTTCAGTCAAAGTGGCGAGGCGATTCTCGTCTTCACCCATGAGTTTCGCGAGCACTCGGCGGTCAAGATCGAGGACATCGTTCGCCTTCTGACTGAACATTTCGCTTCCGAGCGCGCGGAACTGATCGGCAAGTCGCTGAAAGGCATCGGCGACAGCCACTTCGGCATTCACACGATCGGTGATGATGCGCGTGCGCATCGGGGCGAGAAGAGTTGGATCCTGCAGAAGACCGAGGTGAAATCCGAAGATTTTCGCGGCATCACGGCCAATCTGCGCCTCCGTGCGGTCCCGAAGTATCGCAAGATCTTCGACAGCCGCTTGCAGTGCCGTATCGAGACGAGCGACTTCCAAGTCGAGCGAGTCTGACTCGATAATGCGCCGAGGGACATGCGTCTCCGCATTGCCAAGCACAATGGCGCGACCCATCACGATCCCCGGGGAGACGGGGATGCCTTTGACGGATTGCATTCCTGATCGCATAACGAAGAGATCCTACGCCATCACGAAAAAGGGCGTGCGGTGCACCGTTGTAGTGTCCGCACGCCCTGAAAAGACTGGCTTGCTTCGTCCTTATGCGTCCTTGACTTCGAAGTCGGCGTCGATCACATCGTCCTTCTTGGCGCCGCCTGCACTCTCAGTGGATCCAGCGCTCGGTGCAGCTCCTGCGTCGCTCATTGGAATCTTGCCAAGTTCCACGCTTCCGTCGCTCAGCTGTTTCATTGCGGCTTCAATCGCGGCCTTGTCGTCGCTCTTAATGCGCTCTTCAAGATTCGCGACTGCGCTCTCGATCGTGCCACGCAGGGCGGCTGGCACGCGTTCGCCCGCATCTGCGAGTGCCTTCTTTGTGCCGTACACCAATTGCTCCGCCTGATTCTTCAAGTCGACGAGCTCGCGTCGAGTCTTGTCACTCGCGGCGTTCTCCTCTGCCTCGCGCTTCATGCGTTCAACTTCATCCTTCGAGAGTCCAGAGGATCCGGTGATCTTCACTTCCTGCTTCTTGTTCGTCGCCTTGTCGGTTGCACTCACATTCAGGATGCCGTTGGCGTCGAGTGCGAATTCAACCTCAATCTGCGGGGAACCTCGCTGTGCGGACGCGATACCCGTGAGGTCAAATCGTCCGAGCGTGCGATTATCCGAAGCGAACTGCCGTTCACCCTGCAGGACATGGATGGTTACGGAAGTTTGTCCATCGGCCGCGGTTGAGAAGACTTCCTTCTTACTCGTTGGAATGGTCGTGTTGCGCGGAATAAGCGTGGTCATCACGCTTCCGAGCGTCTCGACCCCGAGTGAGAGCGGGGTGACATCGAGGAGGAGCACATCCTTGACATCGCCCATGAGCACGCCGCCTTGAATGGCTGCGCCGATCGCGACAACTTCGTCTGGGTTGATGGATCGATCGAGCGTCTTGGCTTGGAAGATTTCCTTGGCGATGTCTTGGACCTTCGGAATGCGAATCGATCCGCCGACCATCACGACTTCTTCGATGTCTGCAGGATTCAGCTTGGAGTCGCGGATCGCCTGCTCGCAAGGACCACGGAGTCGTGCGAAGAGATCTGCGCACATCGACTCGAAGCCCACACGGGTAATCGTGGTCTGGAGGTGCTTGGGTCCGTTCTGATCTGCAGTGATGTACGCGAGGTTGACGCTCGTCTCCAATTGCGTGGAGAGTTCAATCTTCGCCTTCTCGGCCGCTTCCTTCAAACGCTGCAGCGCCATCGCATCGCTGCGAATGTCGATGCCTTCCTTCTTGCGGAAGTCCTCTGCGAGGGAGTTGATGATGCGTTGGTCAAAGTCATCGCCGCCGAGGTGGCCATCGCCGTTACTCGAGAGCACTTCGAAGACGCCGTCACCGACATCGAGAATCGAGATATCGAAAGTACCACCACCAAGATCGAAGACCGCGATACGCGCGTTCTTCTTCTTCTCAAGTCCGTACGCGAGTGCGGCGGCGGTTGGCTCGTTAATGATGCGCTCAACCTTGAGGCCGGCGATTTCGCCAGCATCCTTGGTTGCCTGCCGCTGCGCGTCATTGAAGTACGCAGGCACGGTGATGACGGCGCGGTCGACCTTCTCTCCGAGATAGTCCTCGGCGACCTTCTTGAGCTCCTGCAGGACCATCGCGCTGATTTCAGGCGAGGTGTACTGCTTGCCGCGAATGTCGACCTTCACGAGGTCATCGCCAGTCCCGACAATGGTGTAGGGGACATGCTTTTGCTCTTCGCGAACCTCTTCGATCCGGCGTCCCATGAAACGCTTGATCGAGAAGACTGTGTTCTTCGGATTCGTGACTTGCTGGTGCTTGGCGGGTTGTCCGACGAGGCGCTCCCCCTTGTCTGTGAAGCCAACGACCGATGGTGTCGTGCGGTTGCCTTGTGCGTTGATGAGGACTTTGGGCTGGCCGCCCTCCATGATGGCGACGACTGAGTTTGTAGTACCGAGGTCAATACCAATGATCTTTGAAGTAGACATAGTGTGAAATCCTTCTCGCTTTGGGGTTGCCAACGGCGAGCCCCGCTTGAGGCAAGGTCGATGCCAAGTCAGCCTCCATGCAATCGAGGCAATTGCAGGCGCCAAGTGGGGTTCGGTGCGTCGGATCACGCAGCGTCGAGAGGCGCGCCTGCCAATCTGGCGCGGGTCTCGACACGACGAGGAGCGGAGCCGAGTTCACCCCAATGGCTCTGTGCCTCACCGCGAGCGGACATTGGAGGCGTGGCACGAAATCAAGTGACAGGGAGCGAAGAGATCGCAAATCCTCCACGCTGTCCAGTGAGTCGTGATTGCAGGGCGGGACTGCGCGCGGTCAGACGCACCTAGAAAAAAACACAAAAATCTCTTCCTCCTTGCTTGACGGAGGGCGGGGGGGATAGGCTAGCGACCGCTGACTTAGGATTGAGTGGGGCGCATGGAAGTTCGGAAGCGCGCTCCAATCGGTGGACGGTTCTGTGAACAAGTTGCGGGTCTTTCGTGCTATGGGCAGGAACAGGCTTCGAATCTCGAGTGGATTGCCGATGGCATATCGCATACGCATCGCGGGCTGCGCGGCGATCGCGTTGGTCGTTGGCAAGGCTAGTGGAACAGAGGTTTTGCCAAGACACGATTACTTCTCAGAATTGTCCGTTCGCAGCTCCGCTCCCCTCGCTGTCGGCGCGCGTGCCGGTGTGGTTTCGCAAGCAACGTTAGCCGTTCAGTCCGCGTCGTCCCCAGCGAGTGCCACAGGTTCGTCGAACTCGGGCGCGGCAGATGGATGTTGGAGGGCCTTGAGATTCTTCGTTGCTTGGCCAGAGCTCATGGAACTCATCGAGCAATTTGCAACCTCAGCAGATGCGACGCATGAGGCAACCCAAGTTTCGGAAGACTACATCCGCGCGTGCGGAGTGCTCGATCGGGAGTTGCACGCCATGGGGCCATCGCCTTCGATGCAAGAGCTCAACCGACTCAAGGAAGAGGAATTGGATCCGCTCCTACTCGCCGCCGCGGGCGAGCCAGAAACGCCGGAGTTACGCGAGCGCTTGACTCGCGCATGGAGCGACTTCGAGGCGCGGATGGAGGATAGTGGTCTGTACGACCGAATCCGCGCGGAACAGGCGGATCGTTTTCTTCAGAGCCTAAAACAGGTTGACGAGCTGCGCGCGACTCTTGCGTTGGCACTCGGACTTCCATCGGGAAATGAGCCGTGCTTCTCGCGTGCATTTCGACGCGCACTCTTCTTCAGCCCAAGCGCGCTACGACGCAATCCAGATTCCGATTTCTGGCGCGCGGGGGACTGCGTGCGCATTTTGGCGCGCTTCGTAGAGGAAAATCGCGAAGAGCGAGCATTCATGCTCTGCGATGCGGTGCATAGAGAGTTGGCTGAGGAGTCAGGCGTCTGCGAATTCGTCCATCGATACTATCTCGCAATCGATGACTATTGCAGAGATCGATTGGATGCGGGACGGAAGGTCGGAAAGCAATGGCGGGAGGGAGACGGGGAATCCTCAACTCGCGAGGAGGAGAAATCACTGGAACGATTGCGGTTGGCGAACTCGCGGCAACTCGTGGCGAGCAGGGTGTTTTGCAGTAGCCTTGAAGGGTGGCTGCGAGAATCCGGTCGCGACGATCTCGCGATCCTTTGGACGGCGTACGCACAGAATGCCTTGGCGCCAGCCACATGCGCGGCGTTGTGGGGAGAATCGCGTCTCGATGCATGGATCGATGCATCGCTCGATAACGGGTCGCTTCCCGAGGAGGTGGCCCTGAGCATCCGGCAACAGAAATCACTGTTTGTGCGAGAACAAGCTGAGCTCAAGGTTCGCGCGTTTGAGATTGCCTTTCGGCTCGCTCGCGATCACATGATCGTCAACTCAGGAGAAGTCGAGGCGAGCCAACTCAGGGAGCAACTTCTACGATTGTCCGACCGCCGTGTCGCAAACCATGAGACTTTTCTTACGAAGGTCGCAGCATTGCTGATGCCTGAGCGGCGTGCGGCGTTTGAGAGCGCCGTTGACTCCGCCCGGAGATCGAAAAAGGAAGTTTTCAAGATCCGAGTTCATTAACATAGGAGAACTAAGATGAATAACCAATTCTGGTCGGTCGGCCTTTCAGTGTGCGCGATGATCGTTGTCGCGCGGATCGCGGTCGCGCAACTGGGGGAACTCAATAATCACAGCGTGTGTGTCGAGCGAAATCCCTGTGCGGGTCCGAATGACGGTGCGCCACCCAAGTGCATGTCCTCCGGCGCATGCAACTGGTGTGACGGGGCGGGGCTCAGAAATGAGGAATGCGTTCTTCTTCCTCTGCACTCCTGTACATGGAACGGTCCCATCGCCGACTGCGGAGTGAATCACCTTGGCTTCTGCGAGAAGGTGGACGGGGAATGGCAGTGCGTGGACTATGGAATGATCTCCCCTTGCTATCGATATGACTGCGAGTCGCCGCTGCAATGACATCCATTTCATTGAGCCCTGTCATACCCGCTTGACCGCCACGGGCGACGGATTTGATCAGAAGGAAAATGGGAGTCCTACCATGAACCCAGCGCCGATTCTCATGCTCTTGCTCGTTCCAGGCGCGCAAGTCGCCCAGACGAGTGACCTACAACTGCAGTTCGCGGAGAGTTTTCGATCCAAACTTGGTCAACGCCTCGCCTCAGTTTCCGCCGAAACTTCGTCGGGGGAGTACGGGTGGGTCTCGCGCGAATTCATGCCGGCGCCAGCGACACAAGATGGACGCAGCCATCTCCGAAGGGTGCTGCATTACGCTGCCACACGCACGAGCGACAAGCTCAAACTGACGGTCGTTGCGGATACGGCGCAAGAACCAACACTCCCCGGCGACCGCATTGTCGAACAGGCAGTTTGGGACGGTTCTCGTTGGGCGACCTACCGACCGCGGGAGCAGAAGTACTCGATCTCGTCACGCCGAGCATTCAACGCACCACTCGACTGCGTTTCTTTACTCCTCCTCAATGATTGGCCGTTCATCTGCGGGGATGGCGGACTCGCGCGGTCGGTCGCTTTCGGGAGCATCATCGGGTTTGACCAAGACGCGGATCACACGAAGATTCGTTTCGACCTTGGCGGTGAACGAACGATTCTCGAACTCGTCCTCCAAGGGACCGATGCGCAGAAGATTGAGACGCTCGCGGTTGAGAGCTGGCGCGCCGAGCCAGATGGAAAGCGGTCACGAATGGGGCGAGTGGATGTTGAGTTCGCTGCATGGGAGCATCGATCTGGGCATTGGCTTCCACGACGAGTGCTCAGAACTGCGCTGGCGGATCAGTTGGCACGCGATCAAGGGCGTGAGCCGACGGTGACCGTCTCCGAACTGGAGTTTGTGGCGTCTCCGCAGAGCGGCCACACGGCGGAGTTTGATCGGCATGAGATTCCTGTTGGGACCCTTGTGTTCGATGACTGTCTCCGGATTCGCTATCGGGAGGGGGCATCGGAAGTAGAGATTGACGGCGCAGTACATCAAACCTCCGCGCCAGCTACCGTCGCAACTGTTTCGCCATCATGGCTTGAGGCAAATCTCGTCAGTCCCTCGGTTGGCGCTCTCGAGCCCGACTCAGGCGCGGATCGATTCGGCGCGAGCTGGTGGCGACCGGACACCGCACTGCTTGCTCTGCTCGGCGCACTCGTCGGTTTAGGCATTGGACTTCTCCGGGGAAAGTGGATTGGCAGAGCAACGGTCGAGGTCACAAGCGTTCGACAACGGATGATTGTTCCGCTGTCGCTGATGGTTACTGGAGGCATTCTTGGCGCGCTGTTCGCACCGCGAGCCCTCGTTTCGTCTGCGTCTCGCTCCGCTGTTCCTGAGCAATCCAGCCCCGCGGGTTCCCCGCACGGATGGCTTGCAGGGGAGGGGAGGCACAACTTTGGAGATGTCGAGTTGACGCAGGCTCCGACTGAGGTTCGGCACTCCTTCCGACTCACGAACGAATCACCCGCATCGCAGGAGGTTGAGATACTCGGAGTTCAGTCATCGTGTGGCTGTGCCGTCGCAAGGCCTTCGCACTCCGTGGTGAAGCCTGGCGAAACCGTCGAGATTCAGGTTGCATTGAAACTCTCTGAACCAGGACTCAAGGCGGAGTCGCTGTCACTGCGGCTGAAGCGGGGCCAAGAGGAGTCGGTGCAGAAGTTCACGATTCGCGCTCGTGGGGTGTCGCGAGTCGATTGGTTTGTCACGCGGCCGCAACTCGATCTTCGCAAGCATCAACGGCAAGAGACGGAGGTCGTGCTTCTGCAGCCAGCAGGGTCGAGCGCGCCTGCGCCACTTCTTGTTGAGAGTTCGTCTGCGGACGTCGAGATCCAACAAGGCGTATGGACAAGGTTCGTGCCAGGGAATGCCGCGACCGGGGTTTCGGACCGATGGAGGTGCCCGTTAAGTGTTCACCGTGAGCACGAGTTGCGTTCGGGCGCGATTCCCTCCGTCCAACTTCGGTTGTCCCAGCTCAATCCGATCGTGCTCGAGGTCGATGGTCTTGCATGGCCATGAGCAGTCGGCGTGGAAGGCGATGAGTTCCGATCGAGGCTCGGGAGCGTGAGCGGCACGGCGCGCAACTGTTCAGAAGTCGCTTCACGGCGTAGGAGTGGAACGAGGGGTTTGCGCAGTTGAGACCTGTATGGCGCGCGGAGTGCGGATAAAATCTCTCCGATTCCGCGCCATGCACTGCCACTGCGACTTACCAAACGAGATTCTGATTCACCGAGTCCTGATTGCAGTACTGGCGCGATGGGCTCTTCGGGCACGCGATGTTCGTCCAGCACTGCGTGAGTCAGCGATCGCGCGGAAGTCGGATGGCTCGTTCGTCACGGCTGTGGATGTCGCGTTGCAGACTTTGACGATTGAGTCGCTCGTGAGGCATGACGAGGCGCCGATCCTTGCGGAGGAGTCAACGGATTCACTAGCCGCAATTCCTGGCGGTATCGCGGTCGTGATGGACATCCTCCGTTCCATTGAGCCCTCGTCGCGGATTCGACCTCAAGACCTTGAAGCACTCATCACGCGCAATCCCGCACGCGGTACCGAAGAGCGGTTTTGGATTCTCGATCCAATCGACGGCACACGGAGCTTCGTTCGCGGTGGACATTGGTGCGTGTGCCTCGCGCTTGCGGAGCGCGGGCGCGTGGAGTTCGCGGTGAATGCGTTGCCCACAGTTGGCAGTGGAGTAGTTCAAGTTGCGACGCGCGGTCACGGGTCGTTTGAGGGATCTCTCGCGTCTCTTGAGGAGGCGCCGTGGCGGCGATTGCGAGTGGAAGAACACGCGAAATCGAGCGTGCGCATCGCAAGTGCGCCGAAGTCGAGCGCCGCGTGGAAGTCGCGAGTCATGGATGCAGCAACGCGAGCGGAGCTCGAGGTTGAGTGGATCGATGCGGAGAGCCAAGCGAAGTACGCCTTTGTCGCGCGCGATGAAGCGGATCTCGTGCTTACGCCACAGAGTCAGGGCGGAGCCGCACTTTGGGATCACGCGGGTGGCGCGTTGATCGCGGAGGAAGCGGGTTTGTGCGTGCAGAGCTTTGATGGAACTCCGATTGCATGGAATGCTGGGCGTGATGTACGAATGGGAGGTGGGCTCGCGGTGGGGTCTGTGGAAGGAGTTCGCCTTGCGCGCGCGATCGCGCCGCCTGTCTCGGAGCACGCATCGTGATCAGCGCGCAACAGTGCCGCACACTCTTGACGCACACGATTGCATGTGCTGCGTGGTTTTCAGTTTGTGCATTCGTGCTTTCAGACCTGCTCACCGATCGAGTCGCCGCATTGCAATCCCTCTGGTGGACGCCGCGCATTTGGTTTGTGCTTGGGTGCACACTTCTCGTGAGTGGGTACTTCGGATTGCGAAGCCGGTCGAACTACGCGCGCGCGCTCGGCATCGGAGTGTTCTTTCTCGTCGTGCGACAAGTTGCACTCGATTGGGGTCTCCCGAAGGATCGGCCCACGCAAGGTTTTCGACTCGTGCACTGGAACGCTTCTTCGCCGTCGCCGAAATCTGTTGAGCTCGCGGTGCGTGCTTTGCTGAGTATGGACGCGGACGCGATTGTGCTTACAGATCCAGGCTCGGCTCTTCGTCGAGAGCAGTTTGAGGCATTTGCAAGCGCGGGGTTCGAGATTGCGCGCGCTGGACGATTCGCGCTGCTGTCGCGCACAAAGGTGACAGAGGCGACGCCGCTCATTGCAGGCGGAGGTCGAAATGTCTCGCGGTTCGCAGTTGTCGCGCTCGATCGAATGCTTGTCATTGAAGCCGTTGACTTTCCATCGGATGTCAAACTCCCGCGCGGAGCACTCGCGGAAGCGACGGGTCGGGACCTTTCGCGGCTTCGAGATACTTTCCCAGACATCGCCGTTGGTGATTTCAACATTCCACGAGGGAGTGATTCACTCTCGGTGCTCTATCCCGCGTTTCGCGAGTCATTTCACGAGAGTGGCGTGGGGTGGGGCATGAGCTACCCAAGGAGTTTCCCTTGTGTGCACATTGACCTCGCGCTCGTGGGTCGAGGCTGGAAGTCAGCACGGAGCGAAATCGTGGTGCCGCAAGTCGGCCGTCATGCGATCCAAGTTGTTGATTTGATGCCGTCGACGCACACGCAAGACTAGTCCTGCGGCAGTTTGTCGATGCGTGCCCACACGCTCAGATAAAGCTCAAGCAGTGGGGGCGGTGCAGCGCCGTCGTCTGTCACAGTCGGTGCGTTGTGCACGACATACTCGCCCGCGTCACTCCACCAATCGACTGACCCATCACCCTTCAAGCGATTGGAACCAGAGCGATGGTTGAAATCCGTCCGAGAGCGGAAGCCATCGGCGAGGAGAATCACGCGGGATGAAAGTGGATCAACGCGTCGGCGTGGGCGTGCGATATCTGTGAAGTCAATATCGCCGCGATATTGGTAGTTCGAAAACACGCGCTGCGAGAAACTCGGATGCGCGAAGTCAGGGATGTAGCGTTCGTAGTCATGTTGTCCGTGGTGCGACGGACAGAACAGGCATCGCTCGTCACTGAGGTAGCCACCCATGCGAGAAAGCAACATGCCCAATCCATCGGGTTTCGCCTCGCCATTACTGACAGTTGTTGTGAGGCACATCATCTCGCCGATTCGTGGCGAGCTCGCTGGTGTGTAACTCGATGACGGCAACCGATTGTTCGAATCATCGGTGTAGGTGATCAAGCCCGCGCCGATCTGGCGCATGTTGTTCAGGCATTGCAGTCGCGCGCCTGCGCGGCGCGCTTGGCTCAGCGCGGGCATGAGCATCGAAGTCAAGATCACGACAACACTGATGACAACCAAGAACTCAACGAGCGTAAAAGCTCGTCGACGCAATTGTTCAATCGCAACTTTATTGCGGGAGCAAGACAGCGCGAGCGTGATGCTTGTGCATCGCACCGGCACGGTGGGAAGTAGTGGATCCGGTCTCTCGGGCACGGAGCTCCTAACTTCAATCGGAATCTGCACCTCGTAAGGTGCGAATGCCAAGTCTTGCGTCTCTCAGCGTAACTCACTTTCAGACGGATTGGCAGGAAATGGAGCAAATGCGATTCACAGAATGGTAAAATTCCACCCGGCGCGCTCAAACGCTGTTCTGAATACCCAGCGTCGGAGTTCGTTACGCACGACCTGAAACTGCCTGACCCGTTCCACGGAAGCAAGTTCAACCATGCAGCCCGACCCGCCCATCTCGACCCCCCCGAATGATGATTGGAGGCTTATGCGCGAAGTCTCCGCGGGGGACGAATCGGCCGTGGGGGAGCTGTATGACCGATTTGGCGCACTCGTCTACAAGTCCTGTAGGCAGGTCCTTCATTCTTCCGCTGAAGCAGAGGACGCCACCCAGGAGATTTTTGTGCGCCTTTGGAGAACCGCGGACCGGTTCGATCCGCATCGTGCCAAGCTCGTGACTTGGGTCATGCTGATCACCCGGCGGCTGCTTATCGATCGATTGCGGAAGCAGACCGTGCGAGCGGAACGGCTCGGCGCCGACGAGAGCGGCGTGTCCTTGCAGGATCAGGGACTCGGCGTGCAGGCGCAGGAAACATCCTTGGAAGATCGAAACAAACTCGCGCTGAGACTTCGGGAACTCCCCGACCTCCAACGCGCAGTTATCGAGCGTGCCTATCTCCAAGGCTTCAGCCTGCGCGAAATCGCCACCCAACTCGAAACTCCACTCGGGACGGTGAAGAGCGCGCTGAGTCGAGGACTCGGGAAGCTTCGCGATCGCGCCTCTGCGGATCGAGGTGCCGGTCATGCGTGATGCAACTCGCGCACTTGCATGGGGACTGTCGGCCTCTTTGCAGCGAATATCTGCGACAATTTGCTCCACTTCTCTGCGACGAGGGAACAGGCCAGCGTCCGTTCCGTATGGCAGTTTGCACGGATCGACCGGAAGAAAGTACTGATGACTCAACTGGATTACTTCAATCGCGACGAACTTCTTGAGCATGCGCAGCTCGATGCGCATGGCATGCTCGACGAGGTAGACGCTGCACGATTTTCACGAGGCTTCGCGAGAGCCACTCCCCAGTTGCAAGCGGAGCTCATTCGATTGCAAGCTGAGGCATCCACAAGCTTTGATGCGCTGTCCGATGATGTGCCTCCGACCTCGCTTCGACTCCGAACCATCGCGAGGGTCATCGACGCGGTTGAGGATGCCGCGCGCCCCGCGACGATCGCTCGCATTGGACGCGACGCGCAACCGCAATCGAAGGGGAATGCGCACGAAACGCAGCGTGACCACGCTGTGGTCGAGCAACTCGAGGCTATGCGTGACTCCGCCGCGCGCACGGCGCCCGCGCCTCTTGCGCAGAGTTTCTGGCGTGCGGCAGCACTGTTCTTCGCAGCCGCGCTCGCGGTGACGCTCTGGTTCAACGCGAGCGCCTCGGAGAACATTCGTCTGTTGGCAGGTGCGGTGCACAGTGACCGAATGCGGAGTGAGATCGCACACCTCGCTCCAGGGTTCGCTGGTGTCGACTTCAACTCGGCTACGCCTATCCTCATGAGCGCGAATTCGCCGACGGACAACGCGAGTGCCGTGCTCTATGTAAATAGCAAATCGAAAACGATCACACTCGTCGCGTATGGGTTACGCGAAGGCGCCACACTCGTGCTGCGGACTCGCGACGAATCTGGCTCGATGCAGACCGTAGGAACCGCGGTTGCGGTGGGTGGAGTATGCGCGGCGTCGTTCGCGGATCTGCCCGCCTTTGCGCTCGGTTCCTTCTATGAACTGACCGACACGAAAGGCGAAGTGCTGTTGCGTGTCCGCAGTAATGCGTAGCGACGAAGCGGCGTTTCGAACCGATCAACGACCCGCCGGTGGAGGCGGGTTTTCATTCCGCACAGCGCGGGCGCGTCCGAGCTTCTACTCCGCGCGTCGCATCCACTCTGCTTCGAGCGCTTCGAGTTCCGTGCGGAGTGCTTCTCGTTGCTGCGTGAGAGCGCGTGTCTTTGAGGGGTCACTCGCCACACTCGGCGACGCGAAGGCGAGATCAATTCCTTCGATTTCGAGCGGTACTTCCGCAAGTCGGGCTTCGAGTTTCTCTTGCGACACCGCTTGATACGGCCCACGCTCGCGCGGCGCTTTGTTGGTTCGGGACTTCGCTGCGTTGGAGGAGATTGAGGGAGCAGCGGGCGTTGCGACTGGCGCGGGTGTGCGCTTCACTTCTAGCTTCGCCGTGGACTTTGCTGACGACTTCTTCGACGCCGCGAGCGCGCTCGCTTGCTTACTCGCGAGTTCCTTCTGTTTGCGGTTGTACTCGGAGTAACGACCTTCGAAGAGACTTGTGTTTCCCTCACCGTCAATGATGAGGAGCTTCTCGCACACTTGTTCGAGCAGTGCTCGGTCGTGGCTAATGAGGAGCACGACACCCGAGCGATTGCGACCGTCGCCGAATCCGGTGAGTGCTTCTTCGAGCCGCTCCGCGCTCGGAATATCGAGGTGATTGGTTGGTTCGTCGAGGACAAGAAGATTCTTGGAGCTCGCGACGAGCCCAGCGAGGACGAGGCGCGCTTTCTCGCCACCCGAGAGGTCGCCGACGAGTTTCTCTTGTTCGCTTCCCGTAAACATGAACGCTCCCGCGAGATTGCGTGCTTCTTGTTCGCTGGGTCGCGGACCTCCTTCGAGTGATCGGATCGTCGATTGGAGGTACTCATAGACCTTGAGTGCGCGGTCAAGGTGCGCGTGTGATTGTCGGAACCAACCCACCTCAAGGCGAGGGCTGAGTTTCAGCGTTCCCGCATCGAGCGCAAGATCTCCGAGAATGCCGCGCACAAGCGTGGTCTTCCCCGCGCCATTTGGTCCGATGATGCCGATGCGATCACCAGGTTTTGCCGCGAGTGTGAGATCGTGAAAGAGGACGCGATCGCCGTAGGCCTTCGAGAGTCCCTCGCCAACGAAAGCAAAATCGCCTAACTCTGGTGGCTTCGGTAGCTCAAGTGCCATCGACCCCATCTCGGGCGCGATCTCCTGCACTTCGGTTTCTTTGAAGCGCTCGAGTCGTGTCTCGCGGCCTTTCGCTTGGCGCGCACGCTGGCCGGCCTTGTACTTCAGAATGTACGCCTGCTCCGAGCGAATCTTGTCTTGTTGCTTCTCGAGCACACGCTCTTGAGTCAGGCGGCGTTCCGCTCGGAGTGCGCGGAACGCCTTGTAATTGCCGGGGTATTCGCAGATCCCGCCTCGATCGATTTCGAGAATGCGATGCACAACTCGGTCAAGAAGCCAACGATCGTGCGAGACCAACAGTACTGCGCCTCCGAACTCCGTGTCGAGAAAGTCTTCGAGCCACTCGCGGCCGGCGATGTCGAGGTGGTTTGTCGGCTCATCGAGGAGGAGGATGTCCGGTTCGCTCAACAGGAGTCGCGTCAGGCCAAGGCGCGCGCGTTGGCCGCCGCTCAAGCCGGACGCGGGGAGCGTGAAATCGTCATTCGTAAACCCGAGTCCATGCAGCATGGCTTCAACACGATGCTCCACGGCGTAACCGCCGGCGCGCTCGAGTGCCTCATCGAGGTGCACCTGCCGCGTCATCAGGCGCTCAAGTTCATCGCCCTGGGCGTGCGCCATGAGTTCATAGACATGCTCGAGTTCAAGTTGCAATCGATCGCGATCTGCAAACGCATCCATCGCGGCGTCGAGGAGCGTCCCTTCCGTTGGCACTTTGGGATCCTGTTCGAGGTAACCAATGGAAGTGCCTCGCGCCACTTGCACCGAGCCGGAATCCGGCTGCAGCTTTCCCGCGATGAGCTTGAGCAGCGTGCTCTTGCCGCAACCATTGCGTCCGACAAGTCCGATTTTTTCAGACGGTTCAACCGCACCGACAGCGCCGTCGAGCAACACGCGCGTACCAATGGTGTAACGAAGATTTGCGAGCGTGATGATCGACATGCGAGGGGCGAAGGATAGCCGTCTCTCCCGCGTCGAGCGCGGCGTCGATCGGTCAATGACGAGGAACTTGCTTGCCAGCGAATGTCCAGATCCATGCCACGAGATTTCGTTCTCGCGGCGGCAGGATCGTGGTGGCGATGCCTCGCAGCACGGTAGGTCCGATCCAAGTTCCGACGAGGGTTCCGACGAGGAGGGTCAACGCGGCGAGGACATGCAGTTGAGGCTGCAGATGCAGATCAACAACCTCGGCCCAGGTGGGAGTGATGCCACGGGCTGCGAGTAAAGGAGTGGGCGATACACCTGCATCAAAGGCGTACCAGCCGACGCAGAAGGCGAGAGGTCCAAGACTTCCCATCAGCATGCGTCGGGGAAGTGATCCGCGAAGGAAGGCGACGCCGCCGAGCATTCCGCTGACCAACGCTGGGATCATCGCGAAGAAGACGAGATAGAAGACCAGCCAGCCCGCGTTCCACACGCTGCATTCGGAAGCGAGTGCTCGTTGGCCTTCTTCGGTCGCGAGCCACACCATATCTGCGGTGGCAGCGTAACCATCTTGGTTCTTCGTCGCGAGTTGAAACGCATTGAAGAGTGGCGCGACCAGCATTTCTGCGGGAACGATGAGCATGAACGCAACGCTTCCCCAGCACAGCAACATCTGCACGACGACTGCGAGAAGAGAGAGGACCAGGACCGCGGTTGCCGCGAGGCTCTGCAGTTGTGCGAGCCATC
This sequence comes from Planctomycetia bacterium, assembly GCA_005790605.1. Taxonomy (GTDB): domain Bacteria; phylum Planctomycetota; class Phycisphaerae; order Phycisphaerales; family SM1A02; genus F1-140-MAGs142. The sequence goes on along the minus strand of SXUI01000017.1, from coordinate 8,642 downwards.
CGGCTGCGGATGGATACTCAGTCAATGGACTTGGCATGCCGCATTCATTGCAGCGCGCGAACAGGATGTTGCTCGCCACATGTCGTTCGATCGGGCACCCAGCCATCGGATGGAGGCACGAAGCGCACAACCGAGTTCCATAGACGACGCGGTCTGTCCGCGTGGTTGTTGAGTCGGAAGGATGAGGTACGGGTGAGGTCATGTGCTACGCAAGGCAAGAGAATAGGGGAACTTCACTGCCTCGCGAAGGTGGCGCGCAGGCGGCGGCGATTCCTCCTCGCAGCCTCCCGATTCCAAACGCGGTCAATCCTCAGCGCGCAGCCGAGGATAACTCCAAGCACAGCGCCGCAGATGCCCATGAAGACTGGTGCGATGTTGTGCCCGTCGAAGGTCGAGACGCTCCCTGTAATCGAAAACCAATTCATGAAGCACCACGAGAGCACGATGCTCACGATGGACCATCGCCCAACGCGTTGCCAGTAGGTGAGCTGTGAGGAGGCGAGGCTGACGCCTACTGCGCCAAACAAGCAGTACAGGAGGAACGGAGTTTTCAGGAGTAGCCAATAAGGAAACGATGCATCGAAGATGACGCTTCGTTGATACTCGACGCGCCAGAGCCATGCGTAAAGCGTGATGCCAAGCGAGACCGAGGCTCCAAAGAACAGAATGAGTAGTGCGACGATTCGACTTGCGCTCGCCGCGAGATCGAGCAGCACCCGAAGCTCTCGGCGATGGGCGTGATCGCGGCAGACCACCTGTGCCGCACAGATGGGGCAGGTGGCGATCCATGCGCGCAGACACTCCGACCAGCGGCGCGCGCTTCGGGGGATTGTTGCGGCGCAGTTTGAACAGGCGTGCTGCATCAAGAAATCTCGGTGGCCGCCTCGGACGCGCGCTCGTTCGCGCGTGCCGTTTGCGTACGGTCATGCTACCTTTGCACGCCGTTTGAGTTCCAACGCATGACGCTTCGCCGCATCAATCCAATCCGACGCATTCTGCTCGTTGTGCTCGCCCCAGCCATAGCCATTGGAATTTTCTGGTGGAATGGAAAACTGGAGCTTGCTTCACGCGAAAGCGTGCGCGCCTTTGTACATGAATCGCTTTCGCTCGCTCCAACCGGAAAGTCGGTCGGGCGCACCGAACAGTTCGCGACCGATTTCTTGCAAAAAATGCTTGGCGCCGAAGGAGTGGATGGATCGGTCATCGATGTCGTCGAGGGCGACCTCCTTCATGTAGGCGCGACCCACGGCGCGACCGTTCGCTTGCGTGATGGTCGAGCCATTCTCCTCAGCATTGACGCGACGGGCGGAAATGCGGCCGAGTACCGCATTCGGGTTATCACAGAAGGTTCATGAATTGGACATGGAGTTGTGCGAATGAAAATTTGGTTGAATGGTCAACTCTGTGAGCGCGCTGAGGCGCGCATGAGTGTGCTCGACGCAGGCATGCAACACGGCGTAGGCCTCTTCGAGACGATGCTCGCGCGCGATGGCGCGGTCTTGCGCATGGACCAGCACCTGATGCGTCTTGAGAAAAGTGCGCAGGAGCTTGGCCTCGCTGATGCACTTCGCGTTGATCCGCTCGGTGAAGCGGTGCTTGACACGCTTCAAGCCAATGACATGCAGGACGCGCGCATTCGCTTGACTGTGACGGGAGGAGATCTCGGTTTGCCTTGGGCGCGGCCGAACGATCAGCGCGGGGCCGAAGTCCGCATGCCAACGATCATCATCGTTGCCCAGCCACCGACGCTCTATCCTGACGAGCTCTTCGCGAGGGGTGTGGCGGTCACGATTTCCACGAATCGACATTCCGCCAGTGATCGATTTCTTGGTCACAAGACCCTGTGGTACTGGCCGCGGATCGAAGCGCTCGGTCACGCCGCGCGTGTGGGCTGTACAGAATCACTTTGGTTTTCGACGCGTGGATTTCTCGCAAGCGGAAGCGTGAGTAATGTGTTTGTGGTGAAGGATGGCGTGCTGTCGACGCCGATCGCTCGCGGCGACGATGAGGCGATGGACGGAGATGCACCGTCGTTGCATCCCGTCCTGCCGGGATGCACGCGAATGGCAGTGATGGAGTGGGCGCTCAGTCAAGCCGCGCGAGTACGTATTCGCGATATCACGATCGATGAAGTGCTCGCTGCGGATGAACTCTTCGTGACAAACTCCAGTTGGGGCGTACTTCCCGTGGTTCGCGTTGAAGAATCGGTGATCGGCAAGGGAACTCCAGGCGTGTTCACGCAGTCGATGCGCGCACGATGGCTCGCGTGATGCAATTCAGTTTCAGCAGTCTTGGGGCGCAGGCGCAGGGCGCAGCGCAGCGGGCTCGCGCAGCGAATCCATTCGCGCGGGCGCCGAGGTCGGTTGCGGGTCGAGTGCTCTATGCCGCTGCCGCGGTGCTTCTCGCCGTCCCGGTCGCTATCTTGATTCTCGCGCTGCTCTTGTGCGGATTCGCGTGCGTGATTCTGTTGCTCGCGCTGTTCATCGCTTTCGCCGTGGTGCGTGCTGGGCTTCGACTGATCGCGTCGCGTCCGTCAAGCCGCCAAGATCTCTCGCAGCCAGACGACTTTGGACGGGAAAATGTCCGAGTTCGGGATCGATCGTCGGACACTCAGTGATTCGGTTGCAACTCTGCGCGGTGGGCGTACCATCGACGCATGGCCGTTTCCTCTTCAACCGCACCGGAGTCGACGCGAAGCGCGTCGCCGTGTTTTGCGCATCTCCATCTGCATAGCGAGTACTCGCTTCTCGATGGAGGAAACAAGATCGATCGACTGCTTGAGCGGGTGAAGGCACTCGGAATGCACGCGGTTGCCGTTACGGATCACGGCAATCTGTTCGGTGCTCATGAGTTTTATACGAAGGCCAACGCGGCGGGAGTGAAACCAATTCTTGGCATCGAGGCGTATGTCGCGCCCGATCGGGACGGCAAGCCCGGCGATCGACTTGATCGCACGCACACAGGAGTTCAGGACGGCGGATTTCACCTTGTGTTGCTCGCCGAAAATCTTGCGGGCTGGAAAAACCTCGTCAAGCTTTCAAGTGACGCGTTTTTGCAAGGCTTCTACTACAAGCCACGCATGGATAAGTCGACGCTCCTGCAGTGGGGCGACGGACTCATCGCGATCAACGGGCATCTGGGTTCGTCTATCGCTTTTCATCTCACGGCATTTGTTCGCGCAGGCGCGGTGAAATCCGGTGCGGCGCTCACGCATTGGCAGCTCGCGGTCGCGGAGGCGAAGTGGCACGCGAGCGTGTTCAAGCCCAACGAGGCGGGAGAACCTCGCTTCTACATCGAGTTGCAACGGCATGTCGCGGAACAAGAAGAGATCAATCCGCACCTGATTGCACTCGCCGCGGAGTGCGGGCTTCCGCTTGTTGCGGACAATGATGCGCACTTTCTGCTGCGTGAAGATCACGATGTGCACGACACGCTCTGCTGCATTTCGATGCAGAAACTGAAGAGCGAGGAAGGGCGACTCAAGTATCCCGAAGATATCTATGTGAAGAGTCCGCAAGAGATGAGCGCGCTCTTTCCGGCGGCGGCGGAGCAGGAGGCGTTGCTCAACGCGGGTCGCATCGCCGAGCGTTGTTCGGTCACCCTTCCGAAGGGCGAGAAGCATGCGCCGGTCGTTCGGGTGAAGCATCCGGGGGTGCCAGCGAAGTACGAGTCGGGTGATCTCACTGAGTGGTTCAAGACCTGTTGCGCGAAGTTTGAGGTACTGCCGTACGACGCGGCGCGCGATGCTGACGCGAAGGACGCGCTCAAGGAGAGTTGTGACGCAGCGCTCCGAGATTTGTGCGAGGCGGGGCTGGTGTGGCGGTATGGCGCGCAGGGTGTGACGCCTGAGATTCGCACGCGGCTCGAGCGCGAGCTCAAAGTGCTCGCGGACAAGATGATCAGTGCGTACTTCCTGATCGTGTGGGACTTCGTGAACTGGGCGCGGCAGCGCGGCATTCCTGCGACCGCGCGTGGATCTGGCGTTGGCACGATGGTCGGCTTCGTGCTCGGCCTTTCGAATGCGTGCCCTGAGGAGTATGGGCTGCTCTTCGAACGATTTGCTGATCCTGATCGCGCGGAGTACCCCGATATCGACATCGATATCTGCCAGGACGGCCGAGCGCATGTCATCGAGTATGTCCGTAAGAAGTACGGACATGTCGCACAGATCGTCACTTTCGGACGACTGAAGGCGAGAGCGGCAATCAAGGATGTTGCGCGCGTGATGGGACTGACGCCGCAGGAGGCGCAGTCGCTTGCGAATCTGGTTCCCGCCGAACTCGACATCTCCATCGACGAGGCGATGGAGAAGAGTCCTGAACTCGCAGCGGCTGTGAAGGGAGATGCGAGGATTGCTCGCGTCATGGAGCACGCGCGAGGTCTGGAAGATCACGCGCGCAGCCAAGGTATCCATGCTGCTGGTGTCATCATTGCAACGCGTCCGCTGGATGAGATCGTTCCACTCTGCCGCGCGACCGGTGGAAGCGATGATGTGGTGACGCAGTGGGATGGCCCGACTTGCGAGAAAGTCGGTCTGCTGAAGATGGACTTCCTCGGTCTGCGAACACTTTCGATCATCGAGCGTTGCAAGGAGATCATTCGAGCAACGCTTCCTGACGAGGAGATTTGGCGGGCGGTTGGTCTTGCTGTTCCTGCGGCGGGCGAGATGCGACGCAACCGCGCTGGCGTGCTTGAACCGATTCCGCATCCACTCGACCTCGATCGCATTCCGCTCAACGATTCGAGGGTCCTCGCGGCGTTTAGACGCGGTGACACGAACGGCATCTTCCAGTTTGAATCTGGTGGGATGAAGCGGTTGCTCGTTGACATGCAACCAGACCGGCTTGAGGACTTGATCGCTGCCAATGCGCTGTTCCGTCCGGGCCCGATGGAACTCATTCCGACCTTCGTGGCTCGCAAGCACGCACGCGAGGCAACCCCCGATCTGCATGAAGTCGTCACGAGGTTTACCAAAGAGACCTACGGCATCATGGTCTATCAGGAGCAGGTGATGCAGGTCTTGCACCACCTCGGAGGGATTGCGCTTCGCGAGGCGTACACCGTCATCAAGGCGATTTCGAAGAAGCAGCATGCGGTGATTCAGGGCGCGCGGGCGAACTTCTTGCGCGGTGCCGCAGAGCGTGGTCTGCCCAACGCGAAGGCGGACGAGCTCTTCGAGTTGATCTTGAAGTTTGCCGGATACGGCTTCAACAAAAGCCACTCCACGGGCTACGCGATCATCGCGTATCAGACTGCATACCTCCGGACCTTCTTCCCAAGTCACTACATGGCCGCGCTGATGAGCTTTGAAAGTCAGGCGCGCAAAGTTGAAGAGTGGGCGGTGTATCTCGAGGACTGTCGGAAGTTGGCCTTCCCTGATGATGCGCCCAACAAGCGTCATCTCGGCGTGGAAGTTCGTCCGCCGGATGTTAATTTTTCCGCGGAAGATTTCAGTGTGGTGTATGACAGTGGCGAAGCAGTGACTGCATGCACTGGGCACATTCGCTTTGGTCTCAAGGCCATCAAGGGCGTGGGCGCTGGGGCGATGCGCGCAGTGATCGACGCGCGCGAGAAGGGTGGCAGGTTTGAGTCGATCTTCGATTTCTGCGAGCGAGTCGATGGTCGAAGCGTGCAGCGTTCGATTCTTGAAAGTCTCGTGAAAGCAGGTTGTTTCGACAGCATGCACGGCCTCGATGCGCGCGCCTCACTTGTGGCGAGCCTCGAGAGCGCGATTCAAGGCGGAGCATCGATTGCGCGAGACCGCGCGGGCGGGCAGGAGACTTTCTTTGGTGCCTTCGCCGAAGCAAAGAGCGCCGCGGCGACTGCCACGATGGAGCTCCGTCGCGTCGCGCCGTGGCCTCCGATGGAGTCGTTGCAACACGAGAAGGACGCGCTGGGCTTCCATGTGTCGGGGCATCCGCTCGATGTGTGGAAGGAAGCCGTGGAAGAGTTCACAAGTGGCGACCTCAAACGCATCGCCACGTTCGGGCAGGACGCGCAGATCGCTTGCGCAGGGTTGATTTCGCACATGAAGCTCTTGCACACAAAGTCGGGGCGAGAGCCAGGTAAGGCGATGATGGTCATCAAGTTGACCGACAAGTCCGGCGCGGTGGAGGCGGTGCTCTTTCCCGAGACTTACGCAAAGTTCGCTGAGTGCATCGCGCAGGATCGACCCGTGCTCGTCATTGGTGCAATCGATCGCAAGCGCGGCGAACCCAATGTCATCGTTGATCGCGTGATGCCGCTGCAAGAGGCAAGTTCGCACATGGCGACTCGGCTTGATCTGGCGTTCGATACCGCGCAGGTTGGAGAACACGCGAGCATGAAGGGCGGACTGCATGAGTCGTTTCATGTCGCGGCAGGAATGCTCAAGCAAGCCGCGACCGCGCCAAGTGGAGGCGCGCGCGCAGTCGATGTCGTGATTCACCTCGATGGTCGCGAACAGCGAACGACGCTTCGCACGCAGAAGTGGAAGGTGGTTCCGAGAGCGGAGTTGGTCGGTCAACTTCGCGCGCTGCTTGGCGATGACAGGGTGCAAGTGCGCGGCGGCTACTTGCCTCCCAAGAAAGAGCGCAAACAGTGGGGCGCTCGTCGAACGGACAGCAGCGATGAAAACTAGCATCGATGCGAAGCGCGCGAGAGCGAGGCCCGAGCGTGCGCGAGTGCGTTACCCCATGCTCTCAAGCCGAAGGTCGACTTCATACTCTTGCAGTGCATCGAGCATGGCGTCGAGTCGACCGGACATGATCATCGGCAACGGGAATTGTTGTTCGATGCGGTGGTCCGTCACGATCGATTCTTTCCATCGGTACGTACGGACTTTTTCAGCGCGACCGCCAGAGCCAATGATGGACTTGCGCTCCGAACTTCGCTTCGCTTCTGCCAGTGCGCGTCGTCCCTCGTAGACGCGAGCGCGGAGCAATCGCCACGCTTTTTCGCGATTTTGCCCTTGGCTTCGCGTCTCCTGCATGCGGACTTCGATTTTCGTGGGCAAGTGAATGAGGTGGACGCAGGTCGCGACCTTGTTCACATTCTGTCCGCCGGGTCCTTGTGCGGTGGTCAGAATCTCTTTCACTTCGCTTGGATCCACTTCGGACTCGACCTCCTCAGGCTCAGCGAGAATCGCAACGGTTGCGGTGGAGGTATGCACGCGACCTTGCGCTTCGGTCGCGGGCACGCGCTTCACTTGGTGCGTGCCGCCCTCGAACGCGAGTGCCGCGTATACGCCCTCGCCATCGATTGAAGCAATCGCTTGCGTGATCCCGCCGGCATCCCCAGGCTTGGTTTCAAGTACATCGAACTTCCAGCCGCGACTTGCGGCGAACGCGCGGTACATCTCGAAGATCTCTCCCGCGAAGAGTGCGGCTTCAAGTCCGCCGACGCCGGCTCGCACTTCAAGAACGATGCTCGCGATACTCGATTCTTCGCTTGTTGCGATCTGGCGACGAAGCGTCCGAATGATGGCTGTTTGCCGTTCAAGAATCTCCGCGCGCTCAGCGGCAGCGAGCTTCGCGAACTCCCGATCACCAGCAGACTCGAGCGCGATCAGCCCACTCAACTCTCCATCGAGTTGCGTAAGCGTGCGCCATGGCGCAAGCGATGCCGCAAGGATGCGGCGGCGGCGCGCAATCGCGCTCATCCGTTTGTGATCGGTATGCGTCCTTTCATCTTGCATCTCGGCTTCGAGTGCCGCATCCTCCTCTGCGAGAGCAGTAAGGATGCGGGTCAGAGTTTCCGGGACGGCGAGCATGACTGTTGTCAAGGAGAACGGGACACGGACGAGAAAGCAAACAGCCGCTCAGATTTGAGCGGCTGTTTGAATGCATTGCACTGAGGACTACTTCTTCTTTGCGTTGTCGAAGTACTTACCAGCGAACTTCTTCTGGAATCGCTCCACGCGGCCGAGCGTGTCGACGAACGACTTCTGACCTGTGAAGAATGGGTGCGATCCGCTCCAGACTTCGACATTCAGCGAGGGCACGGTTGCGCCGACGGTCATGACGACTTCGCCGCGAAAGGTGACCTTGCAATCCGGGTAGTACTTGGGGTGGATGTCCTGCTTCATATCGAGACCTTTCAAACCCGAGTGCAGCCGAACTGGCCGCCTCGCGGGGGTCGGAGATAGTAGCCGAGCTTCAACAAATCGCAAAGGGGCGAACCGACAACTCTTTACGCTCAACGGTCGAAGGTGCGCGCCAACGACCGTGTTGGGCCGCCCCGCGCCGCAACCAGGAGGGAGATTTTGGCGAGCGGCGGCTTCGCTGTCAATTTTCATGAGATCGACCCGCGTCGGGCTCGCGAGAGGATTTCGCATGACTTACCACCGGTTATAAGTCCATTATTGAAACAGAGTTACAACGGTTTTTCGGCATGGCTCAAAGCGGATATTCAGATTCCTCCGAAGCGGCTTGGGGCGTTTCATTGGGTTCCTCCGACTCAAACATGGAATTTCGTCGAGATTTGCGCTCGACAACGGGGAGCGCGGTTGGCATACTTCCACAGTCGACGAAACTTCTGCGATTGCCGCAGGCGTCGATAGCACCGACGCTCGATTCCTTGCCCGAGTCTCCGCACGGTTCAGTCCTCCTCTATCGGGCATGTTTGAGTTGAGACCGCGATGAAGCTCTATGTCGGGAACCTGT
>SXUI01000016.1 GCA_005790605.1 Planctomycetia bacterium | reverse complement strand
GTGGGTCAATTCATCATGCTCGGCGGACGAAGATTTCTGATCGTCGGCATTATCGAAACGGTGCAGTCGCGATTCTTTGGCATGAACACGAGTTCCGCCGAGATCTTTGTTCCGTTCAGTGTTGCGGAGAAGTTTCAGCCGAGGGATTACTTCCTGCGCATTGAAGCACTCTTGAAGAGCCCAGAGCTCGCGGATGAAGGCGTCGCGGAAATGCGTTGGATTCTTCGCAAGGCGCGAGGGATTCCTGCTGGCGACACGGAATCATTCCAAGTGGAAGCCATCGATCGATTCATCCAACAATTCAAGACGCTCGCGTCTGGCATCACTGCGATCGCGGGCGGCATCGTTGGGATCTCGCTGCTCGTCGGTGGCATTGGCATCATGAACATCATGCTCGTCAGCGTGAGTGAGCGGACGCGCGAGATCGGACTTCGGAAGGCAGTCGGCGCGACGCCCAATGCGATTCTCTTGCAGTTCCTTCTCGAGGCCGTCACGCTCTGTGTTGTAGGCGGGTTCGTCGGCCTGGCCTGCGGGCGACTGATTGCGTTTGGATTGACAAAGATCCCCGACGCGCAACTCGACGAAGCCAACATTCCGCTTTGGGCGGTTGTGCTTTCCTTCGCGTTTAGCGCTGGAACAGGCCTGATCTTCGGCATGTTCCCGGCGATTAAGGCTGCGCGCCTTGACCCGATTGAGGCATTGCGCCATGAGTGAGTTTCGACCTATGGTTCCATGGTCTATGCGACTTGCGGCGTCGATTTTCTCCTGCACTTTGGTTTGCGCCGTTGCTGGTTGTCAGCAGGGGATCTTCGACAACGATGATTCAAAGTGGCGCGTTCCCGAAGCTGAGTTGCAGAACATCGAGCGACTCGATGTGGATGCGGCGCTACGGGCCCCGAGCGAGACGCTCGAGGACGCGACCAAGCGCGCTGTCGAAGATGCGCTTCCGAAGTCGGAGCGCACGGATGAAGTGCAGCTGACGCTGAGTGATGTGCGCTCGGCGGTGCTTGCGAACAACCTCGATCTTCGAACGCAGATCATCTCGCCAGCGATTGCTGCGGCGCAACTCGCGCAAGAGGAGGCGAAGTTTCAGAGTGTCTTCTTCACCGATTGGCAGCGCAACGACGGGAATGTCTTCAGCGATCTCGTGGGTGGCGATGCGGTTGATCAGAACGCATTCAACGCAGGCGTGAACATTCCGCTTGCGTCCGGTGGCACGGTGACCTTCTCGGCCCCGTTTTCTCAGGCATCCTCCGATCTCGGCGGTATTCTCGGCAGTCCTACGGAAGACTGGCAGGGCGGACTGAGCGCGTCGATGAGTCAACCGCTGCTGCGAAATGCCGGCGTGGATGTGAACACCGCGTCTATTCGCGTCGCACGGTGGCAGGGTCAGATTGCTGACGCGCAAACCAAACTTGAAGCGATTCGAATTCTCGCCGCGAGTGATCGCGCGTATTGGAACTTCTACTCGGCGTACCGTGAACTTGATGTGCGACGCAAGCAGTACGAAGTCGCGATCGAGCAACTCGAACGGGCGAAGAGGCGCGTGCGCGGCGGCGACGCAGCCGAGATCGAGATCATCCGCGCGGAGAGCGGCGTCGGCTCGACGCTTCAGAGCATTATCGTCGCGGATGCGACGCTCCGAATCCGACAACGCGATCTCAAGCGCTTAATGGCGCGCGCGGATTTGCCGGTCGCTGGGTCGACGCCGATGAAGCCATCGAGTGAACCGAACCCAGTGGGGCTGAAGCTCGATGCGTCGATGTTGGCGAAGCAAGCGGTCGCTGGTCGGATGGAGATGCTCGAACTCGAGCTGCAACTTGCGGTGGACCTCACGAACATCGATCTCGCGCGCAATCAGGAACTTCCACTCTTCATGCTCGATTACGGCTACTCGCTGCAAGGGCAGGGGGATTCGTTCGGCGATGCGTACGCGCAACTTGGGAACGCGGATCAGTTCAATGTCGGGCTGAGCGCGGAGATCTCACTTGGCAACGATGCTGCGAAGGCCGCGGTGAGTGCTGCGATTCTGACTCGCGTGCAGCGGCTCGCGACGAAAGACGCGCGCAAGCAGGGGATCGAGCAAGAGATCTACGACGCTGTCGACACGATTGAGCAGAGTTGGCAAGCGATTCTCGCCGCGCGTCTTGAAACGGTCCTTGCGGCACGAACACTCAAAGCGGAAGAGCGGCAGTTTGATGTTGGTCTTCGGACGAGTACTGATGTTCTCGACGCAGTCGCGACGCTTTCAGATGCGCAGAGTCGTGAAGTTCGCGCGCTCGCTGCGTATGAGATTGCACTCGTTGATGCGGCGTTTGCGACTGGAACGGTCCTCGGTTCTGCGAAGATTCGTTGGGAAGCGTTCAGCGAGTCGCAACTTGAAGAGATGGAGCGCATCAGCGATGCGCCGACCGATGCTGCGGGAGCACGTGGTGGTTTCACACAGATTCCTGTTGCAGCAACGGCGAAGACGCCAGTCGCAGTTCCCGCTCCTGCCGTTGAGCCTGCGCCGATTGATTCCGCTGCGCCGAGCGTCGCGCCCGCCCCGTCAGGCGCGTCGCCCGAGCCAACCGCCGCGCCAGCGCCAAGCGCTGGTGGTTGAGTGACGCGACTCTGATCGGCGAAAGTTTTTCCGCTTGCACCGCGCACGCGTGCTAGACTGCTGGCTTCTTTCCCATCTAGGGGCCGACTGGAATCGACCGGACATTACCGTCCGGCCGCTGCGCGCCGTGGAGCATGTTGGCCACGATAAAAGCATGCAAAACAATACCTGCGAACACGCAGTACTCCCTCGCGGCCTAATTCGCCGTGACGATCACCGCCCGACGCCCGATGGGGTGGCTGATCGAAAACATCGGGCTGGCTTCGAAGGGCTGGCAGACCCACCGAGAAGCGAGATAAATGTCTACCTGGGATTTCATTGCGCCCGCTGCAGGCGAATGTGAAGTCTGAGACAGGAACAGCAGATACGCGCGTAGATGCGACCGGGTGGCTGTAACGGCACGGGGGTTCGAATCCCCCCGGCTCCATTCTTCTGAAACACCGGGACTTGCGGAAACTAGCCGCAAGTCCCGGAAATCTGCGGAGTTCCGCGCTTCGGCCCGCTCCGCATCATTCCCCTGTTTCTGCTCGTTTCCGGCCCCATCCCACGCCTTCCGCTGCGCCTGGCGCTGCGCGCGGTCCGCAGGCGCCTTGGCGGCCCGCTCGAAGAGTTCGTCCGGCACGGCGTTGGCGTAGTGCTTGCCGCTGATGGTGATGCTGTGGCCGATCCACCGGCTGACCGCGAACTGGGGGAAGGTCATCGCCCATTCCTTCTCGCACGACGACCGGAGCGTCTGCCACAACCGCGCCCACGGCTCGACGCTGGCCTTCGCCCAGATGCGACGCACTCGGCGGATGACCGCCCCCTTGCCGCCGATGGTGACCAGCGGCGTCTCGCCTTCGGGCATCGTCTCGAAGCGTTCCCGCAGCAGCGTCATCAACTTCGGCGTGATCGGGACCACCCTCTGGTCGTGGCCTTCCCACCGCTCGGTCTTGGGGCTGTGGACGGTCAGGCGTGCCCGCTCGAAGTCCACATCGGCCCAGGTGAGGCGGTGCGACTCGCTGGGGATGCGCAGCCCGGCATAGCGGGCGAGGCCGAAGAGCAACCGCCACTCCACATCGGGGCAGGCGTCGATGACCCGCTGGATCTCGTCGGGCGTGATGTACCGGGTGTACTTGCTCGGCGTCGGCCCGCTCTTGAGCGTCTCGAACGGGTTGGCGTCGATGACCTTCCGTCGCTCCGCCTCGCCGAGCATCGTCTTGACGTTGCCGCAATGCGTCCGGATGGCCGCTTCGGACAGGCCGAGGTCCTTCAGCGACCGCCGCCATGCCGTCGCGTCCTCGGTAGTGATCTTCCGCAGCGACTTGTCCTTGTCGAAGAACGCGAGCAGTTTCGTCTCCGTCTGCCGGAGTTTGCGGGTGCTCTCAGGCTTGAGGTCGTCTTTCCGCTCAGCGATGTACCGCTCGACGAGCGTGCCGATGGTCGCGCTCTGCCGCTCAGGTACGAGGCCGACCGCCGCGAGTTTGACGTACAAGCGATCCTCGAGCGACGAGAGCCAGCGAGAGGTATCGTCGGTTGGCGAGTGACCGTGCAGCGCGGCCGCGGCGAGGTCCTCGACGCGAACCTTGAACGCATCGGCGTAGCGCTTGGCGACCTGGCCGAGCGTGATGTGCCGCGGGTTGCCCGCAGCGTCGTGGAAGGTGATGAACCGGCTGCCGTTCTTGCGGGTCGTGATGCTCGCCATCGGGCGGACCTCCGTGTCGCCAGTCAGGCTCAGACGGGCCGAGTGTCAAGCGGAACTGGGGAATTCGGGTGGAATGTGGGCGGAATCACGCGCCGTGCGGCGGGGCTGTCCCGCCTGACGCCGACAAAACCGACGGAACCCCGGCCAGTTGGCCACCCGCGGCGTTCGGGGCCGCCGTGGGCGGGGATGTGTCGGAGGCGGGGACGTTTGCCCGAAGGACGAAGCGCCGCGACGGCCGCCCGCCACGCGGGCCAGGCGCGGACCACGACCAATCGCCATGTTCGGCCTTGGCCAGCGCATCGAGTTCTGCCTCGGCATCCGTCGCCCGCGCCAGCGAGCGGAGGCGTTGCCAGTCGCGGATGCTGACCGAGCCGTCATGGCGTGCGATGAGGTCGAGGTGGCGGCGGACGACGCGATGTTCCGCGGGCTCGGAGATGCTGAGCCGCGCGTGGCGCTCCGATTCGGCGAGGTAGTCGGCCCACGCGATCGCGGCGGCCATCGTTTCGGCATCGATGCGCGGCGCTTCGCCTGGCGTGCCCGAGCGGCCCCATGTCGTCAGCGCGTGCAGCGTGAGGGCAATGCGGAGCGAGAGACCGCAGAGTTTGCCGCCCCACGCGCGGCGCTCGGCCAGGTCGCCAAAGCCCAGCGCGGCCTCGGTGCGGAGTTGGAACGCGTGGTAGATCGCGTCGGCTTCGGGCGCGAGCGAGACGACAGCGGGGCCGGTGTCGGGATCGTCGCTTGGCTCGAACGACAGCAGGCGGGTGAGTGCGGCCTGCCACGCCTCGCGGGCGGACGCACGCACCGGCTCAGGGCGCACGTCGCGCATGCCAACGAGGTCCGGCGGGGCGATGACGGCGAAGCGAGCGAGCAGCCCACGCCCTTCGGCCTGCGGATCACACCACACCGCTTCGACCGCCGCCCGCTGCACGCACAACGCCACTGCGAGCGCCGGGCGGTCGATCACGTCGGAGGGGCGGCCGACCCGCTGCGCACGGATCGGATCGCCCGCGTGCCCCTTGAGCATCGCGCCGTAGTTCCGCACGCCCGAATACCGGCCCTGCACGATGTCCAGCGCGTCACCCTCGGCGCTCGCGAGCAGTGCCCGGCCGTGGTTGTCCTTCATCTGCCGCACGAGCGCTTCCGGCGTGGGTTCGCTGGCCAGCAGCGCCGGCGAGGTCGGCACGGGCGTCGCTTCCGTCTCCTGCGCGAGCCGGATCGCCTCGGCCTCGACGACCGCCCGCTTGAACGGGTCGGCCATCTTGCCCGCCTGGTCCTCGATCGCGCGGATGCGCCGCTCAGTGATGCGGTGTCGCTGGGCGGCTGCGGCGATGACGGGCCGCATCTCGCGGCCCTTGTCGGCCTCCCACTTCAGGATCGGCCGCAGCAGCTCCGCCAGCACCGCTGACTTGCGCGTACCCGGCTCGGAGAGCACCAGCGCCCACAGCGGGGCGGACTCGATGTGATCGCCATGCCCGCGGACGCACGCGACGTTGCAGAGGCACGCCGACGCGACCGCCATGCCCAGCAGGGCGGCCATGTCCGGCGGCGTCTGCGTCGAGCGGGCCAGGTCGGCAAAGTACTCGCGGATGTCAGCGGTGGCGGCGGGGAACAGCGCGGCGAGGTCGAACGCGGGGCGGTCGTCCGGATTGTCGTCCACAGGTGCCTCCGGTGCGACCGGCTCGGCTGCCACGGCGAGAGCATCGATCTTCGCGTGCACCGCCTCGGCATCGCCGCCCTCCATCGCCAGCACATCAACGATGTCCCCACCGGGTGGAACTGCGGTCCAGTGCTCGGCGAGCCGCACCACGCGGACTTCCTGCACGCCAGCGGCGTGGCAGAGACGTGCGACCTCTTCGGCGTAGGCATCGCCCGCGGCGTCGTGGTCGGGGAGGATCACCGCGACCTTGCCCTTGATGACGGACCAGTCCGACTTGGTCGCTGCCTTGCTGCCGCCCGCGCTGCTCGTGGCGATGAGGCCGATGGCCCGGGCCGCGTCCACGCACGTCTCGCCCTCGACGATGTAGACCCACGCTCCGTCGGGCAGTCGCGACAACCCAGGCAGGTGCAGCAGGGGCCGCGGCTCGGGCATCGCGGCGATCACCCATCCATCATCGCGCCGACTGATCGGGCGCACGATCTTGCCACGCGCGGACGGATTCCATCGCAGCACCTCGCCGACCGGGTCGCCGTTCGCGTCGGTGTAGGTCCAGCGTGCAGCGCACTGCCCGTGCTTCCGCTCGAGCGCTGCGACCGCTTCGTCGGAGGTGGCGAAGGTGGCACCGCTCGCACTCTTTCGCTGGGCAGAAAGTCTCCTCGCTTCGGCCACAGGTACTGGCATCAGGTCCCTCATCGCAAGACCGAGTGTGCCGACGATCGCCTCCACCTGGCACCCGGCGTGGCAGTGCAAAAGGACGCGATCGTCCACACCCACGGCGACTGAGAGCGACGGATCGTGATCGTCGTGAGACGGGCAGCGTGCCGACCATGCCTCGCCGTGTCGCTTGGGTGCGCAGCCCGCCCGCGTAAGGGCATCGAGCACGGCATCGATGGGCTCACCCATGGCCCACCCCCTCCGGCCCGCCCTTCGCGCGATCAATGAACCGCCGAAGGTCCGTGGGGTCGATCCTCACGCTGCGTCCGAAACGCACCGCGGGCAGCGTCCCGGCCTGCACGAGTGTCCAGACGGTGCGTGGCGTGACGCCGAGCACATTCGCCGCCTCGCGATAGGTGAGCAGCGGGTGCATGGCGGTCTGACCTCCGGTCATGTTCTTGAGCTCGTCCATGAGTGCGCAACCCATCGCGCCGCCGCGATCGGCGCGGCGTGCGTCATTCGTGATCCGTGTGAGAGAAAGGCCGGGGGCAGCCCGCAACCGGCCCCGGCCGCACCAGCGCCGTCCGTTTACGCCTCGCCCTTGCTCCGCACCGCCGCCCGCGGGTCGCACAGGGATGCGCCGAAGTCGAAGTAGACGCGCCACGACACCGCCAACTTGTTCACCGTCTGGTCGAGCCCGAAGAACTCGACCGTCGGCGTCTGCTGACCGTTGAGGAACCCGACGATGATCGGGCTCGCCGCCGGAGCCGCGAACAGGTACCAGTGCTTCGTCGAAGCCTTGGTGCCGTACTTCTTCGTGTTGCTGAGACGCGGCTCCACTTCAAGGCCTACTGCGTTCCGCAGGCTGTTGCCGGTCGGCAGGTTCGTCTGGGCCGCGATGTACTCGCTCTCGAGCACGGCGCGGGCCACCGTCTGGAGTTCCGGCGGCACGACCAGACGGGTCGGTCGCAGGTCCAGGTCGTTGCCCTCGGCGTCCCGCTGCGTGAGCATGGCGGTGATGGCCTTGGTCAGGCCGTCCGTGCTGAGGTTCGTGTCCACCCCGGTGATGTAGTTGCCGTTGCCCGCGGAGAAGAACGCGCCAGCGTTCGACAGCAACGTGTCATAGATCAGGTCGCTGAGCTTCCGCATCGCCGCCTGGCCCATCGCGCGGGCGACGCTGTCGAACAGGGATAGGTCGTCGTTGATCAGGTCGCGGCGGTCGATGGAGAACATCTTGCCGTAGGTGTCCACCTTGTACTGGGTCGTGGCCTCGTCGGCACCGCCGTGCTTGAACTCGCCACCGGGCGGGATCTGCTGGAGCGAGCCGGTGAACGACGGACGGATCGCCGTCGCAGTCTTGAAGTCCGGCACCGACCGGACGCCCGCGAAGGACCGCCAGGTGGCCGGGCTCTCCTGATAGCCGTCGAGGAGCACCTTGTTCACCGCCGCGCCGAGCGCATCGGTGAGCGTGTGCGTCGTCAGCGACGCCCGCACCATGCCCTCGCGGTCGGCCGGGGTGTCGATCCCCTCGTGCTGCAAGGCGGCGCGGCACAGGTCCAACGTGTGGGCCACGCGCAGGTCGTCGGCCGCTTCCATGCACGCCGGGCCGAGGGCCTTCTCCGCGAGCGCGGCGAAGCCCGCCCGCTTAAGGATGGCCGCCTCGATCACCCTTGCACGCGGGATGTGCCCCGAGCCGCCGCCGGTGATGACGCCGGAGAACACGGGGCGCGAGGCCCGCAGGACCTCGAGCACGCCCGCGCGCAGTTCACTGACGGTCATGTCACCCGCGACGGCCTTGGCCTTCATGTCGTCGACCCGCTTCTGGTGCACGCCCCAATCCCGCTCGCTGCCACCCGCGAAGATGGGGCGGCAGGTCAACTCGATCTCCTTCAGTCGGTCGCGCTCATCGGCGCGGATCTGATCCTCGTGTGCGATGTCTGCCATGTTCGTCCGTCCCTGACGTGAAGCCGCGATGGCCACCGACGTTTCCGCGTCGGCCCCCAGTGGCGTGATGCTGACTTCCCGCAGCCGCCCCTTGCGCACAAGCGTGAACCCGCCCGGCGACGACAGCGACCGCCCGTTGACCTCGACCGACTGGTTCGGTTTCACCCGTTCGTGCTCGGTGGGTGCGACGCCGACCGACGCTTGGAACTGGAAACCACCCCTGGCCATCTCCACGACGTGCCGCGCCGGTTCGCCAGCACCGCTGACGACGCCCGCGACCATGAGCCGCCCGTTGGCGACGGCGGGCTCGCCGTGGCCGACGACGCTGCCGACCGTGGCGTTGTGGTCGGCCAGCAGGGGCACCTGGCCGCCCGCTTCCAAACCCGCCAGGTCGATCGCGATGTCGCCCCAGCCGGGCACGCGCATGATGCGGCCCGTGTAGGCGACGACGCTGATCTTGGGGCGGGCGTCCTTGCCCGCGGCTTCGATCTCGACCCCGGCGGCCGTGAGCAGCAGGTCATCCTTGACCGCGTTTCCGTTCATGAAACTCTCCTTCTGAGACAACCTTGAAGCCCTTAGCCAGCAGCTTCGGGATCAGCAAACCGAGCCGGTACCTGACCGTGCTCTCCTGCATGCCAAGCCGTCTCGCAGCCTCGCTGACGTTCCCATCGCACTCCATGATCACCCGGCACAACGCGCGACTGTCCTCGTTGTCGATGAAGTCGAGCACGTCCTCCTTGGCCCAGAACGATTGAGACAGGCCGACCGTGCGGCTGTTGGCGATCTCCGTTCCCACAGGATCCGGATGGACGCCTTCGTTGCTCGTTGGCGAAGATTCGGCCGGCTCGTTCAGCACCGTGAACTGTCGAACATCGCGAGCCTCTCGTACGACGAACTTGATGACGGCCCGCCGCACGATCGTGTGGATGAGTGTTCTCGGAGTCGCGCCTCGTGCCGGGTCCCACCTCGGTGGCTTGGCGATCAGATGAAGCAGGGCGTGCTGCGCCGCGTCCTCGGGGTCGACCCGTGGATTGCGAAAGCCCTTGGCAATCTCGATCCCCTTCTGCAGGGCGAATTCGAGCAGGTCGGGCGTGAGTTCGAGTTCCGGGGGTGAGGGGTCGGGCATTAGACCTCCTCGCCACTCTCGAGCCTCTCGCGGATGTCGTCGCACAGCGTGAACGAGATCACCGCCGGGGCGTTCTCGCGGGGCGGCACGCGGTGCATGACGAAGAGCTGGTCGTCGGGCCGCACGGGCCGCCCGTACTTGGCCGTTTCACGTTCCGCGGCCTCGCGGAGGGGACGCAGGAAGTCGGCGTACCGGCACCCAAGCGCCTGGCACATCACCACGTACGGCACGAAGATGCCCGCCTCTTCGAGGTGATCGGCCGCGGCTTCCACGTCGGCCCGCGACCATGCGTCCGGCTTCGATGGCGTGACCACCCCCTGCCGGACCAGCGCGTCGAGGATCGCGGGGCGGCAGTCGTACCCGCGGGAGCGCAGATGGCTCGACGCGGCGGCCATCGCCATCGGGAACATCCGGTCCCGCTCCTCCTGGGCCGCCTCATGGAACGCGGGGTCCGCGCCCGCCCGGGGCTTCACGCGGAGGTCGAAGTGCTCGTCGAAGGTCAGTCCGATTCGGGTCACGGTGGTCTCCTTGCCGGGGGGCGTCGGGCGACGGGCCCACCCCCCAAACCCTTATTTCCGGCGCGGGGGCCGATTCGCAGCGCGGTCAGGAGGTTTTGGGGCGATTTTTCGCCTGTCGTGGCGTCGCCCTGGGGATCATTTGAACGACATTCAAGACTGCAAAGTCCACTTGGACTACCCACGGGTAGTATGCCGTTGTGAATCCGCCCAACATGTCGATGATCGCCGTACACTGGATGGAATGCCGACTCCGCCGCCCCTCAACCCCGAAATCCGAGCACTCGCGACGAGCATGGAGGCCTTCGAAGCCTCCGAAAGCGTCGCCAACACCGGCACTGGCGCGCGACGGGAGGGCGAGGACTTCGAGCGTCTGATTGCGAGGCTTTGGCAGTGCTTCCGTCGGGTCGCCGAGGCGGGTGGTGCACAGGTTTCGGTCGTCGCGGGCGTTGGTACGCGCAGGTACGCCAAGTTGACCGTCGGCACGCGGTCCATGTTCGTGCCCACGTCGGCATCAGACGGCGTCACGCACCCGAACGCGGAGCAATCACGCTGGCTTGAAGTGGTGTTCGGCGTCAACGATCTGATTGCCGCCTTTCCGACTGAAGCCGAGGTCGTCCGCAAGTACGCGCCGGAATCCGGTCCGTACGCTGGAGCGCAATACCCGACGATCTACAGCGGCCTTTCGACGAAGTTTGACGACACGGTTGTTCTCGTGGATGGGGGCGTCCTCCGCGAGAAGATCATGATGGAGTACAAGACCGCCAAGTCGAGCGCCGGAAGGCAGATCGACGGCAACGCCCACGAGCGGCTGTCCTTCCAGATCATGCAGTATCTGGAGGTTGCGACCCGCTATACCAAGTGCAGCCTCATGGTGATGGCGAATGGCGCGTTCATTCGGTACCGGAACAAGTACCACGTCAACTTTCACGTCCAAGCGGATCGGCTGACCAACTTCGCGTGGTTCTCGATGGAGCACGCCTGCACCGCCACAGAGTACACCCGCTTCCTCTCGGGCCTGCTGTCCTGGTTGTTTGAGGGCACACCGCGCACCACGGGGATCAATCGTTGATCAAGTACATCGGTTCCAAGCGGACGCTCATTCCCGTCATCCTTGAAGCGGTGCGGCGGGCGTCAAACGCGCACTCCGTGATCGATCTGTTTTCCGGCACCTCGCGCGTTGGCCATGCCCTCAAGGCCGCCGGGTATCGCGTCCTCTCGAACGACCACAACGCCTACGCCGCGACGCTTGCACGGTGCTATGTCCAAGCAGACGCAGAGGATGTGCTGGAGGATGCCAAGAAACTCGTCCGCGAGTTCAACGCGATGAAGGGCGAGCCGGGATACTTCACCGAGACTTTCTGCGTCAAGTCCCGCTTCTTCCAGCCTAAAAACGGGGCTCGAGTCGATGCGATCCGCGAGGCGATCGCGGCCAAGGGCTTGAACCCCGAACTTGAAGCGGTGATGCTCGTCTCGCTCATGGAGGCGGCCGATCGCGTGGATTCGACCACCGGCCTGCAAATGGCGTATCTGAAGACGTGGGCACCACGTGCGCACAACGACTTGGAGTTGCGCGTGCCCGAAGTGCTGCCGCGCGCCAAGCACGGCAAGGGCCAAGCCACCTGCCTCGATGCGCTCGAAGCCGTCAAGGTGCTGGAGGCCGATGTCGCGTACATCGATCCGCCTTACAACCAGCACTCTTACCTGGGCAACTACCACGCCTGGGAATCACTCGTGCGCTGGGACAAGCCGGAGGTCTACGGCATCGCGTGCAAGCGCGTCGATGTCCGGCAGCGGCAGAGCATCTTTAACTCCCGCCCGCAGTTCGCGGGCGTGATGCGGCGGCTCCTCGCCGCCGTCCGCGCGCCGGTGCTGGTCGTATCCTTTAACAACGAGGGCTATCTGGCACGCGAGGAAATGGAATCCATGCTCGCGGCCCTGTGGGACGGTGAAGGCAAGGTCACGACCATCGAGAACGACTTCAAGCGGTACGTCGGCGCGCAGATCGGCATCTACAACCCGCAGGGGCAAAAGGTCGGCAAGGTCAGCCACTTGAACAACAAGGAATACGTCTACGTCGTCTCGCGAGAGTGCTTGGCCGAACGGCTCGCCCCGATGCAGGCAGCGCCAACAGAGTAGATGGGCCTGTTCGCCTGATTCCGACGGAGGTGCTGGGGTTCAGCAGCCCCGGCATCGGCAAGATCGGAGCCGGGGACTTCATTACCGATTACGCGATGCAACCCGAGCCGCCTTCGCGCCGCCTTGGGTCGGCGATACCGGCGTGATGCACGGAAGTCCGCCACCCCACTTGGGGATGCGGCCTGGCTCCTCGCGCAATCGCTGCTCCCAGCTCTCGATGTCGAGACCCTTCGCCAAATCGATGGCGGTCTCAACAGAATCACGAACGCCGCAGTCCTTCGCGGGTGTAGGCTCGGTTGGGGCGGTGGCGTGCTTCATACGGTCTTTGCCTCGATCAACTGACCCATGACGGTAGTCTCGCCAAGGAATGGGAAGAGCCGATCAGCGATCGCGTCCTGTTCGGGCGTAAATGCCTCGGTCTTCAACCCGAATGACTCGGCCTCCTGCCGGTCAATCACAAACCCGTGGTCCGGGTATTTTTCGACTAGATGCCGGGCAATCTGTTGAGCTTTTGTGGTCGGATACTTCGGTTGGAGCAATCGCGACGCGTACTCCTCAGCGATCTTGAGCGCGCGGGAGGCGGCAGTGTACCTGACCGGGTCCGTCTTGTCGAGCAGCGGCTTCGTCAAGTCGGCCGCAAAGTGAAGCACTTTGGGAAGCAGCGTGTCCACCTTCTTCCGAGTGCGCGGGATCAGGTGCATCATCGAACGGTCGGCCACCTCCAATGCGAACGCGTTCAGCCGCTCCAACGCCTGAAACTCGTCGAGCGCCGATCGCCACTCTTCCGTTTCATCGTCTCTGAGTTGGGCATCCAACGGCCCCAGTTCTGCTTGCTCGCCCATTTTGATCGTCGCCGCCCCCAGCGCGAGCAGGGTGCCGGCGCTCTTCGCATACCGAGGAACCACGGCGACGAAGCCGCCGCAGTGGCGGCGAAGAAGCGTCGCGATCTGATACGCGCACTTGGCCGATCCGCCGGGCGAATCGATGAGCAATGCGATCCGTTGACCCTTCGGGAGCGAAGCTTTGGACATCTGAAAGAGATCACGCACGCCATCGTGTATCTCACGGGAGTGTCGCTCGGTACCCTGGATGAAGAGCCAGAGCGGCATGCCGAGCGCCGCCTCCATGTCCTTGATGGCCGCAGCAAACTCCGGCTCAATCGGTCGCTCCGAACCGGGCAGCAAGCTCCCGGTCATCGGCACCGGCTCTGCTGTGGGCGCTGGCACGGAATCCCCGGCAATCGCCGCGGCAACATCGGGTGTTGGCTGCGTCAACGGCGCACCCTTCGGTTCAGCCTCCGAGGTGGCTTGACCATTCGCGGCAGTGCGCGGCGAAGCGGGCTTTTCAGATACTGCGGGCGTGGCGTTGGCCATAGTGATCTGATTGTAACGGGTAGGAGCTTGGGCGGCCCAGCGACTTCCGAACCTCTACGCCTCCAACGTCGCCATCGTGATCTGCGACCAAGCCCCTTTGTCGCCGCGTCTGATCACCCAGGGGGTGTGTCGTCGGACATCCGAAACAATGTCTGTCTATCCCCGCGGCTGTTCCCGCGGGCGTCGTGTCGGCGGGATCGGCGGGAAGGAACCATGCCGATATCGCCGCCGACGGAACGGGCGGCGATGGCCCGCCGCGTCGCGGCATCGCGGGTTTCGTCGGTTCTGTCGGGCGTCGGGCGGGGTCAGCGGGCGGGCGTTGGCGTGCCAAGCGCCGCGACGATCCCAGCACGCACGTCGGGGGGCAGGTTGGCCCACGCCGCCACGAGGCGGGCCAGGTCGGCGTCGGGCGGGGCGGGGTCGCCCCCGGCGTTCGGCCGCGACGTGGGCGGGACTGGTCCCCCTGTCGGGCCGCCCGTCCGACCGCGTCCTGCGCCTCGTTTCGCCCCTGGTGCAGCCCGCGCTGCGCCTGGCGCTGCGCGATTCTCGGAATCGGCGTATTCTCCCGGAGATTCCGCGAGTGCTTGGGGGTTCGAATCCCCCCGGCTCCATCGTTTGAGCGGGAGCGCGGAATTCTGCCGCACGAAGCGTGCGGACAAATTCCATCGCTCCCTTTCGACTCCGCCGGCGCGAGTGAATCGCGACCGGCGGAATTTTTGAATCCAACTTGAGCGCTCGCGACTTGCGACGCGTTGCCTCCCACGCGCGACCTGCGCTGTAGGCGCGTCGCCTCGCTCGCTTTCGTGCTTCCGAAGTTTGAGCGCTCGTGTCAGGTTTATTGCCACGCCAGAGCGCGTGGCAAAAACGCTGCACTCGCTTTGGACTCCGACCGCGCGAATGAATCGCGACGGTCGGAGAGCGGGCTCTTGCTCAAACACGCGCTTGCTTCACTCTCGTCCACCTGCGAGTGCGCGCGGCTTCGAGCACGGCGTCGCAGACGAATTGCGTGCCGAGTGCGTGACGGAAGTCTGCGAATCTTCGCTCTGCCTTGGGTGATTCAAGCGAGTTGAGAAACTCATGGAGACCATGCACGAAGGAGTGCTCGTAGCCGAGTCCCAGTCCAGGAACCCACCAGTTGCCCGCGTACGGATGATCGCCGTCGGTGCAGTGAATACTGCTCCAGCCGCGACGATCGCCGTTGACGGAGTGATCGAAGTAACTCAAGCGATTCAAATCATGCAGGTCCCATGCGAGCGACTTGTGCTCGCCATTGATCTCGAATGTGTAAAGCGCCTTATGCCCGCGCGCGTATCGCGTGGACTCAAAGACCGCCATCGAACCATTCTTGAATCGCGCGAGAAACGCGCATGCGTCGTCGATCTTGACTGGTTGTTGTTTGCCGGTCGCGGTGTGCACGCGCGACTTGATGAAAGTCTCCGTCATCGCGCTGACTTCGGTGATGTCACCATTGATCCATCGCGCCGTGTCGATGCAGTGCGCTAAGAGATCGCCTGTGACGCCTGAGCCGGCGACCTTGGCGTCGAGACGCCAGAGCCCGGTGCCACCTTGCGGAAGATCAGCAGAGATCGTCCAGTCTTGGAGGAAGTTCGCGCGGTAGTGAAAGACCTTACCGAGCTCGCCGGCATCGACGATGTTCTTCGCAAGCGTGACGGCGGGAAGGAAACGGTAGTTGTACCAAACGAGGTTTGGAAGCTTCGCCTTCTCGACCGCGCGCACCATTGCGGTGCCTTGTTTTCCATCGAGTGCCAGCGGCTTTTCGCACAAGATCATCTTGCCATGCTTCACGCAAGCAAGCGCGATCTCCATGTGCGAGTCGTTTGGCGTGCAGATGTCAACTGCGTCGACGTCCGAACGCGCGACGAGTTTCCGCCAATCGGTCTCAGTGCTGCGCGCACTCCAAGTCTTCGCAAACTCGCTCAGCTTCTCGGCATCACGGCCACACACGGCCTGCAAGACCGGCACGCGACGATTGGGTGAGTTCTTGCCGAAAAAGTGCGCAACCTGGTGCACCGCATTCGCATGGGCCCGACCCATGAAGCCGTATCCGACAAGCCCGATGCGCAACTCTCGCGGTGCATCCGAGACGCAGATGGAGGTCGGTTGTTGCTTCGATCGTGTGGAAGTCTTTGTCATGATGAACCTCTCGGAAGCTCAGGCGACGGGTTTGATGGCATCGCGGACGGCGATCATCGCGCGGAGGATCGTGTTCCAAGTTTCTTGTTTCTCAAGCACAGCGTTGGGGAACATGCAACCATCCCAACAAATGTGACGCATGCCACGACCACTTGCGCCCTCGAGCCACTTCTTGGAGCACGCGGTGATGTCGAGCTTGCCGTTGGGGTCATCAGCCGCGCAGTGGCGCCCCGTCTTGTCGTGTGCGCCGGTTCCATGCACCGTTCCATCATTCTGCGCGACATGGAAGTCGATCGTCCATGGGCGAAGAGCGGCGAGGAGTTTGTCGTAGGCCTTGTCGAACTGCTTCGCGGTGTGCTTCTTGCTCAGCAGTGCATCCTTGGGCGCATTGACGCCGAGCAGATACAAATAGGTGTGCGCGAGATCCGCTTGGAACCCCACAGTTCCTGGCATGTCGACCGTTTCAAGCAGATTGAGCATCGATTTCCACGAGTGCATGCCGCCCCAGCACACTTCGCCTTCCGCGGCGAGGCGTTCGCCGTGACCCGCGGCGATCATGCCAGCCTCCCGAAAGGTCGCAGCGATCTGCTTGATCGCCTGCTTCGGATTCTTAGTCGCGGCTTTTGTTCCGGTCGCTGAGTCGATGCGAATCACGCCGTACTTTCGCACGCCATGCTCGTTGAGGATCTTCGCAGCTTTGCAAGTCTTGCGGACTGCGTCGATGAACCGAGCACGCTGTTCCGTTGTGCCCATCGCGGTGTCGCCAACCGTGCCTGGCCAGACAGGCGCGACGATCGAGCCGATCGCGAGTCCCTTGTTTGCAATCTTGTCAGCGAGCTTGCGAAGGTCGGTCTCGCTGATCTCTGGGTCGATGTGCGAATGAAAGAAGAACAAATCGACGCCGTCGAACTTCTGTCCGTTGACACTCGCTTTCGTGGTGAGTTCGAGCATCCGGTCGAGTGAAATGGGCGGATGGTCAGTCCCGGGTTCCTTACCGACAAGCCCTGGCCACATTGCGTTGTGTAGTTTCATCGTGTTTCTCCTCTGCAAAGCAGATCAAGCAATCGTTGGGGCACCAATCTCCGGTCCGAAATATCGCAGACAGACCAGCGGCTCCGTCGTGGAAGTATTTGTGAATTGCACGCCGCGACGAGCGCCGTCTTCGGTACAGAAATACTCATCGTCGGTCAGCGCATGGAAGCGAATGATCTTCGGGCTCGAGAGCGGCTCTCCGTTGATGCTGCCCTGGCCTTGGACGCAAGTAAGGCCGTACGCACCTCGATCGTGAATGGTGCAGGTTGCGCCTGGCTCGACGGTGAGTTCCTTTGCGCTGAAGCACTCGAATCCATTCATCTTGCCGTAGATCACCCAGCGATCGACAAATCCATCGCCTTCGCTCGCGACACGAGGTTCGAGGTAGCGATTCGCCTTGAACTGCGGGTCGACATTTTTGTCCCAGTCGAGCTGCTCAACGATGAAGTCAAGGTCGCGGTGTTTCTCGCGAGGCATGTCCTTGACGACGAGGCTCCACGGCACAGCGCGACCCTCGACAAGCGACTGATACATCGCGAACACATCGGATCCCCATTGCGGCTCGTAGGTGCAGAGTGACCCAGGGGCGTGCAAGACGCGCGGCTCCATGATCCAGCCGGTACCGACTTGCAAGCGATGCGCCTGAGAGAGATTGAGGATTCCGTTGTCGCCCTCGTTCCACCGCTCGAGACAACGACGCACTTGAGACTTCGTCGTTCCAGGCGCGAGTCCCATGAAGGTGTGCGGGAAGTTGTTCCCTACCGCGTTGTGTTGTGGTGGAAAGTAGTACGCTTCAGGTTTGCCCTCGAGGCCCACGAGCGCTGCTTGCGCATCATCTTGATGCATGTGATGCGGAATCGGTCCCATGTTGTCGAAAAACTTCGCGTACACCGGCCACTTGCCATACTTCGACCAGAGTCGCGATCCGATGAGTGCGGAGCCGCACTCTTTCACGGCCTGACGAAGTGTGCATCGCTCCGTTCCGATGACGCAGTACGAAAGTCCTTCGTCAGGCGTGCGGTTCTCGTTCGCGGCTTCGGTGGTTGACGAGAACCAACGCTCATCGATGCCGCCTCGATCAAGGCCGTAGGCATAGGTGTCATGCGGATGCAACTTGAGGCGAAGCCCAGGTTGCAGAAAGGAGCGAGGCACCCAGCAGGGGGCAAGTCGCAGAATGCCTTGCGTTCGCGCGACCTCGCTCATCACGATGTTCTGCACGCCCTGGTTCCGCACGGCGAGTTCGTGTGTCGTCTTGGGGAGCGAGCCCTTCATGCTGTGTCGCAGTATGGCTGATCTCTCGCGCTCTAGCACTCACGCGCATGGAGATTGCGTCCCGTTTCTGAAGGGCTCTCATTTGCAGTTGCACTCCGCGTCGACGCATGCCGTACCTTGTACGGATGTCGTTTTCGAGGCAGGCTCGCCGCTACATCGCAATCGATCTTGGCGCCTCAAGCGGTCGTGTGCTGGAGATCTGCATCGGTGAAGCAAAGCTCTCGCAGCGGGAACTCCATCGATTCCCGAACGCGCCCGTGTGGAACGCGAACTTCGGGCGTTGGTGTTGGGATACACAGGAGCTCTGGAACGGGGTTCTCCATGGTCTTCGCGCGGCTGCGCGAGACGGTCCTGTCGATTCGATCGGCATTGATGCATGGGCGGTCGATTACGCGCTCATGGATGAGGAAGGAAACCTCGTGCAGCCGGTCGCGGCGTATCGCGATGGCCGAACTCAGCGTGCGTTTCGCGAGATTCGCGATCGAGTCGGGGATGCATCGATCTATGAGACGACCGGCATTGCATTTCAGCCTTTCAACACGCTGTACCAACTTGCGGCGGACGCGCAAGATGCATCACGGCCTCTCGATCGAGCTACGCAGTTGCTGATGATCCCGGATCTCATCGCGTACTGGTTGTGTGGTGCACGGACGACGGAGGCAACGAACGCGAGCACGACGCAACTCTTCGATGCTGCTACGCGATCGTGGTCAGGGAGTCTTGCGGAGGCCGCGGGAGTACCGTTTCGGTTGCTCCCTGCAGTAACTGATGCGGGATGCCCGAATCCACTTGGGAGCCTGCGACCGGAGGTCGCGCGAGAAACTGGCCTCGCGGTGACGACGCGAGTTTTCGCGACCGCGACGCACGACACCGCGTCAAGTGTGATTGCCGCGCCCATCGAGCCAACAGAAGACCTCTACATCTCAAGTGGCACTTGGTCGCTTGTTGGTGCAGAGTTACCCTCCGCAATTCGAACCGATGCGGCGCGGCGCGCGAACATGACGAATGAACTTGGTGCATTCGGGAGCGTGCGGTTCCTGCGCAATGTCGCCGGCATGTGGTTGGTGCAACAGTGCGAACACGCATTTGCGCTTGAAGGACGCGCTCGAACCTGGAGTGAACTTGCTGCGCTCGCCGCAGATGAGCCGCCGCTCGTGAGTGTCATTGATCCAAACGACCCTGCGCTCTTCGAAGCGGGAGATATGCCGAATCGGATTCGCTCACTCTGTGCGGCGCGGGGTGAACCAACGCCAACCACGGACGGCGCAATCGTTCGGTGTGCGCTTGAGAGCGTCGCGCTCGCGACTGCTTGGGCAGCACTTGAAGCTGCGCGCATCGCACGGCGCCGCATTCGGAAACTTGTCGTTGTCGGAGGCGGGAGCGCGAACGATCTCTTGAACCAGATGATTGCCGATGCGGCAGGTGTGGCGGTCGCGTGCGGACCGATAGAGTCAACCGCCATCGGGAATGCGCTTGTGCAACACGCTGCACTCGAGGGAATTTCATCCGCGCAACCCCTTCGCGCGCTTGTTCGCAATGCAACCCCGATACGCTCCTTTGAGCCCAATCCTGATGGCTTGACGCGCATGCGCGAGGCGGCTGCGCGTCCTGGTTTCTAGGCCCCATTCTTCCTCGAACTCATTTGATGCAGTTCCTATGACGACCGCCACGCCAACGATCGCTCCCGGCTCCTCCAGCTCACCGTTCGTCACCCGCACATGGAGCGACGCGGACGCATCAAGGCTCGACGCGGTGAATCTCTTGGTCTATCGATCTAATCGCCTCGGAGACGATCAACGCATCACGAACACCGGCGGCGGAAACACTTCGAGCAAGACAACCGAGCGCGACCCGATTTCAGGTTCGATGGAACGCGTGCTGTGGGTGAAGGGAAGCGGTGGAGATCTCCGCACGGCGGGGCGCGAGTTTTTCTCATCGCTCTCGCTCGCGAAACTTGAGCAACTGAAGTCTGTCTATACGGCTCGCAGTGAGCGAGGGATCAAGACGCAGGCCGAGGACGACATGGTCGACCTCTACCGACATTGCACTTGGAACCTCAATCCTCGCGCGACCTCGATCGATACGCCGCTTCACGCATTCGTGCCGCGAGCGCATGTTGACCACACGCATCCCAATGCGGTCATTAGCATCGCAGCGTGCGTGCGAGGCGAGGATGTCGTGCGAGAGGTCTATGGATCAAGCATCCGCTGGCTTCCTTGGATGCGCCCAGGTTTTGAACTTGGTCTCGCGCTCGAGCAACTCTGCGCGAAGCATCCAGACGCGGACGGCGCGATCATGGGTCAACACGGACTCATCAACTGGTCGGACGATGCGCGGGCGTGCTACGAGTTGTCGCTCTCGCTGATCGCAAGGGCGGGGGAGTATCTCGCCGCGCACGATCGCGGCGCAAAGACCTTCGGCGGCCAGCGCGTTGCACACGCGACAGAGGAGGTGCGACGCGCGCTCCTCGTGAAGTACTTGCCGTACCTCCGCGGTAAAGTTTCGTCGCGGCGACGCATGATCGCGACCGTGCAGCACGATGACGCGATGCTGCAATTCGTGTCGAGTCACGATGCGGCGCGCCTCGCTGACTTGGGAACATCTTGTCCGGATCATTTCCTTCGCACCAAGATCAAGCCGCTCTTTCTTGAGTTCGATCCGAACACCGAGTCTGTTGCTGACCTTTGCGCAAAGACCGACGCGGCACTCGCGCAGTATGTTCGTGATTACGCCGCGTACTATGAAGCCTGCAAGCACGCGGACAGCCCTGCGATGCGCGCGCCAGAGCCAACGGTCATCTTGATTCCTGGATTAGGCATGATTGCATGGGGGTCTTCGAAGTCCGAGTCACGGACGACGGCGGAGTTCTATCGCTGCGCGGTTGAAGTGATGCGCGGCGCGGAGTCCATCGGCGGATATCGCGCGTTGCCACGACAAGAAGCGTTTGACATTGAGTACTGGCGATTGGAAGAGGCGAAGTTACAGCGCATGCCTCAACCCAAACCACTCGCGGGACATGTCTCGGTCGTCGTTGGCGCGGGAAGTGGAATTGGTCGCGAGACAGCGATGATGTTCACGCGAGACGACGCGTGCATCGCGTGCGTCGACCTTGATGCGTCAAGCGCTCAAGCAACGGCGAAGGCACTGGAGAAGGTCGTTGGAAGCGGAATCGGAGTAGCGGGCAGCGGGATCTCGGCGTGTGGACCTGCGATCGCTCTCGCGTGCAACGCAACGGATCGCGCAGCGGTTCGGCGGACTTTCGATGACATCGTGCTCGCGTACGGCGGCATGGACGAGTTGGTCGTGACTGCAGGACTTTTCCCGACGCCGCAAGCGGATGGAACGACCAGCGATCGCGATTTCATCCGAGCGATGGAGGTGAATGTGCTTGCGCCTGCTGTGCTCGTGGAGGAGGCCGCCGCCACCATGAAGCCGCAGGGATTGCCGTGCGCGGCCGTCGTCACAACGAGCGTGAACGCCGTGGTCGCGAAGAAGGGCTCAAGTGCGTACGACGCATCGAAGGCTGCCGCGAATCATCTCGTGCGATCGCTGGCAGTGACGTTCGCGCCATGCGTTCGCGTGAATGCTGTTGCTCCTGCCACGGTCATTGAGGGGAGCACCATGTTCCCGCGCGCCCGCGTGATCGCGAGCCTCGCGAAGTACTCCATTCCGTTTGAAGCATCCATGACGGATGCACAACTCGTGGAGCGGCTTGGAAAGTTCTACGCCGAGCGAACGCTCTTGAAGGCGACGATCACGCCGAGCGATCAGGCGAAAGCGATTCGATTCCTTGCGGGACCAGAGAGCTCGCGCACGACCGGTCAGGTCTTGCATGTCGATGGCGGTCTCGCAGACGCGTTTGTCCGCTAGTTGCCTGCAGTCACGCCCATGCGGTTGGCCGCGTTGTAGGCGGCGACTTTGTAGCACTCCGCGAGCGTCGGATAGTTGAAGACTGTTTCGAGGAAGTACTCAAGCCCGCCTCCGAGAATGAGTGCGGCTTGACCGATGTGGACGAGTTCCGTGGCTTGCGTGCCGATGCAATGTACGCCGAGTAGCTTGCGCGTCTCGCGGTGGAAGAGCATCTTGAACACTCCGCTGTCGTCGCCAAGAATCTGCCCGCGCGCGATCTCGCTGAATCTCGCGATGCCAATCTCATACGGAACTTTCGCTTTCGAGAGTTCTTCTTCTGTCGCGCCGACCATCGAGATCTCGGGAATCGCGTAAATGCCGTATGGGAATCCAGCGCCCATCGGCTTGCCCTCGATGCCGAACATCGCGAGCGCGGCGAGTCTGCCTTGTTCGCTGCTTGTCGAAGCGAGCGCTGGGAAACCAATGACATCACCCGCAGCGTAGATGTGCTCAACCGCGGTCCTGTACTGCGCATCGACTGTGATTTTTCCGCGCTCATCCGCCTTGAGTCCAGCCTTCTCGAGCGCGAGCCCGGTGGTCGCACCAACTCGACCGACGGAATAGAGCACGCATTCAGCACTCACGCGCTTGCCACTCATCAGCGCCAACTCGACATGTGGCGCGCCTGTCTCGATCACGGTGATCTTCTCCACACCGTCACCGAGTCGGAAAATCACGCGCTTCTGCCGCATCTGGTGCATGAGCTCATCCACGATTTCGCGATCTGCAAACTCGAGTGGATGCTCGTGTCGATCGAGAAGCGTGACTTCCACGCCGAGTTCTGCAAACATCGATGCGTACTCGATACCGATGACGCCGCCGCCGACTACAACGAGCGACTTCGGCATCGTCTTGCGGTTCAATATGTGATCGCTCGTGAGGACCGTCTGCCCATCGGGCTTGATTTCGGGCGGATCGGAGGGCCGACTCCCGCACGCGATCAGGACATGCTCCGCTGTCACGCTTCGCACAGCATCTCCGTCCGCCACCGCAATCGTGTGTGGATCAGTGAAGCTTGCATCTCCGTCGAGCAACTTCACGCCGTTGCGGGCGAGTTGCCTCGCGACGACGCTGACTTCGCGCTCCACAACCGCAGCCACGCGTTGCGTCAAACTCTCCATCGTCGGTCGTGGCACTTCGCACGGCTCCGCGTACGCATGCGCAGGTCGAACGAGTGACAGCACAGCTTCGCGGAATGTCTTCGACGGCATGGTTCCCGTGTGCAGGCACACGCCGCCCACCATCTTTCGTCGCTCGCAAATCGCGACTCGCTTCCCGAGTTTGGCGGCTTGGACTGCAGCGCGCTGTCCTGCGGGTCCGCTGCCGATCACGATGAGGTCGAATTCGTATGCCATGTGCTGATCGATGGAGAGGGGGGATTGACGCGGCGAGTTTACCCACCGCGCTACGATGTGGTAGGAGCACTTCGACGCCGCATGCCGAAACGATCACGCATCAAGATTCTGTTCGTGTGTCACGGAAACATCTGCCGCAGTCCCGCAGCTGAATGTGTCTTTGCTGCGCTCGCGTCGCGTCAGGGCGCTGCGGGGCTGTTTGAAATCGATAGCGCCGGTGTTAGCAATGAGCATGGCGGCGACGCTCCGTATCCGGATACGCAAGGGGTTCTCCGGAGTCGGGGCTACGAAGTGTTTGGGCGCAGTCGGCAAGTGATGGCGCGAGATGCGCAGCACTTCGATCACATTGTGTGCATGGACCGGCAGAATCTCCGGGCGCTTCTTTCCAGAGGATTTCCTGCCGCTCGCCTGTCGCTGCTGCGTGCTCATGATCCACTCGCGCAGCACGATGAAGTCGGAGATCCTTGGGGATATCCAGAGAAGTTTGAGGGCATGCTCGATGTCATCGAGCCGGCGTGTCGTGCGTTGCTTGCGAAGTTGATCCGAGAGGGGAGTCCCGCGTGAGTGGATCGGTGTGCATCGATGTCTCGACGCTCTCGCAGCGCATTCGATACAACTTGATGATTGGCGCCATCGTTCCGCGACCGATCGCCGTGGTTGGCACGGTCTCGGCCTCGGGCGCGCACAACCTCGCGCCGTTTTCATTTTTCAATGGCGTCGGAAGTGAACCGATGCTGATCTCGTTCTGCCCCGCGAATCGTGTGGAGGGCACGCCCAAGGACACGCTTCGGAACGCCCTTCCCGTGAACGAGGGCGGAACCGGGTGCTTCTGTGTGAGCGTCGCGAGCGAGTCGATCTTGCGACAGGTCGTCGCGAGTGGCGACGATCTTGAGTATGGCGTCAGTGAGTTCGCGGCTGTTGGACTAACGCCGATCGTTGGAACGAAGGTGCTCGCGCCGCGCGTAGCAGAGTCGCCGATCTCATTCGAGTGCGTCACGCACGCGGTGCATCGATTTGCACCTGGCATTCCGGCGGGGGCGAATATGGTGATCGGACGAGTGGTTGCAGTGCATTTGGCCGCAGGCATTGCGGATCAACGCATGCACATTGATGCGGCACTGCTCGACGCCGTCGGTCGCATGGGTGGGCACGACTACTGCACGACACGCGATCGATTCGTCGTGGCTCCCGACCGAGTCCCGACGGCCTGAGCTTGCCCTCGCTAACCGCGCGCCTTCTTGAAATCGTCCATGAACTGCGCGAGCAGTTCGCTGCCGTGGATCGGAAATGCGTTGTACACGCAGGCTCGAATGCCGCCCCAGTCGCGATGCCCGCGAAGTCCATAGAGGCCGACTTTCTCGGCGTCGGCGACGAATGCGTCGACGAGTGCTTCAGTGGGAAGTTGAAACGAGATTGACATCTGACTTCGGCAATCGCTTCGCATGGAAGGTCGGTAGAAGCCGCCGCTGCGATCGATCGCCGCGTAAATCGGCGCGGCCTTCTTCGCGTTGAGCGCTTCGAATGCCTTCGGACCGCCATGATCCGCGAGCCACTTCGCCATCAAGCCGATCACGCGTACACCGAAGGTTGGTGGTGTGTTCGGCCGTGACTCTGCTTTCGCGAAGTTCGCGTAACTCAAGAGTCCAGGAAGGGACTTGTCGGCCGTCGCTAGAAAGCTTTTCTTCACGAGCACGAGGCAGATCCCGCTCGCGCCGAGGTTTTTCTGTCCACTCGCGAAGATGAGTTCATGCGCGTCGAGTGGGTACTCGCGGCTGAAGAGGTCGCTGGTTGCATCGCACACCAACGGAGCATTGACCTGAGGTGGTCGCGCGAACTGCGTGCCTTCGACGGTGTTGTTCGAGCAGTAGCAGAAGTACGACGCGCCGCTGCAGTCGGCGATTTCAGCGTTGCTCGGGACATGATCGAAGCGGCAGCTCGCGCCATCAAACACGGTCTTCGTCTTGCGTACCGCGTTAGTCTCGATCTGCCCCTTGTGCGCCCAAAGACCGGTGTCGGCGAAGGCGGCGAATCCATCTTTGGGAATGAAGTTGAGCGCGATGAGCGAGAAGTGCTGCATCGATCCGCCGGGAAGGAACAAGACTTCCCAATCATCGCCTAGGCCACTCACGCGGTGCACACTCTCGATCGCCTCATGAAGCAACTTGTCATACGAGGCACCGCGATGACTGTGCTCAAGGAGCCCAATCCCAGTGCCATCAAGATCCATGAGTTCGTGCTGCAACTGCTCGAGCACGCTCTCCGGCATTTGCGCGGGGCCTGCGGAGAAGTTGTAGACGCGACCACTGCGCGGAGTGGTGGGAGGAGTGAGGCTACTCATGGTTGAAACCGAAGTGGCGTAGATGGTGGTCATCGCAGTCGTTCGAGATGGGTGCGTGGGTCGCCAACTGTATCCGGCAGTGCGATTCCTGTGGAAAATCCCAGTCGACCGCCGATGGACAGGGTGTTCCATGCTGCTCGACCTCGTCCCGCAATGTCCGCCACTCGCGCACGCGCCTTTCCGCTTCAATAGGCGCGAGAATGCGAGATGGAGCGTCGATGGGTGCGCGAGTGTTATCGCGCTCGGTGTTGACCTTGGTGTGACATTTGAACTCCATCAACTTGAAGGCTCCCCTTGGTGGCTGAGCGGCATCTGCAGACATTTCGCGCCGACGGTCGGGGCGCTCGTGAGTGTCGGATTTAGCGACCCTTCGCATCGACACGCTCGAGCAGTCGTGATGCGAGTTGAAGAGATCGCGGATGCCTCGCGGGTCGCGCTGCGATTCGAAGACAGCGCCGTCGCATAACTCATCCTGTGCTTCGAGGCGCCTAGCGGCAACGGGCGGGGATGCGCGTGGATGCTCGCGCGGAATATTCACTCTGCGCAGGCGCGGAGCAAGATCTTTGACGAACTCCGGTTGCAAGAACTTCTGAAGTCGAGAGATGGATCCGATGTTTGGATTGTCTGGCGGAAAGGGACTCATGCGACCCTCGGAGGGAATTGGTTGCATGGGAAGGGGATCCGCTTGACCGTCGACGCAGTCTCACCACTGCGTTGGCATTCCCCGCTTCATCGCCTAACCGCGAAGAGCGGATTTGAAAGGGCGCCTGCGTCTGGCGCCGTTGGGGTTTGAGGAGCCGGAGCGAACCTCCGGAAGTTCGCGCGGAGTACTTCCGTTCCGGGGGTGCCCGCACCATGAAAGGGACTAGCACTATGAAGCGACGGAGCTCACGCGGTTTTACGCTCATCGAAATTCTGATCGTTGTTGTGATTCTCGGCATTCTCGCCGCCATCGTCATCCCGCAGTTCACGAACGCATCACAGGAAGCTGCTGAGTCGAGCGTGAAGAGCCAGTTGCAGACGGTGCGCAGCCAGATCGAGCTCTATCGAGTTCGAAACAACGGCAATCTTCCTGGCACGATGGATGACCTCGTCCAACCACCAAACGGCGAAGACCCATACCTGCAGCGTCTTCCTGTTCTCCCATCGAGCTTCGAGTTCGTTTGGGGCGACAACGCGGCAAGCGCGACCGTCACGGAAACTTGCTACTGCACCTTTACCGGCGCGACGCTTCCTGAAGGCCTCACCCTTGCTGAGATCGAAGCCTGGTAAATCCATGATCGCCTGACGCAAACCAGAGCCGCGGAGCGCAAGCCCGCGGCTCTGTTTCCCTCGCGATGCCCGCATGTAGCGTGCGTCGATTCGAGGACTCGAGTTGGAGGCACACCAACCCATCAGGCAGAGCCTGATCTCGGAGCGCCAGTCGGACCATGCGAAAAAACGCTTTCACACTGATTGAAATTCTGACCGTCGTCGTCATCTTGGGAATTCTGGCGGCCATCATCATGCCGTCGTTCATCACGCCAGTTGGCGAGGCGCAAGTCTCGTCCGCGCGAGGGCAGTTACAGACGATTCGAAGCCAGATCGAGCTCTTTCGAGCAAAGACCGGCGATCTACCACCCGCTGCCGGGGCAGAGGGGGTAGATGGGCTCTGGGATGCGCTCATCATTAACCCTCCGGGCGGATCGAGTTATCTTGATCGCATTCCTCGGCTGCCAAGCGACTATGTGTTGATGTGGAATGGCACTGAGTTGAACATGCGTTACGAAGGCATGGATCCAATTCTCGCGATGGAGGTTCCAACATGGTGAACGGCAAATCAAACAATCGTCTCTCGCACTCGCTTCTCCTTTGCGGCGCAACAGCCGGCTTGGTGGCTGGCTACTTTCTCGGTGCAGCGCAACATTCGGCGCTCGCGGGTCCGCCTGAACCATCCAACGGTGGTGGTTCCGCGCGATCTCCGGCAGAGGCGCCGGGTTCGCCTTCCGCAGCGCTCGACCCAGCGTTGCAGCGCGCGCAACTGACGACCGAGATGCGCTCACTCCGCGCGGAAGTTGCGTCGTTGCGTGAGACGCTGACGAGCGGGCGCGTGAAGGTTGAAGTGACGAACCTCGATGACCTTGGCATTGAGCAAGCGTTGCGCAACGCAGTCAAGACGGCGGGTAAACCGTAAGGACGAATCGATGCGCGATGAGGGGACGGGACGCATGATGCACACAACGCAAACGCGAGTTACTCGCGCGTACACGCTCATCGAGGTGCTCATCGTGGTCACGGTGCTCGGTCTCGCGGGCGCATTACTGACCCCGCTTCTCGGAAACCGCGGCGACTTTGACGTGCAAGCGGCCGTTCGACTGCTTGTGGCCGATCTCACCTTTGCGCAGTCGGATGCGCTTGCATTGCAAGAGTTGCGTCGTGTGCACTTCTATGAAGATGGATCAGGCTGGTGCCTTGTTCGGATCGATGAGAGCGAATTGAGTAGCACGTTCGATGCATCGAGCGCAGACTACGTCTCCGATCCGCTCGCAGGAAGCGATCGCCAACTCGCGTACATCGTGCAACTTAACAACGGGAATTTCGGTGGTGCGCGAGTGGAAAGCGTCTCGCTTGATGGCAGCGCGCGGGACATTTCCTTCGACGAACTTGGAGGGACGGTCTCATCGACCGGACTTCCTGGCAGTGGGGGAACGATCGTGATTTCAGCGCCTGGCGTTCGCTATCAGATCGATGTTGCGCCGGTGACGGGGAAAGTTGTCGTCGCGCGCATCAGTGGCGAGTAATCAGCGCGCGTGCAGCGGCGCAGCCGCGACTGGCGCGTAATCATTCCCAAATCGGCGAAATGGGGCAACAGCCCCCCCTTCATTGTGTCGACGCATCCGGTGTGGCTCGTCCTCTTTCCACCGGAGAACCGCGTCTTGTTTAGTTTCCGTCGCTCCAAATCTGCGCGAGGCCCAGTCGGAATCGACTGTGGTTCGGATGCGTTGCGCTTACTGCAATTACGCGGGAGTGCGCGTGAACTCGTGTCTGCGCAGCTCGAAGTGCCGATCGCGCGATCGCAACCACATCTTGCGGTGACGAAAGGGGAGAGTGGAGCGGAGTGGATTCGTGCAGCGGAAGATGCAGCGCTCGAATGGAAGCGAGCGGGATTTCGATCGCGTCACTTTCTGTTGAGCATCCCGAGCCCGCGTTCGCAGTTTCAGATTGTCTCGTTGCCATCACTCGCTCCACAGGACTTTGATCGCGCTGCGTGTTGGGAAGCGAGCGATCGATTCGGCATGGATCACGAGGATCTCAGCGCTTCTGCGCTTCCGACCAACGCGCCGGCGACCACGGATGGGAAGAGTGAGTACCTCCTTGTTGCCGCAGAGCGTTCGTTTGTGGAAGCGATGCTCGAACCATTCTTGCGGCGGGGTCTTGAGCCCATCGCCGTTGAGCCCCGCTTTGCCTCCGCTGCGCGAGTCGCAAGCCGCCAGGCGCGTCGTGAAAGCGATCGAAGTCGAGTGCGCGGAGTTGTTGTTGTAGGTCGCGAGGAAACCACAATTCTCGTCCTCCGCGGCGATGAAATCGCGTTCGCTCGCGAGTTGCCACTGGGCAGTCTTGCCATGGACCAAGCCGTGTCTGAGCGACTTGCGCTCTCCCTTGACGATGCAGCCATGCTGCGATGGGACGCGGCTGAAACGCTGCAGCATTCGCACGCAGCTCAGGCGGCACGAGATGCATCCCGAGGGGTGCTTGCGAGCATTGCGAATGAGGCGACGATGTGTTTCCGTTACTACTCCGTGCGGTTCCGTGGGGGAACACCGCCCGTCGTTCTCGTGCTCGGCGACGGAGACATCGCGCTGACGCACGAGATCCGAAACGCATCGGGGATTCCGAGCATGCTCGATGATGAGCAGGGATCCGTTCTGGCACTCGCGAAGTCGCTCAAGAGTCGCTCGTGCGGATGCGAGGAGAACATCGGGCGCGCATCGCGGTGGATCGCTGCGTTTGGTGCAGCGAGTCGATCGATGCTTCCGTCACGCGCTTCAACCGTGGCTCGAGGAGTAGCGGCATGAATCGCGCGGGCGAATTCAATCTATTGCCTTCACGCGTCCGCGATCGCATTGCGTCGCGACATATGAACACACGGCTCGTGCGGTGGGCGGTCTGCGTTGCGGCATGCATGGGTGCGAGCGTTGCAGTGACGGCGTGGCGCGCGCGCGCAGCGGAGTCGCGCCTTGCGAGCCTTCGTGACGAGGCCTCTGCCATCGTGCTGCTCGAAGAGGAGCTTCGAACGCTCGAGGCGAACATCGAAGCGACGAATGCGCAGATTGCACTGCAGCGAAGTGTTGCATCGCCGATCGAGGCAAGCCGACTTGTGCACGCGATTGCGGAACTCGTTCCCCAGGACGCGATTCTCGAGCACCTTGCGCTACGCGGCGAGAATTTGAGCGGCGAAGAGCGGAGCAAGCGGCGTCGGGGCGAGGCAGCGGCGTCGCGCGCGTATCAGTGTGAGGTCACTGGTGTTGCCGTCGATGATGCGACGATCGCGACCTTCGTTGAAGGATTGGCAGCGCGTGAACCTTTCATCGCGGTCAACCTCGAGAGCAGCAGCAATCGCGCCTTTCAGGGCGTTGAGGCGCGCGAGTTTCGCATCACTTTCCGTGTTGACCTCGACGAGCACTGGACTGTGCGCACGGGCGCGATGCATGCGCAGGCAGAGACTGAGGAGGGCGTGCACCGTGAGTGAAGCGAGCACGCAAACTCTCCGACATTCGACAGCGACTGCTCGTTGGGTGCTCGTCATTGTTGCGCTCCTTGCGGTCGCAGCGACTTGGTTCGTTGCGCTCCCGCTATGGGAAGCAGGCAGTGTCGCGGAGGCGGAGGCGACTCGCCTTGCGCTTCGAATCGCCGCGCGGGAACGCCTTGAAGAAGAACTTGCGTCGCGCAGCGCTGCGTGCGCGCGACTGGATCTCGAGCGGGGGAGCGCGCTTCGCCGGATTCCGAATGATCCATCGCAGGCGCAGTTGATGCGGTCGATGAGCGAACCAGTCAATGGTGTCGAACTCATAACGCAAACTGTTGCTGCGGGGAAGAGCGTGCTTGCTGCACGCGATGGACCGAAGGCGTGGCGCGCGGTGCCGGTGACCGTGGCAATGAAGTCGAACTTCGAAACTTGCATGCGAATCCTCCGCCGTGCAGAGCAATCCGACCGCCTCGTGCGAACACTCGAGGTCGACTTGCGGCAGGATGCCACCGATGCATTGGGCATGCTCGATGTGTCGATCGTCGTCGACGCAGTGTGGAGTGATCCGCTGCTTGAGAAACTTCCAGACTCGACGGGGGGCTCACGATGACTCGCGGTTCCATTTCCTCGGCGCCGGGCACACTCGCCAAGTTTCGGCAGAAACTGCGCGTCCACCCGCGATTGCGCGCGTTGCTATGGCTTGGCGCGTTTGGAACGGTTGTATGGGCGAAGCCGATGGGACTGCTCCTGTGGGCACGCTTGCGCGTACTGACCAATCTTCCTCGCACAGCGATCGCGGATGATCCGACCGCGACTGTTGAGGCCACTCCCGCGATTCCAGAGCGGATTCTCAAGCTTCCTGATCACACGGAGTCGGATCCATTCCGTCTGCGCGGTTGCAGGTTGTCTATCCCGCAGAATTCAACGCCACAAGCGAGCGATTCGACGCTGCCGCCAAAGTCCACGCCATCGGAGGCCGATGCTTCGTTGTCCCAGGAGGCAGTTGATCTCGCGGTTGCGTACTCGGAGCGGTTTCGTGTGCAGACTGCGGGAAGCGGATTGTCGGTCGCGGTCATCAATGGTAAGACCTACAAGCTCGGTGATGAGCTTGCTGTAGAAGGCCTGAGATTTCTGCTTGTCGAAATCCGTGAAGCTGGTGTCATCCTTGCCTACGGGGACCGCCGCTTCGAAATCAAGATCCGCTCGCATGGTTCTTGAACATCAAGGAGCGAATGATGCATGAAGCTCGCGTGTCTGTCGGTAGCCTCCGAACGCCTTTGACCGCATCGCGCGGTTTCTTGTTCGCACACATTGTCGCCTCGACCATCGCAACGACGCTGTCTTGCGCCGCAATGGCGCAAGATGCCGCGCCTGCGTCGCCGCCCGCGCCGGAAGCCGCAGCGGCCACACCAGCAGCAGCGCCGACTGAGGCTGCTGCCGCCACACCCGCCCAACCGCAGATTCAATCGACGAGTGGGCAAGCCGCCGCCGCGGAGACCTTCACGATCAAGTTCCAGGAGACAGATGTTCAGCAAGCGCTGCAGATGTTGTCCATGCAGGCTCGCCGCAATATCGTGGCGGGAAAAGGCGTGAGTGGAACGGTCACCGCGAATCTTTACGATGTCACACTACGCGAGGCACTCGATGTGATTCTCCGCTCCCTCGATCTTCAAATCGAGGAAGACGGGCAGTTCATCTTCGTCTACACCAGCGAGGATTACGCAGCCCGACAACTCATGAAGCAACGGCGCGAGAGCCGCAATTTCGCGCTGCAGTTCCTGAGCGCGAAGGATGCAGCAGACTTCGTGAAGCCATTGCTTTCCGAGTCGGGCCAACTTTCATTCGTTGGAACCGTCGAGGATGGATTCCAACCGTCCAACTCTGATGGCGGAAGCGACACTTGGGCCTACGAAGGGATGTTGGTTGTCAACGATTTCCCAGAGCAGGTTGCCGCGGTCACGAAGTTGCTCGCGGAGATTGACACGCCTCCGTCGCAGGTCGTCGTGGAAGCCACTGTTGTTTCGACACGCGTCCATGAGCAGAATGCGTACGGAGTGGATGTGTCGATCATCGGTGATCTTGACTTTCTTGACTTCGCAAGTCCAACTGCGGCTGCGAATGACTTGTTCAAGGGGAACACAGGCGGTACCGCAACCAACGATGCAAGCGCGATCACCTCGAGCGTCGCTGGTTGGAGTGAGCCATCGACCCTTCGCGCCGGTGTCGTGACCGACAATGTCGCTGTGTTTCTTCGCTTGCTAGATCAAGTGACAGACACGACGATTCTCGCCCGGCCCCGCGTCATGGCGTTGAATCGGCAGCGTGCACAAGTGCTTGTGGGTGATCGAGTCGGTTACCTCTCCACCACGACAACGCAAACTTCGACCACGCAAACTGTCGAGTTCCTCGACACAGGTATCAAGCTCATCTTCCGTCCGTTCATCTCGCAAGATGGCTCCATTCGCATGGAACTCGCGCCATCGATTTCGTCCGCAACACTTGAGAAGGTCATTCAGCCCGGTGGCGGCGTCCTTCCGATTCCGAACGAGAAGACCAATGAGATCGTGACGAATGTCCGTGTGAAAGACGGTCAAACGCTCGTGCTCGGCGGGCTCTTCACGGAAGAGACTGAGATCACACGGCGTCAGGTTCCTGGCTTAGGCGACATTCCGCTGCTTGGCGATGCGTTCAAGGGTCAGGACGACTCCGTCGATCGACGAGAGATCATCTTCCTCATCACGCCCAACATCGTCAAGGATGAAATCGCGAAGGTCTGGTCTGATGAAGCGAACGAGTTTGTGAACGCGGTTCGCATCGGATCTCGTGAGGGGCTGCTGCCATGGAGCCGCGAGCTGATCTCGACGAATCACAATCAGGATGCTGTGCAGGCGATGGCGAGTGGTGATCGTGAACTCGCGCTCTTCCATGTGGAAAGTTCGCTTCGCGTCACACCCAATCAGCCAGAAATGCAGCGCATGCGATCGGAGCTCGGTGGATCTGCCGACGACCGTGCATACGAGCGCTCGATCTTCCAACGCATTGTGGAGAAGCAGCTTCAGCAGGCTGAGGCGGATCGTGACGCGAAAGCAGGGCTTCCCACGGAAGTGCCCGCAGCCGCGCCAGCAACGGCTGCGCCAGCGCCTGCGGGAAGCCCGGCAGCGGGCGCTCAATCGAGCGCGACGAGCGGAGGCTCCGCAAACGCGCCGATCGCACTCGCCTCGCCGGTCATGCAAAAGTCTGTGCCAGCACCTAACACAGCGCTTGCGCTCGAAACTCCCGTTCGCGCTGAATGAAACTGCCTGCCGTGCCGATGAGAGGTGCTGAGTTTGCTGCGAGGGCAGCATCTGAGGAACTTTGGATGCCTTATCAAATGCGTTCTATGCAACCATCGTTGTTGACCATCACCCTCGGTTTCGCAGTCATGCTCGGCGGAATCGTCGGATGCAATGGACCTACAAAGCATGGCGCGGTCGCTCGGAAAGAGGCGAACAGCCGCTTCGCGAGGACCACGAGTGTTGTGAGCTTTGATCAGGCCCGTCAAGCATTCGAATCGGGCGATCTTTCAAGCGCGCAGAAGCACATTCGAGAAGCGATCGCGCGCTCGGGGGAAGAGCCCAAGTACTGGTCCTTGCTCGGTCGCATTGAGTTGGAGTCGCGTCGGCTTGAAGAAGCGCGCGCGGCCCTCGACAAAGCGATCACTATCGATCCCAACTATGCGGAGGCGTATTACTTCCGGGGCGTTGTGATGGAGCGGTGGTCGCAAGACGCGAAGGCGCTCGCCGATTACCAGAAGGCCGCGGAGCTCGACGGATCCAAACTCTCGTATGTCCTTGCCGCTGCCGAGACGATGGTCGCGTTGCAGCAGATCGAAGAGGCGCGCGAGTTCTTGCTTTCGCGA
Source organism: Planctomycetia bacterium (assembly GCA_005790605.1). Lineage (GTDB taxonomy): Bacteria > Planctomycetota > Phycisphaerae > Phycisphaerales > SM1A02 > F1-140-MAGs142. Next base: position 85,701 of record SXUI01000016.1, on the reverse strand, counting down.
CTCGCGTATTTCGAGCACAACGCCGCGCTGAATGAGTTGCTCGGGGATCTCTCCGCGATGGAGGGAGACAACAAGGCGGGTTGGCGCTATTACGAAGTTGCGTCGCTCATCGATCCCGAAGCGCCGATGATCTGCGAAAAACTCTTGCGATCGCTGTACGCCGCGCAGGAGTGGCAGAAGTGTCTCGATCAGGCGCGACGGCTCACTCGCGCAATCAAAGACAAGCCCAACGCTGTCGTGCCCGAGGCGTATGCAATGTACGAAGGCCGAAGTCTTGCCATGCTTGGGCGGTTCGCCGAAGCGCGCAACGCTTTTGCTGGGCTCGTGCATCTCAATCCGGAACACCTTGAGGGTTGGATTGATCTCGGCCAAGCCGCATGGAACGCAGGTGATGATGTGCGCGCGGAAGCCGCGTCGCAACGCATCATGGCGCTCGCAGAGGGTCGATTCGAAGGCTATTGGCTGCGCGGTCTCGTCGCGGAGAAGCGCGGCGACACCGCTGCAGCAGTGAACTGGTTTCGAAAGGCCGTGACTTGCGCGCCAGAGAACCCAACTGCACTTGTGAGCCTTGCCGTCGCACTGCGTCGCAGCGGCATGGATGCCGAGAGCGCCCAGTGGCTTGCGCGCGCGCTGAAAGCGGATCCAACATTTGCGCCAGCCAAGCGCGCATTCACTGCCATCGACCCAGCAGGGGATACGCCAGAGTAAGAGTGAGAGTGAGTTCGCGGAGGAGGAAACTCGTGAAGAGCAGTTCGTCGGGGAAATGCACGGTTGTCGTTTGCATCGCAGCGCTCGCTGCCGGTGTGCTTTCGACATGGGGCATGCTCCGCGCCTCCGATCTCAGCATGGAGGCGGCTACGCTGGCATGTCTTCCGACTTTGCTGCTCGGAGCTCTTGGGATCTGCTACATCGTGCGCCGTCGAGCGTTCGATGACGCGATGCAAGCGTCACTTCGCGCGCAGTTAGACCTTGCGGCCCGTCACGCGGCATCGCATGAGCGCTCGAAGCGAGCGACTGAAGTCGCTGCTGATCAGTTTCGCGCCATGCTTGAACAACTCCCGGCTCCGGTGATCGCCGTTGATTGTGGCGATGATGTGCTTGTGATGAACACGGCCGCGCAGAAGTTTCTGCATCTTGCACCCGTCGCGCGCACGAGTGCTCTTCCGCATGCGCTTGCATCACTGCTTGCCACAACCGCGCGCGCCGGCGATGGAGTTCGCCGATCGCGGGACATGAGCCTCGCGCTGAGCGAAGGCATGCTCGCGGTCCGCGTGGATTGCGTTCCGATGGGCGAACTCGCCATTGGAGTTCTGATCGATTTGACGGCAGAGCACGAAGCGGAACGACGCATGGGGGACTTCGTCGCCAAGGCGAGTCATGAACTGCGGACGCCCTTAGCATCCATTCGCGCGTATGCCGAGATGCTCGAGGATGCCACTGCGATTCCTGAATCGGAGCGGCGCCAACTTCTCACGACGATGTTGACGGAGTCGGATCGCCTTTCACGGATGGTGGATCAGATGCTTTCGATCAGTCGCATCGAAAGTGGGATCGCTCGCATCCATGCAGCGAAAGTCGACCTTTGCGAACTCGCTGCCGAGTCGGTGCTCGCGATGCGCGGCGAAGCGAATGCGAAAGAGATTTCGCTCCTTGTGAGCCCTTGCGCCGTCGTCGCGACAGCCGACGGGGATCGCGACATGCTCAAGCAGGTGATGCTGAACCTTCTTTCCAATGGAATCAAGTACACGCCTGCGGGAGGAACCGTCACCCTGACCGTGGACACTGACCATCTTGCGCGAAGCGTCGTGGTGCAGGTGTCTGACACGGGACCTGGCATCCCGCCAGAAGCGATGGGGCGGTTGTTTGAGAAGTTCTACCGCATCGAAAGTTATCGTCGACTCGCGAAGGGGACTGGTCTCGGTTTAAACCTCTGCAGGTCGGTTATTGAGCAACTGCACGGTGGGCAAATCGGTGTGGACTCAACTCTCGGAATGGGCTCACGCTTCTGGTTTTCTGTGCCGATGGAGAGGGTAGGTCGAATCGCGGCATAGGAAACTAGAGATGCAAGCATTGCGCACCATCCTTGTGGTTGATGACGAGCCAGCCATCGTGCATGTCGTCGCGCTCAAGCTCGGTCAATGCGGTTTCCGAGTGCTGACGGCGTGGAACGGCGCGATCGCGCTTGAACTCGCGCGAGCCAATGAAGTCGATCTCATCATCAGCGACTTTCAAATGCCGATACTCGATGGCATGCAGCTCGCCGCCGCACTGCGCGAGAGCACACGCACGGCGCAGATCCCCATCATCATTCTCACGGCACGCGGGCACCTTCTCGGTGATGACTGGGAGAGTGCGCCGAATGTCCATCAAGTGATCTCGAAACCATTCAGCCCTCGCGAGCTCGCGGCGCTCGTGGAGCGGGTGCTGCACTGCAGCTCAAGCGCGATTCCATCGAAGGAGTCCGCGTGATGCACGATGCACCATCGCATTTTCTTGCGGATGGACGCGGAGCCTCACTCGCGCAACGCTTGCGGAGCGCGGGCGTAGTTTGGATTGAAACTGATGCCTCCGGAGCTTCGCTGCGATCCTACGCAGACGACCCGAAGGACTGGCTGGTGCATCTCATCGTTCGTTCTACGGTGTTTCGCGCAGCGCTGCGCAGGGCGGCCGAGGCGTGGAAGTCCTCCTCTTCGTCGCAACCGATTGTGGGTCGCGGCGATGAAGTCCTCGAGGGTCTCATGCTCTTGCCTTTGCACACGCAAGGCGCTGGCGCGAGCACCTTCGGCGTTGCAGTGATCTTGCTTGAAGAGGCATTTCACTCTGGCGCGCTTCGTTTGCTCTGCCAGGGCGCCGAGCTCGATGTGACATTCATCGCTGCGCGCCTCGCGAGTGAAGGGCTTCCCACGCGCCGTGAGGCTGGAAGACTCTGCGCATTCGTCCGCGCGCTCGTCGCGTGTGATGGGGAGCGTGTCGGTGGGAACGCTTGTGGTGTGCAACTCTCGAGTGCGTGGGAAGAGTTGCATCTCATGCACTCGCTCATCGGCGGACTTGAGACGCATCCGACGCCGCGCGGTGTCCTCACGAAAGCCTGCGAAGAACTCAGCGCGACGCTGCAGTCGGGTTGGTGCGGTGCGTGGGTCGCGGACGCAGAGGGTGGCGAGGGCATGACCGTCGCGACGGGTAGCATTTCGCCGAGTGCATTTCGCGCCTTTGCGGCTCGACTTGGGAAATCACCGGCCGGAATCTTTTCCCCGGATGGTCGAAGTAACGCATCACCTCGAACGATCGCGGCTGCGCCGATTGTGCAGCGCGGGCGTTGTATCGGCTGGATTGCGTGCGGAGATCGTGAAGGCGCAGAAGCAGAGATGTCAAGCATCGAGCTTACGCTCGTCTCGAGCGTCGCGGGACATACCTCGATCTTCCTCGAGAACGCGCGGCTCTTTGCGGATCTCGATGATGCCTTCGTGGGCACGCTCGCCGCGCTCGTGAATGCGATTGACGCGAAGGATCCTTACACGCGTGGCCACTCGCAGCGCGTCGCCGCGCTTGCGCGGAGCCTTGCGCTCAAGCATGGCATGAACGCGGAAGAAGCGCGGCTTGTTCATGTCGCTGGTCTCGTCCATGACATTGGGAAGATTGGTGTCTCGGAGTTGATCCTGCGAAAACCTGGTGCACTCAGTGCTGAGGAACGCGAGGCGATTAACGAGCACCCTGAGATCGGATATCGCATTCTGAAGGATGTGCCACAGCTCGCGGGAGTGCTCGGAGGCGTGCGCCATCATCACGAACGGTGGGATGGCAAGGGGTATGGACACGGGCTCGCGGGCACGGATATTCCGATTTTCGCGCGATGCATCGCGCTTGCGGACACCTTTGACGCCATGTGTTCGTCTCGCACCTACCGTGCGGGGCGTTTGCCAGAAGTCACGCTGCAAGAGATGTCGAAGTGCGGTGGCACGCAGTTCGATCCGACGCTCTTGCGTGCCTTCCTGACGCTTGATTTCTCAAACTACCGAACGATGCTGAGTGAAAATGGTCGAGAAGCGCTCGCCGCAGACGCAGTGCGCGCGTCCGCGCGGAGGGCCGCGTGAAACTCTCCGTTGAAGATCACGGCATGGTTGCACTCGTTGTCGCCACCGGTGATTGCACGAGTGACGCGAGTGACCGACTTCGTCGCACCGTCGCGGATCGATTTGCGGCAGGGGCACGATCGATCATTTTGGATCTTGCATCCGTCGCGCTGCTCGATAGCGCGGCCATAGAAACACTCCTGTGGATTGGCGAAGAGTCGACGCGCCAAGGTGGCGCACTGCGACTCGTCGCGCCTCAAGAGTCTGTGTTGGCAATCCTCCGACTCACGCGGACGGCCGACCGATTTGAAGCGAGCGCGTCCGTCGAACTCGCGGCTCGGAGTCTTCGATGACGCAATCTCGCCCGCAATCGAAGCCATCAGGCAACGCACTCGCTGCGTCTGCGCCGCGTTCGATGCAGCGATCGATGCTCGGTGAAATGCTCGTGGCCAAAGGTGCGCTGACGAGCGAGCAACTCGCCGAGGCACTCGCGCAACAGCAGCGAGATGGGCATCAACGCCTGCTCGGTGAGACGCTCGTGCAGATGGGTCTCTGCGACGAGCATCAAGTGATGGAGGCTGTCGCAGACGGTTACGGGATTCCCTATGCGCGCGACATTGCGCGGATCGCGGATCCCAAGTGCATTGAATTGCTTCCGCGAGAGTTTCTGTCAGAGCACGCCGTCCTGCCGCTGTTCTGTGTGCGCGGTGTCGTCACGGTCGCCGTGGGCGAGCCCGCGAACCTCTATCTCTTTGAGGAGATCGCGCGCCGAACTGGCAAGCAAGTCCAAACGGTGGCGACGACCGTCGGTGAGATTCGCGCTGCGCTCGAATCGTATCTGCCGGCAGCGAATGTCTTCGTCATCGACGATACCTACGGTGAAGTTGACGAAGACACCTTCAGCGTCGTCGAACGAGATCTCGCGGAAATCGCTGATCTTCGAGAGGTCTCAGGTCACTCCCCAGTTGTGAAGTTGGTGAACTGGCTGCTTTGGACAGCCGTGCATGAGGGTGCGTCGGACATTCACATCGAGCCTGGAGATCGCAAGCTCCGCATTCGACTCCGCGTGGATGGTGCGCTCTTTGAGAAGATGCAGCCGCCGTGGCAAATGGCCGCCGCGCTGACGAGTCGTGTCAAGATCATGGCGGGGCTCGACATCTCTGAGCGTCGGTTGCCGCAGGACGGCGACATCCATGTGATGATGGAAGGTCGACCCGTTGACTTGCGCGTGTCGACGATGCCGGGTCGTCACGGCGAGAAGACTGTCATTCGCGTCATCGACAGTCGTCAATCCATCGTGCCGCTCGAACGGCTCGGTATGGATCAGGCCACGCTCGCTTCGTGGGTTGACATTGTCCGTCGACCAAACGGCATCGCGCTCGTCACGGGACCGACAGGAAGTGGAAAGTCCACGACGCTCTATAGCGTGCTCGCCATGCTGAATGCGCAGGACGCAAACATCTCAACGGTCGAGGACCCGATCGAGGCCACGCTGCCAGGGATCAATCAGTTTCAAGTCAATGAGAAGGCGGGCTTCGGATTTGCATCTGCGCTGCGTTCATTGCTTCGACAAGATCCTGACACGATCATGGTCGGTGAGATTCGCGATGAGGCGACCGCATCGGTTGCCGTGCAGGCGGCGCTCACGGGTCACCTTGTGTTGAGCACACTCCACACGAATGACGCAACCGCCGCGGTGACGCGACTCGTGAACATCGGGATCGAGCCCTATCTCGTCGCCGCGACCGTTCGCGGCGTGCTCGCGCAGCGATTGGTTCGAAAGATCTGTGCGCATTGCCGCGTCCGCGTGGAGCCTGATGCCGTCATGCGCGCAGCGCTCGCGCACGCGAGTGAGCCGGAGTCTTGCAGCAAGGGCACTGGTTGCCCGCGCTGTCGAACCACCGGATTTGCGGGTCGGATCGGTGTGTTTGAATTGATGCTTCCGGATGATGCGTTCAACGCGCATGTCGCGCGGGGAGCGAGTTTGCAGGAACTGCACGCATATCTTGCGACGCAGGCGCACCGGACACTTCGAGACGACGCGATGCGAAAGGTTCGCGAAGGCCTCACGACGATGGAAGAAGCAATCGCGGTGACTGCGCACTGAGTCCCCCCATGCAGCTCGATGCCAATGCCACATTTGTCTTTCGAGCCATCGACGCGCAAGGCCGCGAGTCGAGCGGAACGCTCTCGGCACCGAGTGCTGCGGAGGTCGCGTTTCGCCTTCGTCGTGAAGGGAAAACGGTTCTTGAGGTTGCCCGAGATGCACTCGCGCGGAGCAGCGCGAGTACACCGAACGAGGCACCATCGACGGCCTTCATCTTCGCATCGAAGCGTGTGCGTCGAAGTGACCCCATTGATCTGTGTCGCCAGGTTGGCGTGATGGTGGAGAGCGGCGTTGGTATTGTCGAGGCGCTCGACGCGTACGCCACTGAGGGAGCGCGGCCGGAGTTTAAGGAAATCGTCGAGTCAATTCGGCTAGAAGTTTCTTCGGGCGTACCTCTCTCGCAGGCTTTCGCGAAGCGGTCAGACGCATTCCCACCAGTCGTCTCAGCACTGACACGCGCTGCTGAAGCGACAGGGCAACTTGGAGCGATGCTCGCGCGCGCCGCGGAGCATCTTGCACGCATTGAGAAGATTCGACGCCAAGTCAAGGCGGCGGCAACCTATCCAGCGTTCATGCTCGGCACCGGATTGCTCATCGTCGGGTTGCTCGTGGCGTTTGTGCTTCCGAGGTTTGCCAAGCTCTATGAGGATCGCGGCGCTGAACTTCCCATGATGACGAAGTCATTGCTGTGGATTGGAAGGACGATCGGTGATCACGGCATCTCGATACTGATAGGTGCCGCGATGCTCGTCGTGGCGAGTGCGGTGTGGAGCCGGAGCAACGGTGTGCGCAATCTCTTCGATCGACTTCTGTTTGGACTGCCTGTCATTGGTCGGTTGGTTCGTGCTGCGTTCGTGGCGCGATCGATGCGGACGCTCTCCACGCTCTTGTCGAGTGGAATTCACTTGCTCGACGCGATTGCGATTGTGCGCAGTCTCGATCGGTCGCCACGGACCGAGCGGTTCTGGAGCAGCGTGGATGCCTCCGTGCGTGAGGGACGCCTGCTCGCGGACTCAGTGCGTCGCGAACGACTCTTGCCGATGACCGTTGCGTCGATGATTGCAGCGGGAGAGCGGGGCGGTCGACTCTCAGAGGTGCTTGAGCGCGTGGCGTCGTTCGCAGAGGAGGACCTTGAGATCGCGATCAAGCAAGCGATGAGCTTGCTCGAACCAATGTTGGTCGTCGTGCTCGGTTCGGTGCTCGGCGGCCTTGCCATCGCGCTCCTCCTGCCGCTGTTCTCGTTGAGCAAGGTCGTCGCGGGCAATCCCTGAATCGGGTCGTGCGCTTGACAGCGGGCCAAGAGTGTTTACCTTGCCCGACGAAGTCGTCATGGATGGCGACTACACAAGCACGAAAGGAGTGTTGCCATGGATGGCGTCCTCACTCAGCGTGGCGTTGCAACGCCAACTCAAATTCTTCGTTCTCTTGCGGCGGAGTTTTCTCGAACAGAGCGACTGGTGCTCATGTTGAGTTACACCGAGGAACTCACCGTGAAGGAAGTGGCCGCAGTGCTCGAACTTGCGCAAAGCGAGGTCGAGAGCACGCTCGCGCGCATTCGCCGGCATGTTCGCGCGCGAATCAAGAAGTCAAAGCGAAGTTAGTTCGACCAAGCGTTCAAGAGCATTGAGAGGTCGGCGGCGTCGATGATGCCGTTGCTATTGAAGTCTGCGCTCCCTGCACTTCCCCAATCGCTCAGAAGTGTCGCAAGATCAGCCGCGTCGACGACGCCGTTGCAATCGAGATCCTCGAGCACGCACGCCGGATTGAGTCCTACGTGCAGTTCAATGCGTGCGGCGCTCGCGAGTTGGATCTCAACAAGTGGATTTTCGCGGCAGTAGAACGACGGGAAGTTGCTCCCTTGTTGCACCGTGCGGGTGAGTGAAGTGATGGAAAACAGCAAGCGCCCCTGATCGAGCGATTCAGCAATGAATCTCGCGACTTCTGGACGGTTCAGATCGAGTTGAAATCGCATCACCGCATTCATTGCGACCGCCTCGCCATCGACTTGGCCGTCGATGTGGCCCACGGCAAACGGAGCAGGGGTCCAGCGCTCACGCACGCTGTTGGAAACATCCACTGCGGTGCCCTTGCGTGTATAGCCCAACGCAAACGCGTTCCGCACTTGTGGATCGAGCACGCTGCCATTTCCGTACGGCGATGTCTCCTGCCAGTTCGCAAGCGAGAAGCCCCCGCGGAAGCCAGTTCCAAAAAGTTCGATGGGCTGCCCCGCATCGGAGTCTTCGATGAACGCACTATCGCTCGTCGGAAGAAATGCTGTGAATGGGTCAACCGTCGAGTCGTAGGTAAAGACGAGGTCGTTGGCAACCATCAGTTCAATCGTGCACGAGAGCACTGCATATCCATCCGGCCCATTACCTGCGGGGATTTCCCCGGAGGTCGTCCATCCAACGATCATCTGGCCATCGCGGTTGTCGAACATCACGGAGCCCGCTTCATTTCCAAAGGTCGAAGCGGTAGGTCGCGTCCCAGGAGATGAGTTGAAGGGGTAGTTCCATCGATCGAGGTCTGGACTCGACCGAATGAAGGGCACGTCCCCTGCATGTGCCGGCGCGCAGAGCACGACCGCAGGAAAGAGCATCACGGAAAGAGTGGAGTTGAAGCGCATGTGCTGAGGTGATGAAGGCGAAGTTCGAAGCGTAGGCAGGCGCTCGTGGTCGCAGAACGCGCGACAGAAGAAAGATGTTCGATTGGCGAGCGTTTCCCGCAATGATGACGCAAGTTCAAGGCGCTGCAATAGGCCGCACAAAGGAACCGCACTCGCCGTAGACTTCGCCGCTCGTTTCCCGCTCCTATCGGACTTCTTGCGCCTCAATGCAGACTTCATCGACCCCACCTTCACGACGACGATGCCCACTCCGGCCTTTCGCTGAGGCCGCGGGCTTTACGCTCGTCGAACTCTTAGTGGTCGTTGGGATTCTGGCGCTTCTCATCGGAATCCTCATCCCAGTGATCGCGAAAGTCCGATCGTCGGCGAGTCGTGCGAAAGAAATCGTGTGTGCTCGAACCTTGGCGCAGGCGTGGCTCTCCTACGCCGATGACCACAATGGTGCGCTCTTGCCGGGTTACAAGTCTGGGCTACCCGCGTTTGATTCGCAAGGCGAGTCTATTGCCGCGCAGACGATTGGCGTGGCAGCAAGTCGTTGGCCGTGGCGGCTCGCTCCCTACATCGGACATGCGTTCGAAGCGATGTATATCAATGAGAACGAGCGCACACTGCGCGAACTCGCGGCGACTGACACATCGAACTATCTGTATCAGACAAGCGTCTTTCCAAGTTTTGGTTTGAACTCTGTGTGGCTTGGTGGCGACGAGAACTACGGCGGCTTCAATCCGATCTTCCTCGGTGGATTCGGTCGGTTCTACGCGACGCGAACCTCTGAACTTCGCCGTCCCGCTGAGACGCTCGTCTTCGCAAGCGCGCGAGCGTTCGCAGCCGAGGGAACGGACGGTGAAATCCTTGAGGGATATTTCCGCGTGCGCAGTCCAAACTTCACCGCCGCGGTGTGGACGCCGGAGTACGCGGAATCGGAGCCGTCGACTTGGGGAAACATGAGTGCGCGGTACGCCGGCGACTCTGTCATCTCTTTCACCGATGGGCACGCGGAGTCTAAGCCCACGGATGCGCTGAAAGACATGCGTCTCTGGACCGATCGCGCTTCAACTCCAAACTGGATGCTGACGCCGGGATCCGGCGGCTAGATCGCGTTCGACTTGCGCTGTCTGCGGCGGTGTAGCGCATGCGAGAGCGGAACCGCGAGGGCCAACACGAGCGCGATCATGCCCGCGGAATTGAGCGCTGATGGTGTGTGAAAGAGTCGCGGCGCGAATGCTGCCAAACTGTATCCAAGTATCGAAAGCGCAAGGCCAAGCAAAAGGCTCAGCGTGATCTGGCCTGCGACAGTTCGCGCGTGCGGCGCTGCGATCAGTGCGGGGCACGCGAGGATTCCAATCACGAGCACGCTGCCCACGGCTTCGAAGCTCGCAACGATGCTTGCGGAAACAAGGACGAGAAACGCACGCTCGAGCCATCGAGGAGCGACGCCAAGGTGGCGTGCGGCATTTGGGTCGAACGCGAGGAGCGCGAGTTCCTTCATGAACAACACCGCAAAGCTTGAGGTGAGGAACGCGATGACAGCGAGTGTCCAGATTGCGCGAGGCACGCCTTCGTACCAAGACGCATCGCTCGCTGGCACGTAGAAGAGTGTCTCGAGAGATCCGAACAACACGCACTCCGCGTCGAGATCAACTTGCCGCGCGCCTTGCGTCTCGAGGAGGATGACGCCGAGTGCGAAGAGTCCCGTGAACACAATGCCGAGCGTTGCGCCGGGCTCAAGCTGCGTCGCACGTCGGGACCAATTGGAAAGCAGGATCGAGATCACGCCAGCGCATGCGGCACCAACAAACATCGCGGTGATCGAACGGCTCCCCGAAACAAGAAAGCCAGCCACAAGGCCCGGAAGAACGGCGTGTGCGATCGCGTCCGCCGTCATTGCCTCCTTGCGGAGCACAAGAAAATTCCCAAGCGTTCCGCACGCAACAAGCGCGAGCATCAGGGCAATCACCGCGGGCACGTCGACAGCGAGGGACGGCATCATCGGCGAGCCTCCGTCGAGGTCCGACTTCGGCGCGCGCGGAAAAGTCGCGAACAGGGGATGCACGCAAAGAACACGGCAGTCGCCGCAATCGTCATCGCGCTGCCAGTCGGAACATGCTCGAATCCACGCGAGGCCGTCGCGCCCATGACGGCGCAAAGGATGCCGATACAGGCCGCGAGAGTCACGGTTCGGGCGAATGATCCACCGATGATTCGCGCGGCGGCGGCAGGAGCGATCAGCATCGAGACGACAAGTGCAACGCCGGCAACTTGCATTCCTGCCACGACGGTGGCAACGAGCAAGAGCAGCAACATCCAATCGAGTCTGCGCGTTGGAAGCCCGAGCACTCGCGCGGCGGCTTCATCAAACGCCAACAGCGACAATTCCTTGAAGCACAGGACGAGGACGGCGAGTGCGATGAGTGCGATCATCGCAAGTGAGGCAGCGTCGCTGCTGGTGATCGCCGCGGCGCTTCCGAACAGGAGGCGGCGAAGACCACCCTGTGCTCCCGCAGGGTGAGATTGCACGAGCGAGAAGAGCACCGTTCCCAATCCAAAGAACCCAGCGAGCGCGACGGCGTTTGCGCCGTCCGCGCCGAGGCGCTTGTGTCGCGCAAGCCACGGCGTACTCCACGCCGCGAGCAGTGCGGTCGTGCCTCCTCCGAGAAAGAGCAACCATGGTGATCGGCCGCCGATTCCCAATGATTCGCCAAGAAGAAAGGCGATCGCGACGCCGGGAAGCGTCGCGTGTCCGGCGACATCCGCGAGCAGCGACTGCTTGCGTGCGAGGACAAAGGTTCCAACGCTTCCGGCGAGCGCTCCAAACACAGCGCATCCGAGCGTCACCATGATTGTGTTCGCGCCCCAAAATGGGATAGCAAGCGTGTTGGGATCGACGCTCACGCGATCGAGTCCTCGGGTGGTGGTCCAAGCCGAAATGCTTCATGAAGATTCGCGTCCGCGAGCGCGACATCGATCGAACCATGCGCGACAACCGTTCCGTCAAAGAGCACAGCATCGTCGAAGTAGCGGCGAACATCGCCGAGATCATGATGCACAGCCAGCACGCTCATGCCGCTGCGGCATGCATCGCGAAGGACCGCGCCGAGCCGCTCCTCGGTCGCGAAGTCCACATTGACAAATGGCTCGTCGAGCATGAGCAAGTCGGCGCCTTGCACAAGGCTTCGCGCGAGCAGCACGCGCTGCTGCTGACCACCAGAGAGCTCGCCGATTGGCATGTCGTCGAGCGATTCCATGCCAACCATGGCGAGCGCGCGTCGTGCTTCAGACTTCCACTTGCCACGGACGCGATGGAAAAATCCGATCTTGCGATACAGGCCCATTGCCGCAACATCGAGCGCGCTCGCGGGGAAGGTCCAGTCAATATCCGCGCGTTGTGGTAAGTAGGCCACACGCGCGCGCACTTTGTCGAGCGGCTGCCCGAAGAAACGAACGCCTGCAGTGTTTGCGTGCGGGAGAAGTCCGAGCGCGCCCTTCAGGAGCGTGCTCTTGCCTGCGCCATTCGGGCCGACGAGCGCTGTCATGCAGCCGCTTCGCAATGCGAACGACGCGTCGCGTACCACGCAGTCGCCGTTTCCGTAGCCCGCAGAAAAACGCTCCAACTCGAGCGGGCAACCTTGACGACTCATGTGCTACCCCGCAAGCCGTTCGCGACCGATGTGGCGTTCTGACGGATCATGCCCAACCAGGTTCCTCCCGGAGTTCCTGAAGGTCCCATGGAATCGCTGAAGAGCGCCGCCCCAATGTTGAGCGGATGAGACCGCGCGGCACAGCCATCAACGAGTGCTCGAATGGTTCGATCCGATACCGTTGTTTCGATGAAGACTGCAGGAACTCTTCGTTCGCAAATCTCAGCGACGAGCCGCTCGATGTCGCCAACGCTCGCCTCGCTCTCTGTCGAAATGCCTTGAATGCCGCGTACTTCGAAGCCGAAGCGTTTCCCAAAGTAACCGAACGCATCGTGTGAACTGATCAAGACGCGGTTCGCACTCGGAACTTGATCGAGAAGCGCGTTGATCTCATCGTGCAACTTCTCCGCTTCGAATGCGTACGCGAGCGCATTGCGATGGAACTCCTCTTGATGCGCTGGATCAAGTTGCGACATCGTCTCCGCAACCGCGAGTGCGGTTCTGCCCCACACCAGCGGGTCCATCCAAACATGTGGATCTGGGTGATTCGGATTCGATGGATCTCGAAGGAGGTCCTCTGGCGTCAGCATGCTTGTGATGGCGCACACTGGCCGGCCCGCGTTCGACACGCGCGCAAACGCCTCTCCCGCGCGTCCTTCAAGTCCAAGGCCGTTCAAGAAGAGCGCATCAGCTTCGAGAAGTTGCACGATGTCCGAGCGTGTTGGCGACCAGAGGTGGGGGTCTGCACCCGCAGGGATGAGCGTGACGACACGCGCGTGACTTCTCGCAACACGCTGAACGACATCGCCCACCATGCCGGTTGTTGCGACGAGAAGCAGCGTTGAAGGCGCAGCCTCTCCATCCTTTCGTTCAGCGACGGAAGTGGAGCTGCCGCCGCAACCTAATGGAATGACGGAGAGCAGCAAGGCAACGAGTAGCGAGGTACCGCGGTGAAAGGGGCGCGCTCCGCAATGCATGGTTCAATAGTAGCATATGCTACTATTGCGCAACTCGTGTTGGGGCGGGAACCTCCGACCGCGCGTCTCGTACACTCGCTTGCATGTACTCGCTCGAAATCGAAGCCGAATTCAGCGCAGCCCATGCCATCCTCTTGAAGGGCGTGCGCGAGCCGGTGCATGGCCATAACTGGAGGGTGAAGTGTGAAGTGGAGGGTCCAGCGCTCGATCCCGAGGGATTGCTCTGCGACTTTCACGCCCTTGAAGCAGCGCTCGTGCGGGTCATCGCGCCATTCCAGAATGCCGATCTCAATGCGTCACCTGCATTTGAGTCGACGAATCCAACCGCAGAGCATGTTGCCAAGCACATTGCTGAAGAGCTTCTTCCGAAACTCCCGCGCGGCGTTCGACTCGCGAGTGTGCGGGTGACCGAGGCGCCGCGCTGCGTTGCGATCTATCGTCCGCCAATGCACAGATGAGCTCCTGTCCACAGCGTCTCTTGATCGCCCATGACTCCTACAGATCTCTCCTCCATGTCGCCGCGTAAGCCGATTGCTCCGAATGACATCGTTCCAATCGGGCTCGACGATCCGGCGCGGTTTCTGAACCGTGACTTGCAGTGGCTCGAGTTTAACTGTCGTGTGCTCGCGCAAGCAGATGATCCGCATGTACCGCTTCTTGAGCGCGTGCGCTTCCTCGCGATTTTCGGATCAAACCTCGACGAGTTCTTCATGAAGCGAGTCGGAGGTCTGCGTCGACAGATCGATGCTGGCGTCGCAAGTCCGGTGTGGGAGCCGCTTTCGCCGCAAGATCAAGTCACGCTCATTCGTGAACGCACGATCGCGCAGAACGCCGTCGCACAGCGGCTTTGGCGGGAAGTGTTGCTGCCCGAACTTGCGGAGCAGGGCATTCAATTGCTGGCGTGGAGTGAACTCTCGCGCGAGGAACGCAGCGAGGTCGAGGCGTGGTATCGCCGCAATCTCTTCCCGATTCTGACTCCGCTCGCGGTCGATCCTGGTCACCGATTCCCATTCATCTCCAACATGTCGGTTTCTCTCGGTGTCATGCTCCGCAGGCCGGGGGAGAGTGAGCAACTTTTCGCGAGAGTGAAGGTGCCAGAGTTCGGCGGAAACTTGTATCGATTCGCGAATTCGAAGCGATTCGTTCCGTTACAAGAAGTCATTGCGCACAATCTTGATGATCTCTTTCCTGGGATGGAGATCATCAAGGTGCTTCCGTTCCGCGTGACGCGAAATGCTGAGACGGAGCGTGACAACGAGGATGCGGAGGATCTGCTCGAACTCATTCAGCAGCAACTTCGCGAACGGCGCTTCGCGCGCGTGGTTCGACTTGAAGTCGCGACCAACGCCGGTGATCGAGTGCAGCGGTTTCTTGAAGAGGAACTTGAGCTGACCGAGGAAGACATCTACGAGGTGGATGGGTTGCTCGATTGGGGCGTGCTGAACGAGATCGCGGACATTGACACGCCGGAGTTGCATTGGCCGAAGTGGACGCCGCTTGCGCCTCCTGGGCTTGAAGCAGAGGACGCGGATGTGTTTGCCCTCATTCGCAAGCAGGACATCCTGCTCCACCATCCCTATCAGAGCTTTGATCACTCCGTTGAGCGGTTCATCGAGGCCGCCGCTGCGGACCCCAAGGTGCTCGCCATCAAGCAAGCGCTCTATCGCACGAGCGGGGATAGTCCGTTCATTCCGAGCCTTATCCGAGCCGCGGAAGCAGGGAAGCAAGTCGCGGTGCTCGTCGAGCTGCGCGCGCGATTCGATGAAGCACGCAACATCGTGTGGGCAAGAAAACTCGAGGATGCGGGAGTGCATGTTGCATACGGTGTCATCGGGTTGAAGACGCACACGAAGGTGGCGCTGGTCGTCAGGCAAGAAGGCGAGAGCATCCGCTGCTACGCACATGTCGGCACCGGCAACTACAACTCGAAGACCGCGCGCCTGTATGAGGACATCGGACTGCTCACTTGTGATCGCGCGATTACGGAAGATCTCGTCGGACTTTTCAACTACATGACCGGTCGCAGTCGGCAGAAGGAGTACCAGCGACTCCTGATTGCTCCCGTTGCGATGAAGCGCCGATTCATCGAATTGATCGACGACGAAATCGAAGTGCAAAAGCGAGGACAGCGCGGACGCATCATCGTGAAGATGAATCAGCTCGAGGATCGCAGTGTGAGCGATGCGCTCTATCGCGCGTCGAAGGCCGGCGTGTCCGTGGATATCGTCTGTCGCGGATTCTGTTGCGTGCGGCCGGGCGTTCCGCAGCTCAGCGAGAACATCCGTGTGTTTTCGACGATCGGTCGCTTCCTCGAGCATAGTCGGATCTTCTGGTTCGGCCGAGGTGCGGCAGATCCGCTCGATGGCGAGTTCTATATCGGAAGCGCTGATTGGATGTATCGCAACCTCAACACGCGCGTGGAGTGCGCCACGCCGATCGGGTTGCGAGAGCACCGGGAACGCCTCTGGCAGATTCTTCAAATGCACTTGCACGATCGGCGGCAGCAATGGCGCATGGGCAGCGACGGTGTGTACAAGCGCGCGCCGACCGAGGGCGTTCCTGATGGAAGTCCGGCACTGGTCGGTCCGCATGTTCTCCTCATGCGTCAAGAGATCGAACGCAAGCAGAGTGGATCACCAGGCGAGCCGGCGTGGCATAGTGCTCCCAACCAGCCGTAACGGCTGGACATGGTCGCCCTCAAGTTCGACATTGATGTCGTCGTCTCCGAGTACCGTGAGATCGAATGTCGCACGGCGGAGCGTGCGCCCGTTTTCGTACTCGAGAAGAAACGCGCCAACCGGATCGCCCGCCTCCGTCGTAGGACCACTGACGCCGCCAAGAAACGCGAAGGCAGGTCCGCCATCGACCGTGAAGGTTAACTTCGCATTCGCGCGGTCGAGTCGGATCTCAATCACGCGATCTTGATCGTCGAGGAACTGAATCTCATCGGAGGCGATGAAACGATCGCGTACATCACTTGGCATCGGACCAAACTCACGACCGTTTCGCACCAGCGCTTGCACGCGGTGAATGACCAGCCGTGCGATCGTGTGGGTGGATGCTTGTTCGGTCGTGGTTTGATAGGCCACGAAACTCGCGTTGAGCGAGACGAGCACCGCGGCGAGCAGGGTGCCCGTGATCGCCAACGCGATCAGCATTTCGATCAGGCTAAATGCGCGCGCGACTCGTCGAGGTCGTGAGGTACCTGTGCTGTCACTCATGCCGCGCCTCCGCCCTCTCGGTAGCTCTCGCGTTGAGGGATCGCGGTGATCGGCCAGGGGATACCGTCCGGAAGTTTCGCATCAGGGTCGTAGCGCAATCGAATCTCGCCAAACCCTAAGAAGCCAGCGTCTTGCGGCAGCAATCCTTCGCCATCGCCGTCAAGCGGACCGAAGTAGCCAAGCGTGGTGTTGAACGCCTCGGGAGCGCCGCCGTAGAAGAGCGGACCCTGCGATGGGACCGGTCGATAGGTCAGGAGCAACGTGCCATGCACTTCGGCGCTTCCGCGAACATCCATCACACCAGCGATCACAGTGCCTTTGAGTTTGACGCGCGGCGTGAGGTCTGGGTCGATGTTCTGCTCGTTCGCGAAGCTGCCGACATCCACCGACCAACCAGGCAAGAAGATCGAACTGCGCTGCATGTTGTCGAGCGCCTCTTCACTAAAACTCGCGAGCACCGACTGCAGTTGGGCGCCATCGGTTTGTAAGAGCACTTCAGGATCGTTCGGATCGATGAAGAACCTCGTCGCGCCTGTGAACTGGACCTTGTTGCGCCAGTGCGTGTACTCGGTTGGCACATCGCCAGTTACCGCGCCGAGGAAAGTGCAGCCGTCGAAGCGCAGTGAGTTGCTCAGTGGTTTCGTGTTCACCACTGGATTGCCGTTGAGGTCGCTCACGAGGTCAGGGAATCGTGGCACATAGGCATACGAGCCGCCGCCTTGATCGATGCGCTGCATCGAACCGGCATAGTTCCAGTTGATATCTGTGCATCCAGGCGTCGTTTCGATGAAGGTCACGCCTTCGAACGAGCAATTGATGAACAATGCGTTCGTTCCGCTCGGAATGCGCACATCACGAAAGGTGATGTTGCTGTACACCGGTCGTTGGAAGTAGTCGTACGCAGCGAGCGACCCGAATGGGACGGCCTCATAGTTTCCTGCGGTCTCAGGCGAGTACGAACCGCCCGCACCAACACCCGCCGTTGTTTGTTGCGTGAGATTGCCTTGCGCTGCGTTCGCCAGCCAAGATGCACTTCCAGCAAAGTCGGCGGTCGACACGATGCGAAGCTCATCCGCGGGAACTTCAAATCGTGCCGGTGCAACATCGAGTGGACTCTTCACTGCGCCCTGCGCAATGCCGCGCCACGGTTCACCTGCAGCAAGCTCCCATGATTCCTTCGTTACACCGAAGGCGAGCGCGCCGGTGACCTTGGCGTAGAGATCATGCGCGTTGAGCACGCCATCGTCATAGCCAAGTCGCGTGTCGCTCGCATCGATATCGCCGTCGCCATCACGATCAGGAGCGCGGCGGTCGATGAGGCGGGCAAGTTGCGCGTCAACGCCGTCGAACTCTGGCGATACTGAACCGAGGCCCGCAGCCATTGCGCGTGCGGCGTCCCACACGACTCCGCCGTCGCTGTCCGTATCAAACTCGCTGAGGAAGAGGTCGAACTCATCCACATACTGATTCTGGTCGAGATCGACGAGTGAGGGGTTCGCGGAGAGCCCTTGCGATTCCTCGGGGTGCGCGGGGCGCAGGCGACCATCGCCATCGACATCATGGGCGACAACGGCATCGCGCAGCGAGTCGATTTTCGCCGTGAGTGACGGCGTGAGGTAGCGGAAGTCGCTGCGCATGACGAGTGGGTCGCCGTTGGCTGCGCTGAGTTCGCCAGCCTCAGTGCCGTATCGCGTTCCCATAGGCCCATCGATGAGAACATTTTTTCCAACCATGATGCGGTTGGGGCTCAAGACCGCAAACTCAATCCGCTTGGCGAGCTTGCAACGCATGCTCACACTCCGCGAGACATTGCCATCGGTGCCCGAACAGGAAATCAGAATGTCAGAGGAGTCGGCGATTGGTTGATAGGAGAGACGGAAGTACAGCTGGTCGTTGTTCGCCTCCATGCGCATCGGAGGGCAGAGCAGCATGCCGTCCTCAAGGACACGCGGAAGAATCGAGTCGCCAAACGCAACAGCGAACGCGCTGCCATCCTCGGCATGTGCGTCGCGCAGCGCTTCCGCGAGGCTCGCTGGTGTTCCGTTTCCTGCGTATCCAACCGGCGGACTGACCGTTACGCCGTCTTCGGCGCTCCATGATCCTTTCCAAAGTCGCTCCGCGAAGTCCGCGTCGACAACGCCTCGTTTCACGACGAAGCGCTGCGCTTCGGCAATCATCCGGCGCTGCGCGAAGACCAGTCCAGTCTCTGCGGCGCTCTGTGCTCGAGAGACCTTCAGCGAACTGTCTGCCGTTCGCAGATTGCCCTGCGCGACGACAGCCATCGCAGCGGCGAGTGAACTGAAGATCACAAGAAAGAGCATCGCCAACACGCTCGATACTGCGCGACGACGGCGCGTGCGAGATGCGCGAAGAAGCGGGGTATGGCGTGAAGCTTGCATCGTGTGCGCTGCGACTTCCCTTGCGAAGGCGATCGATTCAGGGAGTGGTTTTCTTACCTATTGTCGTATCTACCGAGGCGCAATCCAAGAAACACGCGTCATTTCCCGTGGGGCGTCGTCATCCACACCCTGGAACCGCACTGTGACGAGGACACGCATCATGTCCGTCGCGTTGTCATCGACGACGGCGACAATGTCAAACGGATCGACGCACTGCACCGTGACTTCCTGCGACCAACCTTCCATCTTCGTGATGACGGCGCGGGCTGCGGCGAGCGGTCCGTTGCCTGCGGCGGCGCTCCACACGGTGCCGATCCCTCCCTCGCCGTCGAAGTCATCGAGATCGTCGTAGTCCTCGACGGACAGTTCGTCTGGTTCAGGACCCCAGAAGGTCGTGCCAGTCACGGGGTCGTGCGCAGGAAGCCTCCATGTCATCTCGCGAAACTCATTGCCGAGTCGTTCCGCGATGGACGCATGCGTCGACCATTCGTTCTTCAGAAAAAATGCTTGTTGCGCTGACACGATGGCGAGCACGCCTGTGCCAACGATGACGGTTGCGAGCGCTGTCTCGATGAGCGTGAACGCGCGGACAGGTCGAGGTCGGCGAGGTGGATTGCGTTGCAACATTCCTACTCCTTAATGCCCCGAGACGAGATTGGACATCTTGAAGATCGGGAGAATGATCGCCATCGCGATGAATCCAACCACCCCACCCATCACAACGATCATGAGCGGCTCGATCATGCCCGTGACAGACTTGATCGCGTCCTTGAGGGCCTTCGCGTAGTAGTGGGAAATCTCGTCGAGCGTTTCGCCGAGGCGTCCAGATTCTTCGCCGGCACCGACCATTTGAATGACAGCGCGAGGAAGAAGTGTCGTCTTCTGTAACTGCGATTGCACCTTCTTTCCTTGGCGAACCGCTGAAGAAACACTGCGCCAGAGCCGGCGATAGTGCCTGTTTCCACTGACATCTGCCGTGATTTGCAGCGTGTCGAGCATCGGCACGCCTGCGTTGAGAAGCTCGCCCATCGTGTGCAATCCGCGACTGATGTAAAGCGCCCGGAACATGCGGCGCAGAATTGGCATGCTGATCTTGAATCGATCCCACCAATTCCCGCCAACCTCCGTCTTGATGAATGCGAGGAAGCTCGCCACCGCGCCGCCGCCAACGAGCACAAGAATCCACCAATACTGCACCATGAACGCCGAGAGGCTCATGAGGAATCGCGTGGGTCCGGGGAGCGCATCTTCCTTGCCTTTGAAGACACCCGCAAACTGCGGAAGCACAAAGGTCAGCAAGAACACCGTCGTGCCGATCGCCATGAGGGCGATGATGCCTGGATAGATGCTGGCGCCAATCACCATCTTGCGGGTCTCGATCTCTTGCGACAGGTAGCCCGCGATGCGGTCGAGCATCTTGGCGAAGGAGCCGGACATTTCCGATGCCCGCACCATATGCACATACAGTGGACCGAAGAGCTTCGGGTAGCGACCAATGGCATCGCTGAAGCTCTTCCCGCCCTCAACATCGGCGCGGATCTGCGAGAGAATGCGTTTGAACTTCGGGTTCGTGGTCTGTTCGGCGATGCCTTCCAATGCAGCGCGAATCGAGATACCCGCGCGAATCATGACTGCCAGCTGTGTGGTGAAGTCGAGAATGTCCTTCGCAGAGGGACCGCTGCTGTAGTTCAGAATCGCGGAGAGCGTGGATTCAGCGCCGTCCTTGTTCGCCGTTGGGACAAGCTGCACGATGAATTCGCCGCGCCCTCGAATGAGGCTCGCGGCGGCCGTGGCGTTCTCCGCCACGAGCACGCCGGCGTGGATTTCGCCCTTCGCAGTCCGAGATTGGAATCGATAGTGGGCCATGTCGAGTCCTTACGCCGCGAGCATGCGATCGAGTTTGTCGGGATGGCTGGCCTGCGCAACCGCGTCTTCTCGCGCGATCATGCCGTTGAAGTACAACTCGGCGATCGCGTTGTCGAGGCTCTGCATGCCCATCGCGCGATTGGTTTCAATCACATTGGGAATCTCATAGGTGCGTGCTTCACGAATGATGTTGCGCACGGCAGGGGTGCAGAGCAACACCTCGATCGCAGGGACCATTCCTGGTCGATCCTTGCGACGGAAGAGTGTTTGCGAGACGACGGCCTGCAGCGTGTTCGCGAGCATCGACCGCACTTGATTTTGCTGTCCGGCCGGATAGATGTCGACGATGCGCTCCACCGATTGACTTGCATTGACGGTGTGGAGCGTGGAGAGCACAAGGTGACCGGTTTCCGCCGCAGTGATGGCCAACGCAGTCGTCTCGAGGTCGCGCATTTCGCCGACGAGAATGATGTCGGGGTCCTGACGCAAGGCGTGGCGAAGTCCGCTCGCAAAGGTCGGAATGTCCGCGCCGAGTTCGCGCTGTTCAATCAAGCAACGGTCGCTCGCGAATGTGTACTCGACTGGATCCTCGAGCGTGATGATGTGCTTGCGGTAGCGCTCATTCATCGCTTGGATCATCGCGGCGAGTGTCGTGGACTTACCAGAGCCCGTATCGCCCGTCACGAGCACGAGGCCTCGGGGGAGGTATGTGAGTCGTGAGATGACCTCTGGAAGATTCAGCGAAGCGAGCGGGGGAACTTTGGTTCGAATCGCACGAAGTGCAAGACCCACGACGCCGCGCTGCATGTGCGCGTTCACACGGTAGCGCTTGAACCCAGCGATCTCGTAGGAGAAGTCGAGGTCTCTCGCCCGTGCGAACTGTTCCGACTGTTCCGCGGTCATCACATCCGCGATGATGCGTCGTGTGTCTTCTGCGCTCAGCGGAGGCAGATCCATGGGCGTGACGACTGTGTTGATGCGCGCTGTGGGTGGATTTCCCGCAACGAGGTGAATGTCCGAGGCGTCAAGTTCATGCGCCTTGCGAAGAATGTCATTGAGCATCGATTCCCTCGGCATGAGAGAACGAACTGAGGCGGACGAGCTTCAGTGCGAACTCTGGGCAGAGAAAGGATCGACGCGATCGCGCGCAACATTTACGCAGCCCTTCGAGGAACACGATCGTTCCCAAGGAACGCCGAGGCTCGCGCGAGATGTTCCGTTCAATCGGGCTTGGCGGGCGCAGGCGGCGCAACCGGCACAGATCCACCTTCGACCGTCGGCGTCGTCGCCGCCGCGCTACTCGCCGCCACTTGAATGGTTGCACTTCCTGCAAAGGTGCTTCTCGACTTCAGTAATCCCATTTGCCGAAGCAATCGGGCGAGGTTTCCAGGATCTCGGTACCCGAGTTCACCGGAGACCGCGAGCGTCGCGCCGATGCCCGTTTGGGCGGTCGCGTCGAGCACTGCTGGAATGACGAGTGATTTCGACGACTCCGCAGGAATGACCGCGAGCGCCGCCCACGATCCTCCATAGGTGGAACCGTCCGCCGCGGTCACGCTGTACGACCAAGTCTCAAGTTCGACTGGAGCGGGATGCGTATTGCGAAGCGCAAACTCAAACTCATATGCGTTGGCCTGCGGACTCGATGCAGAGCGGCGAATCGAGGTCAGCGTGACTTGTGGAGGTGCAATCGTGCAGCTCGCGAGGGTCGTCGCGGCCACAACGATGGCGCTCGAGAAAATGCGAGAGGAAGTGCGCATGCGCAGCGCAGCGTAACCGAAGGGCACGCAAGGCAGGACAGAGAAGCTACGCTTGCACCGTGATGCGATTTGCTGGCTTTCCTCGCCCGCGCAGACTGCCCTTCGCAAGGCGATGGAGCGGACTGATGCTCGTTGCGGCTTGCGGCATCTCCGTGAGGGTCACTGTCGCGTCTCCCCATCAAGACAGCGTCATTCCCGCTGTTGCTGACTCACCGACAGCTCAATCGCTGATGGAGCAAGCGCGCGCGCAGTCCGTCGCGAATCCCGCTGAAGCAGCGCATCTTGCGCGCCGACTCCTTGATGAGTTCGGTGATCGCATCGTGCAAGTCGGTCCCGCTGAGGATGGTCACTTCAACTCCGTCGCAGAGGAAGTTGAATCGATGCTGCTGAGCGCGCCTGATGTGCTTGCGAAGTTCTTGCGAAGTGAGAGTGATGCGGCGGAGCGGTTGCTTGTTGAAAGGGGTCCAGCGTCAATCGCGTCGCGTCGCCGCTGGACTCCGGCGGGGCTGACCGCTTCACTGCTCCTTGCGCAATCGGCGATGCGATCGGGGCAGTTCGACGCGGTGGTCGCGCTCCTTGAGCGCGTGCAGCGTCACCCAATGTTGACTGGCGCTGCTCAAGCTGATCCGAAGGCGGTTGATCGGTGTGCGGAGTACTTTGCGCTGCTGGCGATGGCGCAGCGAGCGCGGGGTGATGAAGCAGGCGCCACGGCCGCGATTCGATCGCTTGAGCGATTCGCTGAGGAGTTTCCCGCGGACACCACGGTGATCGTCGCTCGCGACGCAGCGGTTCACTTCGTGGCACCGCCACGCGTCGCGTTGGCGCTGAGTAGCGTGACGGGTGGAGCGCATGGCACACTGCCCGACGCTTCGTGGAGGCGTATCTTTTCTGAGGCACTCGGTGACTCGCTCTTTCATCGCTACTACGGCGCGGAAGCCCTCGCGCGACTTCCGGAAGATGCCGCGTTGCGCGCGCGAGCAGACGCATCTTGGCTCACCGCAGAACCGACCGTGTCCAATGACACGGTCTATGTGAGCGAGGGTCGCGCCCTGCGCGCGTTCGACGCAACGACGGCGCAGGAACGCTGGAGCATCGATCTCGCGATCGCTGGAATTGGCCGCGAGACTGGCGTCGCGGTGGATCTCTCAAGTGTTGCGGTGAGTGGCTTCGATGCTGCGGTCATCGCCGGCAACGGTTTTTCGAATGCCCGCACTGATGGTGGTCGAGTCTTCCTCGTCGATGTTCGTGATGGAACGCAGAAGTGGAGTCTTTCGGTCGATGGGCTCGAAGGGCGGCCGGAACTTGCGGGCGCGTTTGCGATTGGATCGCCGATCTTGGTTGGCGACCTTGTGCTCGTGACAGTCCGCCGTCCGTCCACTC
Organism: Planctomycetia bacterium; assembly: GCA_005790605.1. Lineage (GTDB taxonomy): Bacteria > Planctomycetota > Phycisphaerae > Phycisphaerales > SM1A02 > F1-140-MAGs142. The sequence continues at coordinate 61,657 of SXUI01000016.1, read as the reverse complement.
GATTGGAGCAAGCAGATTCCGTCCTTGCGCTTGGTCGAAGTGATGGTCGCATTCGGTGGCTCACACTCGTCGCGGCGGCTGGAGGAACTCGCGCTGTTTCTGTGCGTCGGTCTCCGGGCATGACGCTTGATGCAGGAGCGCTTTATGTCGCGACTCCGCTCGGAGCGGTTGCCCGGGTTCGATTGCGTGATGGTGCGCTCGAGTGGTTACGGCGTTTCCGCGTGCCGCTACGCGAGCCGCGTTTCTCTGGTGAGGCTTGGGAGTTCGCACGGCCTGCCGTGCTCGCCGGTCGCGTATTTAGTGTTGCGCCGGATGAATCGGAAGTCGTTGCACTCGACGCGAGCACCGGCGCGACACTGGCGGTTGCAGTGATTGGGCCGGGTACCGCGTGGGGAAGCCCTCGATTACTCGTCGTCGGCGGAGGATCGCTTTTGGCTGTTGGCAGTGATGTCATCGCATTCGATCCGTTGCAACTCGCAACTCCTCGATGGAAACTGAGCGAGAGCGAAGCGACGCTTTGGGAAGCCCGCGGTGGTTTGGACAATCGCGGCGGGATTCGAGGCCGCGTGAGTATCGCGGGGAACGTCGTGCTCGTTCCGGGCACGCAAGCACTCTGGTTCGTCGATCTTGCGAGCGGACGCCGCATCGCGAGCATTGAGACGAACGAACCGGTGAACGCGGTGCTCGCCGAGGATCGTGTCGTCGCTCTTGGGGTAGATCACCTTGATGTCTACATGTCAGGCGTTGACGCCGTGCGAGTCCTGCGCGGTCGCCTCGATCTCGCGCAGGACGCGTCTGCGGCGCTCGCACTCTTCGATCTCGCGGTCGAGGGGGACGACCTCGCGCTGGCGCTTGATGCAGCGGAGCGAGCATCATCGATTCTGAAGACGCGAAGTGGAGACCCTTTGCGGGGCATGCTTGCCGATCGACTTGTCGAACATGCTCCGAAAGCTGGCGCCCTCGGAGCTCGCTTTCTCGCGGTCGCCGCAGAGATGGTGGACGACGCGCAGTCGCGAGTTCGACTCGCATTTGCCCGTGCCGAGTGGTTTGCGCGACGCGGTGATGCTTCCCTTGCCGTCGAAGCGTGGCGCGAGATTGCTTCGCTTCACGGGGACGAAGTCATGCTCTCGCCGACGGGAGAAGTACGCGCCACACGCGCCATTGCGATTTCGCATCTCGCGGAGTTCATGTCACGGTCGGAGCATCGGTCCGTCGCGGAGGAATATGAGGAGCGAGCGCTGAGCGCGCTGCGCGCCGCGCCGGTTCCCTTGAGTTTGGAAGCATGTATCGCGCAAGTGAGAGAGTTCCCACGGTCGCGCGCGGCCGCAGACGCTGCGCGCGCAGGCGCAGCTCTCTTCGACGCGCGAGGAACCTCGCTCTCGGCAGCCGCACTTCTCGACGCGGTTCTTCGCGAAGCGCAAGCGCCGCCGATGCGCGAGGACATTGCAACCTTGCTTCACACGACGCGGGGGATGCCTACCCCCGCGACGGCGTGGCCTGCGTTTGGCGAGCCAGCGCTTGTGGTCACTGAGATTCCTGGGCGATTAGTACGCCGAGCATTCGCGGCGCTTGAGTCAGGCGCGCATGAGGTCGTGTACTTCATGGAGGACTTCGATCTCGTCGCGCGAAGCGCTGGAGAATTCAAGGAGATTTGGCGATGCGGCGTCCACGACCGTGATCCAGTGTTGCTCGACGACGGGGCAGTGTTGGTCCTCACGGAGATCGGGAAGGGTCGCAGTGAGAGTTACTTCGCCGTTGACGCGGTCACAGGTCTCGAGCTCTGGCGAACCTCCGATTTCAACGAACTTCTTGGGCCTCTCGCTGCGGCCGACGCGGATCCGAATGGAATGCGAACGCTTCCCGAGGGTGCGCCTTTCTTTCCGGGTCAAGTACTGCCGATGATGGCAGGCGGCAAGCTGAATCTCGTGCGTCGTGATGGTTGTGCGGCGAGTATTGCGCTTCGGGATGGGAGTTCAGTCGTTGCCTCGCACCTTCTTGCACAGGTGTTCATGACCGCTGGTGATGCTGAACTTCTGGCATTGGGAGGACGGCTTGGAGCGGAGCAGCAGGGGCAGTCTGCAGTGTTGCTTTGTGATCCTGTGACACTCAAACCCGTCGCGTCGTTTGCAACTGCATCAGGCGGTGATGTGCGTTGGATCCGTCGGTCAAGCAGCGGCTTGATCGCGGTTGGAACCACGGCGGGTGTTGAAATGTGGACGCTCGACGCGGCGCCCAACGGACTTGACGCGCGCTTTCAGATGGGTGTTGCGGACGCACGGACTTGGGACTCCACCTCACCACTGTGGTGCGAAAACCGACTCTTTGCGCTTGATCGCAACGGACGGTTGTTCTCGATGGATGCTTGGAGCGGAGCCGTGCTTGAAGTTGGCTTCGGTGACGGCGCAGCGGACTTTGCGCGCGTGGTTCGGACGATCTCCCGATTTGGAACAGGGGTTGTCGCGCACGCCGATTCGCGCATTGCGCTCATTGATGCACATGGGCGTTTGATTGGTCGGGATGGAACGGTTGGCGAACCCAACTTCATCGCTGCAATTCTCGGAGAAGATCGCATCGTCTTGGTCAATGGAGTTGGGGCCCGACAAACACCCAACGCCACGCGTACCGCGCTTGTCTCGGAGTATGTCTACTTCCTCAACACGCTCGACCCTGCGCAAGGACTACGGATCTCGGGGCCCACCCTCGAAGTGCATTCCACGAACCAGCGTTTCAGCCGAGCGATCGGGGTGGATGGATGGGTTCTTCTCTCTAATGACAGCAGGACGCTCGCTGTGGGATTTTCGAAAAAAATCGAAAATCAGCCCCCGAACGAGGGTTGACAGACGGTCGGTGGGGCGCGACAACTTCGCCCCGCAGGTAGTGGAGTGCGAAGACTCAGCCTGCCGATACTGCGCCCGCGCGGAAGGCCCGGCGAACGGGGCGCGACTGGTTAGAAGTCTCTCTCCTACGCTCATGATCACGCCCATGCATATGTTGAATCATTCGCTGAACCACGCCACGCATTCGAAGTCGATGGCGCGCGCCAGTTCGGCCAAGTCTCCTCGCGGTTTCACTTCGTTTGAGTTCGTCGCGAGCGGCGACGATGAAGAAGAGACCGATCTCAACTTCCTTGAGGATGACGATGAGTTCGGCGAGGACGAGTACGAGGACGATGAGAGCAAAGAAGATGATGAGGAGGAGGAAGAAGAAGAAGACGACGATGACTTCGGCGACGACTTCGACGATGACGAGGAAGAGGAAGAAGAGGACGAGAAGTCCGATGACTCCGAGGACGCCGACTCGACGGACGAAGAGTCGTCGGAAGACGACGCCGACAGCGACGATGATGAGGATGACGACGACGAATGAGCGGCGCTGGCGACTGACCTCGCCTCACACTCTTGGTACGAACGATCGACCCCTGCTTGCGCGGGAGTCGATTTCTTCCGTGGCACGCGCAGCGATTTGCTCAGGACGAGGGGCGAAGAATCGACAGTCGGAGCGACTGCGCTTCTGGCGCGACAAACAAGATGCCTTGCCGACCATCTGTCCCAGGTAGACGCCGTGGAACGGCCACGCCATCGATGAGTCGTACGCCAGGCTCGTGGTCATTGTCCACACTTCGAAGTCGCACTTCATCTCCAGAGAGAGCCGCGATGCGCGCGCGGTCGAAGAAGCAGATCGCGATTGGTTGGCCAGGAAACGACACTCGATTCCCATCCTTGGGATTCCACGCGGCAATTGCGCGCGTTGCCGGATTGAAGTAGAGCACTTCTCCCCCTGGTGTTAGGGCGTCAAGGCCCTGCTGCGGCGCGAACATCTGTGATGCGAGTTGGATATCCATTCGGTCGGAGACTTGGGAGAGCGTTGGAGTTCGACGCGTGGATGGCGCGTCGCTCGGATCAAACTGTGCGAACGACGCAACGCCATCGCGCAACAAGAGTGCGCAAACACAGTGCCGACTCACCGCGACGGGGTAGAGCCATGATCCCCCCTCAGGGGGTGGGATCACGAGATCGTCGCTCGCGGACTCCATTCGAATGGCCAGGCTCCACGCTCCGCCAACCGCATCTCGTGCGCACCACGCGAGCGTCGCATCGGGAGCGAGCGACGCGAACGCATTCGCGCGTCCGTCATCGACAATCCACTCGACTTCGTTCTCTCCCCAGGGCAGGACTCCGATCGCTCGACCTCCGCCTGGTCTCGGACCTTCGCATAAGCACCCCGCAAAACTCGCGCCGCGCCCGAGCAGTAAGCCCGGCTCGCTCTCGGCAACCTTGAGGAGTCCGTTCGCTTCAATGCGGTATTGCGTGATCTGCGACCGTGGCAGGGGCGCTTGAGGCGAAGCGAGCCGCGCCGAGATTGTTGCGCCGCCCGTCCCCTGCACGGCAAAGTGCCGCCCATCGGGCGCGATGACAGGCAGTGTGAATCCGTCGTACGGGATGCTGCCAAGAGGTTGGACGGCTCCGCGAACTCCCGTGGAAGCAAGCGCGGATCCCGTCGCTTGGGGCGGGGTCGTCGTGAGAGCATCGCGCAGGACGCCCTGTTTCTTCGGGTTCGCGGTGCAACTCACGCAGGACGCGAATCCGACGACTGCAACGATCGTTTGCTCAAGGATTCTTCGTCGGCGATTTCGCATCATCGAGCGGCGCAGCGCCGGGGACTTCACCAAGGTCAGGAACAGGCGTGATGAGGTCGGCGCCGTTCTTGAGATCTTCGAAGAACTTACTTCCCTTGATGAGCGACTCTGAGGATTTGTCGAGCGGCTCCGACAACTCGCGGAGGCGAAGTCGCTCGTTAACGTTGTAGTTGTTGTCGTTCGCGTCTGGATTCTCGATCACCACTGGCGTGAGGAAGACCACGAGTTCGACGACTTCGTTTTGCAACTCATTCAACGCAAACGCAGCGCCGATGATCGGGATGTCGCCGAGGAATGGAATGCGGCGATTCTTCTTCGTCTCTTGTTCGCGGCGAATGCCGGAGATGATGATGGTCTGCCCATTCTTCAGCGTCACTTCGGTGTTGGTCTGTCGTCGATCAATGATCGGGTTCGAATTGACGACCGCCGCGGAGAGGTTCGAGAGCAAGATCTCGATCTCCATGTTCACATTGTTGTCTTGCGTAATGCGCGGGCGCACATTCAAGCCGATGCCGACCGGAGTTTGGTCATAGGACGCAGTCGTTCCGGTCGTGCCGAAGCCTGATGTCTCGCCTGAAAGCAGCGACACATCGCGACCAGCGAAGAACTTCGCTTCCTTGTTGTCGCTCGTCACGATGCGCGGCTGCTGAAGGATGCGCACATCGGAATCCGTTGACAGAGCCTGCATGAAGACCGCAGTCTGATCGGAGGTCGTGATGTTGAGGTTTGATTCATCGAATCCCCATGGCCATGCGAAATTCCCGCTGGTATCACCAACGCCGCCCTTATCGAGCGTGAGGCCGATGTTTCCGGTGAGCGAGTTGGTCCCGCCATTGAGCGGCGCCGCAAAGTCATCGAGTCGCCCAATCGCGGTACCAAAGCTGAAGCCATCACCGAGCGAAACCTCTGCGAGGACCGCGGTGATCATCACTTGCTTGCCGGGTCGATCGAGATCAACGATGATCTCTTCAAGCTTTTTCTGCACCTCTGGCGGAGCGAGCACGAGGAGGGAGTTCTGCCCTGCATTGGGAACGACGCGCGCTCGACCGATGAGCCCACTTGTCTCGCCTTCATCTGCGGCGTTGGCGCCGCCGCGGCCTACGCCGCCTTGCCAAGGGAACTGCACTTGGTTCTGCGCCTGCGGTGTTTGCGGCGTTGACGCGCCACCAGCGAGCGTCGAGCCGTCCTGCGCAAACGCGTCAGCGATTCCGGTCAGTCCCTCTTCAGGAAGTGTGAGGGTGGTCTGTGCGCCCGATTGGGCGAGCAGCGTGTTGAGGATCTCAGAGAGTTTGATCGCGCTCGCGTACTTCAGCGGAATGTTGACGGGCACGCCGGTGGTGAACGGTTGATCCAGTTCTTTGATCCATCGGTCGAGCCACTCGAAATTCTCTGGGGTCTTCGAGATGACGACGAGTCGATTTGATTCCGGATACGACTCGATCTGGAAGATGTTCGCGACGGCAACGCCCGCACCGCTTTCTCCGCCACCTTGCGGCATTCGACCGCCTGCGACGGCACGATTTCCCTGTGACTGCGTGGCAGAGCCGGGATTTAAGAGATTGGAAAGCAATCCCTTGATCTTGCTCGGATCAGCGTACTCAAGGTCGTAGGTACGGAAGATGGATCCGCCGGCGTTCGGCGGCAAGTCCCATGCTTCACGAACGAGGCGCTCAATCTGTGCGAGGTTGTCAGGTGTCGTGCGAACCGTGAGCGAGTTCAGCGTTGGAAGCACGGTCACAATCAGTGTGCCGCTGCCGCCGCCACCGCCTGGTGCTTGTGGCGCGCCTGGAATATTTTGTTGGCGATTCTGGCCGCGCTGACTCTGGTTGCGGCTCGCGTTCGAGCGGCCCGATTGCCCACTCGAATCTGGGAAGAGCTCATAAACGAGGTCGGCGATGGTCTGCGCGTCCTGATACTCAAGGCGGAATGTCTTCGTCACATGGTCAGCCCATGTTTCGACATCAAGGGCAAGCACGAGCGCTTGCACCTTCTTCGCGAGGCCGATGTCGCCTTGCAGAAGGAGTTGATTCGAGTTCGCATCGGCCTCGAACTTCGCGTAATCATCGGGAATAAGCGCGGCGATGCGTTCATGGAGATCGGCGGCCTTCGCACGCTTGATCTGGAAGAGTTTGATGACGATGTTCCCGTTCTCAGAGAGATCCGAGATGTCATCGTCTGGTCCAAGGACGACGAGCGGCTGCACCTTGGAGAGATCCGTGAGGGTCTCGATGATGATCGTGTCTGGTGTCTCCACAACACCCATGCCGTTGAGGCGGAACGCTTCAAACATGTAATCGAGCGCGCGCTCTTTCGAAATCAGCGTGTCATTGACGAGCGTGATCTTCGCGTTGCCGATATCCGTCTTCTGAAACATCACAACCTTGCCCGTCCAAGCGATGATGGTCGGGACGATCTCTTCGATCGGCGTTTCCTTGAAGCCGAGCTTCACCATTTCGTCATCCATGACGCGCCGACCGCCCTTCACGAGATCATCGCGTTGAAGCGCTGCAGCCGATGGCGCTGCGCCTTCAGCGTTGGGGCGAGTGGCATTGGGTTGCGCGCTCGGCGCCGCGCGATCGTCGCCACGGCTTGGCGCGACCGGCGTGACCGCTGCTGGCGTTTCTTGTGGTGCGCTTGGAGTTGCAAGCGGTTGCTCCTGCGGCGCAGGGCGTTGCGGTTCTTCCGTCAGGGGCGCGACGCCTTGGAGCGTGCTCGTCGCAAGCGAGAGCGATGCAATGGTGACGCCAAGCAGGTTGGTCCGTCCGCAGCGCGAACCTCGAAGGGGGCTAGACGAGAGAAGTGAGATCTTCAGATTGCGCAAATGTGGACTCCGGATGGCAAAGGACTATTTCGGCTTGATGGCTGCTTGCGGATGCGCCGATTCGGCTTCAACCAAGCGTCATATGTGAAAGCGGTCGGATACTGGAATCTGGCTTATGGATTGCTTCCGCCTTGCAGCGCCTCGATGCGTGCGAGCAGGTGCGTGCGTTCGTTGTTCAGTCGGTCGCGACTCGTTGGATCGATGTGAAGACTGTTTGTGCCGTCGATCGCCGCAAGCGCGTTGCGTGCAGCTTCCATGTCCATCCCGGCGATCTGCTGATCCGAGACAGGGGGCGGAAGGGTTGCTGGGTCAACGAAGTTCGAGTCTGACGGTGGCTCCGGCGGAGGCTCTGGAAGATGCAGTGGCTCCATCGCAGGTGACGGCACTGCTGTCGGTTCCTCGCCTGGCCCCGGGCCTTGCGGTTGATCCGCACCCGGTTCATCACCCGGAGCGACGAGCGGAGGTCCGCCTCGAGTTGCATTTTGGTTGGCGCTCGCGTTCGCGGCGCTCGCTTGCGACGCTGCATTACTTGCGCTACCCGAAGCAGTCGCATTTCCAGCGCTCCCGCTCGCGCCCAACGCGCCGTTTGCTGCACCGCTTGCGATCGGCGTTCCATCAGGTCGTGTGGATCCACTTCCAGACGCGGGCGCCGAACCGCTCGATCCAGTCGAGCCTGATCGCGTGCTCGAGCCGGTGCTCGATGATGCTCCTGCTCCACTCGGAAGGAAGCCGCCGGAACTCGTGAGCGGGTAGGGGTTCGTCGTAAAGAAGGAAGTTCCGCCCTTCCCCCAAATTGGCACCGTGTACTCGCCGCGCATGTGGCCGAGTTTCACATCCCACGGCGCGTGCGTCTCAATCACCGTCACGCCATTGATTGTCTGACCCTTGCGGATCTGCACATTCGATGCAAAGAACACGATGTCACCGAGAATGCTCGTCGGCATCGGTCCGGTGTAGCTTGAAGGTGGCGGTGGGGGACCTGGATCAGGTGGTGGTGTCGGTGGAGTGAGCGGAGCGGGTGGAGCTTTCGGTCGGCGCACAGGAGCGCTCGGCATCACGAACACACTTCTTCCATCAAATCGTTTGCGCGCATCAGCGAGCGACTTTGCGCTCTCCTCCGTGAGCGGAACCAACGGATCTGCGTCCGCCTCGCTCACACTTGAAGAGAGCGCCGCGCTCGCGAGGTCGCGAAGTCCAAGTCCTACAGCGATGAGCGCGATGGTCGCTGCCACACCTGACACGATGAGCGGCGCAGTTGGTCGGAAGCCACCACGGACAAGTTCAGAGATACGAAGTCGTTCGCTCACGCGGATCCTCCTCGCTCAAGAGTCCATGCCTCGGCGCTCAGTTGCACGGTCACTCGGCGGGTCTGTGGCTGGTAGTTCAGTTTCAGGTCAGAAATCGAATCGATCTCCGGTGCCGCTTCGAGTTGCGCAATGATCGCACTCGCGGCATCCGGCGTGGCTTCAAAACGAATCTCCGCAACAACCTTCTCAATCTTGCTTCCAACCGCGCTTTCTAAGCTCCGCGAACTAATGCGCTGTTCACGGATACCAAGGCCGTAGTTCGTGTTGTTCTGTTTGAAGATTGCAGCAATCGAAGTCGAAAGTGCGTCGGCGCCGTCATCCTTTGATGCCGGAGCATCAACGGGGCCGAATGCGCGCACCGCGCTCTCCACCGAGCCCTCAATGCTCGCGCTGCGCTTCTTCGAGGCTGCGATGACACGCTCGATGCGATCGCCGCGAATCGCGAGGTTGGATGAGACTTGCCAGAAGCCGTAGTCGAGAATGAGATACGCGACGAGCACGGGAATCGCGATCGCCGCCCACTTGATCGCGCGTTCCTGCAAGTCGAACCATGCAAGTGCGCGATCGAGTTGCGCGTCGAAGGTAGAGTTGAGTGACTGGAAGAACTTCATCGGTACGCTTTCATCACGAAGCAGACTTCAGGAAGTCGAGCAGTCGCTTCCAATCCTTGTTGAGTCGGGCGAGCACTTCCGGTTCAAGTCCCGGCTGTTTGCGCGCTTGCGCGATCTCGCCAATGAGCCCGCGAGCTTGCTCCTTGCTCATGCCCTTCAACTCTTCGTCGGTGAACTCTGCTGGAAGTTGCACAGCCACTGCAGTTGTTGCTGGACCGGCGGTGGCTCCGCCATTCGTTGCTGTATCACCTTCGCCAGTCGGAGTTTCGGTCCTTCGACCGATACCGCGACTTGGCGTGGAGCTCGGCGATGCGCTCGGCGTGTCTGGTGCAGTGGGTGGAGTTGTACCTGCTGAATCCGGTGCCGACGCTGTCGGAGCGGCGAGTGCAACCGTCGAAGGTGGCGTCGGAGTTGAAGTTGGAGTCGTCGCGCTCGGCGCAGCCGCAGTGTCCTCGCTGTCCTCATCACCAACCTTGCCCCACTTGCGCTCGGAGAACGACTTCACCGCCCAGTCACGCTCTTCAGGAATGCGTGCGGTCGTCGTGGGTGTTTCGATGTCTGCATTCAGCGTAAAGACATAGATTCCACGCGCATCCGGCGGGGCAAAGCTCACCGTGACGGCATCAAAAATCTTCGAGTCGCGGAGTTGCGAGACCATCCGCGCGACGAGGTCGCTGCCCGCTGCGTCTGACTGCGTGCGAGCTGTACCTCGCAGGACGAGTCCCTGATTCTTCGACAGTTGAATAGAGATGAGCTCAACGCCATCGGTCGTGCAGCACGCGAGATCTCCGAGCATTTTCGCGACCGGCATGCCTTCGTCGGAGAGTTCGCGGTAGATCGCAACGCGGCGGTCGACTGTGCGTTGCTGTCGTTCAAACGCGCTGAGCTCTGACGGTAACTTCCACTCCAGAATCATCACGCGCATCCAACCGAAGAGCACCGGCGCAAGCCCAAGCAAGAGCGCGACGGCGAGCGTGAGTTTGACCGCGCGGCGGCGATTGGAGAATCGTTGAATGAATCGATCAGTCAGTGTTGGCGCATCGTGTTCAACTTCGCGGCGAAGTTGGGTGAGGCCTTCAAAGTCGCCCTTGGTCGCGATTGCTGCGCCGACGAGAAGTGCCCAAGTGTTCCACCAGCGCTGATCTTGGACTGGAATGTTGTCCGCGAATCGAAGTTTGGCGCTCGCTGCTGCAATCGCGCTCTGTGGGATCTCGCGCAGGCCATCCTCAGTTTCCACCGCGCTCGCGAGCACGCGCTCCGCTTCGGCCACCGCGTCGGCTGGCGCGCGCCCGCCATTCATGAAACTCTCAACGAGCGAGCGACGGACTCCAGCGCGCCAGGAAGTTTCGTCCGTCGCGTCCTCGCGGGTAGACCTGAGGATGAGGCCGCTTTCTCCTCGAAGGCCAAGCAAGACCGTTCCGCTGGCGCGATCCGCGATGAAACTCGGAGCGGTGCTCGAGAGAAATGGCAGTAGTGCCGCGGGTTCAGGAATGAACTGCGCATCGCTCGGAATGTTCTTGTCAACAATTCCAAGTGATGACTCGGGCCATACGAGAATCAACCCTTGGCGATCAGTTCCGCTTTGTGTTTCAGGAATTGGGGCGAGGCCGACTCGGCACGCCGGCGTTGCGCCAAGCAACATGCCTTCGGCTTGGAGCTTCAATGCTTGCCCCATTTGAGACGCAGCAATCATTGGAAGGTGCACGATCTTCACAATCGTCGCGCTCGTTGGATGGAGCACACGAAGGTCACCGCCGCCCGCTTCGTGCAGTGCGCGGGCTGCATCAGAAACATTCGTATGTGTCGACGCGGAAAGCACTCGTGCACCCGCGTCTTCGTGCCGAACAAGCAGGAGGTTCCACGCCCCTCGATGTGGTGCGACCACGCCGATGATTGATCGGTCGATCGTGGGAGTTTCACTTGGCTTCGAAAGGCGAGGATTCACTGCTCTCGGTACTCCAAAATGCGGGCAGGCAAGGTAGAACGATCGACAACCGCGGTGATTTCAACCTCCAGCCCAGTCGAGGCAGATCGACCGCGACTGGTGACCGTGAACACTGCACTTTGCGTGTCCAGGATTCCACCTAGGCGCGAGAGCGTGTCGGGGGAGACTCTACTTGACTGAAAGAGGTCAGAGAGTGCGAGCACGCCGCCAGGCTTCGAGTTTCGCAGCGTCATGATCGCATCTGCGGTAATCGGATCGTCAACGAAGATGATCCGAAGGACCGACGGCAATGCGGTGTTGACATTGATTCTGCCAGGCGCTGGTTTCGTTGGATCATCAAGCGTGGCTTCCTGAAAGACCCGTCGCAACTGGTTTTGGTCGAGGTTGGGCACATTCGAAGTGCGCTGATTTCCGCCGGCGCTTCCCTGTGAACTTCGTCCGCTCCGGCCCGCACTTGAACCACCGCGCTGATTCTGCGGCTGGGACTGCGCGCTGAGGTTTCCCACATTCCCGCTGAGCAACTGCTCCATACGCGCGGTTGAGTTCGTCGCCCATGCCTTGATGAGGCCCGCTTGCTCTGCGGAAATCGTGAGGCGTTCCACCATCTCCTCGGGACTTGCATCCTTCAGGTAGAGCTTCGGTTCGCCGCTCGCGCCGACTTGCAACGAGTGACTGCGCGCCGTGACATATCCACTCCATCCGGCATCGAGCATTCCGTCGGCGTCGTCGGCGGGCTCGGATTCACTGCGATCATTCTCGTTGGGATCGAGCCGGCCATTCAAATTCGCATCCTCGCCGCGCACGCTCTCAGGAAATGCGCCGAGCACGAGTTCGAGTTCGGCGACGCTACGAAAGTCTGCGTTGCGGGGACCGTAGGTCAGGCCGCGATTCTTGTAGAACTCATTCTCTGCCCCCATCATTCCGGGTGAATTGTCCACATCACGGAAGTCGACGATCGCATCCGAGACATCCAAACTCATCCCAGACAGCTGACCGAGTTGCGCCTTTGAGATCGTGTTGAGATTGATCTTCGAAGACTCGTCTTGCGGACCCTTCTTCTCGAAACCGTCTTCGCTGTGGCGGATGCTCCATTCACCAGACTCAAGCGAGCCATCGGCGACCGTCTCGAGATCGCGGAAAATCTGCCGAGCGTCGTCCGCTTCCGGCTTCTCGGTGTGGTACTCGAGGACCGCAATTGTCTCTTCGAGTCCTGCTCTGGCGGCCCATCGCGCCTCAACCTTCGCGAGCGCCTCCCGACCGAGCGTCGCCTGTCGGAACGCGAGCATTTGCGCACCTGCAACAATCACCGCCGCAATCGCGACCGCCCAGATCACGATCACGATCGCTGAACCGCGCGAAGCGGAGCGATGGCGGGTTGGAGGGCAGCGAATCATGAGTGCTGCTATCGGCTTTATTGGAGCGCAATGCTGCAAGTCGGGCGCGCTCTCTCGAAGTCAAAGGAAAAGGGGTGACGCTGCGGAAGAATCCGCAGGAAGCGTTACCCCTAGCGTAGGAAAACGATGCGGAAACGGGTCGATCGATGCAACTCCGAACCACAGTTCCGCACGGGAAGTGCGAAGGGGGCACTCGAATGCAACCCTCGCGGGTTTGCAATGCGAAAACCTAGCCTCCGCGGTTTCCACGGACGCCGCTTCCAGGCCCACCAGGACGACCAATCGTCGCGCCTCTGCCCCGGCCAGAGCCGCTGTTGAAGGCTGGTCTTCCAGGTTGCCGGACCGTCGCGCCGCCGCCGGTACCCATCCCAGGACCGCCGCCACCAGGCTGCCCAAAGTCACCGCCGCCATTGCCGCCTACAGGTCCATTCCCGCCACCTGGCAGGGCGCCAGAGCCGTCGCCTCCACCGCCCGCACCGCCCGCACCGCCGGAACTGCCGCCGTCGATCGGTTTTCCAGTTGCTGGGTCGATTGCGCCTTCGCCATTCGCGCCTGCACCGTCGGCCTCACCTTCAGCCGCAGCCTCGTCCTTCGATTCGGCTTCGGCTTCCTCATCGAGTGGGGGCACGATGCGGTCGATCGGAATCTGGGTGCGCAGAACAATGGTCGACTTCTGCGCGTCCGAGGGTTCACTTCCGGCTGGATCGCCAGTGGCCGCGACGGTAATCCGGAGCGCCCAGGGAAGTCCATCGAAGTCGCTGTCCCAATCGGGGTACCAAGACTCGCCGTCGTAGGCTTCAACCTTGAGACCAATGATGCCATCGACAAGGGGAGTGACCGTTCCGCCGCCTTCTGGGTTGTCGTCCGGCACGGCGTCGCGTCGCTGCCAAAGTGCGCTGCCGGCGTAGTCGTCTTCAACGCGGTACTGCGTCTCATACTCGCCGCCCTCGCCGCTGTAGCGATCTCCCTTGATGGGTCGCATGCGATTGTTGAAGATCACAAGTTCGTCGCGATCGACAACGCCGTAGGGGCTAAATGCTTCGCCGTCGTAAATCACGACGCGCGAGCGGAAGAGATCTTCGTCGCGAATCGTGGCCACGATGTCTCGTCGCACTGCATCAAGTGCGCCCTGCGCGCGCGTGGTTGCCTCAAGTCGAAGTTTGGTGATGCTTCGACCGCGCGAGAGTTGAGAAGTGCTGAGCGTGATCGTGCCAACCACAAGCGCGGTGATCATCGTCGCGACAACGAGTTCGATGACGGTGAAGCCACGCCGTTGGCGATCGTGCACGACAGCGCGCCGCGTCGATGCTGGGTTAGTTGCCTTCGAGTTTCGCGCGTTCTTCTTCATAGCGAGCTTCCCTGTCAATCGGGCTTGTCGGATAGCGAACGGGATCGGGCTCCTCGCCGCGTTTCAACGCGACATGGGTTTCGATCGTGTACTTCTTGCCAGAGTCATGCATGACCGTTGCGACGACGCGTGCGGGGACACCCACATCGCCAGCCTCGATCAAGATGTCGAACTCAAAGTCGGCATACGGTGAGTCTGCCTCAAAACGACCGCTTGTGGGCTGAATCTCGGAAAAAACCTCTACTCCCTCGGTCACAACCGAAGAAAGTAGCTCGTCAAGCGCACTTGCAGCACGAATCTCTATCTCGCCCTTCTGTTCCATCGTAAGGGCGCGCCCCGCAATCGAGAGGATCGCGGAGAGGCCGATGGCGAGAATGACGCCTGCGATGACCGCGTCGATGAGGGCGAATCCCCTGCGAGATCGCGCCGTCGTGGGGCGGTCTTGTTTGTAAGCGTTCACCATCTCTCGAACCCCCGACCTTCGCGATCGAGGTCCATGCTCGTCCGAGTGGCTTCGCCGAGGTCCATTCGAATCGGGCCTGTCGCCCAAGGCTCAAGAACAATCGTCGTCTGTTTCGTCTCACCGACGACGCGAAGTTCGATGCGTGGCCGCGAGCCATCTGGGCGCGTCGCGATGGTCCAAGGATTTTGTGAGACGGGCGCGCCATCCGCGAGTGCATCTTGGATCTCCATGCCTTCAGGAAGGTTCACGGGCATGCTCAACCGATCCTCTTGCCAGATGCGCGCGCCTTCAGGATTCGAGGGGTCAATGTCCTTGATCCAAAGTGAAACGACGCCTGACTCGGCATCGTGCCAGAGTGCGATTTCTTGCGTCATCGATCCATTGCGAAACGCGAACATGCGAAGGAGATCAGCGATGGAGTCGATGCCGGTTTCATCCCGTTGTCGATGAACTGAAGCCATGCGCGGAATGATCATTGCCGCAAGGAGCGCGAGAATTGCGGCGACCACCATCACTTCAAGCAGCGAGAAGCCGCGCATGGCTCCTGCGCGGCTTCGGTTGCTTGTGATAGGAGACATCCGTCGTTGCAAGGATTACTTCTTTCCGTGGACAATGTCCGCGTTGGCGTCTTCGCCGCCTTCCACGCCATCTTCACCGAAGCTCATGATGTCAAAGTCGCGACCGTCGCCGGGCATTCGAATCACATAGAGATGACCCCAGGGATCCGTGAGACCGTCGACGCTCTCGAGGTAGTCGGGGACAAGCATTTCAAGTTCAAAGTCCTGCGTGAGACCCGAGACATTCTTTTCCGTCATGTACAGGCGCACTTGCTGGGCAAGGGCGTTCGTTTCCGTGATTGCCTTTGCCTTCTTCGCGTAGCCGAGTCGTGCCCACAGATTCGGGCCGATGATGGCTGCGAAGAGCGCGATGATCGTCACGGCGACGATGACTTCGAGAAGGCTGAAACCACGGCGAGCGCGGCGGTGAGTGGTTGGGCGAGCGGGCTTGCGCATAGGTGGAGATTCCTCAATGTTCTACGGATGAATCGGCAGAAGGATCACCCGACAGACTGCTGCAGTTCAAGAATCGGGAGAAGAATGGCGGACAGCACGAAGACGGCGACGACCGCCATGATGACAAGCAAGAAGGTCGGCAGAATCCGGGTGAACAACTTGAGTGAGTTATTCACCTGACGATCGAAGGAGCCTGCGGCATGCATGAGCATCTGCTCGAGGCGGCCAGACCGCTCTCCAATGTTGACGATTTGCACGAGAAGCGGCGGGAAAAGGCCGCAGCGCTCGAGCGGATCCGCGAGCGACTGGCCAGTCGTGACTTTCTCAGTGACCTGATCGATCGCGTGCATGAGCGCGTGATTGCCGAGCGTATCGCGCACGATTCGCAGTGCTGAGAGAATGGGGATGCCTGCGGACACGAGTGTGCCGAGTGTTCGGGTGAAGCGTGCAACCGCGATGTCGCGGAAGAGTCGGCCGACGACGGGGAAGCGCAAAATCGTCGCATCAAATCGAAGGCGATTGTCTGGATGTGCGTACCAGGCTCTGGCTGCGTACCAAGCGAGGATGCCCGTCGCGGCGATGAGGTACCACCAATGCATGATGAACCCGCTCATCGCGAGCAAGATTTCCGTTGGCAGTGGCATCGGCCGATTGCTCGCGAGAATGGGTGCCATGATGCGTGGAAGCACGAACACGATCATGATGACGACGCTGACTGCGATGAGCCCCGCAACCATGGCGGGGTAAATCACGGCGCCAACGACTTCGCGGCGCAGTTCCACAGATCGTTCGAGAAGGTCGGCGAGTTGATGCAGCACTTCACTCGTGCGGCCAGACGCGTCAGCAGCTCGAAGCATGCCGACAGTCATGTCGTCAAACGGCGCGCCGTACTCTTTAGCGGCCTGATAGAGCGGAACACCCGCTTCGACGCGTTCGATGAGGAAATCGAGAATCGCGCGTAGTTTCGGGGTGCCCGCTTGCTTGTGCACCACGCGCAACGCATTCATGAGCGGCAGTCCCGCTTCAAGCGCCGTCGCTAACTCACGGATGAAGTCGGCAAGTTCCGGGCGTGTAATGGTCGGGCGCCGCTTCGCGCGGCCGAGGCCAACTTCAAGCCCATCAGTCATCTGCATCGTGAGCGCGGTTTCACCCCGCTGCGTAAGCGTACGGACCGCACCCGCGCGGTCGTTCGCGGTCAGTGTGCCGGAGGTCACTGCGCCATCGGCGCCGATGGACTGGTATCGGAAAGTAGGCATCGGTTCTCAGAAGCGGACGGAAAGTCACAGATCGCGGTCAGGCGCTGAAGTCATCGACATCCTGGGTTGCGCGCAGCACTTCTTCGATGGTGGTGATGCCATCAAGCGCCTTACGCATGCCGTCCTCTCGCATGTTGATGAAGTCACTATCGAAGAGTTTGCGCAGTTCGTGCACGGGGCGATTCTGGCTGATGGCATTCCGCAGCGCGCCGGTGACCTTGACGATTTCGTAGAAGCCCAAGCGCCCCCGGAATCCACTGTTGGCGCACTTCTCGCATCCGCGTCCGACGACCTGCTTTCCCTTGAATCGCTCGCGTTCCTCCGGTGAGAGGCGGTGATCGGTTTCCTCTGAGATCGGCTGTTGTGAGCTGCAATGCGTGCAGTTGCGTCTGCCGAGGCGCTGCGCAATGAGGCCTTCAATGACGCTCGCGACGAGATAGGGTTCGGCACCCATGTCCACCATGCGGCCGATCGAACTGATCGCGTCGTTGGTGTGGAGTGTTGAGAAGATCAAGTGACCCGTGAGCGCTGAACGAATCGCGATGTCCACGGTTTCAGCGTCGCGCACTTCGCCGACGAAGATGATGTCGGGATCTTGACGAAGAATCGAGCGCAGTCCGGTTGCGAAGGTCAAGCCTCGCTTCGGATTCACGGGAATCTGGTTGATGCCAGAAAGTTCGTATTCAACGGGATCTTCGATCGTGATGATCTTCTTCCGTGGGTCATACAACTTCGAGAGTGATGCGTACAGCGTCGTCGTCTTTCCTGATCCGGTCGGACCGGTCACGAGCACGAGCCCGTGCGGCTTCGTAATCATGCGATCGACGATCGCGCGATGCGGTTCACTCATGCCCAGCGCCGCAAGATCGAGCGGGAGGCTGCTCTTGTCGAGAATGCGCATGACCACGGACTCGCCGTAGAGCGTGGGGACAGTGGACACGCGAATGTCCACTTTGCGACCTTCAAATCGGAGCGTGATGTGGCCGTCTTGCGGGATGTACCGCTCGGCGATGTTCATCGAGGCCATGATTTTGACACGACCGATGAGCGCGGCTTGGAGATGCTTGGGTGGCTGGGGTTGTTCGACGAGGACGCCGTCAATTCGATACTTGACCTTGAGGTCGTTCTCGAATGGCTCGATGTGCACATCGCTTGCGCGCCCTTGAATCGCCTCGAGGAGCAGAAGGTTCACGAGGTTGATGAGCGTTGGCTGTTCCGCCATCCGATGCACATCGTCAGCCTCGATCGCATCGAGATTGTGCTCCGCGTCCGGCGTTCCACCAAGCGAATCTGCGGCGAGCGACTCCGCCATTCGTGCGGCGGTCGTCCCGAACCGATCCCGCATGAGATCACGGAACGCTGCAGGCTCGAGTCCGACACGCTGCACGGGCTTCCCAGTCAATGCCGCGACTTCGTCGAGGGCAGCGGTGTCGAGCGGATTGAGCATCGCGAGGACAAGCCGCGCGCCGTCGAGAGCGACTGGCACGACGCCGAGTCGAACGGCGACTTCCGGTGCAAGCAGCTCGCCTACTTTCGGATCTGCATTCGGAAACTGCTCAAACCACTCGATCCCCAGAATGGCACAGCGTTCCCGCATTGCATTCTCAGGATTCGGCGCTTTGATCTCAGTTGAAACACTCATCGTTGTTGCGGCCACTTCGGCTTCCTTGCTGCGGCAAATCTGCTCATCATGCACTCGTGTCACGCTGCATCAATCGGCGGTTTGGCGCGGTGCTCCGCTCGGGACGCCGCGACTTCCGCCGCGATCGGATCCTGTCGAGCGAGATGCCTTCTCGCCCAAAGTTTCCTTGCCATCCTTACCAGCCATGCTCGGATTGCCACTCTTTGGTGAAACGGTTCGTTCCGTCGCGCTCAAACTCGACGCGGTGCTCGATGAGCGGCCGCTTTGCGACTTGCCAGCAGCTTCTGCTTGATCGGGCTTCCCAATGCCAGGCAGGTTCTCGCGTTCTTCGTCATTGAGCAGCGCATACAACTTGTTGCGGTACTTCTCCCACACGGCTTCACGCGCATCGCGCGCTGCTGCAACGCCTTCCGCTTCTGGAGAACGCACGACGGCGCCGCCTTGCTTCCGAGCTTGAATCGCTTCCGTTCGTCGGCGCGGTTCTTGTGGTTCAGAGAGCCGCATCGCTTGCATCAGCGTCATGTTCGCGCCGAAGTTCTGCGGGACATACTCGAGGAAGAGTGAGTCGATCAAGGCCTTCTTGTCGGGCGCAAGATCTGGGATCGCAAGCGCCGACTCAAACAGCGGCGTGACCGGGTCTGGACGGAAGACCTGTGGGAATGCGCGCTCGAGCACCTTCATTTCGAATTGCGCGCCAAGATCTCCACCAAGTCCGTCCTTGATCTGCGCGGTTGTGTTCTCCTGCACCGTACGGACGGCGACGCGCTTGACCATGATGCCTTCTTGCGCAGAGATCCCGCGTTCAGGATCGTTGGCACTCATGGCCTGCATGAGTTCCTTCGATGCTGACTCGATCGCTGCATCGCGCGCGGCGAGCGCTGCGTCGAGCGCGAGCTCGTATTGATCGAGCATGGGTTGAATGCCGTCCATTTGGAGCGGCGCGAGTTGGAGATCGCGAACGATGCCGAAGAGATTGACCGCTTCGCCGCTCAACTCTGCCATCGGGAGTGACTTCTCGCGGCGGAGGGCGCGTTCAAGGCGTGGCCATTGCTCAAGCTGTTGGTCGCTGAGCTGGCTCTTGAGATTGGTGAGGAAGTCTTCGCGAAGGACATGCTTCTGCGTCTGCCACTTTTCCATCGGTCCGGTGATGAGCGACATCACCGCATTCGCGTCGACGCCGGCGACCTTGTCCTTCAGCGTTGCCATCTCCGCGCGAACGCTTTCAACGCCGTTGTTGAAACCCGTCGTGTAATCGTCGAGCAGGACCTCGATCACCGGTCGTTGCCACTCCTCAAGCCCAAGCGAGTCGATGAAGACCACGAGGTCTCGGGGCGTGAAGTCTGGGACGAACGAGTTCGCCAGCGAACTGCGGCCTCCGAATTGCGCCTGCGCGGTCGGCGTGAAACCAAAGGCGAGCGCGATGGCGGTGAATCCGACGAGGAGCGTGGAGCGGAGGGGTTGCAGGCGATAGATCATGACAACTTCCTTTGAGCAAGCGGGGACGATGACGCGGTCGACTGTCTACCAGTGGCGCGGAAGAACGATGATGTTCACTTTAGAATGCGTAGAAATCAGTATCGGGCGGACATCTGCAGAGGTGTATCGGTTCACTGCTTGATTCGTGAGAATGCCGACTCGGATCGGAGCCGCGTGCGACCTTGGGTCGATTCGCGGTACGTTGTCCCATAACTTCGCATCAAGCCTGACGAATCGTGCGCTGCTCGATGCGCTTCTCGGAGACGGTCTTCACGACTCGATCGACGAAAATGCCTGGGGTGTGGATCTGATCGGGGTCGAGTTGACCAATCGCCACGATCTCCTCAACTTCCGCGACGCAACGCTTTCCTGCAGTCGCGACCATCGGGTTGAAGTTTCGAGCGGTCTTTCGGAAGACGAGATTCCCACTCGTATCCGCGCGCCATGCTTTCACGAGCGACAGGTCGGTCCGGATGCCTCGTTCAAACACATACGACTCGCCATCGAACTCGCGAACTTCCTTTCCATCAGCGACGATCGTGCCAACGCCCGTCTTCGTGAAGAAGCCAGCGATACCCGCGCCGCCAGCGCGGAGGCGTTCCGCGAGCGTTCCTTGTGGGTTGAACTCAAGCTCAAGTTCGCCAGCCATGTACTGCCGCTCGAACTCAGCATTCTCGCCGACATAGCTCGAAATCATCCGGCGGATCTGGCGGGTTTTCAGAAGGAGTCCAAGCCCCCATTCATCGACACCGGCATTATTGCTGATTGCCGTGATTCCTTTCGTCCCAGAGTCGCGCAATGCGATGATGAGTTGCTCCGGAATGCCGCACAGCCCGAATCCGCCCACTGCGATAGTCATGCCATCGTGAAGGAGACCATCCAAGGCGGCGGCAGGCGACGGGTAGACCTTATTCAGCATGGACCGAGTACTCCGAGGGAAGGGGAGATTGTAGAGGAGCCACTCAGTTCGCGCGGTTCTCAGGGTGCGCGGCGCTCACGTCCACTGATGGGCTGCTGCAAAGCGAAGAGCCGAGCATTGCGGCTCGGCCCTTCGGGAAATCTAGGAGTCCATTGAGTCTGGTTCAGTTGTCGTTCGCGGCCACTGCCGGAGCGAACTTCTGACGAACTTCGAACGCGGTCTTGAGCTTCTCAAGTGCGCGGTTTTGGATCTGTCGGACGCGCTCCTTCGTCAGCCCGATCTCCTGTCCAACCTGCTCAAGCGTTGCTTGGGGCGTTCCAGGTGCTTTTTCGAGCCCGAAGCGAGAAGTGATGACCTGCTTCTCAAGGTCGGTCAGGTCGGCGCAGTCTGTCTCGACAAGGTGCCGAACTTCCCGCGCTGAGTCGCGTTCAACCGTCGCGCGCACGGTCTCAAGGTGCTTCGATCGCTCCATGTTTGGATCAAACTCGGCGACGATCTTGGAACGGTCCTTCGCGACCTTCATGGAGTAACGGCTGAAGGCCTTGAGGATCGCACGGCACGCGTAGGTGCTGAACTTGAAACCGCGCATGCAGTCAAACTTGTCCACGCTGCGCATCAGGGCCATGTTGCCTTCGCCAATCAAGTCACTCAGGTCAACATCGATGTTGCGCACGCGCTTCGCCATCGCGAGCACGAGCGCGAGATTGATCTGAGCGATTTGCTCTCGAAAGCGTTCCGCGAGGTCGAAGAACTTGATCATCTCGCGTGCTTGCGAAACGCTGGGTTTGCCGAGCACTCCCGACTCATCCGTCAGCGCGTCTTGGAGGAGGCGCACACGCCAACGCGCGTAGTTGTATTTCAGGAAGAGCACGCGCTCCTGCGCGCCGGTGAGGAGGATCGAGTTCTGCGAGTTTGCAGTGCGCGCGCGTCGGTGACGAGCGCTGATGAAATCGTCCATGAGCGGGCGATACCAAGTGACATCAGGCTGCTCGATCGTCGGCGCATCTTCCAAGATTCGTCGTTGCGCGCCTTCGAGTTCGAACTCGGAGCTTGCCATGAAGTCCATTGCCTTCACACTGATCTGCGTGATGATTTGTGCCAAGCGCGCCTTCTCGCCGATCGACAGGCCGTGCGACTTGCTGACAGGCGCGTGCGGAATGAGCGCGGTTGGGGTTGCGAGTTTGGCGGGCGCCTTCTTGAGCGCTCCCTTCCGTGCAGCCTGACCGCGTAACGACCCTTCGCGCGCTCGAACTGGGTTCGGAGCGTGGACTGCATCGAGCCGAGACTTCGCAGCAACGGGGGTAGATTTCTGAGCACGAGTGTGCGCAGCATCTGCAGCAGGTTGGAGTGATCGTGCCATGGCGGGAGCCCTTTTGCGAATGCGTTCGCGTAAGAGGAGGAGGAGAGTATTTCCGCAGGATCGCGGTGAAAGTTCCAACAAAGAAGGAGGCAGAGACGTGATACCTATCACTTGCTCAAACTGACGCTTACGGCTTCCGCCAAGCGCCATCGCGCAGTGCATTCCGCTTCAACCGGCGAACCCAGTCGCTGTTGCTTCACGCACTGCACATTTCAGACAGACGCGACGACTGTGGCGCGCATTTCAGAACAGCAGCGCCGCACGCTCAAAGAACCCAATCCACCCCCAAATCCATCTGAATGGGAGAGCGATAGCAACGCGCCATCGCATCCCGTCCTAGTTTTCACTCGTGCACGGCAAGCCGAGGGGGACTTGCCTGCATCCGACGCATTCCTAGGCCTTCCTACGCGGTTGGCCAAGCTGGTCGGAACTGTGTGAAGGACATCAATTCGCGGGTGGCAAAAAGATGTCTCTCCGTATACACGGCTCAATGATGGCAAAAACCATGTTATTCGGACTATAAATCTTCAAAATTCCAAAAAAAGAATCCTGCGAAGGCGCAGGATTCTCAAAACGATGATTTTATCAGCCGAAGTTCGAAAAAGATTACTCAGGCTTCCCAGAGGAGCTGTCGTAGACCCATCGATCACCCGCGCGTGCATAGTCGAGGACTTCGCCTGCAGCGAAGAAGATCCCGAGCTCGCGAACCGCCGCCTCAGCGCTATCGGACCCATGGATCAGATTGAAGGAGTTCGAGACACCAAAGTCGCCGCGAATCGTTCCTGCGGCAGCCTTCGATCCGAAGGTGGCGCCCATGAGGTTCCGGCAAATGGTGATCGCGCCAATGCCTCTCACAGCGAGAATGAGAACGGGCGCGCTCGTCATGAATCCAACCAAGCCGGCGTAGAAGCCCTTGCCTTGGTGATCCTTGTAGTGCGTGGCTGCGGTTTCGGGAGAGATCATGGTGAGCTTGGCGCCCACGATCTGCAGTCCCTTCTCTTCGAAGCGAGTGATGATGCGGCCCATGAGGCCGCGTTGGACTGCGTCTGGCTTGAGAATGAGGAGCGTGGTTTCCATAGTGGTTCTCGTTTGCGAGGGCGGACAGTATAGCCCGTAGGAAGCCGAAGATCTCTGAGAGAACTCGCCACCATCGTGCAGCGTCTCGGCTATGTTCTCCTCGCGATGAGCAACGGCGATGGAGCGCCACACTTGATATGACTAGTGCAGCCAAGGATGTGAAGCGACGAGGTGCAAACGCTGAGGAGATGGGCGCGCGGCAGCGCGACATCTCGGTAAGTGAGTTCTTCGCGAAGAATCGACATTTGCTCGGGTTCGACAATCCGCGAAAGGCGCTTCTGACGACGGTGAAAGAAGCCGTCGACAATTCGCTCGATGCTTGCGAAGAGGGCGGCATTCTCCCGGAGCTCGCGATCGTCATCGAGGATCTTCAACCGGATCGCGCGGCGACAGTGAAGAGTTCGCGCTATCGGGTCACGATCGTAGACAACGGTCCTGGGATCGTGCGCAAGCAAGTGGAGAACATCTTTGGGCGCTTGCTCTATGGCTCCAAGTTTCATCGATTGAAGATGTCGCGAGGGCAACAAGGCATTGGTATCTCGGCCGCCGGCATGTACGGACTGATCACGACTGGCCGACCGATGACGATTGTGACGCGACCGAAAGCGAATGCGCTCGCGCATTGCATCGAACTCGCGATGAACACCAAGACGAATCGCGCGGAGGTGATCACCGATGTCGAAACGCAGGACTTCCCACCGGAGCGCTTGCGTGGGGTAACGCTCGGCGCCCGCGCCCTTGCGAGTGAAAAGGGTTTCCTAGATGCCATTGAGTTCCCAACTGGCACGAGTGTTTCGATCGAACTTGAGGGTCGATACCAGCGCGGTCGCGGGTCGGTCGATGAGTTTCTCGAACTGACGGCCATCGCGAATCCGCATGCGAAGTTCGTGTTCGTGCCGCCTTCGCGCGAGAGCGCGACGGAGGAGGACGATGTCCCCCTCGTGACGCAAGGCGCAGCGAGTGCGGCGTCGAGTGCAACCACAACGACTGACACGCACGGCGTGATCATCTTTCCGCGTGGAGTGCAGGACCTACCGCGCGAGACGCAAGAGATTCAGCCACATCCGAAGGGCATCGAACTCGGCATTCTCCTGCAGATGTTGAAGGACTACGAAGCGACGGAGAAGGGGTCGCTGTTCAACTTCTTACAAGAGCGTTTTTGCCGCGTTTCAGCGGTAACTGCGGCCGCGATGTGTAAGAAGGTGGGCGCAACAACCCGGACTCGGGCTGGCGATATCGATCCACCTGTCGCGGAAAAGTTGTTCAAAGAGTTTGAGACGACAAAGCTTGCTCCGCCCCCAACGGACTGCCTCGCGCCGATCGGTGTCCGGCAAATGCTCGCGGGCATGTTGAAGGGAGTACGCGCGGAGTTCTACGCGGCTTCAAGTCGAGATGCTGCGGTGTATCGCGGACGGCCATTCCAGATCGAAGCAGCGATTGCGTTCGGTGGCGATCTTCCGTGTGATGAGTCTGCGCGCGTGATTCGATTTGCAAATCGTGTTCCGTTGCTGTTTCAGCAATCCGCGTGCAGTTCTTTCAAAGCCATCGCCGAGACGGCTTGGAAGAACTACGGCCTGCAGCAGCCACGCGGGAATGTTCCGGTCGGTCCGTTGGTGGTCATGATCCACATGGCCAGCGTGTGGGTCCCGTTCACGAGCGAGTCGAAGGAAGCGATCGCCGACTACGACGAGATTCGCAAGGAAATGAAACTCGCACTCATGGAGTGCGGCCGCAAGTTGGGAACCTACTTGCGCAAGCGGCTCAAGATGAAGCGCGAGAGCGATCGACGCGATGTCTTCGAGCGCTACATCGGTGAGATCGCCAAGGCGCTGCATCAGATCACAGGCAAGAATCCCAAGCCGATTTATGACGCGCTCCTGCTGCAAGCGCGCGCGAAGACGGCCGTTGCTGATGTTGAACTCGATGAAGATGGCCGTGTGCGCAAGCCGAGCGCAGACGCCGTCGAAGAGGAGGACGACGATGGTGTCATTATCGTCGAGGGCGCGATTCCAGCGCTGTCCTCAACGCCTGCGAAACAAGCGGCGCCGGTGCAGTTTGACGAGCCAGTCACGAAAGAGCCCGCGCGTGCACCGAAGAAAGCTGTCGCTCCGGCTGCACCGGTCGCTCACGCGCCACCGAAGAAGCCAGCGAAGCGAAGCGTTGCTGACACTCCAAGTTTGTTTTGATGCACGACCCGATTCCGCAGGAGTTTGATTCCTATGGCTGCGAAGAAATCACCATCCCCATCATCCGCGCAACCTGCCACCGGGCGACTGAAGGACCGCGATGTGCGCACGACCAAGAAGATCATGGAACTCGCGGAGGAAATGGTGCGTCGTGCGCTTGGCGGACAGGATCCAGTCATTCAGATTCCCACGCGTGCGAAGTCCAACACCATTTGGAACAAGAAGCGCGGCATTCTTGAGATGGGGAACGCAACCGCTGCGCGCCCCTTGTTCGACCTCAAGACCGCGAAGCAATTCATGCAGACGATGCTGCACTCCAACACGATCAACGACTTGATCGCCGCGGGGAAGACCAGCAGCCTCCGCGGTGTGTTTTACAAAGCCAAACACACGGTCGCAGGAACGCGCGAGAACACCTTCGATGGTCAGGATGAGTCCGATCCGATTCTTGAGGATCTCGAAGTCGCACTCGGCGCACTTCGCGAAGAACTGCATGTCTTCGCGGAAAACCGCGGCTCCATGGTGGGCAACATCACGATCGTGGACCGAGGTGACGAGATCAACTGTCGCAAGATGGGTTCAGGGGGTTACGCACTTCCATCGATCGTCGAACCCGACATTATTCAGTTCAAGAAGTGCGAAGCCAAGTTCATTCTCCATGTCGAGAAGGGCACAGTGTGGAATCGGTTCAATGAGGATCGCTTCTGGGAGAAGAACAATTGCATCTTGACGCACGGCGCTGGGCAGCCGCCGCGAGGGTGTCGCCGATTACTCCAGCGCATGACCCAAGAGCTCAAGTTGCCTCTCATTTGCGTGCTCGATTGTGATCCATGGGGGCACTACATCTACAGCGTGATCAAGCAGGGGTCGATTTCGCTTGCCTTCGAAAGTTCGCGGCTTGCGATTCCAGAAGCGAAGTTCCTCGGGATCCGTGCCAAGGATTTTCAAGCATGTGACCTTGATGATGCGGTGAAGATCGACCTGACCGAAAACGACATCAAGCGCGCGGGCGAGATCGCCGCGTACCCGTGGTTTGAGCATCACAAGGGTTGGCAGCGTGAGATTGGGCAACTCTTGAAGAACGGATTCAAGATGGAAGTGGAGTCGCTGATCACGAAGGACATTTCCTACGTGACCGACACCTATGTGCCTGAACGGCTCAAGGCACGCGACTGGATTGATTGAGCGAAGCGCGTGGGGCATTCGGCTCTGCGCGTCGCAAGAGCGTGTCCAAGATGCCGCGGCGCGCGTGATCCTCTTCGCTCGGCGCTTTCGTTGCAGGCGGACCTGAGCGGGGGAGCCGGATGCAGAAGTCGCTCCCTTTTCCCAACTCACTCGACAGCTCGATGCTGCCGCCGTGCTCTTCGACAATGCGTCGGGTGACCGCGAGTCCGAGTCCCGATCCGCCTCCCTTGCGACTGCCTACATACGGCCGAAAAATTTCAGTTTGTCGACTCGCGGCGATCCCAGGACCGGTGTCGACGACATGGAGTACCGCAAACTGCGAGGGCGTCGCAGCACCGAATCCATCGAGCAAGAGGAGGAGTTCGCGATTCGATTCCGCCGGCATGGTCGAGAGCGCATGGAGCGCGTTGATCATGAGGTTGAGCAGTGCTTGCTTGAGGAGTTGCTCGTCGACATTGGCTTCGAGGGGCGCACTCGGTACGGAAACGCGGAGCACGACGCCGCTTCGCTCCGCTTGAGGGCGGAAGAACTCCGCGAGATCCTGCAGGGTTCCAGAGAGATTCGTCGGGAGTGGAGCGAGGTGGATGCGTCCTGCGAACTTCAAGAAGTCCTCAAGAATGTGCTGGAGTCGCGCCGCTTCGCGCCCCACGGTCGAAACCTTGCGCGAGAGTTGCTCCCGGTCTTCGGGTGGTAGAGCAGCGAAGTCAATGGCTTCGAGTGCGAGTTGCACATTGAGCTGAATTGTCGACAGCGGGTTCTTGATCTCGTGCGCGAGTCCGCCTGTCATCGAGCCAAGTTCGGCGAGTCGTTCTTGTCGTCGCGCGCGATCTTCCGCATGACGCAGTCGACGAAACCGCCGTCGCACAATCACGGCGGCAGCGCTCAAGGTGATGATGACCCCGATAGCGAGACCGAGGTAGAAGGGGTCCATGGGAGAGGAGCCTAGGACGCGCGCATCTGTGAGTCACGCAGCGCAGCGGTTGACCGAGTCACTCAGACTTCGGTCGTACCCTTCGCGCCCGAGGGATTCGTGCGCTCTGCGCGAGGCACGCGTGAGCCGAGCGAACGAACCATCGTCGCCGACCAACCCTTTTCCGATTCATGTGCGGAGTACACGACTCGCTCGCCATCGCGAACGGTTCGGAAGCCTTCCGACTGTTCAATCACGGTGAAGTGCAGAAAGATGTCTTGGTTCTGTGGACCAGTAATGAATCCGAATCCCTTGCGGGGATCGAACCACTTCACGACGCCTTCCATTTCTACAATTGGAGAAGAGGAATCCTGGTTGCCGCCGGACGATTGGCCATTTGCCATCACACCACGCTCCCAAAAGAGGTCTTGCCACAAGCCCTAGGGGACTCCTCAGTACCCAGTCAGCAATGCTGATTGTGCGCCGAAAACGGGGCATGTGCAAGCAAAGCGGGCCGAGGATTTCAACCTCGGCCCGCGTGGGGGTGCACTTATTGCCGACTCCGCACGCCCTTCCTGTGCAGAAGGAGCGTTGAGACCTGCCTTTAGGCTCCGGCAGGGGCGGCTTCCGCCTTCTGCTCGCGAAGGATCGCCTTGCGAGAAAGTTTGATGCGACCGTTCTCATCGACCTGCACAACCTTCACCGTGATCGAGTCTCCGAGCTTCACAACCTCACCGACATTCTTGACGAATCCGTCGGCGAGTTCCGAAACATGGCACATGCCGTCCGTTCCAGGTGCGAGCTCGACGAAGCAGCCGAACTCCTTGATCGCGACGACCTTGCCGGTGTAGACCGCGCCAACGCGGATCTCCGCGCCGAGCGCCTCGACCGCCGCCTTTGCCCGCAGCGCGGACTCGGCGTTCGAGCATGCGATGAAGACCGTTCCGTCCTCTTCGATGTCGATCTGCGCACCAGTCGACTCTTGGATGCCGCGAATCGTCTTGCCGCCAGGGCCGATGAGCTTGCCGATCTTCTCAGGATCGATCTTCACGATCGTGATGCGTGGAGCGAGTGGCGAGATGTCCGCGCGTGGTGCGGGGAGGACAGCTTCCATGAGCGCGATGATGCTCAAGCGACCGCGCAGGGCTTGCGCGAAGATCGTCTCGATCTCCTTCACAGAGAGTCCACGGGCCTTCAGATCGAGCTGAATGCCGGTGATGCCCTCGCGAGTACCGGAGACCTTGAAGTCCATCTCACCGAAGAAGTCTTCTTCACCAATGATGTCAGTGACATGGGTGACCTTGCCGTCGGTGTCGGTAAACCGACCAACCGAGATGCCCGCGCAAGTGCCCTTGATAGGCACGCCTGCATCCATGAGCGCGAGGCAACCGCCGCAGACGCTTGCCATGCTCGACGAACCGTTGGACTCGGTGATGTCGCTCACCACGCGAATCGTGTAGGGGAAGTCTTCGGGTGAAGGAAGAATGCCCAGAAGCGAGCGCTCCGCGAGGGCGCCGTGTCCGACTTCGCGCCGACCTGGACCTGCAATGCGTCCAGCTTCGCCGGTGCAGAAGGGGGGGAAGTTGTAGTGGAGGTAAAACTTCTTCGCGTACTCCGCGAGCAAGCCATCGATGATCTGCTCATCCTTCTTGGTGCCGAGCGTGCAGGTCACGAGGCTCTGCGTTTCGCCGCGTTGGAAGAACGCCGAGCCGTGTGCGCGTGGGAAGAGCGCGGTGGACATGTCAAGTGGACGAATCTCGTCGAGCTTGCGGCCGTCCGCGCGGATGCCGTACTGCGAGACGAGCTTGTGCGTGACCTTCTTCTCAAGCTTCTGGAATGCTTCCTTCGCTTGGCGCTGGCGCTTTTCTGCTTTCACATGCTCGCTATAAGTCAGGCCCTCTGCGATCGAGAAGTGCGTCTTGATGATTTCATCGCGAAGCGCCGCAACGGCTGCGTTGCGCTCAGCCTTACTGTGAATCTTGCGCGCCTCGATCATGCGGTCGTACGCCTTCTCGGCGACGAGCTTGGTCACATCCTCGGCAGGAAGTTGCAGCTCGCCCATGCGCTTCTCAGGAGCGCCGGACTTCACGCGAAGCTCTTCCATGAGTTCGAGAATGGGCTTGATGCCTTCCTCGTATCCAAAGTTGATCGCGCGAAGCATCGTGGCTTCTCCCACCTCCGCAGCGCCGACTTCGATCATGTTGATCCCGTCCTTGTGTCCGGAGAGCACGAGGTCGAGATCGCTGTAATCCATCTGCGCTTGTGTTGGGTTGAGGACGAACGCTTCGCCTGTCTCGGTGATGATGCGACCGACGCGAACCGTCGCAACCGGCCCCAAGAATGGTGCGTCGGTGAGGTGGAGCGCTGCAGCCGCTGCGGTGCACGCGATCACATCGGCATCGTTCTGGCCGTCGTGGCTGAAGACCATCGACTGCAGCTGAATCTCGTCGAGGAATCCTTCTGGAAAGAGCGGACGGATCGGGCGATCCATCATTCTCATCGTGAGGACTTCCTTCTCGGAGGGCTGTCCCTCTCGCTTGCGGAAGCCACCTGGGTACTTTCCGGCTGCGGGGGTCTTCTCGCGATAGTCGCAAGTGAGCGGGAAGAAGTCGATTCCCAAACGAGGATTCGCTCGAACGGCGGTCGCGAGGACCACGGTGTCGGCGTAGGTTGCGAGGACGGAGCCGTGCGCGAGTTTTGCGACGCGGCCGGTTTCGAAGCGGAGCGTGCGCCCGCCGATGAGCTTTTCAACGATTGTGACTGCCATAGCTGATTTGAACTTCCTGCTCCTCTTTCAGAGAGAGCATTAGGGTGATGCGGTTCGGGCGCGATTCACATGAACTTGATCAGGAGGATCAATCCACTCACGCTCGATGCGCCGCGTCGGGAAGGAAGCAGGCAGGGAACAGTTTTCAAAGGGATGTTGGAAACCGCGCAACGCACGGCCATCTCTCGAACACCCGTAATCTGTTCGATGCCTGCTGCCGCCCGTACAACTTGATGCGGCGGGTGACCTAGAACGCGATTACTTACGCAGACCGAGTCGCTTGATAAGGTCTTGGTAGACCGTGCGATCCGTTCGCGCGAGATACTTGAGAAGGCGATTGCGCTGGCCGACCATCAGGAGCAATCCGCGTCGCGAAGCGTGATCTTTCGCGTTCGTGCGGAAGTGGTCTTGAAGCGCAGTGATGCGCTCGGTCAGGATCGACACTTGGACTTCAGGGGAACCTGTGTCCTTGCCGTGTCGTGCGCTGGTCTTGATGGTTTCGGACTTTTTTGCTGCTGAAATGGTCATGGACTGGGTGGACGGCAATCCCGCCGTCGGCTCCTGTGCTCGTGGTTGCGAATCGAAGAGGATAGTGATTCCGACCGTCCGTTGCAAGCAGTGTGGCGCTTTCTCGCTCGGATGTTGGCGGCACGGATGAGCCTAACCCCTTCAGTTATTCTGCCGCAGCGACCTAGGGCCCATTGGGGCGTCGTTCTCGAGCCCCCGAACCCCGTTTTCACGATGCCTTCTCAGCCTGAATCCCCCGCGACGACCACTCTGCCACCGACGCCGCTTGGTACCGCGACAGCGGAATATCTCGCAGAGGCGGCGGTGGTCGCACAGGGGGGTGGTGCGAGTGGGATTCAGCGCCAGCATGCGAACGGGCGTCTCACCGCGCGGGAGCGGATCGCGCAACTCGTCGATCGAGGATCGGAAGTATTCGAATGCGGCTTGTTCTTCGCGCGAAAAATGTACGCGGAGTACGGAGGCGCGCCAGCCGCCGGTGTCCTCACTGTGATTGCAAAGGTCGATGGTCGGCTGTCCATGATTGTCGCGAATGACGCGACCGTGAAGGCGGGCGCGTTTTTTCCGATGACTTGCAAGAAGGTGATTCGCGCGCAAGTGATCGCGGAACGCGCTCGGCTTCCGCTGCTCTACTTGGTGGACAGTGCGGGTGTGTTTCTGCCGCTGCAGGAGGACATCTTTCCCGACACGGATGACTTCGGCCGGATTTTTCGAAACAACGCGGTGATCAGCGCGAAGGGCATTCCGCAAATCGCTGCGATCATGGGGAATTGCGTTGCGGGCGGCGGGTACCTACCGGTGATGTGCGACACGCTCCTGATGACCGAAGGCAGCGGGCTCTATCTCGCAGGTCCAGCGCTCGTGAAGGCCGCGATTGGTCAAGAAGTCAGTAGCGAGGAGCTCGGTGGCGCGCAGATGCATGCGCAGATCGCAGGCACGATTGACTTTCGAGAGAAGGATGATGTCGCGTGCATCGCTCGACTTCGCAAGGTTGTGGAGGCGAATCGAAGTTCGCCAGCCGCTGCAGAACCGCCGTTCGCTGCACGAGCACCCAAGCGCAGCGCCGCTGAGATCTACGAGATTTTTAAGAGCGAGCCAGGTCAACAGTACGACATGCTCGCGCTGCTCGCGTGCGTCGCAGACGAAGGTTCTCTCGACGAATATCGAGCCGAGTATGGGATGAGCATGGTCTGCGCCTACGCGCGGATCGGTGGATTCCCGTGCGGCATCGTTGCGAACCAGAAAAAGCTTACGCAACGAAAGATGCCAGGAGGCAAGGCGGGTCCATCCACTGCGACGAACATGCCTGGCGTGATCTATGACGACAGCGCTGACAAGGCTGCGCGGTTCATCATGGATTGCAATCAGAAGAAGCTCCCCATCCTGTTCGTCTCGGACACCACCGGCTTCATGGTCGGTCGCGATAGCGAGCAGGGCGGCATCATTCGCGCGGGCGCGAAGATGGTGAATGCCATGTCGAATTGCTCTGTGCCCAAGATCACGCTCGTGGTCGGCGGTTCCTACGGCGCCGGGAATTACGCGATGTGCGGCCGCGCGTTCGATCCGTTGCTCACGCTCGCATGGCCTGGTGCGAAGTTCGCGGTGATGGGCGCGGCGCAAGCAGCGGGGACGCTGCTCCAGATTGATCTCTCTGCGCGCGAGAAGCGTGGCGAGAAGATTGATGATGCGACGCGAAAGGCGTTGCATGCCGCAGTGAGTGCGAGTTACAACGAACAGCAGGACATTCGATATGCCGCAAGCCGCGGCTGGGTGGATCGCATCATCGAGCCGCACCGCACGCGCGAGGAACTCATCACTGCACTGCGCGTCGCTGCGCAAGCACCCGTGGAATCCCCTGCGGGCGCGTTGAGCACTGAGGCATCTTTTCGCACAGGCGTGATTCAGACTTGAGAACTAGAGCTCGCGGACGGGGAGGTTCATCCGTCGCTTTCGCCTCGACATGACGAGCCCAGCGATGCTGAGGAGGACGAGCGCGCCTGGTGCGGGAACGATCGAGTATTCAATCTCCAGGCTCGGTGGAAAGCCGCCCGCGATCGGATGCGCACTGTCGAGTCGTCGCGTCGTTCCGACCGCCGACTCATCACCGAGAAGGAACCAACCAAAATTTTCGCTCGGGTTCGCGAGCCACGCCTCCACATCAGCGAACAGGTTCGCGCTCATCCACGACTGCATGCCCATCACCGTTGTGCTACTCGTCGCGCTCGCGATGGACTGAAAGCTCCCGCCCGCTTGTGCCCAAGGCGTGCCGCCCATCGCGCCATTCGAGGATGCCCATGCCCAAGTGCAATCGCCCATCGTCGCTGCGACGCCGACAGACTCCGTGCCACTCGGGTCACTTGCGCCCGTCGTCCAATCTTGCAAGCTTCGATGTAACGACATCGGACGAACGCCGCCGTTGCCTTGCGCCACATTCATAGAGACACGCGCGGAGAGCAACAGCGCGTCGGGAGGCAATCCGCCGAGGTCGAACCGCACGATGGCGCGCCGCGTAAATCCTTGATTCGTTCTGCCCGCGAACAGGTACTGCCCGCTTCCATTTGCTCCGTTGGCATCTTCCGAGTACAGCGTCGCGCTCTGCGATGCGTGCACGGTGACGAACTCTCCGAACGCGAGCTGAGTGACGCAAAGCGTCAAGCATGCGAGAGCGAGGAGCGTGATGTTGAGGAACCGTGGCATCGTCATGCTGCATCGCACACCGCGAGCGCGTGCTACTCTGACTCGGACTCGTGACTATGCCAACGCCACTCCTCATTGCGACTTCAAATCCTCACAAGCTTGAGGAGATTCGCGCAGTTCTTGGTCCACTCGGTATCGCGTGCGAGTCCCTCGAAAGCCTCTCGATCGCGATTCCCGAGCCAGAGGAGACGGAACCGACCTTTGAAGCCAACGCATTGCTCAAGGCGCGTTGGTACGCGCGGAAGAGTGGTCGTACGGCACTCGCTGATGACTCGGGGCTTGCGGTGGATGTACTTCACGGCGCGCCTGGCATTTTCAGCGCGCGTTACGCCGGTGTCGGGAGCAACCGTGAAGAACGCGATGCAGCCAACAACCAGAAGTTACTGCGTGCACTCGAAGGCATCGACTCTCAGAAGCGCACCGCTCGATTTGTCTGCGCGTTGAGTATCGCGGAACCCGATGGGCGTGAACTCGCGTGCGCTCGCGGCACATTCGACGGGATCATTGGGTTCGCTCCTCGCGGGACAAACGGTTTCGGTTACGACCCGCTGCTCGTACTTGAGGATGGTCGCACGAGTGCGGAGCTTGCGCCGAGCGAGAAGAACGAGCGAAGCCATCGTGGCGCAGCGCTCCGGGCACTCGCGCGCAGCATTCGAGACGGGCTCTGCGCCTGTGGGTAACGCATCGATGACTCACGCGCTCCCCATCCTTACGCTGCCGGTGCGCGAGCAGCGCTACAGCTGTCACGGCTGTGGAAACTGTTGCAAGGACTTCACTGTGCAACTGCGCGAGGCGGATCTTGCGAAGTTGCGCGCGCAGCGTTGGGAAGAACGATTGGGCGGACCTGTGACGGTTGAGTTCAGAGACCGCACTTGGCTCAAGCAGCGCGCCGATGGCGCGTGCGTGTTTCTTCAGGATGACGGGAAGTGCCGCATCCATGCGGAGTACGGATTTGCGGAGAAACCGACCGCGTGTCAGCTCTTTCCCTTTGTTCTCGTTCCAGATCCCACACGAACGCGCGCGGGTTTGAGCTTTGCATGCCAGAGTGTTCGAGAGAACAAGGGCGCGGCACTCTCGACACATCTCGCGGAACTCGAGCGCATGAGTGCCGCGATTCCAGAAACTCGACGACCTACCGACACAGTTCTCCTCGCGGATGGGCTGCATGCGAAGGCGGTGGAACTCGCTTGTATTGAGTCGGTGACGGACCTGTGGTTCTCGCGAACGGACATTACGCTTCGAGATCGCTGGGATGGATTCGCATGGCTCTGCACTTCGCTCGCGCGAGCCCAACTGAAGAGTGTGCGCGAGACGAGGTTTCGCGAGTTACTGCAGCTGCTCGCATCTGCCTTGCCTGAAGAAGTCCATCAACTTCGCACCGAGCCTGCGACGAAGCGGCAGATGAAGTTGTTGCGTCAGGGTGTTTTTGCGCGACTTGAGGACATCAAGATCCAAGACGCGAAGGCGCGCGGGCGTTTGCGCACGGTGCTTGCGCAACTCTGGCGCTCCTCAAAGTTCTCAAGGGGGAAGGGCGAGATACCTGATCTCGCGCAGGGATTTCTTCGAGGTGTTCGATTCGAAGTGGTTGCGGCGAGCGCGCCGCTTTCAGATTCGCCAGATGCCAACGAGATTGATCTGCTGTTGTCGCGCTACGCGAGGGCGATGGTGCTTGGTGGTCGCGCGTGGGGCGCGGGATACTACGGTTGGCCCGCAGTGCGTGGCCTGCAAGCACTCGCGCTCAATGTGGCGTGCGTCGCATGGGTTGCTCGCGCGCGCGCTGTGCATCAGGGGCGGAGCATCGCGCTCTTGTGCGATGTTGAGGACGCGCTCGGCAGAATCGATCGCGCGGCCGGACGGGCGCCGTGGCTCGGTGCCGTTGGCGAACGAGTGCGACTCGAGTATCTCCGCCTTGACGATGGACTCCGGCGAATCCTCAGCGCGTCACTCTGATTGATTCGCTTGAGTAGGCTGCGGGGCGGCGCGCGCTTTTCGGTATCTCGCGGCGCACCATCGGACGCCGAGAAGTCCGAGCGGAATGGTGAGTATCGCTTCGCCCGCGCTCTCAAGGAGCGCAAGTTGTGAAGTAAGTGCGTCAAGGCTCTCGCCTGACGGGCCACTGGCAGTTCCATTGGTTTGCAGAATGTAGGGGGCACTCATGGCGACAAGGCCTTCGCGCCAGCCAAGACGGCCGAGTGGATTTCCTGCGCCGAGAATCGCAACTGCTGCGAGCAGAGCTGCCTGTGCAGGATGGAGTTCGACACCGACGATCTTTGCCGCCGCCCACATCCGAAGTGCCCACATCGAGAGGTCGAGTGTTCGAAACGCAAGGCTCTCACCGAGCGCGCGCGGACTCGTGAGCACGCGCTCGCCACCTTTGAGGAAGCGCACGAGGAGTTTCGTTCGCCCAATGCAAATCGTGATTGCAGAGCCGGCGACGAGGCATGCGAGATAGGTTGAAAACCAAAGCCAATCGAGCGAGAGTTCGCTTCGACCAAGTGGAATCTGCACGAGTCCCGCGAGCAGCGCGGCGCCGAGCGCGCCGAGCGTCACGATGGCGACTCCAGCGATCCATGCGCCGATGTCGACGACCGTCATGCGATCGACGCGCCAGTGGTACATGCATCGAAGCAGAAGTCCCAACCGGATGGGCGCGTAGTTGAAGATCGATGCCATCAGGTTGACCGACTGCAATTCCATCACGCCGAACCGCCGCATCGGACGCACGACAGACCAGAATGTCAAACCTGAGCAGGCGATTGATCCGAGCGTGCTTGCGAGCAGAATGCCAACGAGCATCGGATCAGCGTTGCGCAACTTCGTAAATCCGTCGTTGCCTCCCTCGAACGCTTTTTTCGCGCACCAGACGACGAGCGCGATCCCGATGAGAAAGCCAACGACTTGCAACGCAGCGCGCCGAGGCGTCATGCTCGGCAGGAGGCGTTGCCAAGTTCGAAGGCGTTCCCTTCCGAGCACAACGAAAACCCGGACAGCGTCTTTCGCGCGAATCTTCTTGCCCTCGTGAAATCCGCGGGGCGCGTAGGACACCGGTGCCTCGGTAACCGTGATTCCGTGCCGCGCCGCAGCACTCACGATCTGCGGCTCGATGCCGAATCGTTCCTCATCGAGGTCCGGCGAGATGGACAGAAGCGCCTCGCGCGTGAAGAGCTTCGTGCAGCACTCCATGTCACTCACCTTGACACCCGTGGTGAGATTGCTTGCAAGCGTGAGCAGTCCGTTGGCGAATCGATGCAACTGACGCGTGGCGGAGGAGGGGACGCCGTTCGCCCATCGATTTCCGAGCGTCAGTCCGGCACGCGTTTCGCGTTGTCGCGCGAGCACGCCCTCCCAATCGGATGGGTCGTACTCCGCATCGGCATCGTGAATGACGACGAGGTCGTCTTCGCCCATGCGCGCAAGCACTTCCGCAAATCCAGTGCGGATCGCGGCCCCCTTTCCGCGATTGATGGAATGCACAAGGAGGGTCACGCGCGGAGTAGACGCCGCGATGCGTTCTGTCGCGCGACGAGTGGCGTCATCGGAACCATCGTTCACCAAGACAACGCGAACATCAAATCCGCATGGGCTCTGCGCGAGCACGCGCGAGATGCATTCGTCGAGCGTGTCAGGCTCGTTGTACACAGGAACGATCGCGAAAAGCGTGGGCATTCGGCGAGTTTTCGCGGGAGACTCCACGCAAGGTCAGCGTAGAAGTCAGTTGCGTTGGTAATCCGAATTCAAACCTACGAATGCTTGTCGGTGGGGTGTCCGCCGATCGAGCTTCGCATGCCGGTGTCGGCTTGCAAGTTCTGCATGCGGTAGTAGTCCATCAATCCAAGCTTGCCCGCGCGAAGAGCATCGGCCACCGCTTTGGGCACTTCGCTATCCGCAAGCACCACGAGCGCCCTGTTTTTTGCAGCATCGGCGTCGTGTTCCGCAGCGAGCGCGATTGCGAGTGCGCGGCGTTGTTCGGCTTGCGCTTGGAATCGCTTCGTATCCGCCTCGGCTTGTGCGGTTTGGAGATTGGCGCCAATGTTTTCACCGACATCGATGTCGGCGATGTCGATGGAGAGAATCTCGAATGCCGTTCCGCTGTCGAGGCCTTTCGCAAGCACGGTCTTCGAGATGCGGTCTGGATTTTCAAGCACGCTCTTGTGATCGTCGGCTGCACCAATCGTGGAGATGATGCCTTCGCCGACGCGCGCAATGATCGTCTCTTCTGTTGCGCCGCCAACGAGTCGTGCAATGTTTGTTCGCACAGTCACTCGAGCGCGAGCCTTGAGTTGAATGCCGTCCTTTGCGACCGCGTCGATCGTCATCCGACCCGATTGCACGCTGGGGCAGTCGATGACCTTTGGGTCAACGCTTGTCTTCACCGCTTCTTGAATGTCGCGACCCGCCAAGTCGATCGCTGTTGCCCGATCCCAGGCGAGGTCGATCTGCGCCTTATCGGCGGCGATCATGGAACGCACGACGCGCGTGACATTTCCACCCGCGAGGTAGTGCGCTTCGAGCATGTTGGTCGCGATGTCGCGTCCTGCCTTCTTCGCGCTGATGCGATTGATGACGATGAGTTCGGGCGGGACTTTTCGGAAGCGCATCATCACAAGATCAAGCAGCGCAACGCGCGCGTCGCTCAAGAGTGCTTGCACATACAACTTGAGTACCTGCAGCACCATGAACAGCACGATCAGACCGAAGATCGCGAGAACGACCAGCACCGCCCAAAGCACGATGTCGCCTGGTGTGGGCGCGGTGCCGCCCGCTTGTGCGAGGGTCGAAGAGAAAGCCGTCGTGGGGAAAGAGAGAGTGTGCATGGGGAACTCCGCCATCGAAGCGCGTAGCCTAACGGAAGTCGGGGCGAACAATCGTTCGTCCACTCACGCGTTCGCTCTGCGCACACGCAACGCGCCTTCGCGTACCGCGGTGATTTCTACCCATTCTCCAGCGTCGATGAAGTCAGTCTCGGTCGTCGCATCGAGGCGCATGCCCTTCCAATCCACAAAGCCAATCGGTCGGAGCGCGGTGATCGCAACGCACCGCTCCCCGATGTCGGGAAGCACCGCAGTCGTCGACGCCTCTCTTGTGACATCGGCAGAGGTGAGGATCATGCGTTTGGCTAATGGCGACTTTGCCCAGAACTTGAGACCGACCATGATCAAGATGGGCGCCGCGATCGAATAGGTCGCGAGCAAGATCATGCCAAAGGTCGGCGAGTAGATAAAACCAACGATGATCGATGCGATGCCGAGGGAACCGCACAACAGCGCGAGTACACCGCCGGTTGGAACGAACAACTCAATGACGAAGATTGCGAGTGCCGCTCCACCGAGGATGAGCGCGAGCGCAGGGAGCATGGAGTCATCAGGGGTCATGTTCCCTCGCCACTTGTTGGAGGCGCGATGCCCACGATGATCGTTCCGGTACTCATGCCGAGCACGACGATGGCTGCGCCGCGTTCGATGTATCCACCTGTGGATTGCACATCGACGGGTGCACCGTTGAATGCAGCACGGCCCGCAGGTCGAAGGTCTGTGAGCGCGTGTCCTCTCGCCCCAACCATCGGTGGGGGCGAAGCGGCGCTCGGAGGACCAGTACTTGGATCGCCGATCGCTGCTGCGAGCATGGCTCGTCGGAAGAGAGGTGACTCGCGAAAGGTGCGCGACAAGAACCAGAACACGAGCACTCCGACAACGCCTCCGGCGACGAGAATCGCCAGTGCGTTTGTGAGCGCGGTGCGAGTCGGCGCGGTCTCTGGGTCCGTCGAGGCGAAGGTGAGGACCAACCCCACGATCAGCATGCCACTTCCCGCGATCGCCGCGAATCCAATACCTGGTGCGATGAAAATCTCGCCGAGGATGAGCAGTACACCCGCGCCGACGAGCAGCACATGCCACCACGCGGCGATGCCAATGAGCACCGGCGCGCCGACAAGCAGAATGAGGCAGGACGCGCTCAGTACGCCAAAGACACCGAATCCAGGGTGGAGAAACTCGATGGCGACAAAGACGAGAAACGCCGCGACGAGCAGAATCCGAATCGGCCAACTCATGAGAAATCGGACGACCGGTTCCATCCAGCTCTCGGAGAAGCGCGCGCTCTCTTGCGCGCCGAAATACGCGCGAAGTTGCGCATCGTCGTCGACGATCGCCGTGGCGAGTCCGTATTGCAGTGCTTCCGAGTCGCGAATCACGAGAAGCGCGTCACTCGCCACCACCGGTTCAACAACTTGCCATGCTCCAGTCTGGGCGAAGTCTGCGTCCGTCAGGCGCATTGGTTTGGTCGACGCGGAAGGGGTGGCGCTCGGGTTGCGAGGGGGCGTGCTCGGATCAAGTCCAAATCTTGCGAGTTCATTGCGGTCGGCAAGTCGTCGCGCTCCATCGCTCGTCCGCTCAATGATCCAGAGCGGCGCGCCGGTGCGCACGAACGCATCAAGGAGACGCGGATCGTCCCCGCGCCGTTGCGCAGCCTCTGCGAGAACTTCAAGGAGTGGCGATTCGAGTTTCGCGCGCTCCGTTTCGGAGAGTGATTCAATCCCTGTGAACTCAGAAACCGCAATCGGTGCAGCATCGCCAAACACGCTGCCCTGCGAAACAACGATTTCACGACAACTCAGCGCGATCAGCGTTCCGGCGGAGAACGCCTTGGGGTGAATCCATGCAACGGTGTTGGCTGGCGCGTCGCTCTTGATGCGAAGGATGACATCAAGCATCGCCGTGATCTCGCCACCAGGCGTGTCGAGTTCGATCACGACGGCATCGAAGCCTTGCGCTCGAACGGCTTGCAATCGACGCTCGACCGATTGCACTGTGAGGTCGTCAATCACGCCGGTGATCGGAACGATCGCGACGCGTGTTGCCTGTCGGTCGGACGGGACTGCGACCTGTGTTGGTGTGATCGCAGACACAGCAGAGGCTGCGAGACCAACCACGCACGCCGCGGCGCGGAGAAGGCCAATCGGCGAAATGTTTCGACGCAGATCCATGCAAGTGGAGAGGATACGCGCTGCGGGAACTGCGCAGGCTTGCGGCAAAAAAACACCAGGGCGGCGCAAGCGCCGCCCTGGTCTCTGATCAGACTGTGGTGTCTGATGATGCTGTCTCGAAGACGAGTTCCGAGCACTCGCCCCAAGAACTAGTCGCAAGCACTAGTCCCATGTGATGTTGAAGGTGTAGCTGGTGCCGCCACCGGTGACCGTCTTGCACACGGTCAGGTAAGAGTCCGCACCCATGTCGCCTTCGTCCTTCTTGAAGATGTTGTCATCGACAGGAAGATTGTTGACGCGAGCCTTCTGGTGATCGATTGGGGTGAAGCCTTCTTCGTACATGACGTGGTTGTCGTTGTAGACGATGCCGCCTTCCCAGGACTTGTCGTTACCGTGAATGCCGAGGGTGCGCGATGCGTTGTAGACGGCATCGGTGAGGTCGCCTTCTTGCACGCCGCGGTTGCCGAGCACTGCGTAACGCGAATTCTTGGTGTCGCGCCACTCCTTGGTCTTGCGCGTCCCGCCGAGGAGGAGCGTGCCGTACGAAACATTGGAGAGAGCGGTGAGGTCAGCCTTGAGGTTGGTGTCCCACCAAACGTCCTGCGCGACATTCTTGGCTTGGAAGTTGTAGTTCGCCATCGCGAGCACATTGGTGCTGGTCTCTGAAGGAGAGATGAGCACTTGCGCGTCGAATGCGTTCTCCATGATGCACAGGGCGTAAAGCGAAGCGTGATCATTCTTGGTTTGATCTTCTGCGCCACGACCTGGAACGGTGCCGAAGCGGTTCTTCATACCAGGGGTAGGAAAGAGACCGTTGCTGTCAATCGCAAGCGTGAGCAAACCCTTGTGGATCTGCTGCACTTGTGTCTGATCCTTCACGCGACGAGTTGTGGCGCGTGCCTTGTTGAGCGCAGGCAGAAGGATGGCGAGGAGAAGCGCGATGATGGCCATCACGACGAGGAGCTCGATGAGCGTGAAGCCCTTCGAAGCGCGGGGTGTTTTGTTCTGATTCATCTGAGTGTGTACTCCTGAACGGAAGAGTTTGTGCGTGAAGTTTGAAGAAATCAGCTGCAGGTTGGCGTCGTGCCATCGGTGAGGCGCTCTGGCGCTTCAGTGGCCGATGTTGCAGATGGGTTACCAATGATGATGCACATCCAAGTGTCGTTCTCAGCCATACCCTTGCAGAGGTTGCCGACGAAGTCCCACTTGTAGCAGTTGTCCTTGCGGAGATTCACGCTACCGCACTCATACTGCACGGTGTCTGGAATCATGGACTTTTCAATCTGCGTGTGATTGTCGCCGTAGCAGACATTGCCTTCCCAAGTGTCATCTGGCGCGATGGCTTGGTTCCAGTATGCCTTCTGATAGTTCGGTCCGGAGAGCGCGCCGCAGTAGGTACCGCGGTTGCCCATGACTGGACGATTGCCGTCAGTCTTGTTGGACCAGCTGAACTTCTTGCGATCACCAACGAGCGCGAGTGTGGCGTACGAGGTGTTGCACGCGCCAATCGTGTTCTGGTGAATGTTGGCCTTAAAGCCAGCAGTCGCAGAGGTATCCCAGTAGGTTGGGGTGGTCGCGCCTGGCTGCGCTGCGTTGAAGTTGTAGTCGGCCTTTTCGGTCACCACTTGGTTGGGATCGATTGGGCTGACGCAGAGCTTCGTGTTGATGAAGTCCTTCTGGATCATCGCCGCGTAGAGATTCGCGGTGTTGTTCAACGCGACATTCTCTTCACCTTGACCCGAGACGAAGCCGATGCCCGGAACTGCGAGGCGCGCGATGCGGCCTGGCAGTGGGAGGCGGCCCTTGTCATCCTGGTTGGACCAAGTGAGGAATGCTTTGTGGATACCCGAGATGTTCGAGGTGTCTTGGAGCGCCTTCGCGTTGCGCTGAGCCTTGCTCAGAGCTGGAAGGAGCAGACTGATGAGAAGGGCGATGATCGCCACCACGACGAGGAGTTCAACGAGGGTGAACCCGTTCTTCTGACGGTTGGTTCGCATATGCGGACTCTCCTGACTTCCTAAGGCTGTGTTCGAAACACGAATACAAACTGCGTGCTGCGAACCGGTGCGAGATAGTTGGTCACCCGATAAGAGTGACCCATGAATGAGTGAAGGGATTGCTCAGTGCCCGCGCGCGAATCTCGAAGCGCTTCGCGCGATCTACTGCGGCCAAGCTCAAAGCGTTGCCCACCGACGCTGATCGCGGTCTTCCAGTGTGTGCTCGCACGCAGCGATGCCAATTACGCTCATGGCTCCTGCTACGCGTCAGATTGACGCGATAGAGCAAGGAAGCGCCTGCGACCATTTGGTGCAGCGAACGAGGGACGCGGCGAATTCCGAAACCATCAACAGGTTGTATCGGGATCAGCCAGCAGCGCGGGAGCCCAGCGGGGACCTCATGTGAGCTGGTTCGTCGTGTTTTGAGCGTCGCTGTGAGGCGACTGAGCGTGAACACAAACCAGACATCTGAGGGAGGGCAATTCAGGATGTCGGCGGCTGCGGCGGATAAGAGCGTCGGTCGAACCGACAATCAGAACGGGTTGAGAACAAGTCTCGGAATAGGCCGCAGTCGTCAGGTACAGAGAGTATTGCGTTTCGAAGTTCTGTCAAGTTCCCACAATCGATTGGATTCAGAGAAGTTCCGTTTTCTCGGATCCGCTTGATATGCTCCCGGCCTTCTCGAGAACCCGAGATTTCCCGCAATTGCGTGAGAACCGCCATGACTTCAGACGCTGCCACCATCGCCGACCCGCACGCACAACTCGCTCGATTGGGGCTTACGCTCCCCGCCGCGCCAAAGCCTGTCGCGGCATATGTGCCTGCCGTTCGCTCGGGAAACCTGCTTTTTGTCTCCGGGCAGCTCCCGTTCTTGAATGGGCAACTCCTTGCCACAGGGGCGGTTCCGTCTGCGGTGAGCATCGAAGCCGCTCAAGCGGCAGCCAAACAGTGTCTCCTCAATGGGCTCGCAGTGATCGCGGACCAACTTGGGGGCGACCTGAAGCGGGTACGGCGGATTGTGCGCCTCGGGGTCTTCGTGCAGTCCGACGACGGTTTCGGTGAGCAGCCCAAGATCGCCAACGGCGCGAGCGAACTCTGTGTGCAGATCTTCGGAGAGGCTGGGCGTCATGCCCGTGCGGCGGTTGGGACGAACGCGCTCCCGCTGCATGCAACGGTTGAAATCGAGTTCCTCGTCGAAGTGGACTGAGTGCCGGCGACCGTTCGGTCGCCTTTTAGTAGGTCGACACGACTGCAATAAGCACGAGGTTCAGGATCACGCTGATACATGCGACCGCGATGATCACGATCTGGGTGCTTGAAACTGGTGCGCCGACGCGCCGGACGGCGGTTGCCTCTTCTCCCGTCGGAGCAGTTTCTGTCGCAAGCTTCGCGATGTCGACGATTGGCCGCGCGTACTCGGGGCTGCGACCGGCTGCGGCGCAATCGAGATCAGTCAGCAGTTCCGCAGCGCTCTGGTAGCGGTCGCGCGCTTCCTTCCGAAGCATCATTTCGACGATGAGCGCGACGGGCTCGCTGAGCGACGGATTCACATGGTCGGGCGGCGTCGCGGTCACTTTGAGATGCTTGTGCATCACTTGTGATGGAGTGGTTCCATCAAACGGCACGCGGCCAGTGAGCATGTGATAGAAGGTCGCGCCGAGACCGTAAATGTCGGCAGGGGGGCCAATCTCGACGGCGCCTCGGATCTGCTCTGGAGAGATGTAATAAGGCGTGCCGAACGCACGACCAGCTTCAGCCTCTGCTGCTTCGCGATCGCTCAGCGCGCGCGCGAGTCCGAGGTCGGCGAGTTTCGCGACGCCCGCCTTCGTGAGCATGATGTTCTTGGGCTTGATGTCGCGGTGGACGAAACCCATGTCGTGCGCGTGTTTCAGCGCAGACGCGACTTGCCGGATGATCCCAATCGCTTCCCGCTCAGGGATGCGCTTCCGTTCGAGAATTCGGTCGTGGAGCGTGTCGCCGTCGACGAACTCCATCACGAAGTAGTGGTGCTCGCCAGCTTGACCGACATCGAGGGCGCCC
Organism: Planctomycetia bacterium; assembly: GCA_005790605.1. Lineage (GTDB taxonomy): Bacteria > Planctomycetota > Phycisphaerae > Phycisphaerales > SM1A02 > F1-140-MAGs142. Next base: position 17,100 of record SXUI01000016.1, on the reverse strand, counting down.
ACGATGTTGGCGTCATTGAGCTTGGCTGCTGCGCGACCTTCGCGGTAGAAGCGATCGATAAAAGTCTGGTTCGAAGAAAACTTCTTCGGAAGTACCTTGATCGCGACGAATCTGTCGAGCGACAGTTGTTTGGCGAGGAACACCGTCGCCATCGCGCCGGCGCCGAGCTTTCGAATGATCTGATAGCCGGGAATCTGCTGCGTCGATCGAACCGCTTCGAGGTCGGTGCGCAGGCGTTCAAGCTGTCGCTTCGTGACATACTCGTTCTCAACGAGGAGTTCCGTGATCGAGACTGGCACGCCGTGCGCCTGCGTTCGACTTCGGGCGACATGCGTGCACTGCTGAAGTTCATCGGGCGTGACAAGACCGCGTTCCACGACGATTTTTCCGATGAGCGTGTCAAAGCCGGTACTCGAACGGCTGCTCTCGTTTGCGTTTCGGACCGCAGCGTCCTTCGCCGCCGCTCCCTCGTTGGGGGGAGTGGGCTCATTGTCGGAAAGTCCGATCTCGGGTTGGCTGTCTGGCGGTGTCACGATGGTGGGCGGTCGTATCGCCCCTTCGTCGCGCTTCGGAGCGAAGGGGGTGCATGCGGAAGGGGCAATGTTGCTGACATCGACGGCAGATGTCAACTCGCAACCGACGAAAGGCTGGCTCATCACAGATCGATACGCCCCCGGACACCCATGGATCCGAGTCGTTCCCCCAATTCTTGCGAACCGTCGCGACGGGCACCGCAAGGATGACTCGCGAGAGCTCCTTTGCGTGTTCCCGTACCCTTCGCGCCGTGACTGCACCGTTACGGATTCTTCTCATCCGCCCGAGCGCCCTCGGGGATGTTGCGCGAAGTGCTCCGGTCCTCGCATCGTTACGCGCTGCATATAAGGACGCGCACATTGCGTGGCTGCTCTCGGAGGGATTCGAGGATGTCGTTCGGGCGCATCCGGCCCTTTCGGAAATCGTCGCATTTCCGCGGAGGCGGTTGAGGCGGTGGTGGACGCCGCGCGGATTGCGCGACAGCTTTGCATATTGTCGCGCACTTCGCGGACGATTTGACCTCGTGATCGATGCGCAGGGTCTTTTCCGATCAGGCATCTTTGCCTGGTCGACGGGCGCGCGGCGGCGGGTCGGATTTCGCGATGCGCGTGAGGGTGGTTGGATCTTCTCTAACGAACGCATTCGCATTCCATCCGATGCCGCATCACAGCATGCGGTTGGTCGAATGTTGGCATTGCTCGAAGGCGCTCGCATTCCCGCGATCGCGGATGCTCGTCTCTATACGCCATCTGATTCAAAGGAGCGCTGGCATGACTTCGCTCGCAAAGAAGGTGTAAGCGGAAAGATCGCGATCCTTGCTTCAACTTCAAGATGGGCGAGCAAAGATTGGCCGCGCGAGCGATGGAGTGAACTCGCGGAAGCGCTGATCGCACGAGGATTCGATCGCGTGCTCTACACGGGGACGGCGAATGAGCGAACGGCGGTTGCGGCGGCGATGCCGCAGGGACGCGCGCGCCAACTCGCGATCGATCTCGCTGGACGAATTGATCTTGGAACCATGATGGCTGCAATCGAAGCGAGCGAACTCGTCATCGCGAATGACTCAGCCGCGATGCATATTGCGGCAGGACTTCAACGCCCATTGCTGGGTCTGTTCGGACCCACCGATCCGCGTGAAGCAGCGCCGTTGCATCGCGCAAGATCGGTTGTCACGAGTGATGCGTCGCGAGCGTTTCTCGCGCAAGGTGGGCACTATCGAGATCGAGGTCTCGGAGATGCGTTGATGAGGACTATCTCGGTGGAAAGCGTGCTTGCTGCGCTTGACGCGGGGCAGCATCTCGAGGGACTCGCAACAATTCCTCCCGCGACGAAGAGTGCGGTGGAGGCGGTATGACTGCTCGGTGGCCACTCGTTCTTGCAAGCGGGTCTGCGCGCCGCGCGAGCATGCTGCGCGAAGCAGGTTTTTCGCCCGTGCTCGAGCCGGCGGACATCGATGACGCGACGGTGAACTTGACGACGAGTGATCCGCGCGAACTCACGCTCGCGCTTGCCTTGTTCAAGGTGCGTCGTGTGGAGAATGCGCGGCGCGCTCGTGGTGCAGAGCCCGCGGTGATCCTCGGCGCAGACACGATGTGCGTGCTCGATGGTGCGATGATCGGCAAGCCTTCCGACGAGGCGCATGCGGCATCGATGTTGCGCGCCTTTGAGGGAGTGCCTCACGAGGTCGTCACAGCGTGGTGCATCGCGGCGCCAGACGGGACGCGAGTCCTCGACGCGGATTGCACGACGGTGCATCTCGGGCGGCTCACAAATGTGCAGCGAGATCTGCACCTCGCAAGCGGAGCGTGGCGCGGGAAGGCAGGGGGCTACAACTATCCCGAGGCACTCGCCGCAGGTTGGCCCTTGCGGTGCGAAGGATTGTGGGAGACCGTCGTCGGTCTACCGCTCGCGCGGTTCTCATCGAGGTTGGCAGAAGCGATGGATCGTGGATCATTCGCGCGAACCCTCGCTGAGGGGAATGTTTCATGACGCGGTATCTCGCAAGCGTTCCGTCCGATGTTCCAAGCTCCGCTGCGTGGACCATCGTGCCCATGCCGCTTGGGGTTCTCGGATTGATCGCAGCGATGTTGGTACTTACTTGGTACGCGCGGCGCATGCTGCGTGGGGAGCTTGCAGCGCATACGAAAATGCTCCGCATCTTTTCGATCTCGACGCTCGGGCTCGCATGTTTGGCGATGTTCTTAGGCACCTGCGTCTTTGACCCAGATTCGCCGAGCAGGTCCGACCGACTGAGTTTTCTCATCTCGTGGACTGCAGTGGGATTTGGGGTCGCCGTCGCAGTCATCTTGGCGTCGATTGATCTTGTCTTCATCGGTCGTGGAGGGGCACGCGAACTGCGCGCGCTGCATCGTGAAGTCATGCCGAAACAAGAGCGGGAGTTGAAGTCATGACGCGTGCGGATGGCCCGCTTCCGCGTCTCTGCCTCCCGCTGAGTTGGATCGCAGCACGCATCTACGGATGGGGCGTGCATCTCCGAAATCAGCGTTTCGATGGCGCCGAGGGCATCGAGGTCCTCGAAGCGCATGGTCGTCGGATTCCCGTCATCTCCGTGGGAAACATCACAGCGGGCGGCACAGGAAAGAGCCCGTTCGTTGCGTGGCTTTCCAATGCGTTGCTGCGGACGGGGAAACGGCCCGTGATCGCTTTGCGTGGATACCGCTCGCATACGAATGCGGACGGCGAAACTCGCAGCGATGAGGCAGAGGAGTACGCGCGCTCCGCTCCTGGAGCGATGGTCGTCGTTGGAGCGAATCGGCACGCGCGATTGACCGAGGCGCTCTCGAAGCCAGAGACGCGCGATTGGATTCGCGACGCGGTTGTCATCCTCGATGACGGGTTTCAACATCGACAGCTCGGGCGCGCGATGGACATCGTGCTTGTCGACGCAACGCGACACGGACTTGATGGCGACCTCTTGCCGCTCGGCTGGTTGCGAGAGCCCGCTCGCGCCCTTGGACGAGCATCATTCGTGCTTGTGACGAGAGCAGATGATGCGCAGCAGTACGCGAAAACTCGCGAGGCGGTCGCTCGCGCGAGAGGGGCGGCGCCGGACGCGTCTTGTCGCAGTCTGTGGAGCGAACTCGCGGTGTATGAGGATGGCGTGGAAAGAACGGAGCCGGTGTCGTGGCTTGCGCAGCGCCGTGTCCTCGTCGCGAGCGCCATTGGGAACCCCGCGCAGTTTCGAGTAGCGGTCGAGCGCGCGGGCGCTGTCGTGACGGCGGAGATGCGCGAGGCTGATCATCGAGCGTTCGACCTTGCACGCCTTGAGGAGCGATTGCGTGCGGATCCGCGTGGAGAGGCTTGCGTGATGACACGGAAGGATTTCGTGAAGCTCTCGCGCCTTCCGCGCGCGACAGTTGTCATTCCGAAACTGTCGCTGGAGTTTGCGCCGTCCGACGAGCAACGACTTCTCGCGGCAATCGAGGCAGTCGTCCCGCTACAATGAAGGCAATGCCTTCGCATGAAGAACGACTCCTCGGTCACCTCGCGAAATGGTCGGGCTTCAAATTGCTCGTGGTGGGCGATTTCATGCTCGATCAAATGGTCATGGGTGCGGCGGAGCGCCTCAGTCCTGATGCCCCAGTGCCGGTCTTGCGCGTCGATAGCGTGAGCAATGTGCAGGAGTCGCCTGGTGGCGCGAGCAATGTCGCGGTCTGCGCCGCTGCGCTTGGTGGTGCGGTGCGCTGCATCGGCGTGACCGGAAATGACGCGGAAGGAAAGGGCTTGCGGGCGGCGTTAGAGCGTGCAGGTTGTGATGCGTCGATGTTGATTGCAGATGCGTCGCGGCCAACAACCGTGAAGCGCTCGCTCGTGGGTCTTGCCCAACATCGACACCCACAGAAGATGTTTCGGCTTGACTTTGAGAGCCATGCGCCACTTTCGGAGTCCATCGAGGCACAGCTTCTTGCGGCGATCGAGCGCGAGCTCCGTTGGTGCGATGTGGTGGCGCTTGAGGATTACAACAAGGGTGTGTGCTCAACGCGTTGTTGCGCGGCGTTGATGCGTATGGCCAAGGCCATGGGCAAACGCGTCTTGGTTGATCCAGCGGCGATCGAGTGTTACGCGAAGTACAGCGGCGCATTTCTTGTCACGCCGAATCGCACAGAAGCTGAACTTGCAACGGGCATGGACACGCCGCTCGACGCGAGTGTGCCACACAACGCGGCACTCGCGCAGAAGCTCCTCGCTTCATGCGATCTTGAAGCCGTCGTCTTGACACTCGATCGTCACGGCGCATTGCTGCTTGAGAAGGGTGGTGAGGTTGTGGTCGTGCCAACGATCGCGCGCACCATCTACGATGTGACGGGCGCTGGCGACATGGTGCTTGCAGCGCTCGCGGCTGCCATCGCGAACCATGTTCCATTGCGAGACGCTGTCGCCTTCGCGAATCACGCGGCTGGTCTTGAGGTGGAAGTGTTCGGGGTACAGCCGATTCCGCTCCCAAAGATTCGTCAGAGCATCCTCGCGAGAACGACTCGCGCGCAGGGGCGTGTGCGAACCCTCGATGATCTTTGCATCGATCTTGATGTGCATCGCGCTTCGGGCAAGCGCATCGTGCTGACGAACGGCAACTTCGATGTGTTGCACGCGGGACACATCGCGTATCTCCAAGAAGCGAAAGCGTTGGGTGACATCTTGGTGGTCGGCGTCAATAGCGATGCGGAAGTGCGGCGGCAGAAGGGTTCGATGCGTCCGATTTTTCAGGAGTCGGAGCGCCTCGAGATGCTCGCCGAGTGTCGGAGCATCGACTATCTCGTCGTCTTCCACGAGCCAACCGCGCACGAGCTCATTCGCGCGGTTCATCCTGACTTCTATGTGAAGGGCGGTGATTACAAGCCGCAGGAGATTGCGGAGTTCGGGTTGGTTCAGGAGATGGGCATTTGCCTGAAGACGCTTGCGCATCGGCAAGGACTCGGGTCGCGCGTCGTGATTGAACGACTTCGGGCGGCAGAGTGCGCCGAAAACTCCGCGCATTCCTGAGCCGCGCAAGGGCTTTTTTTGGGCAATATCGGGGCTAGCCTGTTTTTCCGACGCCGGAAGCCAACTTCATCCCGAATCTATTTGCATTGCATCGATTCCGAGGCAGATTTGCGCTCGGAGAGAACGATGAAGAGGCAATGCTGCGCGGGCCTGAATCTCAGTCTGAGTGCCAGTGTCGCGTGCTTCATTTTGACGGCTTCGCTGTTGAACGCATGCGCGTCTTCAACTGCCGCGAAGCAACCGCCGAGCGCGAGCAGCATCCGAGATGCGAACGCGCAGCGCGATCTTCCATCATTGATCTTTGCGCCTCGTGCACGCGCTGCAACCGCGCTCGCTGACGCGCGACTCGCAACACGTAACGATGATCGCCTCGGTGCCGATCGGCAACCCTTCATCCGAGTGAGCGAGAGCAATCGTTACTGGGCGTACGATCAGTACTGGATCGTGAACGGGCGCACCTTCCAGAATTTCCAAGTCACGACTTCGGCGCGCGAACACCTCGTTCGATAATCGCCCTCCCGTCGCGAGGTTCGAAAAGTGCCACTTGACTTGCGCCTAGGGGACTCTGCATACTTCACAAGTCTGCGCACTGCGCACGGGCGTCCCTGTGAAGCATTGCGATCTGCATCGAAACCCCTTTCTAGGCGGAGCACACGAATGGCCACCACGACGAAAAAGGAACTCATCGACCGAGTCGCTCAGGAGACTGGGCTTGCACGCGGTGATGTTCGGCTTGCGATTCAGTCCTTTCTCGATCAGGTCATCCGTGAGCTTGGTACAGGAAACCGTTTGGAGTTCCGTGACTTCGGTGTGTTTGAGATTAAGGATCGCGCAGGTCGCGTTGCGCAGAACCCCAAGACACTTGAGCGAGTGAGCGTGCCTCCGCGCCGGAGCGTCCGCTTCAAGGTAGGGCGACTCATGCAGGACTCGCTCGACACCCGTGGCCAGCTCGCCACGGCGCCTGCGGTCGAAGCCTAAGAGTCATCAAGACGGTCTTTCCGTTTCTCTTGCGGAAAAGCTGTCGCGTGCTAGGCGGAAATGAGATTCGCGGGTACGGTGGACTACCGTGGAAGCATTCGAAACGAAAGATGGTGGCTTCGGCCAAGATCCCGCGCAGCGTGGGCGCTTTAGGAAGCGGAAGACCGCTGTCGATGGCGTTGCGCTTCAGCAAGTCGCTGATCTCTTTTCAGCGACGCCGCCGATGGCCGTGGAGGCGGAACAGAGTCTGATCGGATCGATTCTGTGGGATCCGAAAGTTCTTGGCGACGTGCTGCAGATCGTGCGAAGCGGTGCGGATTTTTCGCAGCCTCGCCACGGGCGTGTGTACGACGCGATGATCGAGCTCTATGACAAGACGGCGTCCGTCGACGCGGTCACACTCCAGAACCATTTGCGTGATCGCGGGATCGAGGAGGAAGTCGGCGGTATCGACTATGTCGTCTCGCTCGCAGAAGGGGTCGCGAGCCCGGTGCACGCGCCGCACTACGCGCGCATCGTTCGCGAGAAGGCGACGGTGCGCGAGCTCATCGAAGCCGCAGGCGAGATTCTCTCGGAAGCGCATCAGAGTCACGACCCAGCGCAGCAAGTGCTCGAACGCGCGGAACAGCGAATCTTTCGTATCGCGCAGCGGCGAGAGAGCGCGAGTTTCGCGAGGATGGATGTGCTGGTGGAAGCAGCCCTGCGCGATATCGAGCTGAACGGCAGCCAGGGATTCATGGGTGTTCGCACCGGGTTTGCGGCCATCGATGAGATGACGAATGGATTGCAAAAGGGCGAGATGATCATTCTCGCCGCGCGTCCTTCCATGGGAAAGACGGCGATGGCACTCAATCTCATCGAGAACATCGCATTGCTTGGGGTCCCGTCAGCACTCTTCAGTCTTGAAATGAGCCGTCAACAACTGGTGCAGCGCATGCTCAGTTCTCGTGGCGGAATCGATGGGCAGAGGATGCGTCGGCACATGCTGAGCGGCGATGACCATCGACGGTTGATGGGCGCGTGCGACGACCTTTCGAAAGCTCCGATTTTCATCGATGACTCGCCGGGACTCTCCTTGCTCGGCATGCGATCCAAGGCGAGGCGCATGAAAGAGCAATACGGGATCGGCTTCATTGCGATTGACTACTTGCAGCTGATGTCGAGCGGCACGAGAGTGGAGAGTCGCCAGATCGAGGTCTCCGAGATTTCTCGCGGTATCAAGGCGATGGCGCGCGAGCTTGAGGTTCCCGTGCTTTGCCTTTCGCAGCTCAATCGAGCGGCGGAGCAGCGCGAAGGGCATCGCCCGCGCATGAGCGATCTTCGTGAATCAGGTTCGATTGAACAGGACGCGGATGTCGTCGCAATGCTTCACCGCGAGTCTTACTATCACAAGCAAGACCAGGAGTGGCTTGACGCGAACCCTGAGAAGGAAAACGCGGCAGAGTTCATTATCTGTAAGCAGCGCAACGGTCCGACGGGCACTGTGCATCTCGTCTGGGATGGCGACACGACGAGATTCAAGACGATGGCGTATTCGAGCGTCGAGGGAAGTAGCGCATCGCGTTATTCAAGCTGAGCGACTTGTTCTATTCTGCTGCAACCTTTGGCGTGATAGCGCGTTCTATGTTCGCGTCGAGGCTTCCGTTCTCGCCGCACGCTAATGGAACCCCATTCCGAATCGCGCCCACTCCGACTTGCGCGTTCGTCCGCTGCTGCGGATGAGCCTGCGTCGGATCACGCGCTTGCAGGCGCGGAGTTAGAGAGGACGCTTCGCGACGCCGTGGGAGGGGACGCGCGTGCTTGGGAGCGATTAGTCGCGAGCTTCGCGCCTCGCATTCACGGTCTTGTGCGCGCACATGTGAACGACGCGGACCTTGCGATGGAAATCGTGCAGTCAACATTCACAACCGTCGCCGTGAAGCTTGCGGAGTATGTTGAAAGTGGGCGCTTTGAACCTTGGGTGTTTCGGATCGCGATGAATCGGCTTCGCGACGAGATGCGCCGCCGAAAGCGTCATGCAAAGCCCATGGACCAAGGACTTTTCGAAGGTGCGCGCAAGGTTGGCGCACCCGAGCGAGACGAGGAGGCTGGGCGCGCGCTCGATCGCGCCCTGACTTCGGATCGCCTTCGAACAGCACTCGAGCAACTTGCGCCTGGGGACCGAGAGGTCATTGACCTTCGCCACTTCGGCGGCATGAGTTTCAAAGAGCTGGCAGCGTACTTTGAAGAGCCACTTGGAACGCTCCTTGCGCGGCATCACCGAGCCCTCAAGAAGCTCCGTGGAACCCTTGAGAGGCTCGGTGTGGACGATGCGTAACCACATTTCGCGCTTTCGGCGTCCGAGGGCAATGCTCTATGCGGGCGTGGCCGAGAAAAACTCTTCCCATTTGATCCATTTCAGACCACTTTTTGCGTCGAAGCGAGCGATGGAGCAATGCTGCGGAGCATTCGGCGTTGAACGATGGTGTAGACCTGCCAAGGCGCAGGACGGAGTTTCACGATGAATCAGGACGCGCCCCTTCCACCCCACGATGAGTTTGACGAGCGCTTGCTCGCCGAACTCGATGTGCTTGGACGAGAGGCAAGGCGGTGTTCGCCCGAAGCGATCTCGCGGATTGCGCGTATGTCTGCCGCGTCTCTTCCAAGTGCGCGGCCGCAGGCGATGGCGCCTTCCGCGCTCCCGCTCCGAATGGCGCATCGACCGGTTCGTAGCACGGTCTTTGGTTCTATCGCACGCCCCATCTCGACCCATCTGCCTTTGGCACTTGCCGCAATGCTCGTCGTTGGCGTGACCTTAGCGACACTGTTCATCATGCTTCGTTCGAGCGAGTCTGATTCGTCGTTCGCGCCCACGAATGAACTTGTGGCCGAGACACCGCCGTCCTCTGGAACGCAGGATTCGTTTCCGGTTGAGGCTGCGCTCCTTCCTGTGTACCTCGAGCGCGCACTTGCGCGCGATGTGTCTTCCGATGCATCTGCGCACGATGGAATGAGTGAGGGCATGAGTGAGGGCATGCGTGAGGGCATGAGTGAGGCGGCGCTGCTGCATATTGCCTCCGAAGCGACTGATGTCGTTCCAAGCGGAGGTCAGTTTGGGGGCACCTTTGGCGCCGTGCTTGCGTCGCGAGCGGTGCACTTCGATGAGTTTGAAGCCGAGCTGCGAGATCTTGCAGGCGAGCGTTCATCCTTTTAGGCTGCGCGAATCGCTTCCGCGAGCCTGTTCAGGCACGCAGAGACATTCGCGAAGTTAGAACTCCCAAGATAGGACTCCCCCTATGTGTCGCACGCTGCACTCTTCTCACCGCTCGTTCGCGCAACTCGCTCGACGGAGTGCAGCGGCGTGCATGTTGATGGTCACGAGTGCGACTTTCGCAGCGCCGCCTCATACGCCACCCGATTGGCCTCGCGCGGGAGGATTTGGTCCGGCAGGGCACGCGATTCTCTCGCCTGGAGGCGGCGGCGGTCTCATGGAGACCATCGTTGGCGATACGAGCCGTCGCGAGTGGACCGACGCTGATCTCAAGAGCATCATCGAGATTGGTGGGCAGATTTCTTCTCGATGGGGCGAAGCGCTGAAGGCGCGATTTGAGGCTGATCCAGAAGAATTGCGCCGTTCGCTGCGCGGCGGCGGTCGACGAATGGCAGCGATGCTCATCCTGCGAGAGAAGGCGCCACTCGTCTTTGAAGCCAAGATCGCGGAGCTTCGCGCCGCAGCGCAGTCGCAGCGACTCGTCGAAGAGTTACAGCGCGCGCGCGCACGCAACGCTCCAGCTGAGGAGCTTGAAGCGCGAGGCGCCGAACTTGAGGCCGCGGCGCGCGAAGAAGTCGATCGCTCTCTCGCCACACGCGCGGCTGAATTGCAAGCGCTCGAAGATGCACTTGCTCGATTCAAGAGTGAGCTTGAGGCGGACGTTGCTCGGCGCGACGCGCTTTCCACAGCGCTTCAAGAGCGTCTGCTCTCGATGCCGCGCGCGCCGAAGCGCCCATCGCAGCCGGAAGCTGTACCCTCCGCGCCGTGAGTGTGACTTCAACCTCTGCTTCCGATGTAACGCGTCCGATGGATCATGCGATGGATCATGCGATGGATCATGCGAGGGATCATGCGCGTGGACGCACGGCGAGGAGCATGGGATTCACAGGCCGCATTGGACTTGTCGTTTTTCTCGCGATGGTCTGTGCATGCGTCGTGAGTCTGCCGTGGAGCCTCGGCGCGGTTGGCGGGGCAAGCACGGCGGCTCGCATTGCTCGAAGCGAAGCATCGAATCTCTCGCTCAATCTGCTGCCTCCGATCTGGAATGCGCTCGATGAGAGTGACGCGGCGCGCGTCGAGGTTGCGACGCAGGCGGGGCAGTACATCCCGGGTCGGTTGCTCGGAACAGATCGCCTAGGTCGTGATGTCTTTGCGCGACTACTTGCCGGCGGAGCGGTGAGTTTGCTCGTGGGACTTTCGGCGGCGCTCGTCGCGGTCGTCATTGGCACGCTCTATGGTGCGCTTGCTGGTGCAGTGGGAGGAAAGGTCGACGCGGTTCTCATGCGCGTCGTTGACATTCTCTTCGGGCTTCCATCGATCTTGCTTGTCGTGCTCCTTGCCGTTGCGGTGGACGGACTCCTCGAGCGCCGAGGCGAGGACCTTGGACCATTCGCGCGTCAAGCACTGAACCTCGCGACGCTGCTCGTCGCCATCGGTGGCGTTTCGTGGTTGACGATGGCACGCGTGATTCGCGGGCAAGTCCTCTCATTGCGCGCGCAACCGTTCATGGAGAGTTGCAGAGCCATCGGAGTTTCGCCTGCGCGGCAGTTCTTTCGACATCTGTTGCCAAATCTGATTGGACCCATCACCGTCTACGCCGCGCTCGCAGTCCCGGCAGCGATTCTGTCCGAGGGCTTTCTGAGTTTTCTTGGAATTGGCGTGAAGGAGCCGTTGCCGAGTTGGGGCAATCTCTGTTCGGACGGATTGCCCGAACTGAATCCCATTGAAAGCCGTTGGTGGTTGCTCGCTGCGCCCTGTGTCATGATCGCGTGCACTTTGGTGTCACTCAATTTCCTCGGAGACGAGCTGCAGTCGCGGTTTGATCCGATCCGCGCGAAAAGGTAGACCTCTCCGAGTTGCCGCGCCGTATCTGATAGGCTTCGGATCCGCGGTGTCCCTCACGACGCACGCGGTCGTGCGACGATTCGGTCGTGCGAAAAACTCGCTTGAGGTTGCGCATGCAGAATCGCTTCGGATTCAAGGATTTCGTTCAGTTCCTCCTTCTCTTGGCTGTCCTCTTGCTTGGATGGTTGCAACTCGTCCAACAGGATCGAGATCGAGTCTTGCAGCAGGATGTGCTCGCCAAACTCAGCGCGATCGAGAAGAGCCTCGCGAACGGCGCCGTGAGCGCTGCATCGCCACGCGCGACCCTTCCCACGACGGCTGCGACGCCGACGCAGGACACTTCGTGGGCGCGCCCGGGAGTTGAGATTGAGTGGCAAGCACCCTGGGCTTTCGCGACGGATCCGAGAAATGAGCCGGGGTTCCAAGAGGGCGGTGAGTTCACAGATCTGTTCGAGGCGCAACCTGCGAAGCTCACGCCGATCATTGGCGGCGATGTGTATGCCACACGCGTGGGCGATCGAGTTTGCGAGTCGCTTGGCGCGTTTGATTCCAACACGCTGCGCTTTCGTGGCGTGCTCGCGTCGGCGTGGCAGCAGGATCCAGCGGGCATGTGGATTCGAGTTCGGATTCGCGATGACGCCTGTTTCTCTGATGGCGAACCGCTCACGGCCGAAGATGTTCGATTCACATTTCAGGATTATGTGTTCAACATGTCCATTGAGAATGAGCGCGCGCGCTCAACCCTCGACCAAATCACCGATGTCGTCGTGATCGACCCGCACACGGTCGAGTTCAGGTTCTCGAAAGCGCTGTCCTTCAATCTCCCCTACACGCTTGGCGTCTACATCCTTCCGAAACACTTCTATTCGAAGTTTGAGCCTGCGCAGATCAACAGCGCGACTGGTTTGCTCATGGGTTCCGGCCCATATCGCATGGAACGCATGGACCCGAGCGCGCAGTGGGCGCCTGGTCAGGACATCGTGCTCGTTCGGAACGAGCGATATTGGGGACCACGCTCGCCACTCGACAAGCTGCGTTACCGCGTAGTGACGGACGATCTTGCTCGCCTCGTTGCCTATACAAATGGCGAAGGCGATCAGACGCTGCCGACGAGTCCGCAGTTCGTCAAGATGACGAAAGACCCGACTTGGGAAGAACAAAATCAGTCACTCAAATGGATCAACATGCGAAGTGGCTACTCCTTCATCGCATGGAATGGCGGCATGCGAAATGGGAAGCTGACACCGTTTAGCGATGTGCGCGTGCGGCTCGCGATGACGCTCTGCCTCGATCGCGAACGGATGATCAAGGACATCTGGGAGGGCATCGGCATCGTTGCCAAGGGCTCGGTGAATCCCGAGAGTCCTGCGTCAGATCCCAACCTCAAACCATGGCCGTTTGATCAAGCGCGCGGCAAAGCGCTCCTGGATGAAGCTGGATGGCGTGACCGAGACGGTGATGGCGTGCTTGAAAACGACAAGGGCGAGCCCTTTGTCTTTGAGTTCACCCGTGCGGGTGGCGGCGAGATTGCGGAGCGCATCGCGAACTTCGTGAAGGACGCATATTCCAAAGTTGGAATCCGCGTGGAGGTCAAGGTCATTGACTGGTCCGTGATGCAGGAGATTCAGAAAGCGCGTGACTTTGATGCGCTCATCATGGGTTGGTCTGCAACCGCGCCCGAGAGTGACCCGAAGCAGATTTTCCACTCCGAGTCGATCAAGGAAGGTGGCGACAACTTCGCGCAGTGGAACAGCCCGCGCGCGGACGAGCTCATCGACAAGATTCGCACGACGATCGACTACGACGAGCGCATGAAGGCATGGCATGAGTTTGAGGCGACACTCCACGCGGAGCAACCCTACACCTTCGTGCGCGTCGCGCCATGGCTGCGATTCGTGAAGAAGTCGATTGGCAATGTGCACATGTATAAGACGGCGCTTGAGCCGTGGGAGTTCTTCCGCATGGGCGAGCTCGCGACGCCGGCGAACTGATCGCAAGACGAATCGCATGTGCACGCGCTCATTCAAGACCCCTGAAGACTGCCGAGGTACGGACGGATGTTGAACTACATCCTTCGCCGCATGTTGTTCATGCTCCCGACCATCATCGGGATCACCTTTGTTGTCTTCCTCCTCCTCGCTCTGTCGCCGGGCGGTATTGGTGCGGCCGCGAGCGTTTCGGGTGGGCAACAGGATGCGTCGAAGGCGGCGATGTTGCAGGCGTATCTTGAAGATCGATATGGACTCAACGATCCAGTGCTGATGCAATACGGGCGTTGGTTGCATCGCATTTCGCCGCTGAAGTTCGGCGTTCGTGATCAGGTCACGCCAGCAGGGGAGCGTTTGCAACCTCCGAAGGAACTCGCGCCGCCGCCGATGGTCGCGTGGCTCGGGGTGTCAGATTTCTTTCCTTCCGTCGACGCACGAGTAGTAACGGTCGTGCAGGAGCGAAAGGGTTCGGGTGGACGCATCCTCGTCGCGAATGCTGACGACGATTGCGCGCGGCAGTATCGAAAGGTTGCCAACGATGCGCTGACCGCTCGCTCGAAGTACCTCGCATCCAAGCGAATGTTCGAAAGCGCGCTCGCGGCATACGCGACCGCGATGGGCCAGGGCGCGGCGGGAAGTGAGTTGCTCGATCGAAAGGGCAAGATCAAACTCGACGCGCTTGCCGCGACAACTGCCGATCGATCCAATGCAGCGTGGCCGAAGGTTGACGCAGCGGCGCAGGCGATGCTTGCGGCTTGGACCACGGCGCGCGCAGAGCGCGAAGTGCTTGCGGTCGCGTTTTCGGAGCAACCGTTTCCACAGGCGGGGTTCACGATCATTCCAGAGACTGTGTGGGTTGGTCCTCCGGATCTCGGCACGGCGTTCTCGAAGAGTCGCCCTGTGTCGAGTCTCATTCTTGCGGCGCTTCCAGTCACGCTGCTCTTGAACCTCATCGCATTCCCGATCATTTACCTCATTGCCATTCCGTCAGGCGTTCTCGCAAGCGCGCGCAAAGGCTCTTGGTTCGATAAGGCATCGGGCGCGTTGTATGTCGCGCTGTGGTCGATTCCTACGGTCTGGGCTGGCGTGCTTGCGATTGGCTACCTCTCGAACAAGCAGTATCTCGGTCTCTTCCCAGTCGCGGGCATGCATGACCGAGCGGCGGATGGATGGACATTCCTTCCCGGCGTGCAGTTCGATGGGTCCTGGCAAATGGGTTGGCTGCTCGACATGTTCTGGCATGTGGTGTTGCCTGTCGCTTGCTTGGTGTACGGCGGATTTGCCGTGCTTTCGAAGCAAACGCGCGCGGCCATGCTCGACAACTTCAACGCTGACTATGTGCGCACCGCGAAGGCGAAGGGCGTCTCGCGCAAAGATGTCGTGATTCACCATGTGTTTCGCAACAGTCTTCTCCCGCTGATCACGATGTTTGTCACGGTCTTCCCAGCGACGCTCGCAGGTTCCGTCGTGATTGAGCGCATCTTCAGCGTGCCTGGCATGGGTAGTCTGATTCTCGACGCAATCGCGCAGCGTGATCGGGAGCTCATTCTCGCCAACACCTTCATGATCGCGTGTGTGAATCTCTCCGCGTTGCTCTTCGCTGACATTCTCTATGCAGTGGCCGATCCACGGGTGAGCTATGAGTAACGCCGCCAATGAAAGCGTGCGCGACGGCGCATCGACGAGCATTTCGGGCATCGAAGCGATGCGCGGCGTTGGCGCGCAGCAGGCGAAGGGTTTTTGGGCCGACGCGTGGGATCGCGTGGTTGTACGCGTAGGAGCAAAGGTCGCGATCGGATGGATTGCGATCATCGCGTTCTTTGCTGTGTTCGCGCCGGTCATCGCGAACGCGCATCCACTGCTTCGCACGAACACGAAGTCAGGCGAGTGGGATTCACCGCTCTGGACTAATCTGACGAGCGTAGATCTTGCGCTTCTCGCTGCTGGAGTCTTCGCGCTTCCTTGGATCTATCTCCCGAAAGCGTGGGCGCTGCGTTGCGGGGTTCCCCAGCGATCGACGCGGCTCGGCTTGCTCCTGCTCGTCGCCTTGCAAGCCGGCGTGACGCTCGTGGCATCGCTCGCGGTGAGCGCGTGGAGTCGCGATGTCGAGAGCGCTCCATGGATTCGCGCACTTGCGGTCTCTCCAAGTTTTCCGCTCTACGCCGCGCTCGCAATCGGAGTGGTTGCAGCAGGCGCAGCCTTAGTGGTCTCGTGCGGGTCACAGGGTCGCCGTGGCGTGCGCATCGCGCTTGTTCTGCTGACGGCATTCGTCGCGGTGGGGGCGAGCCAGTCGCGTTGGAGTGATCGGCTCGTCAACTTCGATGTCTATGACGAGCAGGAAGCATCGGGAGAGTTCTCGATGGTGTACACGCTCATTCCGTTTTCTCCCGATTACGGCCGCAGCGACTTGTATGTGCTCGAGCCGATGACGAGAGTGAGCGATGTACTTCCGGCACTCGCTGATCGCGGCATCGGAACGCGCACGATGATTCTCGGCAGCGACGCGCTCGGCAAAGATGTGCTCTCGCAGATGCTGTGGGCTTGTCGCCTTTCGATTTCCATCGGTCTGCTGTCGACGGGCATCGCCGTGTCGATTGGCGTGACCCTCGGCGCGCTGATGGGGTACTTCGGCGGGTGGGTTGACCTCTTGCTCTACCGCGTCGTTGAAGTGTTCATGGCGATTCCCGTGCTCTTTCTTCTCATCGTCGCGGCCGCGGTCTTGCCGCGCGACACCTATGTGATGATGGCGATCATCGGTTGTGTGTCGTGGACCGGCGCCGCACGATTCACACGTGCGGAATTCCTCAAGCTTCGCAAGCAGGACTTTGTGCAGGGCGCGCAAGCCGCGGGTCTTCCACTGCGTTCCGTGCTTTTCCGACACATGCTGCCCAATGGCGTGACGCCCGTGCTCGTCGACGCCTCGTTCGCCGTAGCGGCGGCCATCATTGCAGAAGCAACGCTCTCGTACCTTGGCCTCGGTCCCGACGGGCAGGCGTCGTGGGGCAAGCTTCTCTCAAGCGCGACGGGGACCACGGGCACCTTTGTTTGGTGGCTCGCCATCTTCCCCGGCTTCGCAATTTTCTTCACGGTCCTCAGTTACAACATGCTCGGCGAAGCCATGCGCGACGCGATCGATCCAAAGCTCCGAAAGGCCGCGCACTAATGTCATTGCAAGCCCAAGCAACCTCCACAGACCAAGCGACCATCGCTTCCAAGCCGATCTTCGAAGTGGCTGATCTTGCGGTGAGCTTTGCGAATTCTGCTGGAGGTCCGCGCATTCAAGCGGTCGCGGGCGTTTCGATGACGGTGCACGCGAACCAGACGCTGGCGGTTGTGGGCGAAAGTGGTTGCGGCAAAAGCGTCACGGCGATGAGTGCAATGCAGCTCATCCCTCGACCGCCGGGTCGATTCGACAGAGGCTCGATTCTCTTCGAAGGAAGAGATGTGTTGACGATGAGTGAGCGCGAGATGTTGGCGATCCGCGGCGGAAAGATCGCGATGATC
>SXUI01000015.1 GCA_005790605.1 Planctomycetia bacterium | reverse complement strand
TTTCGCGCGTCCAACGCATCCCGCTCGCGTCGCCACGAGTGCATTCGCGAGCGTCCCAATTCAAGCGTTTTCCGACGCACTGAGCCCGCTGTGCGCTGGTGCCGATTCACTCGCCCCGGCGCACTCCAGAGCGAGTGCAGCGTTTTTGCCGCTGGCTCTGCAGCGGCAAGAAACCTGACACGAGCGCTCAAGATTCGCGAGCGAGGCGATGCGCTTACCACGGCGATCACAGATTGGACTCAACGCATCGCGCTGCGAGGTTCGAGCGGGCTCAGCCCGTCGAGATCTCTTCAAGACGCTCGAATTGCGCCTGTGCCGATTCACTCGGCCAGGCGCACTCCAAAGCGAGCGAGGAATCTGCTGCTTGGAGCAGATTCCAAGTCGCGAGCGCTCAAACATCGCGCGGGCGCTCAAGGGACGCCTAATGAATCCCGCCACCCTTGAGGACGGCTTCGGCGACTTGCAATGCTTCGCGATGCGCGGACACATCGTGTGCACGAATGATTCTCGCGCCACCGCCAAACGCGGCGACTGCAACGACAAGTGAGCCCGCCACGCGGTCGGCTGGGCATTGCTGCCCTGTCACCGCGCCGATGAAACTCTTGCGGCTCGCGCCGACAACAACCGGAAAGCCGAAAGACGCCAGTTCGCTTGTGCGCGCGACGAGTTCGTAGTTCTGACGAACAGTTTTTCCGAAGCCAAGCCCGGGATCGAGTGCGATTGCGTCCCGCGCCATGCCGGCCTGCATGGCCATGTCCGCGCGTGCAAGCAGCGCGTCCCCTACCGCTCGAACAACATCGTCGTACTGCGGAGCATGCGCGTACTGATCGCTGTACTTGTCGTCACTCGGCGCGTGCAGTCGGTGCATCAGCACGATGCCACATCCGCGCTCTGCACAAACGCGAAACATCGACGGGTCTTCACCCGCACTCACATCGTTCACGATGTTCGCGCCAGCTTCGATCGCTGCAAAGGCAACCTCAGCGCTCGTTGTGTCAATGGAAATTGCAACGCGACTTTGCGCACGAATGCCTTGAATGACCGGTACGGTCCGGCGGATTTGTTCTCGAGCGTCCACGCTTGATGCGCCAGGTCGCGTCGACTCGCCGCCAACATCGACGATGCTCGCGCCCTCGTCTGCGAGTCGAATTGCTTGCGCGATGGCGGTATCAGCATCAAACGCAATTCCACCGTCACTAAAACTATCTGGAGTGACATTGACGATGCCCATCACCGCGAACGGTTCAAGCGCGAGCAACCGATCTGGACCAATCGTCCAGTGACTCGGGGCGCCGCGATGGATCTCCGGCTCACGCATCTCAAAAGGCTCTTCGGCTTACCTCCCGCAGGAAGTAAGGAAAAGAGCGTTATAGGAGCTGGGATTCTACGACTCCGCGTCGCGAGGGGTTGCTATCGCGGCTGAGGCGATGGCTCCGCCGCGCCCGCCGTGGCGCGCGCCTGCTGCTGGTACACGCTACTGAGGTACTTGAGTACCCCGGCTGGGAGCACCATCGTTCCATCAACCCGACCCGCACCGATCTCAAGCGCCATCAGCACTGGCTCGAGCGAAGGGTCTGGCGTTGGAATGCGCATACCACTCGCGGCAGCATCCTGGCCGATCACTCCCCCGAGGCTCTCCATGATCGAAGTGACAAGCGTCGCGAGGCGGCCGACGCCGAGCATGAGTTCAACATCCCGCTTCGGAGGCAGCCACTCTTCCATGGAAATGATTGTCGCGTCCTTCGAGAGCGGCGCGTCGCCCGCCGCGAGTCCCGCCGCCATCGCGCGCCCGAACACATCGGGTCGCTGACTGAAGGTCACAACCACCCCGCCTTCCGTCGCAGCCGCAAGTCCGACGAAACCGCGCACCCCAACGATGAACTGCTTGCCAAGGCGGAAGTACTCCGCGCCTGGCGCTTGCTTCGAGAGATCGACGACCGTTTCCTTCAACTCAAATGCGCTTGCGACGGCGCCGGACTTGAGCGTCTTCGAGTCTGTCCAGTGCGGCTCCCGCTTCACTCCACCTGCTTCGCCTTGAAGCGCGAGAAAGGCTTCCTTCATCCGCGCAAGCGTCCCCTGTGGATTGCGCGACGCGATGAACAGTGCGCTGTCATTGAGCACGCCCCCAACTGCGACGCCGAGCTTTGACGGATACGCCGCGAACTGCACGCCGGTCACATCTGCAGCGTCGGCGAGCATCCACGCAGGAACCGCATCGCGACTTGCGCCCAGAAGCGCGAGCGCATCGAGAAGCGCGTTACTTCCACCCAGACCCACGCAATCAACGCTTGCCGCAACATAGAACGGATTCCCGGGCAAACGATCGCATCGCGCAGGCGCGGTTGACTCTGAAGTCGCCGTCAACTTCGCGAGCGGCGTTCCCTCCTTTGCAATGCCGATCACGCGCAACCACACTCCGAGCGGATCGACATCGAGCGCGACCACGGCGTCGGAAAGTTGCTCGTTCACCTGGTTCGCAAGATTTGACGCGGTCGTCGTATCGGCCTCTGGCGGCGCGTTCTCCCGCGCGATGCGCGAGCCGACGCGCATGCCATCGCTATTCACCCAGAGCACGAAATCCGCGCGATCGAGCGAGCCCCACTCCTCCGCAGTCATTCGACGCTGCACTCGATCTCGAATCGAGGGCTGCTTGCGCATGTCGTAACGAGCAAGCGCCTCCGCGGATGGCGATGCGATGACGCACTTCTCCGACACGCGTGCGCTGACGAGCGTGCCATCGGCGGTCTTGAACCTGTTCAATTCCGGCGCGCCATCGGGCGTGAGATTCGCCTGCATGAATGCGGTCGGATCAGTCGTTCCCACGATAAAGACGAGATCAGGCGTCGAAGGATTCGCTGCCCCAGGGACGCCGAAGAAAACAACCGGTGCGGTTTCGTCGAAGTTCGCGCCGATCCCAAAAGATGCTTTGAAGTAATCGATCGGGCGACCGGCGATCACCGCGCCGCCGACGCCGAGTTGCTCGAGGAGACCCGTGCAATCACTATTGGATTTCTTCGGCGATGGCCACACCACGAAGCTCACCGCATCGTCCGGAACAAGCGCAAGCGCGCGATCGAGTTCCTCGCTCGCGACTGCGAGACTAGAGAGAAGCGAAATCGCAGCCAAAGAAGTGAAAAACTGACGCATCGTGAGGCGCTCCAATGTTGACAATGGGCGGGTACTGTAGACGGAACGACATGAAACTCCTCACTTCCATCAAACTCTCATTGACTTCCTTTGCCATGCTCCTGACTGGGACCGGCAGCGCACAGGACGCGCCAGTGGCCGATGCGGCGATTGCCAAGTGGAAGGATGTGAGCATCTACAGCATCGAGGTGAAGAGTCTTGACGGCACGAAAGCGGACTTCAAGCAGTTCGAGGGGAAGGTCGCGATGCTCGTCAACACCGCGAGTCAGTGCGGGCTCACGCCACAATACGCGGCGCTTGAAGCGCTCGCAAAGAAGTACAAAGATCGAGGCGTGGTCGTTCTCGGTTTCCCGAGCGGCGACTTTGGCGGACAAGAGTTTGAGAGCGCCAAGGAGATCCGCGAGTTCTGCGATACCAAGTACAAGATCACCTTCCCGCTCTTCCAGAAGTGCCATGTCAAGGCTGGCGCCGAGCAGTCGCCGATCTATGCGTGCCTTGCAGCGAAGACCGGCAAGCTTCCAAGTTGGAACTTCGGCAAGTACATCATCAGCAAAGACGGGAAGCGCGCGACCTTCTTCGACGCGCGCACCGCGCCCGACAGCGCGGAGATCGAAGCGGCGATTCTCGCATACTTGAGCGCTCGCGACTAGTGACGCAATGCCTCCCATGCGCCACCTGCGCTGCCGCCGCGAGTGAATCGCGAGCGGCGCAAACTCGGCGTTTTTTGTTTACACCCGATTGACTCACTGCGCTCGATCTCCGGCGATGCCGATTTACTCCGAAGTCATGGTCACTCGACGGTGACGCTCTTCGCGAGATTGCGCGGCTTGTCGACATCCTTGCCGCGCATGACCGCTGCGTGATACGCAAGCAGTTGCAAGGGAATCACGGTCAAGAGCGGCTGCAGTTGCTCTGGGCAGTCTGGCACATAGAAGACTTCCTTCGCGAGCGTCTTGATGTACTCATCGCCCTCGGTTGCAACCGCGATGACATGGCCGCCTCTCGCCCGAACCTCCTCGATATTGGCGAGCACCTTTTCATACTGGCTGTTGCGCGTGGCGACGAACACGACCGGCATCCCCTCATCAATGAGTGCGATGGGGCCGTGCTTCATCTCTGCCGCTGGCATGCCCTCCGCGTGGATGTAAGAAATCTCTTTGAGCTTCAACGCGCCTTCAAGCGCGACTGGATAGTTCACACCCCGACCGAGGAAGAGCCAATTCTCGCGATGAATGTACTTCGCAGTGGCCTTCGCGATTGCGTCGCTGCTCGCGAGCACGCGCTCGATCTTGTCAGGAATCTCGCTGAGCGCATGCAGGAATGCCGTCACGCTCTCATTGGAGAGGAAGCGCCGCCGACCGATGTACGCGGCGAGCATGGCGCCCACCATCACTTGGCCAGTGAACGCCTTCGTGCTCGCGACGCCAATCTCTGGGCCGACACGCAAGTACACGCCGGCATCGGTTTCCCGCGCAATCGAACTGCCCACGACATTCACGACACCAAGCGCCATCGCCCCACGCTGCTTCGCCTCTTGGAGTGCTGAGAGCGTGTCCGCAGTTTCGCCGGATTGACTGACCGCGACAACGACAGTGCCCTCTTCGACGATGGGGTTGCGATACCGAAACTCGCTCGCGAAATCGAAATCCGCGGGCGTCTTTGCGAGGTCTTCCATCAAGTAGGAAGTCACCATGCACGCATGGAGTGCGGTGCCAGAGCCAACGAGCATGATCTTCTTCGCGTTCGCAAGTTTGCGCGCATGTTCTCCCACTCCACCAAGCGTGATCTCGCCTGTGCGAACATTGATGCGCCCTTGGAGCGTCATGCGGAGCGCGCGTGGCTGCTCGAAGATCTCTTTGAGCATGAAGTGCTCAAACTCGCCAAGTTCAATCTGCTCAAGGTCAAACTCGAGCTCGCGAATCTCCGAAGTCAGCGGCACATTGTCCACCGTTGTTGATCGGAAACTCTCGCGTGTAATGCGCGCAACGGAGTAGTCCGCAAGCATGACGGCTTGCGTCGTATGCGCAACGATCGCACTCGCATCGCTCGCGACGACGAACTCGCCATTGCCGACACCGATCATGAGCGGCGAACCCTTGCGAGCGACAACCAAGACATCTGGTTCCTTCTCACAGAGCACCGCGATCGCATAGGCGCCGGTCACTTCGCGGAGCGCTGCCTGCACCGCTTTTTCCAAGTCACCTCGATACAACTCGCCAATGAGATGCGCGAGAACTTCCGTGTCCGTCTCGCTCGTAAAGGTGTGACCCTTCTCTTCGAGGTATGTCTTGACCGCGGCATAGTTCTCGATGATGCCGTTATGAATGATCGCGATACCGTGGCCATGCACGCCGTCGTCACGATGAGGATGCGCGTTCTTCTCCGTCACACCCCCGTGCGTCGCCCAGCGCGTGTGCGCGATCCCGATCGAACCGTGGTGGCACCCCGCAGCCTCGACTGCCTGCTGAAGTTGCGCGACTCGCCCAACCGTTCGCGTGACGGCAAGAGTCGGCGTTCCGCGCACTCGCTCAAGTGTCGCTACGCCAGCACTGTCGTAGCCGCGGTACTCAAGCCGCTTCAGCCCCTCAATGAGGATGTCGCGAGCATGCTTCTGACCGATGTATGCAACGATTCCGCACATGGGGTTGAGGCGTCCTACATGAAACCTGCAATTGCTCTAACGATAAGGAAACGGGGACCGC
>SXUI01000080.1 GCA_005790605.1 Planctomycetia bacterium | reverse complement strand
GCGGTCACCTTCTTCGTTCTCGATGAACCTGACCGCATGCTTGACATGGGTTTCATCCAACCGATTCGGCAGATTGCACAGACGCTGCCGGCGAAGCGGCAAACCATGCTCTTCTCCGCAACGATGCCCAAGGAGATTCAAGGACTCGCGGAGCAGCTGCTGACGAAGCCAACCAAAGTTGCCGTCACGCCCGCCGCGACAACCGTTGAGAAAATCGCGCAGACGATTTACGGCGTGCCCAAGGCACTCAAAGTTCCGCTCCTCGTGCACATCCTTCAGCGCGACAACATTGAGTGCGCACTCGTCTTCACCAAGACGAAGCACGGCGCTGATCGCGTGGTGAAAAAACTCCGCGGGGCTTCCATCGAGTGTGACGCGATTCACGGCAATAAAGGTCAGAATCAGCGCATTCGGGCACTTGAAGCGTTTCGCGAAGGGAAAACTCGCGTCCTCGTCGCGACTGATATCGCCGCACGCGGACTCGACATCGATGGCATCACGCATGTGTTCAACTTCGATCTTCCCATGGAGCCTGAGGCGTATGTCCATCGCATCGGTCGAACCGCACGAGCGGGCGCGTCCGGCATCGCCATCGCGTTCTGCGATGAAGATGAGCGCGGCCTGCTCCGGGACATCGAACGGGTCACACGACAAGTGATCGAACGCGTTGAACTCCCCGAGCAACTTCCGCGACTTGAGCCGAGTCACGACGAGCGGCGTGAGCCTCGCGAGCGACAAGGTCGACGCGGCGGCGGCAGCGGACGCAGCGGCGCTCCTCGAGTTCGACGAGGCCAAGGCGGCGCGTCGGGTAGGCATAGCGGCGCGAGCAACGATGCTGCGGGAGGCAAGCCCGCGGGCAGAGGACACGGGCGCGGTCGAGATGATCGTGGTTCGAGCCCGACGCCACGACCGCACGCGCGTTCCGCCGCGCCGCATGCGAGTGCTTCAGGTCATGGACACCGCAAGGGCGCAGGCGGGAATCCATCTGGGCCGAGCCGAGGCGGCTCGCGTGGTGGTTGGTGACATGCGCGACAACGCAGGCAAAGCAACGGCATAAATCGACAGTACAACAAAGGGGCGGCTGACCAGACCGTCAGCCGCCCCTCTTTCATTGCCGTTCCTTGAGGTTCTCGCGTTTACTCGCGCGCGGCCATCATCGAGAGCATGTCGACGCAACGGCTGGCGTATCCAAACTCGTTGTCGTACCAACTCACAACTTTGAAGAACCGATCCGAAAGTTGAATCGATGCCTTCGCGTCGAAAATAGAACTCCGTGGATCGCTGAGGAAGTCACTTGAGACGACTTCTTCGTCGGTGTAGCCGAGGACGCCCTGCATCGCACCTTCACTCGCCGCCTTCAACGCTGCGCAGATCGCGTCAAGGCTCGTTGCGCGACTCGATCGGAAGGTGAGATCCACGCAACTCACATTCGCGGTCGGAACGCGGAAACTCATGCCTGTGAGTTTCCCCTTGGTTTCAGGCAACACCAACGCGCATGCTTTCGCCGCGCCTGTCGAACTTGGGATGATGTTCATGTAGGCATTGCGCCCGCCACGCCAATCTTTTTTCGAGGGTCCGTCTTGAGTCGGCTGCGTGGCCGTCACCGCGTGTACTGTCGTCATGAGTCCCTCATCGATCCCGCAGTGATCGAGAAGCACCTTGACGATAGGTGCAAGGCAATTCGTCGTGCAACTTGCGTTGCTCAGAATGGTGTGCGCGCTTGGGTTGTACTGCGCGCAATTCACGCCGTAGACAAAGGTCGGCACTTCCTTCTCACTCTTGGTTGGCGCAGAGATCAGCACGCGTCGCGCCCCCGCGGTGATGTGTTTCCCAGCGTCCTCTGCGGTCGTGAAGAATCCCGTTGATTCCAACACATACTGTGCGCCCAATGCCTTCCACGGAAGTTGCGTGGGATCCTTGATTGCTGTGCACTGCGTGGCGCGACCGTTAATGACGATGGACTCGCCGTCAGCGCGGACATCAGCCGCAAAACGACCATGAGAAGTGTCGTACTTCAAGAGATACGCGAGGTTGTCAGCTGGGACCAAATCGTTGATTCCAACGATCTCGATACCGCCGCGCTGTGTGGCGATGCGGCAGACGAGTCGTCCGATTCGACCGAAGCCGTTGATTGCGATCTTGAGAGCCATCTCGTAGTCCTGCGTTCCTATCTAGGGGCGTCCCCGCGCCATCCAAAGCGAGAGGGGTGGAAAGGATAGCCGAGCACCCAAGACCTCGGCGACATTTGTGGCACATGGAGTTCCCGAGTTGTGCACTACCGAATGACCAGACAACACCTAAACTGCGCACATGTCCTTCGTCAAGGCGGCCGCCGCACTTCTCATACTCTCGCTCTGCGTACCAGGCACTCTTCAGGCGCAGACCACAACGAGCGCTGATTCCGCGCCGCCGCAGCCGCTTCTCGTTGGTTTGTTCGACGCCCCACCCTTCGCGGAGGCCATGACGCAACCAAGTGGGAAGGTCGTTTGGGAAGGAACTTCGATCCGGCTGCTTGATGCCATCGCTGAAGAAATGGGGGTGAAGGTCGCGTATCGAACGGGTTCTGAGTCGGAGATTCTCGCTGCGCTCAGCGCAGGCGAGATCGATATATGCGCCTCACCTCTCGCGCCAACCGCAAAGAGTATGCGGGCATTTCAATTCTCCTACGCCTACACCGCAGTTGGCATCGCGGCGGCAACCCGCGTGAACTCGTCGGTCCAGTCGGATTTTGAACTTCTCATCACCGCACTGAAGGCGCCCTCGCGTTCGCATCTCTACACGATCTCACTCATCGCGCTAGGAATCTTCGCTCTCCTCGTCTGGTTCGCTGAACGCCGCAAGGGCGGTCACTTCGAACGGCACCCGTGGCGCGGCATCGGAGCCTCGCTGTGGTGGTCGATCGTGACGCTTGCCACAGTCGGCTACGGCGACAAGGTTCCACAGTCCTTCACGGGGCGATTACTCGCATGCGCGTGGATGCTCGCGTCGCTCATCCTGACCGCGCTCGTGACCGCGACGATCGTCGGCGCGCTCACCACGCACGGATTGAATCGCCAGCCGTTCCGCTCAAGTGCTGATTTGCTGCATGCGCGCGTCGCTGCGGTTCGCACAAGTGTCGCAGCCGATTGGCTCACGACGCTCAACGCGCCGTTCTTGCAGGCCGACACACTTGATGCCGCCCTTCAACTTCTTGAGCAAGAGCGTGTCGATGTCGTCGTAGCCCCTGAGTTGCCTCTCGCACAAGAGATTCGCGGACATGCGGAGCTTCAGATGATGCAAACCCGATTCGCTGAGGAATACATGTGCTTCGGCATCGCAAAAAAGTTTGACGCGGCATTCATGCAACGATTCAATATCGCGCTCGTGGATTCGATTCCGCGCCTCGCACGCAGCGATGCACCTCGCGCCGTTTCAACGCTTGCAGATTCCCCACGAAACTCGGAAGCTGCGGCGGAACCTACGCCATGAGCACCAACGACGCTCGACCGTTTCCACTGCGAACGCCATTCTCGATGTTCGGTCGAGATCGCGCCCTCATCGGCATGGTCCATTTGCGGCCACTGCCATCCTCCCCTCGCGCAACACAGTGCGTACGCGACATCGCGAAGCACGCCGTTGAAGAGGCGCGCATCCTCGCCGCGTGCGGCTTCGATGCGATCCTCATCGAGAACATGCATGACGCACCGTACATGCTGCGCGGCGTGGAGCCAGAGACGATCGCCGCGTTCACGCGCTCCGCTTGCGAGGTGAGGAACGCGATCGAGATTCCGATCGGCATCCAAGTGCTCTCACATGCGTCGCGAGCCGCGCTGGGCATCGCCCTTGCCTGCGAAGCATCTTTCGTCCGTACCGAGGGGTTCGTCTTCGCGTCGGTGGCCGATGAAGGTATTCGGGCCGAAGCTGACGCAGGTCCGCTTCTTCGGGCGCGTCGCGAAATGCGCGCAGAGCACATCGCGATATTGACTGACATCAAGAAGAAGCACTCCTCACACGCGATCACGGCGGACACCTCACTCGACGAGCATGCACAGGCAGCGGAGTTTTTCGGCTCGGACGGTGTGATCGTGACCGGAAGCGCGACGGGGATCGCGACGCCGCTCGAGGATTTGGCACTGACCAGAGCCGCGACGGCACTTCCGGTTCTTGCTGGGAGCGGCGTGACCGCCACCTCGGTGCAAAAAACACTCGCGATCTGTAACGGAGTCATCGTCGGAAGCGATCTCAAGGTAGATGGTCGGTGGTACAACCCTCTCGACGCTGCTCGCGCGGAACGATTCGTTCGCGCTGCGCGTTCGTAGCTTGCGCACGCTCATGGACCTCTACCTCAACGGCTCAATCCTCGATCCCGCGCAAGCACACATCAGCGTGTTCGATCGCGGATTTCTGTTTGGCGATGGCGTGTATGAAGTCGTGCGGTTCTTTGATCGCTTTGGCGTCGCACTCGACCTTCACACTCGCCGGCTCGCTCGAAGCCTTGCCCTTGCGGGCATCGAGGGGTTCGATCCGCACTCCTTTCCTCAGATTTGCCAAGCACTGCTCGCGCACGACAATCTGCAGAACGCGACGATTTATCTCCAAGTCACGCGTGGTGTCGCGACAAGCCGCAATCACATCCCTTCACCGGGAATGATGCCCACCGTCGTCGCGATTGCAACTCCCGCGGAGCCGCTTGATTCGCTCACGGCGCCGCAAGAAATCTCTGCCATCACCGCCGAGGATCTTCGCTGGCGGCTGTGCGAAATCAAGACCATCGCGCTGATGGGCAATGTGCTTCACCTCATCGACGCGGACAGCAAAGGCGCAAGCGAAGCTATTTTGCACCGCGGCGGCTTCGTCGGTGAGGGCGCGTACTCCAATGTCGCCATCTCGCTCGATGGCGTGTTCGTCACGCCACCAATCTCGGACGAGCCGCCGATTCTGCACGGCACCGCGCGCGCGGACCTCTTGAGTGCGGCACGCCGCCTCGGGCTTCCCTGCGAGAGCCGTCGGGTTTCGCTCGATGAACTTCGGTGCGCGAGGGAAGTGATGATTTCCTCAAGCCGGCGGCTCGTCTCGAGCGTCGTCAAGCTTGACGGAGTTTGCGTCGGCTCCGGGCAAGCTGGCCCAATGAGCATCGCGCTCTTTCATGAGTGTTGTCAGTCCATCCGCCTTGCCATGGGCGAGCAACAAGCCGCTGTCTCGACGCCCGTGTCAGCGTAAGTCCATTTCCGAGTCGTTCATGTCGCACGCCACTCCAAACTCTGCCCTCTCACTCGTCGCTCTTCAGGTCGGAAACACCCGCACCAAGTTAGGCCTCTTCAAGGATGGGGCACTGGAGCGATCGGTTCGATTTGAAAACGAAGCACTCGCGCCTATCGTCGAAGAAGCAACTCGGATGTGGGCGGAGCTTGACGATTGCGAACTCACTGCGATCGTCGTTGCGAGCGTGAACGAGCAGGTGGCGGCACCACTCCGCGAAATGCTCGGCGATCAACTCGGCGAAGAGATCTATCGCATCGGCGACTCGATGCCCGTCCCGATTGGCACTTGCCTTGACCCGTCGACAACGCCGGGGACCGATCGACTTCTCAACGCGGCTGCCGCATTCGAACTTCTCCAGAGCGCGTGCATCCTCGTCGATTGTGGCACTTGCGTGACGGTGGATTTCGTCGATGGCGAAGGCGTTTTTCACGGCGGCGCAATTGCTCCCGGCGCGCGGATGCAACTCGATGCGATGCACCATGGAACCTCGCAACTTCCAGCTGTCACGCTCGCACGCCCCGTCGGAGACCCGTGGGGATCGAACACGCAAGATGCCATGATCCGCGGCGTCTATCACGGCATTCGTGGACTCGTCTGGCGTCTCGTCGAACAGTATGCCGAGCGCTTCGGCGGCTTCCCGCCAGTCATCGCAACCGGCGGCGATACAGAGTTGATTTTCGGTGATGACGAACTCATCGATCGAATCGTCCCCGACCTCACCTTGCTTGGCATTCGTGCTGCGGCACGCGCGGCACTGCTTCCGGACGACGCCGCGAACGCCCCGACGGCGAGTCGTGCTGAGTTGGGAGCCCTCGGCACCGACTGGGCAAACTTCGACGATGCCGATGACGCGAGTGGCGATGGCGGAGACTGCGGCTGTGGTCACAAGCACTAGCGCATGCATGACAACGCAAGAACCCGCATTTGAAGTCAGCGCCTTTCGATCGACTCCACACGGCGCCGGCGCCGTCGCGACAGTCGAACTCCTTGGTGATGTTTCCCCGGTGCTTCTCGCACTGTGTGGCGCGGACATCGCGGTTGGAGCTCTTTCGCTTCGCCGATTTGACGACATCGATGAGGGTCTCGTCGCGCGCATTGCGCCCGAGCGAGCGATCCTGTTTCCGCACGGTGGCACGCGCATCGTCGCGCTCCTCGCTGCGTGGTTGACCACGCGCGGCGCGCACTGGATCGAAGATCCACTCTGTCTGCGCGACGGCGTCGATCCGATGGAACTCTTCCCAGAAGCGGAGAGTCGCGTCGAAGCATTCGCGATGACCACGCTCGCAAGAGCGCAGAGCCGATTAGCCGTGAAGCTGCTTCTCGCGCAGGGCGCGCGATGGAGCGCGCAATCACCCACCGCACTCGATTTGCCGAGATCGCGCAGGCTCAATCGACTCGTCGATCCTCCGCGTGTCGTACTCGCCGGTCTTCCCAACGCAGGAAAGAGCTCCCTCTCCAATCGTCTGCTCGGACGAGATGCGTCCATCGTGAGCCCAGAGGCGGGAACAACGCGCGATGCCGTCGCGAGCCGCCTCGATCTCAGCGGTCTCAGTGTGGACTGGCTTGATCTCCCCGGTTTTCGCACCGATGACGACACGAGGATCGCTGCGAGTGAATCGCGCGCAATCGAACTCGCAAAGCGCATGCTTGATGATGCGGATTACCTCGTGGCGCTTGCGGCGCCGGGCGTCGCGTGGCCATCGCTCACGCGCGCGCCAGATCTGAAAGTGTTCACGAAGTGCGACCTCCCCAACGCTCGCGACTCAGCCATTGCGCGAGACGCAACGCACTTCGTTTCAGCGGTCACGGGCGAAGGCATGGACGCATTGGCGAAACACATTCGCGATGCGCTCGTTCCTCCCGAGGATCGCGCAAGCACCGCACCGTGGATCTTCGATCTTCGACTCGCTCCTGAGCTCGCGTAATCAGAGCCCCATGATGGAGTAGCCACTGTCGACATAGAGCACTTGTCCAGTGGTGCCACGCGAGAGGTCACTCAGCAGGAATGCCGCAGCATCGCCGACTTCATCTGAAACAATGTTGCGCGGCAGCGGAGCCGTCTGAGGAATGCGATTGAGAATCTCGTCAAATCCGCCGACTGCACCAGCCGAAAGCGTCTTGATCGGTCCAGCGGAGATGAGATTGCACCGCGCGTTCTTGCCGCGACCGAGTTCGACCGCGAGATAGCGATTCGCCGCTTCAAGCGCGGCCTTGGCAACGCCCATCACGTTGTAGCCCGGCACTGCCTTCTCGGCGCCGTAGTAACTCAACCCAATCATCGAGCCACCTTCATTCAGCACACCCATCGCCGCATTGCCCATCGCCATGTAGCTATACGCAGAAATGTCAAGCGCATTGGCGAACACTGCGCGCGGTGTCGCGGCGAACTTCCCGAGTTTGAGCCAGTCTTTGTCTGCGAAAGCGATGCAGTGCACGACGAAATCGATGGTTCCAAACTCTGCCCCCATTCGGGCGAAGCAACTCTCGATATCCGCGTCGCTTCCCACATCCATCGGGTGGAGCCATGGATTCGCAACGCCGAGACCCTCAGTGATCTTGCGCGTGCGTCGCTCCATCTTCTCGCCAGGGAGGTGCGTGAAACAGCACTCGGCGCCCTCGCGCAGAAGACTTCGGGCGATCGCCGTGGCGATGCTCGTCTCATGAAGGACACCCGTTACCAAGCCGCGCTTTCCAGTCATCAAGGCCATGAAACGCACTCCTCGTACAAGATGCCGACGAGTATTCGACGGCGTGACCGCACAATCCTAACGCCCGAGGCAAGAATCCGCCGCGAGCCGGAAGGAGGCGCTACTATGTCGCCCCACTCTGCGCGCGTAGCTCAATTGGATAGAGCATCGGTCTTCGAAACCGAAGGTTGCAGGTTCGAGCCCCGCCGCGCGCGTTTGCCGCACTCTCAGAGACGCGCTTGCTTTGTCGCTGTCGAGGACGCCTTGCGCTCCAACACTGACCAAGCGCTCGCGCAAATGGTGACGCGGCTCTCCGATCTCTACACGACTTCGCGCGCGGGCCTTTCTCGCGAGCAGGTGTCACCTGCGCACCTTGCGGCCAAGTGCGAGTACTTCCTCGCGAGCGATGCGCCCAAAGTTGGATTCGCGCTCGATGAAGCTGCGAGTCGCAGCGCCCTGTTCCGTCAACTCGCGAACCAATCGATCGTCCGAGTGATCGACTTCGGCGCGGGCGTTGGCTCCACGAGTGTTGGTTTCCTGGCCTGGCTCGCCAGCGTGCGAGCCGGGAACGGGAAGACGCAATCTTCAGTCAAAGTCGAACTCCACGCGATCGAGTTAGGCGCTCCTGCCGCGCGCGTGTTTGAGCGAAGCGTGCGGGTCGCAGCCGAACACTGCGGCATTGAACTCTCCTTGCGCGTCGAGGCGCGCGACTTCTTCGAGTGCCAAGCACCAGAAGCAGACTTGATTCTCTCGCAGACCGCACTCAATGAGTTGCTCGTCGAGGATCGACATGCGTCACGCACGCTCACGCTCGTCCATGCGTGGTCGAAGGCTGCTCCCCTCCTCATCATCGAACCTGCGCTCAAAGGCACAACTCGCGCGCTCATGCAACTTCGCGACAGTCTGCTCTCCCTGGGCGGTATGCGTGTGGTCGCGCCGTGCCTCCACCAAGCGAGTTGTCCAATGCTTTCCCGCGCGGGTGATTGGTGCCATGAAGCCCGTCACACCGAGCGCACGCCTCGTGTCGCGGCGATCGACCAACTCGTCACAAGACGCGATCACCGCGCACTCTTCGCGTACCTCGCAACCGAGCCAGGTTCTGCGATCACGCCTTTCACCCCGAGCTCAGCACCCCTCACGATGCGCATTTGCACGGAAACCCTTGGGAGTCGAGGAAAATCAGAACGGCTCGTGTGCCGAAGCGATGGCGAAATGCGGATGCTGCGACTTCTCGATCGCGAAATGAGCGCGAGCAATGCGCCGTTCCTAAACGCAGCGCGCGGTGAAGTCATCGAGATCGATCCTCTTCCTCCCAACGACCGCATCGCCGTTGACGCTCAAGTCACGATCGTGCCGCTCACGATTACTTGCAGCCCGGAAACGCGTCGACATACTGAATCTTGAAGTCACCAAAGTTGTCGACAAACTCCACTTTGAAGTCGCCGAGCGAGGTGACGAACTGCCATTCACCGGGATCGTTCGCGAGTGCGCTGACCTTCTTCACCTTGAGATCAGGAAAACTCGAAACAACCTCAACCTTGTAGTCGCCAAACGCTTTGACGACTTGCACCTTCCCTTTCAGTTGGCACGGATCCACCAACTTCGCGCGCAGCACGGGAGCGCCTGCGATGCTCCACGCACTTGCCCAAAGTGTGGTTGCAAGAACAACACCTGTAAGAAGAACGCCTCCGCCTGAGTTGTGCGTTGTTTTTCCAGCCATGCGACCAACTGTAGCGCTAGCCCGCGTCCCCTGCCGGAGCTTCGGTTGAACTTCGTCGCTCTTTCGCAACCCAACCCTGCGCCAAGCGCCAGCAGCGATGAATCTTCCGATTCCGGAAGTCCTCGGGCACGGATCGATGGCTGATCTCATGGCAGCCAAATCCCGCAGGCACCGCCGCGGCATCAAAGGTGAAGCCGCGCGAATTGGTTGAAAAGAAGACTTCGCCCCCTGGCGCAACAAATGCGCTGATCCACGAGAGCAACTCGGGATAGTCCCGATCCACTGAAAACGAATCCGCACGCATTCGCTTTGAGTTCGAAAAGGTCGGAGGATCGCAAATCACGATGTCATACCGCTCATCGCTTGGCGGGCCAGCTTCGAGCCACTGCAAGCAATCCGCGTGAACAATCGCGTGTTCAGCGCTCGGCGCAAATCCATTGAGCGCGAGATTGCGTGCGTACCAATCAAGATAGGTCTTGGACATGTCGACCGTCTTCGTCGCCGCAGCACCACCGCCAATCGCATGCACGCTGAACGCACCGGTGTACGCGAAAAGATTCAGCACGCGCTTTCCTCTCGCGCGCGTCTGCACCGCGAATCGGGTCGGCCGGTGATCAAGAAAGAGTCCCACATCGAGATAGTCAGAGAGGTTGATCTCAAACTTCATCCCATGCTCCTGCACAACTTGCACGACGCCGCGCGAATCGACGCGCTCATATTGATCACGCCCACCGTCCTCTGCGCGCTGACGACCGCGATGCTTGATGAAAAGCCTGCTGCTTGAAATCTTCAGGCCGGCGAGAATCTCTTGCTCGACGAGCGCTCGGTACTCGCGCTCTCGCTCAAGCGTGTCGTCTTTGGTTCTGTGAAACAGCCACGCAACAGCATCGCCACCATGATCTCCTCCGAACCAATCAATGATCATTGGGAACTCAGGAATGTCGCGCTCATAGAGCCGAAAACAAGTGATTCCCTGCTTGCGCGCCCACTTGGTGAGATGCCGCATGCGGTTGTCGAGGCGTTCACCAAGCATGCGCGAAGCGTAGCGCGCTCATCCGAATGTGGGCAACTCGAATCCCTTGCGATACTCGCGACGAACAATGTTCTTCGTCGCGTCCTCGTGGTTGGTGAATGAAAGCGAGGCCTTGTCCCACAAGAGTTCTTGACCGGGGTATCGAGCGGCCTTCGCAGCGAGCAACCCAGCTTCTGCAATTCTCGCGGCGACAGAAAACGGAGTCTGGACGAATGCGCCAGGCTTGCCAATGATTCGATCGACCCACGAGTGCCAGTGATTGCGATCATGCATCGTCTGCAGTCCAGGCAGCGTCTTGAAGTCGACGGCCTTTCCGTCAATCCAAATCTCAGGGTCGCCACTTGCTTGCGCATAGAGCACGCCACCCTCGCATACCACGAGCGTCCCGATGCTTGGGAACTTTCCCGGTGGCAATCCCAACGCCGCGCGAGACGGCGCCTGCCCCTTGTCAGCGTAATACACAGGGAAGCGATTGCTCTTGAACTTGTCGCCACTCACGGCGTAGGCGAGTGTCGACCGAACATGAAGCGCGTGATAGAAGTCGCTCGCGAAATGCGTGTCGGCGAGCACGGAGATCGGTGATGGCAGGTCGTACGCGAAGTACAGAATGTCAAGTAAGTGCGTGCACCAGTCGCCAAGTTGCCCTGTGCCGTAGTCCCACGAAGAACGCCATCGCACGCTTCCAAGTCCTTCGCGATACGGCGCGTCCACTGCTGCGCCAAGCCAAAGCGGCCAGTCGAGATTCGCTGGCGCGGGCGAAGGCGCTTTCAATCCGCCGTAATAGAAGTACTCACTTCCAGCGTCGGGCGGGCCATCAATCCACACATGTGCTTGGATCGCTTTGCCGAGCAGTCCAGCTCGAAGAATCTCCGCGGCGTACTGCCGCCCACTCGGACCCATGCGCTGATTTCCCGTTTGCGTAACGAGATTGGGGCGCGCTGCGATCGCCGCCTCAATCGCAACCACTTCGGAGAGCTGCTGCACGAGGGGCTTCTGTCCGTACACATGCTTGTTCGCATGCAGCCCGGTCATGTCCACGAGCGCGTGGTTGTGATCAGGCGTGCACACGACAACCGCATCAAACTTGTCGGCGTGTTTGTCGAACGCTTCGCGAAAGTCACGACAGGTGAACGCTTGCGGATGCTTCTCTGCAACCGACCCGAGCGCATTCGAGTCCACATCGCACAGCCCGCTGAATACAACATCAGGGTGTTTGGACAACTCATCGCGATCGGCGGGAGCAATCGTCCCGCCCACACCCACTTGCAGCAACTGCAACTTGCCGAGCTTGCCACTGCGAACCCGTCGCGCGACAGGCAACGCGAAGAGTGGCGCCGCAAGCGCTTGCGATGCGAAGAGCGAACTCAGTGCGACTCCGCCGAGCGCGGCGGTAGTCGTCCCAATCATGGCGCGTCGAGTGTGCATACGCGCAGGCTAACGACCCCGCGCGGGAAACGCACTGCTTCACGCTCATTCCGCAACTGCAATCGTTCGGGAAAATATGCTTCGGCGCGCTCTCACAAGCTGAATGAGGGCGACACCACCAAGCATGAGCCCACAGGCAACGACTGTGCGGCCGCTGATGTGCTCGTCGAGGATCAGCGCACCGAGCCCAAGCGCAACCACCGGATTGACATAGGCATAGGTCGCGACCCGCGCCGCTGGTTGATGCCGCAGGAGCCAGATGTAGGCCGTGAATCCGCAGAGGGATCCAAACACGATGAGGTAAAGCCAGAGCAGCATCACTTGAAGATCTGGTGGTGATGCGCGAACGAGCGTCCATTCGTCATGCAGCATCCATTCCTTCGGGAAACTCGCGACGAGCAGGACCATCCCGCCGGCAAGCATCTGCATCGCGGTCGCTGCGACAGGAGAGTGCGCACCGCCAGGCCGTTTACTCCACACACTTCCAAGTGCCCAACCAAAGCACGCGATCAGCATCAGCACGATGCCCGCGGTAGAGACAGTGCTCGCGGCGTTGAGCTGTCCGAATCGAAGGACCACAACGCCCGCGACTCCAAGCGCAATGCCAAGCCAAACCCAACGCGACACTCGTTCGCCACGATGCATCAACGCATCAAGGCCAACGAGCCAGAGCGGTGTGATCGCGGTCATGAGCGCGACGATGCCTGAGTCGAGCGACTTGGTGGCAATCGCGACTCCTCCATTGCCGAGCAACATGAGACATGCGCCAACGATCGTGGCATGCAACCAAGATCTCGCGGAAAAGTCCGTGCGCTGCGTCCAGCCCCTCCAGTGAGCGATCGCGAGGAGCACTGCGCCGGCCACCAAGAACCGCGTCCCCGCCATAACGAATGCACCATGCGTCGAAACAAGTTTGATGACGAGGTAGGTCGAACCCCAAATGAGATACACCGCCGCGAATGCCACGGTGATACGGAACGAACTTGGCGCGTGCGGGGCATGCATCTCGAGCATCTGAGTATCGCAGATCGCTCAGCTCTGTACGCGCGCAGCCTTCTCAACGGCGAAGTACTTCGCGCCTGGATGGTGGACGACGATTGCACTCGTGGATTGCTCAGGGACGATTTGCCAGTTCTCCGTCAGCACGCAGCCGATGCGCTCTGGCTTAAGCAGGCGGAACAACTTCTCTTGGTCGCTCATGTCTGGGCACGCTGGATAGCCAAAGCTAAACCGCGATCCTCGGTACTGCTGCGCGAAGAGTTGCCGAATCTCGGAACTATCTTCATGCCCGATGCCAAGTTCTGCACGCATGCGCTTGTGCCAGAGTTCGGCGAGCGCCTCCGCACATTCGACGCCGAACCCGTGCAAGTAGAGATATTCGGTGTATTCGTTGCGCTCGAACAGTTGCTTCGCTCGGTGGCTCGCTTCGAGCCCCATCGTCACGCAACTCAATCCAATCACATCGCGCGTGCCGCTCGTGATGGGTTGAAAAAAGTCACTGATGCAAAGTCGATCGCGATTGCCCTGGCGCGGAAAGTGGAATCGCTCGACTTCCCGCTTCGCGTCTTCAGGGTCAAAGAGCACGAGATCGTCGCCGTCAGACGCTGCGGCGAAGTAGCCATACACAACCTGCGGTCGGAGAATGCGCTCTCGGCTGCAAGTTTCCATCAATCGCGCGAACACGGGGTGCGCGTGCGTCGCGAGGTGCTGCTCATACTCAGCGTCACTCATCGCCCCCTTCTTCAACCCCCACTGCCCTCGGAACAGCGCGGTCTTGTTCACATATGGATAGATCTCTGAAAGCGGGATCTCTTCGACGAGTCGATCGCCCAAGAACGGCGGCTTTGGCAGTTCACTCAAGACCTCCACCGTCGAGCGCGCAGGAAGCGACTCGACGACTGAAGCTGCGCGCGAGGACTTGATCTTCTCGTCAACCGACGCTCGCTTCTCAAGCCGGGCATCGATGCTGGCGTCGAGCGCCTCGAGCGCGTTGGACGCGAGCGCATCGCACACCGCGAGACCCTCAAACGCATCTTTGCCGTAGTAGAGTTTGCCGCGGTAAATCGAGCGCAAATGACTTTCCGCGTAATGGCGCGTCAATGCTGCGCCTCCCAAAATGACTGGGACCGTGATGCCAAGTCGGTTCATCTCATGGAGGTTTTCTTCCATCACTCCAACTGACTTCACGAGCAGCCCACTCATGCCAATCGCGTCCGCGCCTGACTTCCGCCACGCATCGAGGATCGACTGGAGTGGTTGCTTGATGCCGATGTTGGAGACGGTGTAGCCGTTGTTTGAGAGGATGATGTCGACGAGGTTCTTGCCGATGTCATGCACATCGCCAGCGACTGTCGCGATCACGATCTTCGCGCGACTCGTCGCGCCTTCCGCCTTCGTCATGTGCGGCTCCAGCTTCGTCACAGCCTTCTTCATGACTGCTGCAGATTGCAGCACGAAGGGCAACTGCATCTGGCCGGAACCGAAGAGTTCGCCAACCACCTTCATCCCAGCGAGCAAGTGATCATTGATGATCACGAGCGGCGGGTACTGCTTCATCGCCTCGGCGAGTGACGCATCGAGCTGGAGCATCTCGCCATCGATGATGTGTCGTTGAAGCCGCTCTTCGATGGGCAAGGTCGCAAGGGTTGCCTTCGGCGCCGCGGTTTCCTCTCCGTCAGGAAAGAGACCAATGAAGGCAAGGAGCGGATCGAAGTCGAGCGGTTTCCCTTCCGGCCGGTTTGCGCCTCGGCGATCGAAGATGAGCCACTCGGCATGCGTCCACTCTTGCTCCGCAATCCGGTTTCGCGGAAGGATCTTGGACGCGTGGACGATGGCAGCCGTGAGCCCTCGTGCTCGCGCATGGTGGAGATAGACGGAGTTCAGCACCGCGCGCGCGCTCGCCTTCAGTCCGAATGAAATGTTCGACAGACCAAGCACAATCCCGCACTTGGGAAAGTGCTGCGCGATCAAGCCAATGCCATCGAGCGTTTCGAGGCCAAGCCGGCGGTCGTCGTCATTGCCGGTCGCGATCGTGAAGGTCAGCGGATCAAAGAACAAGTCTTCCTCTCGCAGATTCCAACGCGTGGTGTAGAGCGAGTGGATGCGCTGCGCGATCTCCAACTTGCGCGCGGCAGTCTTCGCCATCCCTGCGACTGGATCTTCATCGATCGTCAGTGCGATGCACGCCGCTCCGTACCGCGCCAGCATGGGACACACTCGCTCCATGCGCGCGAGCCCATCCTCAAGATTGATGGAGTTGACGACCGCCTTCCCTCCATGCCGCTTCAGGCCCGCCTCCAGCACAGCGGCATCGGTGGAATCAAACATGAGCGGCGCATCAACCTGCCGCACATACCGCGACGCAACTTCCGTCATGTCGGATACGCCGCTGCGGCCGACGAAGTCGACACACACATCGAGAAGTTGTCCGCCGTCCTTCACTTCCTCGCGCGCCATGGAGACGAGGCCGTCGTAATCGCTCTCATCAAGCAATCGCTTGAAGCGGCGCGATCCGTTCGCGTTCGTGCGCTCCGCGACCACGAGGAATGAGTTCTCCTGCTTGAACTCGACGAAGCCGTAGAGGCTTGAACATCCTGGGGCTTGCGGCACACAGTTGCGCGACGCGCGACGATCTCGGAGGCCAAACTCTTCGACGAGCTTGCAGAGCTCCTTGATGTGTGCGGGCGAAGTTCCGCAACAGCCGCCAATGGCGTTGACCTTGAATTCCTCGAGAAAACGGCGCATCGCAGCGCGAAATGCCGTCGCATCCATGGGATATTCCGTCCGACCATCCACGAGTATGGGAAGGCCCGCATTGGGAAGCACGCTGATGGCGCGGCCCCAGTGCTTCGAAAGATAGGCGACATGTTCCGCCATCTCGACGGGACCGGTCGCGCAATTGAGTCCGAGCGAAGCAATCGGAAATGGGGAGAGCGCGTTGACGACCGCTTCGATGTCGGAGCCGAGCAGCATCGTCCCGGTCGACTCGATCGTCACGCTCGAAAAGATTGGGCGATCCGTCGGCGAAAGTCGCGCCTCGTGCAACGCGTCGAGCACCGCATTGATCGCGACCTTCTGTTGCAGGAGATCCTGCGAAGTCTCGATCATGAACCCATCGATGCCACCGGCAAGAAGACCGCGCGCCTGCTCGAAGTAACTCGCGTGCATCTCGTCCCAAGAGACCTGCCCGAGCGAAACAAGTTTCGTTCCAGGGCCCATTGAACCCACCGCGAAGCGCGGACGATCGCTCGTTTCATACTTCGCACTTGCCGCGCGCGCGAGTTCTGCTGCTTTGCGGTTCAGTGCAAAAGTCCACGACGCGAGCTCCTCATCAAACTCACGACCCACCAAGATGTTCGCACCGAAGGTATCCGTCTCCACGACATCGGCGCCGGCGGCGAAGTACGACTCGTGAATCCGTTGAATGATGTCGGGGCGACTTCGGACGAGGATGTCAGTGCAGTTGTCGCGACCGAGGTAGTCCGCCGCGACGCAATCCGCGCATGCGTGAATCTGTGTCCCCATCGCCCCGTCAAAGACGAGGGTGCGAGAGTCGAGCGCGCGTTGCAAAGATCGGGTCGAATCAGAGGTCATTGGTGGACAAGCGTATGGGGGTAGGCATGGCACTACAACCGTTCATCCGGATATATGGATAAAGGACCCGCAAACGCGGAAAGTCTGCGAATGGCGCAGCGCGATCGCGGTCGACGAGGGCGTTCCCCGAACGACTTGAGCATCCGAATCTGGCGCGCCGCGGTTGCGGTTCGGAATCCAACGCATTTGTGAGGGAATGCTCCGTCGATGGCGGCTACCTTTCGTCTCTTCAAGTCCGAGTCGACTCCACCGCCACAGATTCCTTCAACGCCGCAGTTCTCGCATGCACAAATCTTCGCGCATCGGCTTTCCTTCGATACTCCCCTCACTCGTGATCGAGCTCCGTTTCGCGAGCAGTTGCGCGCTCCTCGCGGCAACCCTCACCGCATGCGTGACGCCACGACCGAGCCCGAGCGTTTCGACGAGCGCGGCACCAACCGCCGCGAGCCCGATCAGCGCGCCAGTAACGCCCTCCACCCCCCAACCCCGGGCACCCCTCGCGGCTGCCGCGACATTTGATGCGGCATGGACCACGATTCGTGACCAGCACTTCGACGCCACGCTGAATGGCGTGGACTGGATTGCGGTGCGAGATGAACTTCGCGAACGCGCGGTTGCGGCGGAATCGGACGAAGCGCTTCGCGAGGTGTTGAATGAGATGCTCTCGCGACTCGGCCAGAGTCATTTCGCCATCATTCCTTCTGAGGCCGTGCGCGCGAAGACCGCGTCCGCTGCCGCAGTGGAGACGGTCCGCGCACCTGCAGGGCTTGCGCCACAGAGTCATGCAAGCGAAAGCGCGGCGACGAGTGTCGTCGCACAAGAGACGCCTGCGGCAGAGCCGCGAGATACACCGGGAGTACTCGGACTCGATGTTGTCGTGCTTGACTCGAATGCCGTCGTCACGCATGTCGCATCGAATTCGCCCGCAGCCGCAGAAGGGATCGCGCCAGGATGGATTGTCGAAACAGTGCGCGGCATCTCCGTCGCCGACGCGATTGCGCCGATGCAGGAAGCGCTGAAAAACGCATCACAAACGCAATCAAATGAGACGCGCGAACTTCGGTACGAGCTTGCGGCACTCGCGTCGAGCATGCTGCGCACTCGCGTTGACGAAGCTATTCGCGTGGGGTTCTTGCTTCCCGATGGCACTCGCGTCGTCCGTGACTTGCGCGCGGTGCCTGCGAACCTTGGAACGACGCAGTTTGGCAATCTTCCTCCTATGAGCGTGGAAGTTGAACAAGCGCGTATGCAATGGACCAACGCCTCCGCTGACTCAACTTCGGTGGGTGTTGTGCGATTCAACATCTGGATGCCCGCAGCCTCACTCGCACTCGATCAAGCGATCGACGCGCTTCGAGATTGCGACGGCATCGTGCTCGACCTCCGTGCAAACCCAGGCGGCGTTGGAGCGATGGCCATGGGACTCGCCGGTCACTTCCTCAAGAAGTCGCGATCGCTTGGCACGATGTCGATGCGTGAAACGACCTTGGAGTTCAAAACGAATCCCCGCCGAGTGACGAGTACGGGCGAAGTGACCAAGCCGTACGCGCGACCCCTCGCGATCTTGGTGGACGGTCGATCCGCAAGTACTTCCGAAGTTTTCGCGGGAGGCATGCAATCACTCAAGCGTGCCCGAGTGTTTGGCGAAGTCACCGCTGGCATGGCCCTCCCCGCGCACGCGGTTGAACTTCCCAATGGCGATGTCCTGTTGCACGCCATCGCGAACTTCACTCGTCCGGACGGCACGGTGCTTGAGGGAATCGGCGTGATTCCTGACGAGGCCGTTGCGATCGATCTCGTGTCGATTCGAGAGAGCGTGTCGCATGACCCCGTGCTCGACGCAGCATGCGAGTGGATCTCGGCCTGCGCGACCGAAGCGAAAGCTCCTGCGACCGCAGCTGTCTCCGCTCCTTGAGCGCTCGCGGATCCTGCAGAGTCAACCCACAACCTTCTGATTCATACACTGCACTTCACTATGCGCCCACGACATTCGAATCCGTCTCGTCCCTTCTCGATCCTTCTCGCAGTTTGCGTCGTCGCGTCAGCGCACGCACAGACAGCACAGGAGAGTGCTCCGCCACCAGCGGTCGCCGCTGTTGATCTGCCGAAGGCCGCAGACATCATCGCGAAGTCGGCGCTCGCAACCGGCGCAGCTGCGATGCGCACTCACAAGTCGCTCACCATGACGAGCGCGCTTGAGATCCAAGGCATGGGCATCAAGGGCACCGTGAAGTCGTTTCTCGCAAGCCCCAATCGCTCCTCCCAAATGACGGTGATTCAAGGCATCGGCGAGTTTCAAACGGGATTCGACGGCAAGACCGGTTGGATGCTCGATCCAATCAATGGGCCGCGATTGCTCTCAGGCACAGAACTGGCGCAAATGGCGCGCGAAGCAGATTTCTTCAAGGATGTGGATCCAGGCTCACAGTGGGAAGAGTTGCAGACGACTGGTTCGAAGGACTTCAAAGGATTTGATTGCTGGGTCGTCGCTGCCAAGCGCGGCACAGAGAAGTCCACGCTGTACTTCGAGAAGGACAAGGGATTCCTTCGCGGCACCGAGATGGAGATGGCATCCCCAATGGGCAAGATCCCAGTGATCGCCTTCATCAAGGAGTACAAGGACTTCAGTGGCGTTCAACTTCCCGCCGTCAGCATGGTGACCCAAGCTGGACAAACCGTCGCACTTACCATTGAGACCGCGGAGTTTGACACAGTTCCTGAAACCCAGTTCGCGCTCCCGAAAGCAATCGATTCACTCCTGCATGCGGACGCCGAAGGCGATGAGGACGAGGAAGAGAGCGACAGTTCTGCACCGAGCGCACCCGCAGCGCCATCCAAGCCCGCCGCACCGGTCGCTCCTGCCGCGCCTGCGACTCCGAAGTGATTCGCCGCAGGCGAGGAATGCAGGAAGGAATTCGCGCGT
Source organism: Planctomycetia bacterium (assembly GCA_005790605.1). Lineage (GTDB taxonomy): Bacteria > Planctomycetota > Phycisphaerae > Phycisphaerales > SM1A02 > F1-140-MAGs142. Next base: position 11,800 of record SXUI01000080.1, on the reverse strand, counting down.
CCTCTGATCGTCACTCGGTTGCTCTCGCACAGGAGATTGCATCGCATGCAGACGCGCAGTACTTCTCGATTTCTCGCAGTCGCCGTTGGAACCTGCGCCCTGGCACTTCCCGTGTTGCGGACTCACGCGCAATCGGCGACCCCCGCGGTTGCGCCCGCGGCATTGCCCGACGGGAAGACCATCGTGCAGCGCTCTCTCGACGCGATCGGAAGCAAGGAAGCGCGCGACTCCGTGCACTCCACGCACATGAAACTCACCGCGCAGTCCTTGATGGGAACGAGCAAGATCTCACTGACGTTGCGCGACCCCAACCAAGTGCTCATGACGCAGTCGATCGAGGGCGTTGCGGATTCCCAAGTCGAGATTGGGTTTGATGGATCGATCGGTTGGATGCAAACTGCCCATGCGCCTCCGCGGACGCTCACGACGGAGATGTGTGCTCAATTCGCAAGCGGAGCGGACGCGCAAGAACTCGCGCGCTCGCTCGACACTCGCTTCGCGTCGTTCACGACGCTCGGCGCCGAGATCCTCGAAGGCACAGAGACTTGGAAAGTCCGACTCGTCGACAGTGATGGCATTGCGACAGTTGGATTCTTTGCGAAAGGGACGGGACTGCTTCGCGCGCTCGAGCATACGCAGCAGACACCGCAGGGCGAAGCGACATCACGCACCCTCTTTGATCGATGGGAGCTCGTTGGACCAATCCTCTGCTGCCGGTCGCTGACGGTGTCGCAACTCGGCGCAAAGCAAGAGATCACCTTCGATGAAATCCTGTTCAACAAGGTGGCTGCTGACGCCATCCGAGCGCCCGATGTGTTGCGCGCGCCCCCAGCTACAGCGAAGTGAGTTTGACACGCGGCTCGCGCGCACGGCAGGGAAACTGACACTCGCGCGGGGTAGCATGCTGCTCTATGTCTCTCGCAATTCAGATTGAGCAAATCTCCAAGACCTTCGGAAGTTTGAAGGCTGTGGATGATGTCTCGCTTGAACTCCAGCAGGGCTCGCTCTGCGGATTCCTCGGCCCTAACGGCGCGGGCAAGAGCACCACGATTCGGATGATCATGTCGATCATCTCGCCTGATCGAGGTGTGTTGCGCGTCCTCGGCGGCTCCGCGCTCGACAACAAAGATCGCATCGGGTACCTGCCTGAAGAACGTGGGCTCTATCGCAAGATGCGCGTGGGAGAATTCCTCGCGTACATCGCGAGACTCAAAGGCGTGCATCCGACGGGCCTCCAGCAACGCATTCACGATTGGCTTGAGCGCGTGCAATTGCCAGGCGTCGCAAAGAAGCGATGCGAAGAACTTTCCAAGGGCATGCAGCAGAAGGTGCAACTGCTTTCTGCGCTCGTGCACCGACCGGACCTCCTCATCCTCGACGAACCCTACTCCGGACTCGACCCCCTGAATTCGCGGCTCATCACCGAGCTCATTCGAGACGAACAACGACGAGGCGCGACGATCATTTTCTCCACGCACCAGATGCATACTGCGGAAGCACTCTGCGACCGCGTGCTCTTGATCAACAAAGGCAAGAAAGTGCTCGACGCCGACTTGAGCCAACTCCGCGCGCAACATGACGGTCGCGGCATCATCGTCGAGCCTTCAGGCGACCCAACGGCGTACGCCAATGCGGCGCTCGCGGCTGGTTTCGCAGCGCGCGCGGCGTCGACGCAGAAGGGACTCGTTGAGATTGAGCTTCGCGAGGGCATTGGTGGCAATGACGCGCTGACGGCGGCTCTCGCAGCGGGCGCTTGTCGCTCGGTCTCATTACGACGACTGAGTCTAGAGGATGTGTTCGTGCAACTTGTCGGCGGCTCAGTCGCCGCGCTGCAGAGCGAAGGAGGAAGCGCAGATGTCTGACGCAAACCGATCGAGCACGCACGCCTACAAGCGTTCATGGTGGAGTCGCACAGGCACCATCAGCTGGCGCGAGTTCAAGCACACTGCACTCACGAAGGCATTCTTCTTCGGCGCCATCGTTGTTCCATTGCTGTTTCTAGGCGTGAGTTTCTTGATCCCGTTCATGATCGACAAAGAGGCCCCGCCAATCACGGGGACCGTGGCGGTCATTGATCCCACTGGCAAGATCGCGCAGGCCGCGCGCTTCATCATCGAAACCGAAGGCGATCCTGGGCTCTTTGGCGAACTTCCACCCGAGGCGAAGGCCCAGATCAAAGACGCCGCGGGAGCACAATCTCCCGGCGCCGGCGCGATGATGGAAGCAGTCGACACTCGGAGCGAGATCGATCTTCAATGGCGCGTGTTTGCGCAAGAAGGAATCGACGGCGCGCCGACGATCGATGCGCTCAAGGCTGAGGTGCAGTCGGGAGAACTCGTCGCACTCGTACTGCTCACCGCCGCAGGAGCCGACGCGAAGGCGACCGAAGCAAGCGAGAGCGGTCTCTCCATGTTCGTTCCGTCCTCGTCAAGCCCGAAGCATCAGCGACTCATCGGTCGCGCCTTCGAAAACGCGTTGCAGGATGCGCGAGTGCAATCGCTCGGTATCGCCGACGAGGACTTCGATCGCGTCCGTCAGCGACCGCAATCGGAAACCTTCCGCATCTCGCCTAACGGCGGCGAGGAGGAGGAGACGCGCGAGGCGCGCATGCTGATCCCCGCGGGCTTCATGTTCTTGATGTGGATCTGCGTCTTTACGAGCGCAAATCAACTGCTCACAAGCACAATTGAAGAGAAATCGAACAAAGTGATGGAGGTCCTGCTCGCCGCCGCAAGCCCAATGCAACTCTTGGCTGGAAAGATCCTCGGGCAAGCGCTCGTCTCTGTCATCATGTTGCTCATGTACGGCAGCGCCGCGATCGCCGGACTCACGGCGGCTTCGTTGGGCGATCTCATCACGGCATCAGACCTCGTGCTCTTCGTCCTCTACTTCATCATGGCCTACTTCATGATCGCGACCCTCATGGTCGCCGTCGGGAGTGCTGTGAGCGATCTTCGTGAAGCACAATCACTCGTGGGACCGGTGATGATCCTGCTCATCATTCCGATCATGCTGTGGCTGCCCATCAGCGAGAGCCCCAACGGCATGCTCGCGACGATCACCTCGTTCATTCCACCTGGCATGCCCTTCATCATGATCCTTAGAGTGACTGCCGCCAACGAGCCTGTACCGCTCTGGCAGATCATTGCTTCGCTCATCTGGGGATACGGCGCCATGTTTGGCATGCTCTGGCTCGGTGCACGCATCTTCCGAGTTGGCGTGCTCATGCAAGGGAAGCCGCCAACCCCGAAGGAGCTGGTGAAGTGGGCATTCGTGCGCTGAGCAACCGCGTGGGTGGAGCGCAAGCATGACGCAACTCAGCGCTTGGCTGTTGCCTGGTGCTGCGCTCATCGCTCTGAGCATCTTTGTTGTCCTCGCGGTTCGCGCGCTCGGTGGAGATCGCGCACGAGGCCGGAGACGATGCGCGAAGTGTTGGCATGAGTTTGCTCCAATGACGCCGGAGTCCTCCGCTCCGCTGCGCTGCGTCGAGTGCGGTTGGGTTGCTCAACGCGAATCACAACTCTTGCGACCAAGAAGAAAACTGATGCTGTGCGGCGTTTGGATCAGTTGCGCAGCCGCCGTCGGACTTTCCATGCAATGGCATCTCGCAGGCGTCAACCTATGGACACTCGCGCCCAACCAAGTACTACTGTGGTCGATCGACTTCGCCGCGCCGAGTGCCCAATCGATACCCGCGCGCGATGAACTCGTGCGGCGGATTCTGAGCAATGCAGCACCAGATGCTGCGCAACAGGCCTTGCTGCAGAGCATTCTCTCGCGCCACCCCGAAGGAGGTGAACCCGGGACAGTTGCGTGGCGGAAGAAATGGGAGCGACCTGTGCGCGCGTGGCTCGCGACCGTAACGGCAAGTGATGCGTCAAGGGATGCCCTGCTCCGAATTCCCGTGGAATGGAACGCGAGCGTTGCGCTCTATCCCATGCATGGCGAACCGCTGAGCGTGACCTACTCGCTTGAGGACTTTTGGCCTGAAACGATCGAGGGTCGCCTCGAAATTCACAGCCCAATGGGTGAGTCGTACTGCGTGCTGTTCGACCCCTCGGGATATCAAGACGCACGCTCCGGATTCCAGTGCGCGATGCCTGCCGCGATTGACGCGGCTTCAAGTGCAATGCTGGACATGCATTTCACAGTGCATACTGCATGGCGGACGAAGTCGACGGGGAAGGATCCTCCGTCCGAATGGAACGAGCTTGAGGCGCAAACGATCACCCTCCCGCTCGCACCAATGCAAGCCAAGGACGCATTGTTGGTCCCATTCGAAAGCGATTCGCTCACGCAAGCGGTTGCAAGTGCGTTTAGCGATGGACTGGTGCGATGGACCGAACCGCCCTCGCGCGTTGGATTGCGTTTCGATGTGGGAGCAACTGCGGGTTCTGAGTTTCGAGACACGCTCATCGGCGTACGGGCGACAGTACGCCATGGAGAAACGGTTGTGCGAACCTCACATTTGTGGTGGTGCGCACAAGAAGGCAGCACTGTTGGCTGGAGTATGTCAGTCGAAGATTCCGCCGCGCTTGCGCGGGCTCCGGAAGGACAGCCCGACAGATGGACGCTCACGATTGAGGGCGACGCATCGGTCGCGTCGTTTCTGCTCTCACAAGCACTTCGCGAGGGCGCGCTGCGCCCGTCACTTCCCTTTCACTACTTCTCCGGTCGGGTCGAGATTCCACTCACAATCACGGATTACAACTCGCCCGCGCCGCCTCGACGATTCAGACCTGAGTCATGAAACCACGATCTGAGTAGGAAAGAACGAGTGCAGTTGATTCAAGACCTTCCGGCGAGATCCGATTGCGCGGCGCCTGCAACTCCGTGAAGAACTGCAGGCCAGTCAGGGACGAGGCTCGAACCCCAATGTAAAGTGGGATCGGCGTCCGATGAGCGTTGACCTTCCACGCAGCTCGCGCCTTTCGGATCGAAACCAGAGGCATGGTCGTCGTCACGGAACTTGTGGGTGAGCCGAACCCTTGGGGTTCAGAAAGGTTCGAGGCATGGCGCCTGACCGCTCACCGGAAGGACTGAATCGACCGTGAATGTACTCGACCCGCGGCGCCCCACAGACCGGCGAATCGACCTGCATTCGCGCAAATTCCGTGCCGCTCGGGTTGGTTGACATCTCGACCCCACTTCGCCATGATGCACCGTCGCACATAGGTTTGGTGCGGCTGAGTTTTCACACCCGACTGGCTTTCCATCATGCGCAATCAACCATCTTGCCTCACGACCCTGTCGCTCACCGCTGCCGCCCTCCTCATGAGTTCGATGATCGGCTGCCAATCGAGCAAGATCGGGCCGAATGATGTGACCTTCAACGCAGTCAAGGGCAACCTGACCCCAGAACTCGTGACGCTTTCGGATTCGCAAAACGATGTGGATCGCGATATCGCCGTGAACTTCAACCAGAACCTTCGCATGTTCTGGGATGACATGGGCTATGTGTGGATGACCGATCGACCAAGCAGCCTGTCGAATTACCCTGTGGTCACGACTTCAGGTCAGCCTTGAGGTCAAAGGTTCTTACGAGCCGCAGTTCCTCCACAAACTTTGACGATATCGAACCACCCCGCGAGGGGTGGTTCTCATTCTTGACCGCTTCGCCCTTGCGTTCGTGCACATGACGCGCTCCGCGCACATCCTCCTCCCCCTGAAACTCGCCGCGCGATTCGCGTCAAGCTTTCACCCGAACGCGCTCCCTGCGAGATTACAACGCAACTACGCGAGAGAACTCCTCTCTTGGGCGTTCCTCCCCGCGATGCTCGCAGCCATTGAAGGCGGAACGCTTTCCATCGTTGTCGGAAAGGCATTCGCTGGACAACCTGGAGTGACTGAGGGGAGTCTCAATCTCGCGATCGCTTGGATCACTGCGGCTCCCAACCTCGCGAATACGACGAGTTTCATCTGGGCGGCGCTGTCTCGCGGTCGAGGAAAAGTGCGCTTCATCAGCACGCTTCAAATCACGACCGCGATCCTCATCGCGCTCATCGCGCTCCTTCCGCGCGATGGCACAGGGCTCATCGGCATCTGCATCTTGGCTGGAATCGCGCGCGCGACTTGGACTGGCGTGATCACCGTGCGCACTGCAGTCTGGCGCAACAACTACCCCAAGGCTGACCGCGCGACAATCGCTGGGAAAATGGCCACGGTGCAAGCGCTGATCTTGGCGGCCGCGAGCTTGCTTGTTGGCCAGGCGATGGACATTTCGCCGCGCAACTACCAATTGCTCTTCCCCCTGCTCGCATTGATCGGACTCCTCGGCAATCAGATCTACGCCACCGTCCGCCTCACTGGTGGAAAGAAACTGATGTACGCCGAGCGAGCGGGTCGTGCAGGAGCAGTTGGCCTCAATCCAACCGGCATGCTGCATCTCTTGAAGGGAGATCGCCTCTACGCAGAGTTCATGGGATGGATGATGCTCTTTGGATTCGGCAATCTCATGCTCGGTCCGCCGATCGCGTATGTGTTGACGCAGGAGTTACACACGAGTTATCTCGAAGGCATTTTGGTGAACAGCGTGATTCCGCTCGCGGTCATGCCCTTCGCGATTCCGGTTTGGGCGCGCCTCCTCGATCGTTCGCATGTCGTTGCATTTCGCGCGGTGCATGGTTGGGCGTTTGTCGTCGCCTCTGCACTCTGTACTGCCGCTACCGTCCTGCATTCCATCTGGCTCTTCTACGCCGCGGGTGCTGCGATGGGCGTGGGTTACGCAGGAGGAACGCTTGCGTGGAACCTCGGCCACCATGACTTTGCGCCAGCCGACCGCGACAGCGATTACATGGCGGTGCATGTCACACTCAACGGCGTGCGCGGGCTCATAGCGCCGATCGTCGCGTGGGGGCTCTATGTGTGGCTCGCCCCGCTCGGATACAGCGGAATCGTCATGCTTATCTGCACCTTCGTGAATATCGCGGGCGTCCTGGGGTTCATCGCGATGCGACGAAAGATTCGCCCCATCCCCCCTGCGTCACCGTGAGTTTCTAGCGCGAAGTCTGCTAGACTCGTCGATTCGCCCTCGTGCTTCCCGAGGCATGAGGCGCCGGTTTCTGTCGCTGCGAGTCACGCAGCGGCCCGGGTTCTTCTCTCTCGGAGGCCGCGATGGCGGCGTGTATTGGAAAAAGTTTTCTATGGTCGACTACAACCTGATTGAAGATCTCAAGCTCGACTTCAGCGATATGGATTCGCTGTTGCGTGATTCGCTCGGCGCATCCATGGCCGATGGCGACATGGAGCAAATCCTTTCGGACGATCTCGCGGGTCTCACCGCTGGCAGCCTTCGGAAGGGTCGCGTGGTTGGATTCGCCGGCAACAATGTTGTCGTCGAAGTCGGACTGAAGAGCGAAGGTCTTATCGATCGCAACGAGTTTGATGACATGGATGTCGCCGTTGGCGATGAAGTCGAAGTGCTTCTCGAGACACTCGAGGACGAGACCGGCGGCATCCGAGTTTCGAAGCGCAAGGCTGATCGCATTCGTGGTTGGGAAGCCATCCTCCTGCACAAGAAGGAAAACGATGTTGTCGAAGGCAAGTGCCTCCGCAAGATCAAGGGCGGCCTCCTGGTCGACATCGGCGTGCCCGTCTTCCTCCCTGCCTCACAAGTCGATGTCCGTCGCCCACAAGACATTGGCGAGTTCGTGGGTCGCACGCTGCGCGCCGTCATTCTGAAGATTGACGAAGAGCGCCGCAACATTGTGATTTCGCGCCGCAAGCTCATCGAAGAAGAGCGCGAGAACGCAAAGAAGCGTTTCCTCGATGGCGTGAAGGAAGGCGATCTGATTCGCGGTTTCGTCACGAACATCGCGGAGTTCGGCGCATTCGTCGACCTCGGCGGACTCGACGGCCTGCTCCACATTACGGATATGTCATGGGGACGCGTGAATCACCCCTCCGAGATCGTGCGCATTGGCGACGAGATCGAAGTGAAGATTCTGAACATCGATCGCGAGCGCGAGAAGATCGCACTCGGCCTCAAGCAGAAGGAAACTTCGCCTTGGGAGCAGATCGAGAAGAAGTACCCAGTGGGTTGCCGCGCGAACGGCGCGGTCGTCAGCCTTATGTCGTACGGCGCCTTTGTGCGACTCGAAGAAGGCATCGAAGGTCTCGTGCACATCTCCGAGATGTCGTGGACGCGCCGCATCAACCACCCAAGCGAGATCGTTGCGGTCGCGCAGGCCGTGGATGTCGTCGTGCTCGACATCAACAAGGAGAAGCTGGAAATCTCGCTCGGCATGAAGCAGACCGAGATCAATCCCTGGGACCTCGTCGCCGAGAAGTATGCGCCTGGAACCGTCATCGAAGGCAAGGTTCGCAACCTCGCCAACTACGGCGCGTTCATCGAGATCGAGCCGGGCATCGATGGCCTTCTCCATGTTGGTGATATCAGCTGGACGAAGAAAGTTGGTCACCCCAACGAGCTCTACAAGAAGGGCGATGTTGTGAAGTGCGTGGTGATTGATGTCGACCAAGAGCGGCAGCGCGTTGGTCTCGGCGTCAAGCAACTCCAAGAGGATCCGTGGAGCGAAGCGATTCCATCCGCGTACCGCCCAGGCATGATCGTGAAGGGCACGATCACGAAGATCACCAACTTCGGTGTGTTCGTGGAACTCGAAGACGGACTCGAAGGCCTCCTCCACATCAGCGAGCTCTCCGATCAGAAGGTCGAGAATCCGCAGGATGTCGTCAAGGTCGGCCAAGAAGTCGATGTCAAGATTCTTCGCGTCGACACCGACGATCGCAAGATCGGTCTCAGCCTCAAGCGTGCTCAATGGGGCGCTGCGGTCGAGGAGAACAAGGCGTCGTCCAACGAAGGCGGCGAGAAGAAGTCGCGGCAGCGTGATGGCGGCCCGGCTCGCGGTGGTCTTGATGACCATGGCGCGATGGGCTCGGATCGCTACGAGTTCTGATCCAGCGGAGGGCTTCAACCCTTCGCGACCTGAACGAAACACAACGCCCCGCTGCACATGCAGCGGGGCGTTTTCATTCGGTACACCGGGTTCAGGCGGTCCGTGCTCAGCACATCGCGATAAATGCGAAGAGCGCGAGCAACAGAATCTTGCGGCGGTTGTCGGTTGGAGTGAGTATGGTGGACAGAATCATGGCAGCCTCGTGTCTTCAGTTGTGCGCTCGATCGACTCGAACGGGTTTCGAAGCGCCCCTTCGCGGGAAACTATCGCTGCGTCCGATGAAACTGTGCCACGGGATTCTGCTCGCGCCACTCGTCATCACAACAATCTTGGCGCTCGCGACTCCGTCGGCGTCCGTTTATGCGGGCTATGCCACGCAATCCGCGCCTTCCCCCCTCCTGCACGACCCAAACACGCCTTCGGCCGAACTCGCAATCGATGCATTTCTCGCTGCCCGACGCTGGCTCGACGCACCAAAGTTCCCCAAACTCGAGGATAAGGCGTCCGAGCTCGCGTTACCGAACACGACGCTGGTCGTCGTCATCCTTCGGAGCTCGCAAGGACGGCTCGTAGGAATCGGCGAAGACGCACAGGCTGACGCGCTCATGCTTCGGCGCGCCGTTGGACGCGCGTTCTCCAAGGCACTCGGTCACTCAGCCATCGCAAATGTGCGCGAGGCCCTCGGCGACGATGTAGGTCGTGCGATTTCAATGGAGATCGAACTCTGCGGACCAACGTCGCCACTCCTTGGGCGCACGATCAAGGACTGTGCAACCCGAGTAACGCCTGGAACCGATGGCATCGCACTCCGCCGCGGCGAACAGCACTACCGACTCTCGCCCGCACGCCTCCTCGCAACCGACAGTGCTGAAAAGCCCGAAGGCGCCATTCGATTGCTGCTGAGTGACGCGGGATTACCCAACGAAGATCTCCCCGACCTGAGCGCGCATGACTCCATCGCGCTCTCAACATTTCAATCCGCACGCGTTGCCCAAACGAAACCAGACGGGCGTCCGATGGAATTGTCGCGCGGAGGAACACCGATCTCGGTGCTTCAATGCGCACGAAGCGAGCAGGTCGAGTTCCTCGAAACGCTCGTGACTCGGCTGATGAGCGATGTCGTGCAACTTGAGGATGGGCTCCGAACCGTGGTCGCCGGTGATTACGATCCGATCGCTGCCAAACATGAACCGCCGATCGCGCGCGATCGCGAGCAGGCACTCGTCGCATTCGCTCTCGCCACCGCATCCACGAGCGAGCAACTCAACGCACCACTGCGAAATCGTGCGCGCATGGCAGCGCTCGGCGCGCTCAACGGTGTCCTCGCGTCCAAGGAAGAGAAGAGCGCCACCACGGATGCGATGTCGCTTCTCGCGCTGAGTGCACTCGAACCGAACATAGACGCGACGCTGCGGGACGCATGGATCGAAATCACAACTCGCTTGGTCGAAGCAGCGGGCGATGAGAAGAACCAAGGCGACATCCCCGAGATCGCGGCCGCTCTCGCGAGGGCGCATCACGCAGAAGCGAACGCAGTGCTCTGCCGCGCATGGACGCTCGACAAAGGCATCATCGCCTCGGGTCTCTCCCTTCTCGCGATCGCAGAGTCGGCGCTCGCGGTGCACTCATTTACGGACGAACTGCAAGAGCTCAGTTCGATTCTTGCTTCGCGACAGATCTTGGAGAGCACGGAAGGCGCGCCCTCAGATCTCGTCGGTGGGTTCGACCTTGGCTCGAAGATCAGCGCAAACTCGGTGGGTCGATTCGCGCGCATCGATAGTCAGTCCTCGCGCGCGGCGTACACACTCGCGCTCGTCCTCGAAAACACAAATGCCGTACCCGAAGCCGAACTGCAAGATCGCGTTTTGACGCAGTCGCGCGCGCTCCGCTTCCTCCGCCAGTTGATGCTTGACGATCCGCTCACTGGATGCATGCGCGATGGAGCGGATGCACACGGGCGCATTCGCGCATCCCTTGGAACCTATCGAGCACCCGTCGGCGCACAGGCGATGACCGTGCTTGCGGTGGCCCAGAGCCTCCGCGCGATCGATGCGCGGAGCGCGGCGCGCGCCCTAGAAACCGGCGATTTGATCCAGAAACTCGGAAACTGAAGCCTCGGACTGACAATCTCAGAGGATTCGAGCGTCGAACGACCGACTCTTCCGTATATTGGACGCAGTCTCGTGATAGCAACGCGTCAGAGATCTCTAGGAGATTTGGATATGCATCGATCCGCATTGACTCCCTCCCTCGCCGCAGTGTGTACTTCCCTCGCGCTCCTGACGGTCGCGGAGACTGCGCTAGGCCAGAACCTCTCTGACCGCATCAAGGCAGTTGCAGAACAACGCCAACAGGCGGCGTCAAAAGATTCAAGCAAGGGCGCATTGCTCGGCGCGCTCCTTCGCACCTCGATCGAAGTGAACTTCCAGAACACGACCGCGCGCGAAGCGTTCAACTACATCCAGACCGCGATGGGCGTGAATGTGGTCGTGCGTTACGCCGGTGAGGGTGGCGATATCGGCATCGATGCCGACGAAACGATCACGCTTGAGATTTCGAAGATCGACGCGCTCGGCGCGATCGAGCGACTCTGCGAGATTCTTGGCGAAGACGATTCGAACACTTGGCAACTGCGCGAGGGGTTCATCGAGATCGGACCAAAGGAACGACTCGCTGCTCCGTCTGCTCGCTACATCAAGATGTATCCGATTCACGACTTGCTCTTCGAACCACCAAACTTCAACAACGCACCTGACTTCAATCTCGGCGCGGCGATGAGCCAAGGCGGCCAAGGCAGCGGCGGTCAAGGCGGCGGCGGCCAAGGTGGTGGTGGTGGTGGCGGCGGATTTGGTGGTGGTGGAGGCGGCGGTGGTGGTATGGGC
>SXUI01000079.1 GCA_005790605.1 Planctomycetia bacterium | reverse complement strand
TGTGGGAATCTCCATCTTGTCAGGAAGATGGATGCCGACCTTCGTGATTTTTTTGTCCTCGTCCTTGCGAATGAGAACGCGCTTGCCGATTGGCTCGACGACTTCAATCGCGGACTTGGAAATGCTGCGCTCTTGCATGACAGTGACATGATACGCCAGCGATTGGGCGCAGGCGAACAGAAACGCCGACGCAATCGCGTCGGCGTTTCGAGGAAATCACAAAGCGGATCAATCAGTTGTTGGGTCGAAAATGAGAACCACGACCAACGCGCAAACTCCGAGTGCGATCCCGAGGAAACCCAAACCCGTGCCGATGACGCCAAGGATGCGACCCGCGCTGGTCTTTCCGCGACCCGATGGATCCATCGTACCTGCACTCATTTTCGCTAAGTCGCGATTGCCCATGACCCACGCGACGATCGCGAGCACCATCGGCGCGATCACGACGAACGGGCAGCAGCAATAGCCTATGTTGACCAAGGCCAATCCAACAATCCCAAACACCAAGATCATGGTGCCACGGTGAGGCGCTTGCGGGCCACTCGATCCAACACTCGTCATCTGTTTCTCCGAAGTGTTAAGGTCGCTTCCACGAATACTCTGACGGAGCACACGCGCCGTCCCGTTCACTCGCACCATCGTCCTCTGCCCTTCCAAAGCCCGCCCGGGAGGCGCACCCGCGCGCTACACCTTCGCAAGGTCTTCGAGAACGCCCAAGAAGTACACACAAAACAGCGGAACGGCCACGATCAAGAGCACTGCCTGCACGACATTCGCGATCCCGATCCACTTGCACCACTTCGTGTGCTGTCGACCACTCGAATCCATTAGACCTTGATCCATCGCGCGTAGGTCCGCCGACGCCATTGGCCATGCGATGATTCCGATCGGTGCGCAAAGGACAAAGCCGCCGCAAGCAATGGCGAGCAAGAGCGATGCTCGGTGCGGCCGAAGGTTTGAGTGCGATGGCTGCTGCGAGTCTGCGCCAAACGGGATGTGTGACGGCGGAATCTGCGTCATGTGCGCTTGAAGAGTACCATTGCGATCTTCCTATGCGCGATCAACTTGCTTCGCTCATTCGCGATGTTCCGGACTTCCCCAAGCCTGGCATTCTTTTCAAAGATGTCACGCCACTCCTAGCGGATCCAGCTGGCTTGGCGCTTGCTGTCGAGATGATGGCGAATCCGTTTCGCGGCGCAGGCATCGACATCGTGGTCGGTCCGGAGAGTCGTGGGTTCATCTTCGGAACTGCAATCGCGACGAGTTTGAGCGCGGGATTCGTCCCCGTTCGCAAGAAGGGGAAACTTCCATTCCGGACGCGCTCGATCGAGTATGCACTTGAGTATGGAACTGACTGCTTGCAGGTCCATGAGGACGCAATCAAGCCAGGAACCCGGGTGCTCATTGCGGACGATCTCCTCGCGACGGGAGGCACGATGCGCGCATGTATGGAGCTCGTCGCCCATCTAGGCGGCGAGGTGGTTGGCGCGAGCGTCCTGATAGAACTTGCATTCCTCGGCGGGCGCGATTTTCTCACTCTTCGCGCAAAGGAAGATGGGAAATCCTGTGATGTTCGGACGGTGCTGACTTACTAGAATGCGGGCATGACCTCGCTGAGCTCTGCCCCATCCCTTCAAACTTCGACCGACCCGCTTCAACTCATTGATGTGGATCATGTCCGCTTCTTCGTTGGCAACGCGAAGCAAGCGGCGTACTACTACGCCAGTGCATTCGGCTTCGAAGTGGCGCAGATTGCGGACCTCACCACGGGGAACCGCGAGAGCGCGATGTATCTGCTCACCCAGGGCAACATTCGCTTACTGCTCGAGACCTCACTCACAAAGGATGGGCAAGCTGGTCGCGAAGCAAGCATGTTCGGCGACGGCGTGAAGGACATCGCGATGACGGTGTTCGATGCGGAGAAGGCGTGGAAACAAGCCATCAAGAATGGCGGAACAAGCGCGTATGAACCGCGGGTGTATTCCGACGCGAGCGGCACGGTCACGATGGCAGGCATCCAGACCTACGGTAGAGCGATTCACTCGTTCGTTTCGCGTACGGGTGCGTATGCACTCCCTGCACTGAAACAAGGCGGTCTCTTCATGCCTGGATTCAAGCTGGTCGAAGGCTTCGCCCTGAACGACTTCAATCGTAAGAATCCATGCGGCTTGAAGTATGTCGATCACGCCGTGGGCAATGTTGAACTCGGCAAGATGAACTATTGGGTGAAGTGGTATGAAGAGGTGCTCGGTTTTGCGATGTTCAAGCACTTCGATGACAAGGACATCGGCACGGAGTATTCCGCGCTGATGTCGAAGGTCATGGCAAGCGGCAATCACCTCATCAAGATGCCGATCAACGAACCGGCCGACGGCAAGAAGAAGAGCCAGATTCAGGAGTACCTCGACTGGCACAACAACTCGCCAGGCGTGCAGCACCTCGCGCTGCGGACCGATGACGAACTTGCATCCATTACCGAGCTTCGCCGACGCGGCGTCGACTTCCTCTCGATTCCAGACACCTATTACGAAGCGGTGTGGAAGCGCGTTGACGCGATGCTCACCCAGCACGGTCACTCGATCGTCAAGGAAGACCATCAGCGGGTGAAGGACCTTGGGATTCTCGTCGATGCGGATGACGAGGGATACCTCCTGCAACTCTTTACGAAGCCACTGCAGGATCGCCCCACGCTCTTCTTTGAGATCATCTGCCGCCGCGGCTCGCAGAGCTTCGGCAAGGGCAACTTCAAGGCACTCTTCGAGAGTCTCGAAATCGAACAGGAACGCCGCGGGAATCTGTGAGCAGTGCGAGCGCGCGCGATTCAGATCGCGAGCAAGGTCTTCAGCGTCTCGTCGATGACGGAGATGTATTTCGCCGCTGCTTGATACTGCCGCTGGAATTGCAGGAGATTGATCGACTCCTCGTCGATCGAAACGCCGCTGAGCGCTTGCGCTTGCCCATCAAGCCCTTCGCGAACCACGCGCGCTGTCTCTGCCTTCGTGTTGGATGCCTGCGTACGCACGGCAAGCGCAGTCGTCGCACTCTGCCAGTAGCCGCGAAGCGTGCGACCGCCAAGTTCAGTCACTGACTTGTCTTGGAGCGCCGCAATCGCGAGCGCGGTTCCATTCGACCCGTCGATATGTCCTGAGCCCGCCGCAAGAAGTTCGGGGTTCCCGACGATGAATTGATTCACTTCAATCGTCGCGGCATCCGAGCCACCGAAGAGCGCATTCACGCCAAGCGAGGCAAGAGCGCCAGAGGTGTCGTTGGAGAAGTGCATCGTGTAGCCGCTGCTCGCATCGAGTTGCAGCCGACCGTCGGTCGTCACACTCGCCGTTGCAGTCCCCGAAGGAACCGCGGCGTTGATGGCCGCAGCAAGATCAACAAGGCTCATTGTCTGCGGATCGACGGCGATCACGGCTGTCGTCAGGAGGCCCGTTTGCGCATCGCGCATGCTGATTTCAAACGACCCATTGCGAATCGCAAATGGGATTTCGGCCGCGTCCGCGCCGAGATTTGCGCTCGGATCCGCGACCCGTTGCAGGCCTGTGATCTGTGACCATCCAATGGAACCCTGTCCCTGCGAATGCACACGATTGACCTGATACGCGAGTTGCCCCGCGAGCGTGTCCAACTCGGCGATGGCGGGCTCCACCGTCTCTGCACGCTGTCGGAAGAGTGCGCCGAGTTGTCCCTCTTGCGGCGCGAGGAACGAACCGTCATCGCGAACGCGAAGCGAGAGTTCGACAGCATCTCCACTGGCGTCAGCGCGTAGTTCAAGCCCGCGCGATCCTCCCGAGAGCACAATAGGGATAGAGCCAACCAAGATGTCCACGGAACCATTGGGCTGCTCGACGCTGTGGCAATCGATGTATTGCGAAAGCTCATCAATCAACTGGTCACGACGATCGCGCAGCGCGTTGGCGTCGCTTCCAGATCCTTGCTCGGTGTTCACGATCTGTGAATTGAGCGTCGCGATCTGATCGAGAATGCCGTTGGCTTGGTCCACCGTCGCATCGAGGGCGCGATCGATCTCCTCTCGCACGACGACATGCTCGTTGCGCAATTCACGAATTGCGGTCGCCAATCCCGATGCTTGCTGCACGACAACCGTGCGAACCGCTTCGTCGTTGGGGTTGTTCGAGAGTTCGCTAAAACTGTTAAAGAAGGCACCGAGGCGACTCGACAAGTCCTGATTCGTGAGTTCATTCCGAATCGTCTCGATCGAGTTGAGAAACCGCTGATCAATCGCGGCAGAGTTCTCGTCGCTGATCGCGGATCGGAGGCGCGCTTGCAGCGCCGTGTCCACGGCTCGCGTGATCGCGGTCACGCTGACGCCGGTGCCAACGAATCCTGCTCGACCAATGTACTCAGGGCGCGCAGGAGAGATCCGCGCGACTTGACGGTGATAGCCAGGCGTCGATGCATTCGCGAGGTTGTTACCCGCGATCTGCAGTGCAGCCTGACTCACCATGATGGCTGAGTGTCCGATGTTGAGTGCGCCGTTGATACTCATGCTGCGTTCCTTGCCGCCAGCGCGGCCATTTCAACTTCGTAGATCAATCGTCG
Source organism: Planctomycetia bacterium (assembly GCA_005790605.1). GTDB lineage: Bacteria > Planctomycetota > Phycisphaerae > Phycisphaerales > SM1A02 > F1-140-MAGs142. The sequence goes on along the minus strand of SXUI01000079.1, from coordinate 65,619 downwards.
AAGCGACTGCCGCGCCAAGCGCGACGCGCCCGTGTCGGCCATACACACCAGTTTGCGCCAACGCGCCGCGGACGGTCTGCAAGACGCCTGCCATGTGCTGCGCAAGTCGCTCTGCGGCGGCGCGCAAGATTCCACCTTCATGGCGGGTTTCCTCGATGCGTTGCTTGAGCAGCGCGCGCAAGCCCTCGAGTCGAGCACGGCTCGCCTCTGGAAGTGCGCGCGCAATCTCAAGAACGCTCGCTCCCTTCGCGAGGCCTAAGCGCGCAGCGAGTTCCGTCCCTAACGCCGTTCGGCGAGTGTCGAGTTCTAACACGGCCGCGAGCGCGCGCTGTTCTTCCATAGCGAGACGGCTGTATCGCTCAAGATCCGCGCGACGCACCGCGTCTCTGCGCTCCCGAAGGAGCTGTTGCACATTGCCATACAACTCGAGCTGCTCACTGAGCACGTCGCCGAGCTGCTGCGCAAGCACATCCGTGTTCCGCTTGGTCGATGGCGTGATACTCATCCATGCACCTCAAGGGTTGGCTTCGCAACGGGTGTCGAAGTTTGACGAAATGCCTTCGAAAGAAGCGACTTCTGCGTCGCGCCGACAAGATCAAAGTGCTCGCTGCGCGCGATGCGGTCCGCAAGTTCGCCGTCGAGCATTGGACGAAACGACTTCTCGGCGCTTCCTGGTGCGAACGGCTTCATCATGTCGGAACTCGAACGGACTTGCGCCAGAATCGGCTTGATGAACGCATCGGAGACCAATCGCACTGCTGCTTCGAACGCGAGTTCTTGCGGATTGCCTTCGCGCGCTGACTTCGCAAGTCGCGCAACGGGCGAGGTAAGCGCGAGGTGCCGCTGACTCATGCCAATCGACGATGAGGAGAGGGAGTCACTCATTGTTCAATGATCTCCGCCTTCATCGCGCCCTGCGTCTTGAGGCTGCGAAGCACGGCGACCTGCGTCGCGAAAGGGACATCAAGTTCGATCAGCGCGTCGAGCAACGCACGCAACTTCATGCTGTTGCGCCCTGCTTCACTCGTGGCGATCCCTGCCCAAGCGACAGTGTCTGCGAGCGGCGCGTCGACGGTGGGCTGCGGCTCTGGACTGATGGTGGTGATGCGAAGCGTTCCCGCCGTGACTGCGGAAGGTCGGAATTCAACGCGATCATCAATCGTGATCACTTCGTTTGCCCGATCGATCACGACTCGCGCCGGCGTACGAACTAGATCGCCAGGGACCGTGAAGGTCATGAGTCGCGCGATGAACGCGTTGGTGTCCGCGAGCGCGTTCTGAGGAATGCGCACGACAATCGCGCCTTGGTCGATGACCCGCGCACAGTCGGAATAGCCTGAGAGCGAGAGCTCATCGTTGACGAGATCAGCGAGGCTTGCTGCCGTCGAGTAACCGGCGTACTGCGGAGCGATCAGCAGCGTGACCGTGTCGCCTTCAAGTGGATTCTGCAACACATCACGCACCATCTGAGCACCGCCACGAATCACGCCGATCCGCGGATTGGCTGGGTCGATCTCAATCATCCCGCTCGCCACGGCGTATGGAAGCCAAGCGACGCCCGCGCGGGGCTCGAAGGGGATCTTGAGCGGGCTTGCGTGGAGATGACCGCGACTGAGGCTTGACGCTGAACCGATGGCGGACACACGCACATCGAATCGATCTCCCGTTCGCGCGCCAGTTGGCGGGATGTCGACCGTCACGCTCACCAATGCCGCGGACTTGATCTTCGAGAGGCTCTTGAGATCCGATCGGATGTTCAGTTCCTTACCGAGGAGTCCAGCGAGGCTCTGAGCCGCCGGCGATGCGTCCTTCATCGAGTCGCCCGAGTCGTCGAGTCCGGTCACCAGACCGATGCCCTCAAACTGGTTCGACTCGAGCCCGCGCAGTCTGCAGTACTCCTGCAGGTCGCCAGCATGGGCAACGCGCGCAGAAACTGCGCCTACGAGAAGCGCGGAAAGAGCGAGGAAGGCAAGATTAGCAGTACAACGGGCGAGCAATCCGCTCATAGGGAGGACCTCCTGTCCATAGGAACCAATTCCCTGCAATCGAAGTGCCACGAGTCGCCCTTTCGCTTGACCGGCCGTTGAACCGATACGCATCCGATGCGAAAGCCGCTCCTCGTCTTCCTGACATTCCTCGTTTCCTACCTCGGCTGCCTCGCCTGGTTCAGCGGAAGCGAGTTCGCCGGAGGCGTGTCGAAAACGGCCGCAGTCCTAGCGACCCTCGCCACCGATGCCCCCCTCGCAGCGCTTTGGATGACGAGCGCTGGCGGGATCGGACTCCTGCTTCGTCGCGCGTGCGCAGCTTGGGCGACCGACCGCGTTGAAGCATCGACAGAGAGCAGAAATCCGTTCGTCCCCTGCAACCTTCTGAATCAAATCGCCATCGAGCTTCCGCTTGGCATTGGCGGACTCCTCGTCCTTGACACTTGGCTCGGCATGCTCGGCGCCTTTGGTGCCGGTGGATCCGCCTTGGGTTGGGCCGTCCTCCTCGTGCCGTCAATCCTCTGGATTCGCGCGATCAGCAACGAGATAAGGGACGGCAACGGCCTCGGTATTTTCGCACTCGTCGAATCGCAAACGGGCGTACAGATCATTTCGATCGCGCTGGTGCTGGGAGCAATCTGCGGCCTCGGGTCAATCGCTGCCTCAAGCACTCCCCTCTGGCTCTGGTCAAGCGAGTTTGGAGGTTACGACGCGCTGAGTTACCACCTGGAGTTACCCAAGCGATGGATGCTCGCGGGTTCGTCCGGCAACATCGATGGAAATGTCTACTCTCACTTTCCGGGATTCGTTGAGCATGCGTTCTTGCATTTGATGATCGTGCGCGGAAACCCATGGCAAGGCGCAGTGACATGTCAATGGCTTGCGAGTCTCTTCGCGCTGACGACCGCGTTCGTCAGTTGGCGCCTCGCGCGCACGCTCTTGCCAACAACTGAACGCGGATTTGCGTTCATCGCGCCGATGCTGATGCTCACGCTTCCATGGATGCTCGTGGTTGGCACACTCGCGTACAACGACACGATTCCAGTGCTGCTGCTTGGTGCGGGTTGGTTACTCATCGCACGAATCCCGCCCGAAGATCCTGCCGCTCGCAGTGTCAGTCGCCCAACGCTCTGCGCAGTCGCGTTTCTCGCCGCCATTGCGTGCGGCGCAAAGCCGACGGCGCTTCTCTTCACGGCGATCCCGCTCGCTTCACTCGTGCTGCTGCGACTCGGCTGGCGATCACTCGTAGATCTTCCTCTCACAATTTGCATCGGCGCCGCCGTGCTATTCCCGTGGTTCTTGAAGAACTACGCCGAAACGGAAAATCCTGTCTTTCCATTCGCGACATCCATCTTCGGGCTCGGTCATTGGACACAAGAGCAAGCGAACATCTTCAACGCTGCGCATTCCGCCGACCTCGCGTGGACCGAGCGACTGCGCGCGCTCTGGCAAGAATTCTTCGCGCACGGAATCGGCGAACGCCCGCGACCGAACGAACCTTGGTATCCGCAGTGGGGATTGCTGCCCGTCCTCGGCCTTGCGTGCGCCTTCCTGCTGGCATGGCGCGAAGGAATTCGCTCGTCGACACCCACCGCTCGAGCACTCGGCCTCGGCGCGCTTGTGATGCTCGCTTTGCAAGTCATCGCATGGCTCTTCGCCACACATCTGAAGAGTCGATTCATGCTCCCCGCAGCGATGCCCCTCGCGATTGCAGTGACACTCGCGCTCTCGCCAATGCTGTTGAGGCGTGGGTGGAAATCTCACGTCTCGCTAGGCTGCCTCGTCCTCGCGCTGTTGCCGGTCGCAGTCTTTCTGAGAGAGCCCGCGCGCGGAGGGGTGCACGCACCGGCGGCATTCGTCGATGGACTTGCGCAAGCGCACGGAGATCTCGCCTTTGCGATGTATCGAAATGCGACGACAGAGCAAGAACGCGCAGAGACACTCGCACTCTTGCCTTCCACAATCATCGCTGACGAACTGATTCCACCCAACGCGAATGTGCTTGCGCTCGGTCTCGCAACCCCGTTTCACTTCCATCGTCCCATCGATTCCTCCACCGTCTGGGATCGCGGCGCGCTTGAGGAAGTTGCACAAGAGCACCTTGGGCACCCCGAGCGATGGCGAGATGCACTCACCACGCGCGGCTACACGCACTTGCTCGTCCAGCCAACCATGCTCGAAGTGTGGCGTCAGAGTGGATGGCTGAATCCTGTGCTCGACCTTCCTTCGCTCGGCCAGTTTGTGCAGACCATTCGCCCCGTCATGCGCTGCTCCGACGGCGTCATCGTCTACATGCTTGAGGCGCCGCCGCAAGCTGCCGCGCCAGTGCCTGCCGCACCGACCGCTCCTCCACCACCGCTCCTCACTCCGTTGCCGACGCAGTCGACGCCGGGTTGAGCCAATTGCGCAACGACACTGTGAACTGAATCGTCATCACGATCGCGATCACGAAACAGACAACCGTCGTGTAAAGCAAGATCCGATTCGTCCGTTCAAGGCGCGCGGCACGATCGAGCAATGTCCGCTCCATCACCGTGAGGAGTTCCGGGTCAGCACCGCTCTCCGAGCCCTGCGCCTCGCGGCGAAAGGCACTTCCGATCGCAGCTGCGTTGATCCCTGACGCGGGCGCGGCTCGCTCTGCAGCCTCGGATGCGCTGCGCGGCCCGTCGGAACAAACTTCAGGAACGAGAAGTTCATCGTCCGGGACAAAGGTTGAGAGCGAGGTCGTTCGCAGCGGCGTCATACCTCGCGCGACTGGGCGATCGCCGAGATCAAAGGCGGGATCATCAGGAAGCGGGTTGATGTCTGGAAGCCCGTACCAATTGCGATCGAGATACGCGCCGAAACTCACGCCGCAAGACGCACAACGGATCGGTGGCTGAGCGCCCTCGCGGCGTTCCACCTTGGAGCGACACTGATGACAGCTTCCGACGAGGTGAGCAATGCCGGGAACTCGACGCGCGACCTGCCAGAGTTGTCGAGTGGATGGTCCTCGCAGAATGCTGTCGCGCGTGACATCGCCTGCAGCGACCATGCGCAAGAGCGTTTCATAGGAGCATCCCACCACATGCGGGAGATCCGTCCGTCGCACGCTCCACGGCCCCATTTCGTTCAGCGATGCTTGAATCGAAAGTGGATCGAAAAGCCCATGACAGGTGCGGCACTTCTTCGCGATGGGTTGCAGATCACCGCAGTACGGACAGATGCATGCATGAGGTTCAGACACCTTCGACAGGTTACACGACGACCTGCCAAAAAAACTACACTCCAACCCGATGAAGTCATGCGCTCGAATCACGCTTCGCTCCGCGCTCTACGCCTCGCTCGCGGTCGCGCTCGGAGCATGTGCGCAACGAGGGGCGGACGGCGTTGGACACGCGCCCTCAACGATCTCGGGAACGATTTCTCCTGCGGTTACACCACGCGGCGAAGACCCGCTCGTCGCGCTCGTCGACGGAGCAACGATCACGCTGCACGCGCTCGAACCAGCGCTCATCGAAACAGCCGGAAACCAAGCATTGCGCGACGCGGTGCTCGATGTTCGCCTCGCGAAAGAATGCGCGCTGCAGCAGCTCGAGGTCACCGACGCGCTTTGTGAGAACGAACGCGCACTTCTTCTCGAAACTCTCTCGAAAAATCCACGCGAGGCGGATGACCTTCTACGAAAACTCCGCGCCAACCGCGGACTCGGCGACGCGCGGTTCACAGCGTTGCTCGCGCGCAACGCTGCGCTTCGGCTTCTCGCGGCGCGGGATGTCGCCATCGATGACGCTGGGATGCGCGCGACTTTTGACACGATGCACGGCGCGAAGCGCATCGCGCGCGTTGCCGCGCTCTCCGATCTTGCGACGGCAGAACGGTTTCTCGCGTTGCTTGCCGAGGGCCGCACATTCAATGAGCTCGCCGCTGAACTCTCGACGGATACGAGCGGTCCTCGGGGCGGACTGCTCCCGCCCATCGCCCAACTCGATCCGAGTTGGCCCGAGAGCATGCGCCGCGCACTCTTCGCGTTAGAAGCGCCAGGAAGCCGCACGCCTCCGATTCTCGATCACGCGCAGTATCTCGTCGTGGAACTTGTGTCCATCACGCCGCCAGACGGCGTGACCTTCGAATCAGCCCAAGTCGATGTCGAGCGCGTGCTGCGCCGGAGCCGAGAGCGCCTGGTGATGGACGGCCTCGCGCGATCGCTTTCTCGACTCGACGGCGTCACCATCTTTGATCGACGCTTCGATCAAACGGCGCCGTAGAACATCGCCTAGGTGCGAAGCGCACCCAGCCGCGCTGCCGCGAACGGCAAGAGCAGCGCGACGGGAAGAAAGACACCGAGCATGACTGGCACCCCTGCGAGTGGCACCGACATCAAGAAGAAACTCGTAAGCATCGCAGGGACAGCCACCCCCGCGCAGATGACGCTGGCTTGCAACAGTGTCTGAGGAACTCGCAAGAGAAAGAATGGCAAACAGATCGCGAGCATGAGCAAATTGACCGACGCGCCAGCGAAGCGCATGCCGGTCAACCTCGCCGCGGTACTTGCATCCATGCCTCCGTCAGCCGCGAGTTGATTCAGTTGCCCGATCGAAAGTAGTTGGGCGTAACTTCGGAAATGCCGCGACATGATTTCTCGTGGAGAAACATCGGTTGCGAAGAAATCGCACGGCTCACTCTGGTCGATGCGCGTCTCGCGCGTCGCATGGACATCGGGAATCGCGCGGCCGCTCGCAGTTCCCCCCACGAGGACCCAACCCTTGCGCTCCGCATCCCAGCTCGCCGTCTCGGCGACGATGCGCCGCGTCGCGCGACCTTCCGCATCTCGCTCGATGACAAGCAAATCCGTCGCTTCTTCAGTCTGCGGTTCAAACTTGCCCGCAAGAAACAGTGCGCCCGACGCATCCTCAATCAACGGCACGCTGAAGCGCGCGACACCATCCGAAAAAATCGCGTCGTGCTCGCGAACGAGTCTTGGCGCGAGGCGAGGAAGCATCACTTCTTGATTCGCGAGCTGCAAGAGATTCAATCCAAGTGCCGCGGCGAGAATCGCAAGAGCGACGCGATGCAGCGACACGCCCGCGGACATGATCGCGACCAATTCGCGATTTCGCACGAACTGCGCGAGCGTGAATCCAGCGGCCGCCACGCTCACGAGGCCAACCATGTATGCGTAAAACTGAAAGATACGCGGCGCGTTCAGGTCAATCACGGCCAACGGCAGCGCGAGCAGCATCGAGCCAAATCGTCCCTGCTCAACCGCAGCCTCCGCTGCACCAACATATCGCTCCAATTCGAGAATGACATCAATCGATGCCGCGAAGAGGTACATGATCAGAAACAGGACCGCGAAGTTTGCGAGAAATCGCGTGGCGATCCATCGGTCAAGGAGTGTCATGAGGATTCTCGTCGCACTAGTGTTGTGCGAGAAGCCTCCAGTTGTAGGTAATCAAGGAGAAGAGGATGAGATTTCCTGTCGATGCGACCAGCGCGCCAAATGCGAGCGAGCCAGAGCGCACGAGTTGCTCACCGCCTGAGATAAAAAGCATGCACGCGATCGCCGGAATGAAGGCAAGCATGTAAATCTGCAATGGCAACGCGCCACGCATGCGGACGGCGAGCACCGCGCCAAGCAAGAGCGCGAAGGGCGCGGAGCACGCCTGGTTCAGTCGTTGCACACATCGCGCGAAGACATCCGCGCGCGTCTTTTGAAGTTCATGCTGCAATGCCTCGCTCTTGGACTGCAAGTTCGGGGCGAGCGCTTGCGCAGCGTCCGCGAGTGGTCGCGATCGAAAGGTGTCTGCCTCGTCGATGCGCATCGAGGACGCTCCGGTCAACGCAGGATGCGGAGTGCTTCCAACCTGCGCGAGATTCAGGACGCGTCCTGGCCATCGCCCGCCAGCCCCAATGCCACGAAGATCCTCGACGTCGCTCGCCTTCACTCGCAACTCAAACAGTGCTCGCTCACCAGGTTGGGCGGAAACGAGTTCGAGTCCCGCGCTCGTGGACTTCGTGCGTCGCGTGGCGATGCCGCGGTCGAACTCAGTCAGTTCAAGTGGAAGCGAAACATCCCGCGGCGCGAGTCCGCCGGGAAGTACGCGGGCATTCTTGATTTCGTAGGCGCGGCGCGTTGTGACATCCTCGAGCCGGACGACACCTTCCGTCGAATCTCTCGCGATGGAATCCCAAGCGACACAAGCTGCGTATGCCTTCTCAAATGCAAGCCGCGACTCGACCACGGGCAAGTACTGCTCGGGGTCATTCCACAAACGCCACAACTCGCGTGCGCTCATGCCGCGAGGACTCGGCCGAAATCCGCGACCGAGGTCAACTGCCTCTGGAACGACAGACGGCATGTAAATAAGCGCTTTGTCGCCGCCGCGAAATCCCATTGCGTCAACGAGCGCGAGTTTGAGATAGCTTGAACCTGCGCGGCGATGCACATCAACCGTCGCAAACTTCGCGGTGAACTCGGTCACTGGCTTCCCATCGGGACCCATCTCAACAGCCGCGACACCAGCGAGGAGTAACTCCGTCTCAGCGCCATTGGCGTGCGGTCCCTCGACCACGCGAACTTCATCGGCGTAGAGCTGGGTATCGCCAATCTTGAGCGATTCGCCCTTCGCCACGCTCGCCACGAAGAGCTTCGTCACATCGTTGGCGAGCAGCTGCCGCATGCCCGTCCAGAAGCGCGGGACACCGACATCAAGAAGCACGATCATGACGGCGAAGAGCACAAGTCCCAACAACAGCGCGGGGAGCAAGATCTTACGGTAGCTCAACCCGCACGCGCTCATCGCGAGCACTTCATTGTCGACGGCGAGTCGTTGATAGACGATCGTCCCCGCGAACGCCGCCGCGAACGGAATCGCGAACTGCAGCATCGGGATACTCGCCATCGCGACATACTGCAGAAGCTCATTGGGACCGAGGAGACTCTGGATGATCGGGCGAATTGCGGCGCCAAAGGCGATCACGGCGACGAGCACGCTCGTCGTCAGCAGGAAGTTCCGGAGAATGTCGAGAAGGATCGAGCGAAACAGAATCCGCGACATAAGAAAGCGCAATCCTCACGCATTTGCCTGCTTCGCGCAACCCGTCTGAACACTCCACGCAAACGCTACAGATGGAACTTGAAACCGCGGCAATCAGGGCGAATACCCGAGGTTGAGCGATGGTCGCAAGTGCCGTATCCGATTTCTCTATCACGGTGCCCATCGTCACGGGCATCGCTGAGGAAGTTGGAATGCCCCGGAAGGACCTGCACATTCGTCGCTCGACGCGCCGCGCGATCTCACTCATGGAGACGCTCGTGGCGATGTTTGTGCTCGCGCTCGCTGGTGTGGCGGTGTTGAACCTCTTCGCAACTTCCCACGAGAGCCGGAACGAAGCCAGCATCCGGCTGGCAGCGACGATGCGCGGAGAAGAGGCGCTTTCGCGGTTTCTTGGCGCGAGCGAGCAAGATCGGGATGACTACCTTCGCGACGGCGAAGCGCTCCCGAAGGGCGACGCCAATCTCCCCTCCGGTAGCACAACAACCTTCGCCGCGCAATCGGAGACGCTCGCGCTTGGACGCGAGCAAGTGCGCGTTCGTGTCCTACGCGTTCGAGCCACAGTCTCCGACGCACAAGGGAACACACTCGCGGCACTCGAGCGACTCGAACCGGTTGCGGACGGGAGCAATCCATGATTGCTCGCCATCGCCCAGCGTTCACGGTCGCAGAGTTGCTGCTCTCACTGGCCATCTTGGTCTTTGTCGGACTCGGCATCGCCGGCGTGCTCGCTGCAACGGCAAGCGCGCTCGATGATCGTGCGAAGTTCGGCGACCCATCTGTACTCGCGGCGCTCGCGCGAACGCGCGTTGATGCACTCACAGCGGGCGCGCGCTGCGTGCTTGGGACGGAGGAATCCCCCACGCAGCGCACGCTCGTGCTTTGGCTCGATGACTCCCGCCCGAGCGCGACGCCACACGCGAGTGAGCTTGGCTATCTTCGATTCGATCGCACCCATGGCGCGCTCTGGCTTGACCTTCCCGATCCGTCTCGGCGCGCAACACCATCCGCGATGGCTCGGCGCGATGGCGAGGTCGAGTCGGAAAACGGATGGCGCGGGTTCCGTGACGAGGAGTCGACCGCAGGGATGCTTCAATCAGAGTTGCTCTTCGAAGGACTCGCGGATTGCCGCTTCGAACTGCCGCGTGAGGCACAGCGCGCCGAGCATTTCACAGTGCTACTCGAACTTGCACCCGACGCTGCGCACCACTCGCGCATCTTGACGCTTCCGTTCGCGTTCGAGGCACACGAGGTACCCGTGCGATGAACTATTCACAAACCGTCATACCTGTGGCGCGATGCAAGCAACCACGTGCTCGGCGAGGCGTCGCTCTGCTCTTTGCGCTTATCGCGATCGGCCTTGCATCCGTCATCGCACTCTCCTACGCCAAGACGCGCGACTCTTCATTGCAGGCCGCGGACGCGTTGCGCGTTGCCGCTGAAGCACGCAACGCCGCCAAGAGTGGCGTCGCGCTCGCGACCGCGATGCTCGACGCCGGCGTCATGCCGGCACCAGAAGATCAAGGTGTGCTTTTCTCCGGCGTGGCGATCGAAGGCGCTCGCGTGGATGCGACCCTCTACGATCTCGAAACCAAACTTCCGGCCTCGCAGTTCACCCGAGCCTTCATGCTCGTCGTGGCGGGCATGAGTGGTTCGATGCAACAGGTGGCCACTGCTGTCGGCCGCATACCGGCTGCCGACACGGCAACGCTCGCCGATGTGGATTTCTCTGAATTCGCAGTGTTTGCGACGACGACGATCGACATCGCGCCCGACGCGGCGCTCGCACGCTGGAGTGAGTCGCCCCTCGCTGTTCTGCATGAGCCAGTCGCGGTCGCGACGAGCGCGCTCAACCCAGTCGAAGTGCGCATTGGTCGAAACGCAGATGCCGTTGACATCGTGATTGCGCACGCCGCACCACTGCCATCCACGCCCGATGCAGCGCTGCTCACGCTTGCGGATGGACGCGTTGCGATTCCAGATGCGATGAAGCTTCCCGATGCCCCTGCTCCACCAACGCTTCCAGAGGTGCAGGTCCTTCCACTTGAGACTCCACTCACGCTCGATGGACTCGTGCAGGGTTCGACGCATGCGCCTGCGAACATTCGTGTCCCTGCGCGTGCCTCAGTCACTGTGCGCGGAGTCATCGCCATCGGAGCGGACGCTGATTTTCGGATGGAGCGCGGATCGCGCCTCATCGTCGAAGGAACACTTGCTCTGGTCATCGGCGACGACTTTGTGCTCGATGGCTCGGAGATTGAAGTCGCGCCGGGGGGCAGCCTCGTGGTCTATGTCGGCGGCGATGTCGAGATGGACAGCGCCTTCCTAGGCCCGCTCCGAGAGGATGCATCGGAGGGTCGTGACGCGAGTGGGCACGCAGCGTGGGACGGTGGCGCGGAGCGCGTCATGCTTTACTCACTTCCGCATGCCGTAAGCGAGAGTTCATCTCTCGACGCGCGCTGGACGCTTCGCGGGAATAGCGTCGCCAAGGCGACGCTCTATGCACCAGCGGCGCTCGTTCGCCTTGAGGGAACTTCAGCGCTGTACGGTCGCGCGGCAGGACACAAAGTCGAGCTCGCAAGCGGAAGTGCGCTCTTCTACGACCCTGCGCTCGATGACCGTCAGGGATTCACGTCGGCACGCAGCGGCGTCTACAACGGTCGCGGCCGCGTTCACGCCGCCATTCGCGCACTGCCCTCCCTCGCATGTAGCGATCTCGTGCAACTCTCGCGTGGTCTTGGACAGCGAGTGCAGAGCATCGCGCGGAATCAGCCCTTCCTCGAGCTCGCCTCAGATACGCAGCGCATGAATGAACAACAGGCGGTCGAGTCGAGTATCGCCATCGCGTTCTCGCGAGCACTCGCCGAGCGCGCGGGCGATGAGGCTCGAAATCATGCAGGCGGCAATGCTCGCGGCAATGCTCTTGGCGACGCCGGTCACGGAGTCGAGGACGAAAACGACGACGAAGACGGCCCCACAGCTGCAAACTTCCTCCGCAGCGTGACAGCACGACAAGCGACACCGGCACGCTTGCTCACGGTCCATGGGCGAGCTGGCTCGGGCGACTAATCACGCGCCCGCGCATCGACCTCCGTTCACCGAAGCCCGTACTCCTTCAGCTTGCGGTAGAGCGTGCGCTCGCCGATGCCCAGCATCTGTGCAGTGAGCTCGCGATTCCCACTCGTCATCGCAAGCGTCTGCCGAATCGCCTCTTTCTCTAACTTGTCGAGGCCAACGCCAGCGAGCGTACGGGTGGATGGCAACTCGGAATCACTCTCGCTCGATCGAATCTCCGGTGGAAAGTCACGCACATCAATTGCTTCGCCCTGACACATCACACAGAGGCGATGCATGAGATTGAAAAGTTCTCGCACGTTTCCCGGCCAGTCGTACGCGACAAGTCGGAGCATCGCGGGCTGCGTGACATCGAGCCGCGCGCGTCCAATCTCTGCGCAATACTTCATGACGGCATGTTGCACAAGAAGTGGAATGTCGTCGCGACGATCACGCAAGGGCGGCACATGCACTTCCGCGCCCTTCAATCGGAAATAGAGGTCCTCGCGAAATCGACCTTCTTGCACGAGCGCCTTCAGGTCTCGATTCGTCGCGGAGACGAGTCGAACATCGACCTTTTTTGCATCGTTGGCGCCAAGCCTTACGACATCGCCCGTCTCCAACACGCGCAGTAACTTCGGCTGCATGGTGAGCGTCATGTCGCCGATTTCATCGAGAAACACGCTGCCCTTGTCGGCGTACTCGAACACGCCCTCACGATCGCGATCCGCGCCGGTAAACGCGCCGCGCACATGACCAAACAACTGGTCCTCGAGCAAACTCTCCGCCTGCCCCGCTGCATTGAAGGTGACAAGCCTACGCTGCGCGCGCCGCGAGAGCCGGTGGATCGCGCCGGCAACGAGTTCCTTGCCCGTTCCACTCTCACCCGTCACGAGGACCGGAATATTCGACGGCGCAATCTGGCGCACTGTCTGAATCACAGCACGAATCGCTGCGCTTTCGCCAATGATCCCTTCGAAACCAAAGCTCGCGCTCACTTGTCCCTTCAGCGAAGCGTTCTGCGTGCGAAGCGAAACAGTCTCCGCAGCTCGATGCACGAGATTGCGAAGCACGACGAGATCGAGCGGCTTCTCGATGAAGTCATACGCCCCGCCCTGCAACGCCTTCTTCGCCGTCGGCACATCACCGTGCGCCGTCACCATGATCGTCTCGGCGTCAGGTTGGTGCTCCTTCGCCAGAGCAAGCACGCGCAAACCCGAATCCTCCGACTCCATCACAAGGTCGGTCACAATCACATCGAAGTGACCGTGCAGGAGTTCGTTCTGCGCTTCCTTCAAGGAGTGGACAATCGTGCACACATGGCCCGGACGCCGAAGCGATTCGGCCATTGCGTGTGCGTGCTCGATCTCGTCGTCGACGATCAGCACCTGCGCGCAAGGCGCAGCGCGAGCGGTCGAAATGGCATCAGACTTCATTTCCATGCGTTGTTCACTCATCCATCGTCACTCTTTCGAGTCCTCCACCTTTGGATCTTCTTTGCCGTCGCCGTTCACATCAATGAACTCGAATGGCCGGATCGACCCGAACCCGCTCCACAGCGCGCAGTAACTCGCGCCGCCTCCGACGCGATTCGGGTAAATCGCGTTCACCGGCCCATCAAATCGGAACTGCGCCACGCGAGACACCGTCGCGATCGTGGATCCAATGGTCGGCTTCGCTTGCATGGATTGCTCCTTCGATGTGTCAGGATCATCGATGGCAAACTCGGGGACGATGATGTCAATCCCTTCACTATGGCCGATCCAAATCTGCGGACCGACGAGCGCGAGCGTCATCGGAAGCGCGCCGTTGTCAAGTCGATAGGAATGCGTGTTCCGTCGCGAACTCACTTCGATAGCGGCTCCATCGTCAGCGATCTTCGCGCTTCCCCACGCGCCATCGACACGCTTCGCGAGCGGCGTCGCAGTCAGCACGCCCTTGTTGACGAGTTCCGCGCCTTCACCGATCGTCCAAAGCCACCATCCCTCCTCCGCACACCCGGCGAGAATGCGGCGGCGATCCGTCGTACTCGTTTCAAGGCGAGATGGCTCTCGATGCGCGAAATAGAACACATCCCCGGGAAGAGTTCCTTCCGCGCGAAATCGATAGAGCGATCGACCGAAACTCCCTGCAACGGCAAAGTGATTCCGGCGCACGCGTGCCACATCTCTCGCACCTCGTACTGGGATGGAGAACAGCGCGCCCAACTTCGTCGATCCACGCCCGCCCTCTACCGCTTGCGGCTCCACTGGCCATGTCGCGACCTCGAAGTCATTCCATGCGTAGAGTCGATCATCAATTACCCGTGTACCAAAGACGGTCGCGTGGAGTGCCTTGCTATCGAGCGTCGAAAAGCGAGCATCTTTGATGCCGATTTCCGCCATGCTCGAGGCTTGCAGGATGAATGCATACGCAGCGTCGCCTGCGCCCTGCAGCGGCACGAGCATCGTTGCTGCGCCGAGAAACTCTCCCGTCGCCACTCGCTTGATGCGACGACCGCAGCAAGCCACAGCGCCGCCCTCGGCATCGACTAACGAGCGAACCGATTCTCCTTGGAGTGACGCGACTGGAGGGGACGGCGGTGGAACCTTTTCTGGATCCTTCACAAGAATCGATGCATCGAGTTGCGCTTGAAACGCTTCGATGGTGAGCACGCGAGAAAGTTCGACTGCGCCTCCATCGCCTGCGATCCAAACGCGCCCTCCTGCACACGAAACTTCTCGCGGTCGAAATCCAATCTCTCGAGTCGTGTATCTCGCCGATTCCTCAGGGCGCGATGGATTCGTCCGATCAAGCACGACGACTGCGTCTCCATCGAGGACGGCGATGATCGGCGCGGGCTGCTCATTGCTCGCTGGCGGAATCGCGATGCACACAATCCCACCGGTCGTCCCGGCAGGCGCAAGTTCCGCGGAGGCAAGTTCAGCGCCGGACTTGGGTTCAAGCATCAAAAGCGTGGAACCGAATCCCTGATACCAGATGTCGTCGACGAGGAGCATCCCTCGATGGAGTCCGCCTTGATGCGCGACGACGCGCAGTTCGGTGGTTCGGGGGAGTTGAGCCGACTCCTCGTCTTCAATTCGCTCACCCGGTTGCGAAATCTTGCAACCGCTGAGTTGGGGCATCACTGCAAGCCACGCCGCGACCGCGATGGCAGTCCACGAACCGAGGAAACGCGGGGACGGAGAGGTGGTCAGTTCGCACATCGGCAAGCGAGTAGAGTATCCCCGTCGCATGGCCTCAGAAGAACGCCGCCAAAAATTGCTCGCTCTCCATACCCTCGAACCGGATGACGCCTTCGTGATGTACTCACTCGGTATGGAATGCGCGGGCCTTGGAAGAACGGGCGAAGCGTTGGACTGGTACGACCGCGCGACGGCTTCTGACCCGAAGAATTGTTACTCCTACTACCACAAGGCCAAAGCACTCCTCGATCTTGAGCGCCACTCCGAAGCCGCGGCAACCATCGAACTCGGCATCTTGCGAGCGCGAGAAGTTGGCGACATGAAGGCACACAACGAACTCAGTTCGCTCCGCGACGAGTTTGAAATCTCTCCCAGTTAACCGTTTCCGCAATCACCTGAATCTCCCTATGCCGAAAAAAACAACGCGCAAGAAGTCCTCAACCCGCACCAAGCTGGCCTCTGTCCCAAGTTGGCTTGAGGGCATCGACGATGTCATCGATGCGATTGAACCCTCAAAGAATGGCGCGACTTGGAAAGTGAAACTTGCCGGGGGAGGCGAACTTGAATGCGACACAGCCGTCGCGATTGCTGCAGGGCTCGCGCGCAGCGGTCGAGTGACCGAGTCCACGATCGCGTTACTCGCACGGTTGTCGCTTGAGCACATTGCGCGGACCGAGGCGATGCGCCTTCTCGTTTCGAAGGCGCCCCCAGCCACCGCTACGGCGTTGCTTGCAGAACTCAAGGCGGCGCAGATGGAACCGGCTGCTGCGAAGACTGTCGTTGACCAATTGCTCAAAGACGGTTGGATTGGCAAGGTCGCGCGCAAGGCGGCCAAGAGCCCGGCGAAGCCCGCCAAAAAGAAGGCGACGAAGAAGGCGACAAAGAAGCCTGTACGAGCGAGCGCGAAGAAGGCGACCAAGCGTGCACGGTGAGGTCGGGAATGCGCGTGAAGCGGAGTTCGCTCGTTGAGCGCACTCGACGCAAACGGCATCCCCGTTGGATATTCGTTTCGCCGCGAGGACGAAACGACTCCGCGCGAGTTGCGCGCGATGCTTGAACGCGATGACGCAGTGACGATCATCGACTGCCGCACGCACGGCGAGGCGGAGATTTGCCGACTCCATGGATCGGTCCTCATGCCGCTTCAGGAACTCGAGCAACGCATGGATGAACTGAAGGCGTCGCTCGATGACCAGCTGCACACGCGCATCATCGTGCACTGCCATCACGGGCGAAGGAGTCTTACGGCGACCTATCTGCTTCGCGCCGCTGGCTTCACGCAAGTGACGAGCCTCGCGGGCGGCATCCACCTCTGGTCGCAGGACATCGACCCGACGCTGAAGTCGTACTAAGTTCTTGAGCGCGTGCTCTGCGTCAATCGCAGACTCCACGCCATCGCGCCTAGTCCGGTGACGAGCATGACATAGGGGTACCACTGCGTGCGCGGTTCATGCAGCAACGGCGCGGCATACCGCGCATTCCCCGCCGCACCATAGATGTCGACCACCATCTCAGTCTGCGCCTCGCCGTAGCCTGCCGCTCGATAGATGGATCGGACTCGGTCCTTGTTGACTTCTGCTTCAGCGAGAGGAAATGGAAGCGCGACACCGTAGTCAGGGTCGAGCACCCACTCACCCTCGGGTGTCTTGGCAGCAACCACCACATGCCCATCGAGCACCATCACCGTTGATTCGACGCCCCGCTCCCTCAAAAATCCCGAGAGCACGAGCGACTGTTGACTACAGAATCCGACGCCCTGCAGAAGCCCCATTCTCCAATCAGAACGCTCGAGCGTGATGTGTTGGTCATACCCCACGATGGGTTCGGCCGCACCGCCGAAGAGATGAAGGTGAACCCACTCGTGAGGGTCTTCCACGAATCCGCATTCGAGATCGAGATCCTGAACACCAGGCGCGGGCCAGAAACTCGCCATTGCCGAACCGACAAACTTACTAGCTTCCGCGATGTCTCCTGCCGTGACGGGATGCATCGCCTCGAGCTGAAGGAGGATCACGCTCGGAGGTGTTCGCGAGAGCGGAGGCTTTCCCCATGGTGCGCTTTCATGTGCCGGGTGCGGTGGCGTAAACTTGCGCGCTAGAAAAGGCGCGGAAAGGAGAAACGCGCCAGCGCCCAAAGCGATGACGCCCACGAACCCGAATGCAGCGCTCCAGTACCGGCGACTTCCGATGTTCATGCGTGCGCATTGTGACCGGAACTTGGCATTGCGTGTAGTCTCTGCGAAGGATTTCGATGCTTCGACAACGACTCATCACCGGACCCCTTCTCATTCTCCTCGTGCTTGGCGTCGTCTTCCTCGACGACCACCTTGAAGCGGGGTGCTGCGAACTCGCGAGCAGGCTTCCCCGAGGATTCGTGCTCTATGTTTTCTGTTCTGTCTTGAGCGTGTGCATCGCGCGCGAAGTGAGCGCGTTTGCCACCGCTGTCGGCATGCGAACAAACGCCACGATCGCCGCTGTGTGCGCGTGGCTCGCCCTCACCGGCGTGGCGCTCGGAGGATGGAGTTCCTCAACGACGGACGGGTTGACTGCAATCATGACAGCATTGGCGGCTTGCTTTGCGCTTCCGATGCTTGCCGTAGGTCTCTCGCGAGAAACGCGAGGATCTCTCGCGCTCGTCGGAAGCACACTCGTTGCTGCGATCTACGGCGGCGTGTTGCTAGGATTCTGGTTGCTCCTCCGAGATCAGCACAGCGCTTGGTTCCTCGTCGCAGCGCTCCTGACGACCAAGTCTTCGGACATTGGCGCGTACGCGGTGGGATGCACGATCGGTCGACACAAGTTGATTCCATGGCTCTCTCCTGCGAAGAGTTGGGAAGGACTCGTAGGCGGCATTGCGACGAGCGCGATCGTCGCGGCGTCGTTCGCGCACTTCGGAAGCGCATCAGTCGGAAGCGCGGACCAGCTTCCCGTGTGGTTTGCGACGCTTGTAGGCGCGCTCCTCGGGCTTGTCGGTCAACTCGGCGATCTCTGCGAGAGTGCCCTGAAGCGAGACGCAGGCGCGAAAGACTCTGGGAACATTCTTCCTGGCATGGGCGGCGCTCTCGATGTCCTCGATAGTCCGCTCTTGGCCGGACCGGCGCTCTGGTGGCTACTGCGGTTTACCCCTGCGATGTCGTAAAACCGCAGGAATCGTGCGCATTGGTGCATGCAAGAACGATCGGATTTGCGCTACGATTGCCGATCCATGTCTCTCATTCAGCAACTCGTCACTTTGCACCGAGTCGACAGCCAGTTTCGCGCACTTGAAGGAAGACTTGACGCAGCCCGCGCAACGCTTGCCTCACAGGAACGCCAACTCGGTGTCCTCAGCAAGCAAACCGAAGATATGCGCTCGCAAGAGCGTCAGCTGAAGACGACGATTCATGCGCTCGAGGTCGAAGTTGCGGCGACTGTTGCGCGCGTGGAGAAACTCCGCAGCGAGCTGAACGCATCCGCCAACGAGAAGGCATACAAGTCGATCATCCTCGAACTCAAGCATCTCGAGGAGAACAAGAAGAAGGTCGACGATCAGACGCTCGCCGAGATGCAGCGACTCGAAGAGTTGCAGAAACGAGTCGTAGAACAGCTCGCGAAAGCCGCTGAGCGCCAACGCTTCTGCGATATCGCGAAGGCTGAACTTGAGGAGCGGCAGACCGAAGTTGGCGCACGGCTCGAAGAGTTGCGCGCCGAACGCGATCGCGCTGCGTCGTCCATCCCGGACCGCGAGCGCAAACTCTTCAACGCGACTGCTGATTCAACCGAGGGCGAGGCGATGGCTGCTGTCAACGAGATCAGCCGCCGCCACCGCGAGTACTGCTGCAGCGCGTGCAACATCGAAATGCCCTTCGAAGCCGTGCTGCGGCTCACCTCGAATCAGGACACGATTTTCCAATGTCGTGCGTGCGGACGCATTCTGTATCTCGAAGATGCGCTGCGTGAGACGATCGGTCCGGCACCCGCGAAAAAGTAACGCGCGGAGAGATCGCGAACGCCTGCCTTCAGTTCGGCCGTACGACCACCCGCCCCTTGGCGGTCTTTCCAACGCTCGTTGTCGAACCGTCGCTCCACCGAACTCGAATCGCATCGACCGCAGTCGCGTGCCCCAATCCGAAAAACGCAACTGGTTCCTGTGCAGTCAGGTAACTCCGAGTCGCGCTCACGATGCGCCGCTGCGTGCGCCCGTCCACATCGATCTCTACCGTCGCCCCCGCGGAGAGACCAGGTCTCGCGCCCGAATCGAGTTGCACGACGAGTGATGCTTGCCCGCGCGAATCGGGACTCGAGATCTGCTCCAAGATGCGAGGAGCGCCGCCAAGGGATGTGAGGACGAGATCAAGATCACCATCGCCGTCAAGATCCGCACTCGCAAGCGCCCTTCCAACTGCAGGTTGACCGAGCGCTCCAACTTGCGCGCTCGAAACTTCAACAAACTGCGGGGCCGTCCCGACACCGCCGGTGTTCCAGAAGAACTGTGCGCGCTGCTCGTAGGTCTGCCCCGCTTGCACTTTCGCGATGTCAGGCTCTAAGTGCCCGTTGGCTTGAACGAGATCGAGGCGACCATCGAGGTCGAGATCAGCGAAGACGGTCCCAAAGGTCAAGAACGGTCGCGACGCCGCACCAATGCCCTCGGTGAGCGACGCATCAGTCATGCTGTCACTCGCGCGAGGCTGGACATAGAGCGCGCTCGGTTCCTGCGCGAAGTTTCCAATCGCAATCGCGAGCGTCGCAGCGTCCGCCATCGCAAAAGCCGCATCAATCCCCATCGCGCCCGTCGCGTTTCCATCTCGATCGAAGGCGAAGCCGCTCTCCGTAGCGCCGTCTCGAAACCGGACGCCGGATGCCGCTCTGCTCTGGTTGAGCAACGCAAACTTTCGCACGCGGTCGTTGGCAATGAGCGCATCTGTCTTCCCATCGTGGTTGACGTCCGCAAAGATCAATCCCAGAGATTTCGCGACAGGAACCCCCGTCGAAGGGTTTGTGATCGCGACGCCGCTCGCATCACTTTGATCGACAAAGTGCGCAACGCCCTGCTCATCCGTGCCGGTGTTGAGCAAGAAGCGTGCGTGCGTCCCTCGGAAACCAGTTGGAGGTCCATACGCGCGATGGGTCCCGTCGAGGGTAAAGGCGACGGCAAGGTCTATCGATGGGCTCCAATCCACATAGTGCAGTTCGAGTAAGTCGAGATCGCCATCCTCATCGGGATCGAAGAATCCCGCCGCAGTGCTCCATGCATCTTGTCCAAGGAGGCCCGACTCCGCGGTTTGATTGGTGAAGCGAATCGCGCCATTCGGGTCACTCGCGTTGACGAGTAAGTGTGATTGCCCAACCGCCGTCACATAGAGATCAGGTTTCGAGTCGCCATTCACATCTCCGAGCGCAAATCCGTTCGCGTAGATGCCACCGGGCGAGAAACTCGGCGCAGCTTCACGCACGAATCCGAAGTGCCCGGGCGTCGAAGTGTTTCGATACACCGCGATACCGCCACTTCCACTCGCGGGATCTGTCGCATCGCCACGCAAGGGCTGTCCCTGCGCGAAGACGAGATCAGGCAGCGCATCGCCGTTCAGATCAGCAACAGCGACCCCACCGCTGAGACACTCCGGAAGCAGTTTCTCGCCGCGCGCGCCACTCTCGTGTACAAAGTCAATGCCGCTTTCCAGGGCGCGATCCGCAAATGCGATTGCAGGGGGCGCGATCGCTGGCGCCGCTGGCGGAGTCGGTGGTGTCACGGCGTCACTCGAACCAGAGAGCAACCGATCGGGCGTCGACAATGCAAACCAAACACCAAACGCGACAACCGCGATGATCACGATCGCGGCGAGTGACTTTCGGAAACCAACACCGATATCGCTATCGACGCCCTCGCGCTCCTCCTCGCGGTGCGATTGTGCACTCATGGCGACTTCCTCTCACTCGAGGTTGTCGATGGAGGCGGCAAAGGTTGACAGGAAAGGAACTGCGATGCGTGCGGTGCGCCATACTGCGCCTCCGTGCGCAACGGGTAGATCACGCTCGCCTCCGCCGCATGGTTGGCCCATGGGTACCGCTCCCGCGCAAGGCGCACCGCTTCGTCCTTCGCGTTGTCGTCTACTTTGCAACGCTCGTGCAGCGATCGTTCGCGCGCAGCGGCGGCAGCGTCCCCCGACTGCTCAAACGCTCGCGCGAGCAACCAGTGCGCGGTCGGTTGATCAGGATCAATCTTGCACGACGCCGTCAGCAAGGTGATTGCGCGTTGCACATCTTCATCTGCGTGGTCACTTGCCATGCTCGCGCGGTCCAAGAGGGTCTGCGCAAGCTCGTTCATGACGCGCACATCTTTCGAGAAATCGAAACCGCGCTCGCGTACACCCGCGAAGTCCGTGCGGTAGATGCGATCGAAGAGCGCAACGGCCTCGGCGAGATTCCCCTGTTGCCGCTGCACGAGTGCACTGAACCATGCGATCGTCCATGGCGAGAGTTCGCTCTTGGA
This sequence comes from Planctomycetia bacterium, assembly GCA_005790605.1. Lineage (GTDB taxonomy): Bacteria > Planctomycetota > Phycisphaerae > Phycisphaerales > SM1A02 > F1-140-MAGs142. Next base: position 43,890 of record SXUI01000079.1, on the reverse strand, counting down.
ATCCGCCGCGGCCTGCGAGGCTCGCGCGAGGGTTGCCGAAGCATCCGCAAGCCGGCCTTCCTTGAACTGCACGCGCGCCGCGCCAAGAATCCCGCGCGCGTCGCCTCGCGCCGCGACCTCATCGAACGCTCGTTGCGCCTCGCGCAGATTGCCTCGCCCGCTTCCCTTGTCGCCTTCGCGAGCGAGCGCGATGCCATAGTCATACCAGCGCTCGTTGTACTTCGACTCGTCAAGCAACTGTGCAGGAGCAGGTCGTGCCACTCCTGCAGAGTTCCGAACGCCAAACACGAGTTCCGCCTCAGCGAGTATGAGGACTGGAAGTTTCGGCGCAAGACCATCTCCGAACACAAACGCGGAGTAGGTCAAGTCAAACTTGCGATACAGCACACGCGCATGCACCGTGACAGGCGCGTCAACGTCCGACGGCACGGTGAACTGAATCCTCGTGAGATCACCTGCACCTGGTGGAATCTGATTGTTGTACACCGAGGTGAAAATGTCTTGCGGATTGCGGCGGTCGATCCGATGCCCGTTCCGATCGATCACGAATGCGTTGTAGAAACGGCTCCATGGATCCACGGCGCCGTCGGCGCTCATGCCTCCCGTTCGACCGATCTCGCGAGATCCCTCGGTTGCGACAACCTCGAGCCACACTTCATTGGAGTCGGCCGTTCCCTGCGTGAATTCGTGTGCGATGCGCAGCGTGCGCGCGACGACTTCGAGCACATAGGTCTTCCCAGCATCAAGCAAGGGAAGCGAGTCATTCTGCGCGAGCGGCGCGTGGTGCGCGGCGTCGGGCTCTACACCGTCGCGAAGCCCAAAGAGATCGAGTCGAAGCGTCTTGTCGTTGAACTTCGCGTGCGCCCCGAGTACTTCATCGAGTGCTTCAAAGTCGCCGCTCTGCGCGCGAACCGTTGCGAGCGCCGTGTTGGCGCTTGGGAAGAGATGCGAGAGGATCGTGCGCGTGCCGCTTCCATCTCGATCTCGCGCGGCAAAATCGTTCGACGCAACCGCCGTCATGTGGCAATCATTGCACTCATTGAATGCTTGCTTCGGCGCGTGCCAACTCTGCGCGCCGTACCCAGAGGCGCCTGAGAGGAGGAAGGAATCGAGATGGTCCTGTCCCCGAATAAATCGATAGTCGTTGAGCGCCTCTGGCAGAAACACCTTGTGACACGCGCCACAAAACTCGCTGCTTCGGTGAACTTCCGGCTTGAGATAGGTCTGCTTATGAAACGAGGGTTTTGCTTTCACGAGTTGCCGGTTCACCCATTGCAGGAGTGGTGATGTACTAAACGCAAACGGATACTGTGGACTCGCTTCAATGGTGTAATCCGCATTGCCTCGATTCGAATTGATGCTCACGATGCTGTGGCAACTCGTGCATGTCAGGCTTGCCTTCCCCATCGGATCAGCGCTCAAGTCATATTCGGGATCGTCCCACTTCGTCGCCTCGAAACTCCCTGAGAAGAAGGGAACCGGGTCATGGCATCCAGCACAAAAACGCGCGTCTTGCACCGTTCCTTCTCGCGCGAACGCTTCGCGGCGGGTTTCCCGCACGCTCGCGGTGTAGAACGGATTGTTGAATGAGCTCGCGGCATGCGCGGAGGTCAACCAAGAAGCATGGACGTCCGCATGGCACTCCACGCAATACGCATTGAGCATGAGATGCTTCGGATCGATGAATCCACCGTCCGCCGTCCGTGCGAGCGATGGTTCAAAGTACTTCTCTCCCGCTTGCGGCTGCATCGCAGGCGGCGCGGGAAGGAACACATGCACACTCCAAGCGAGTCCAGCAGCACCGACGGCAGCGAGACTCCAGCGCGCACCGATCTTCCACTTGATACGTCGCCCAGAGAGGCGATGGATGACGAAGATCCACGCCACGGCAAACGGCAACGCGACATGCAACCAGTAGACGCTCGTGCGAGCGTCGGGGTCAACGATTCCAACAACACCTCCGAGGAGTTCAACTCTTGTGAGTGCGATCCCGGTGAGGAGGAGCGCGAGAGCAAGCGCGAGCGTCGCGATACCCGCAGCCTTCGCGCGTGGATTCGGACGCGCGATGACATTGCGCCAGTGCAGGATTCCAAACACGATCGTCGGCAACAGCAGCAACATCCCGAGCACCAGATGCGCGAGGAAACTCCACAGATAGAACTGATCCTGATGCGTTGCCCCACTGATCCACTCGACGAAGGTGATCGTGGCGAGATACGCGCTATTGACCACAAGCAGCGCGAACAGCACGAACACGCATGTCAGCAGCGGTTTGAGCCGAGGTCCTACGGGTTGCGGAAACGCTTTGGACATAACGAAGCGACGAAAACGAAACGGTGCAAGATCCTACCTACCACCCATGCGCCGCGTCCGCGACTCTTGCATCATCTGCGCTGCCTCGGATCCTTGCGTGGGGTTCGTTGGAATCGGCTCGATCGTCTCCCCTTCATGCGTGAACAAATCCATATCCTTGCACCACCCGCGCACTCGCAACATAAGACGGCGTGTCGATCCCGGCGCACAGTCGTGCTCGGGAGGATCGAACGCGATCGCAACCTCTTCGCCTGGGCCGAACACGACAAGCGCGTCATCTTCGGCGTTCAGGAGTTCTCCGACGGGACCGAGTTCGCTGTAGAGCCCACGCTGAAATCGACAATCCCACAGTGGCAGCGGCTGAGCGTGATCGTAGAAAGGTCGCGATTGCGCCATGGTCGTTCGCTTGGCGAAGCCGACGCTCGCGAGTGACGCGCCTGAACAATGCAACGGAATCGGCGCACTCGGGAGTGGTTCGCGCTCGACAAGTCGAATCGAGTCAAAGTACACCTCCATGTTGCTTCGCATCCGCAACTGCGTGCAACCTTCCGGCAAGGACGCGCTCGGAATCGGAAGCGCAAGCCGACGAGGCATTCCCGCGGGATAGCCCCACTCTGCGACGAGTTCAACCCAAGTGCCGTCTCGTGCGCGCGCTTCAAGACTTGGCGCGCGGTACTTCGCGCCTGCCTGCCACGCGGCGAACATCGTCTGGCAATACGGATACTCAACCCAACCATCGATGACGAGCCAAGGATCTTTGATTTTCGGAAGATCGACACCGAACGAAAGGTCCACTGAGGCTTCCGAATCAAGTCTTCCAATAAACCTGCCATCGCGCACGGGGAGTTCTTTCGCGACGCCATCGCATGCCACGAGTGCAGGCTCGGTCGTCGGCGACCAAGACTGTCGCCAGGCGACGAGCGCACCTGTTGGTGGGGTTCCGGAAATGTGCAATCGCTCGTCTGGTGCGATGTCCCAGCCGCGTGGAAGATCCACTGCACTCAAGGAGATCGCATCAAGCATGCACGACTCTTCCATCGGCTCTGCAAGCGCAATGCGGTACTTCCCTCGCGCATCGAGCTCGAGAGCTGACTGGGGGAGCACAAACACTTCCCATGGTCGGGGTTCGCTGTAGACGCCAGGCTCAAGGAGGTATCCCAACCCGCCAACACCAAGGAGGTCAGAGACAAACTGCATCTGTGATCCGTTGAAGGCGAAGAGCACAGGGCAGCTTGAGAGTTGTCGCTGCGTTTCAACGATGTTCGCGACCTCTCCTGAGCAAAGCGCACGCTCCGTTTGCAAGACTCCATCGGACCACTCAATCTCCAAGAAGTCAGCGCGCTCCGCCGTGCCAAGTCCAAGTGGCACGGGGGCGAGCGACTGCCCGGCGCAACTCGAAGTTCTCGAAGTCGTCGCTCCGGTCCAATGCGAAGCGACTCGCGCAGCGACGAGCGCGCCGATACCGCTCGCGTTCGAGCGCATGGATTGACTTGGATCATCTCGACCACGCAACCGGAATGCCGCGAACGCCATCCGATCGCTCCCAGGGCGAGCAATCATCGGACTCTCGCCATTGCGCAGGTAGAGCATCGACGCGCCCTTCGTCGCGTCGAGATCAAGAACACAGGTTGCGAGCGTGCCTTCGGGCGAAGGAATCGTGACCGATCCGTCTTGGGTCGTGAGAGTTCCATCGAGAGCGCGCGTCGTCACCGGTGGGTCCGGAGCCCCCCGTCGCACTCTCGTCGCTGCATTTCGGAGTTCAAGCACCTCACTCCGACCGTCACCGTCAACATCCGCAATGCTGAGCGCGGCGCGCCCTCCAACCTGCGCAGGCTCGACAGGGTCCATCACCCAATCACGCGTGCCCAGTGGATACCGAGTCACCCAAAAATCGCTGACGGTCACCAGTGCGGCAGTCGCATGCTCGAAGTCGTGCAAACACACGACACCTTCGGCGGGATGCTTCAGGAACCACTCGGGCTCGCTTGACCTGCGCCACTTCCACACTCGATCGTTGGTCCAAACTTCATGTGGCGCCTCTACCTTCATCACGACGATGTCGACATCTCTGTCGCTGTCAAGGTCGGTGACGAGGACTTGCCGCGAAGGCCGCTCATCGAATGCGAGACCCTCGCTCGCGCCGAGTGCGCGAAAGGTCCCATCCATGTTGTTGGCGAGCAGTTCATTTTTCCCTTTTTCATGCACGAGAAAGAGATCAAGATCGCCATCCTGATCCAAGTCCGCGAGCGCGCCGTCCACCGTGGCTTGTCCACTACCGGAGACGCCAAAGACTTCTGTCGCGTCTTCATACCCGCCATTCGAACTCCGCATCAAGAGCACATTGTGCTCCGAGCGGCAGAAATACAGGTCATCCTGCGTGTCGTTGTTGATGTCTCCGATGAGCAACGCGTTCGCATCCGTGACGAGTGCGGCTGGGTGCGTGCGATCGAGTGCGTATCCGCCGCGCCCTGTCGCAAGAAGCACCGCGTTGGGAGGCAGCCCAGTGCCATCCGTTGCAAACGCACGCAACACGATGATGTCCTGCAAGTTGTCGAGATTGAGATCAACCGTTACGGCTGATACACGCGCATCGGAACTCCAACGCAACTCGGGAGCACTCGGATCGGCGTTCTCGATGTGCAGCGACTGCGCATCCGTAAAGCACTCCGCGAAGTTCATCTCACTCGCGACCTCAGGGACACGCTCGCCAGGCAGCGCCACAAGCGCAAGCTCGCCCATGCGCGTGTACTTGAACTCCGCGGTGAGCGCGCGCGGATGTTCGAGCAGCCCCTCAAAGATCTCGAGTGCGCGAGCAGCGAGCACTTCATCACCCGTTCGTCTTGCACATCGCTGCACACCAAGCCATGCGCTCTTCAGCCGCGGCTCAAGCACCGTTGCCTTCGTAAACCAGACGAGCGCTTCGGCATGCCCCTCCATCGCGTCGAGCGCGGCGCCCAAGAAGTACGCGACATAGGCGTCGTTCGGTCGCAGACCCGCACAAAACTCAAAGTGTGGCGCGCTCTCTTCCGGTCTTCCCATGTAGAGCAAGCAAAGTCCCGCACAGTATCGAGCTCGCACTTCCATTTCCTTGCGAGCAAAGAGTGGACGAAACTGCTCGAGCGCGCTGCTCTGCGATCCATCCTCCGTACTGTTCATCCGTGCGAGCGCGACATTGAACTGCAAGAGTTCGTTCGTTGGGTCTGCTTGCAGTAGCGTCGCAAATGCAGACTCCGCCACCGAGAACTCAAACTGACCCATCGACGCCGCGGCATCATTCAACTCCTCGGTCGTCGCCGAGGGCTGAGGGCTTGATGGACTTCCGCATGCGAGGAGCAATACGCACAAGTACACAATCGCCGTCAGATTTCGCGCTTCGCAAGCGCCAACCTTCATCGTCTGTCCTCCGCGCGACGCTTCGCGGCTGCGATGCGTGCGTCGTTCATCTCGATGGCGATTCGCGCGCCGGATGCACCCGCGAACATCGGCTGCGCGGTGTACGGATACGCCTCCGCTCGATAGTGCGAAATCATGTCGTGACCGCGCCGGCGCGCGCGCGCATCTCGCAGCGCTGCGAGATCGATCGGCGCGACCACGACCTTTTCACCCGGCCCAGGGTCCGCTTGCGCAAGCACGCGTCCATCAAAGTCAATCGCCATCGAGCCGCCTGGCCATGAGAATGGTGGATATCCCTCAAACGAAGCACCTTGATTGCACGCAAGCACGAACGCCGTGTTCTCGATGGCCCGCGCGCGATTGATCGTGGTCCACCAATCCATCGGCGCGGTTGCGCCCCACGGATCCATGTATGCACTCACGCGAATCAAGACCTCCGCACCCTGAAATGCGAGTTGCCGAATCGCTTCGGGGAAGAGCCAGTCGTAGCAAATCGCGCAACCGATCTTGCCAATCTCCGTCTCTGCAACAGGAAAGAGCGCTTCGGTATACCCGGGCACATCGTGGGGACTTGCGTGGACTTCCCATGGGATCCAAGGATTGACCTTGCGGTACTTGCAGAGAATTCCATCCGGTCCGATGAGGCATGTCGTGTTGAAGACGACTCCGGGATACTTCTTGTCAACTTCGAGAAAGGTGCCCGTTTGCACGAAACAACCGGTGCGCTTGGAAAATCGCACATAGGCGTCCGTGTGATCGTTGGGACTCTCGACGGCGAGATGATCCGCCAATTCTTCCACAGTGAAATAGCAAGGCGCGCCGTGCGCAAACTCTGGAAACGCGATCAATCGAACATCAAAGAATGGCGCGTATCCGGCGACGGTCTGATCCGCCATCGCGATCATCCGCTCGGTGCGATGCGCAATCTCGTCGCGCGTCTTGGGGTTCACAAATGCGGTTTGAATCGCCGCGGCGGCGTAACGCTCTAGAGCCATGCGGAGAGCGTAACGGAGGAATGAACGGGTCGAACTCCGTCAGACCGGCGTCTTCGTCCGAATCGGTTCGGTTTGGAGGAGCACCATCTTTGCATACTGTCCGCTCGACGCCATCAGTTCAGCGTGCGTGCCACGCTCGACGATGCGACCCTCCTCGAGAACGAGAATGAGGTCCGCCTCTTGAATGGTCGACAACCGATGCGCAATGACGAAACTCGTTCTCCCGGGAAAGATGTCTTTCAGCGCGGCTTGGATGAATCGCTCGCTTTCGGTGTCGAGACTGCTTGTGGCTTCATCGAGGATGAGGATGCGAGGATCGGCGAGCACGGCGCGAGCGAGTGCAAGACGCTGTCGCTCGCCACCACTGAGTCGCACGCCCCGCTCACCAATGCGCGTGGCGTACCCAAGTTCACACCGCTCTATGAAAATGTCTGCTCGCGCAACCCGTGCAGCCTCACGAATCTCGGCCATCGTCGCGCTTGGCCGGGCATAGGCGATGTTCTCCGCGAGCGTACCGTCAAAGAGGAAGACATCCTGTTCGACAATGCCAAGCAAACTTCGATACTCCTCCAATCGAAGGTCGCGAATCGCGACGCCATCGAGCAAGATTCGACCCTCAAGTGGATCGTAAAATCGTGCCACGAGGTTTGTCAGCGTGGTCTTTCCTGCGCCGCTGTGACCAACGAGCGCGACGACGGATCCTCGTTGCGCGCTAAACGAGATGTCGTCAAGAACTCGCCGCTCGCTGTTCGGGTATGCAAAGCGCACGCGATCGAAGCAGATCTCGCCGCGCACGAGATCTTTCTCCACCGGTGCGCTTCCGCGGGCTCCGTGCAGTTCTTCTGGCTCCTCAAGAAGATCAAGCGTCCGATCAAGGCTCGCAAGTTGTGTCTGCAAGTTCGTCGCAGTGTTCGCGAGCACTTCAAGCGGCCCAAGCAGCATCGTGACGTACGTGAGGAACATCACGAGGTCACCCGCCGTCAAGACGCCCGCGACAACTTGTGTCCCTCCGTACCAAAGCAGCGCGACGGTCGCGATAGGAATGAAGAGTTCCCACGAGATCTCGATGCCGCGCGACCACCACCACACAAACATCTCGGTGCGCGCCTGCAGCGCCGTGTTCCGCACGAAGCGACCTTCTTCTGCGCGTTCGCGAGCAAATCCGCGAACGATGCGAATGCCGCTGAAACTCTCCGCCGCATGCCCATCCGTCTCATCGCGAATCTTCTTGAGATCGCGATAGATCGGCCGGATGCGGCCGATCCAAGTTCGGTGGCTGTACCACACCATCGGAAGCAAGAGCACCGCTCCCACAAGCAGTCGCCAGTCGGTCAGCGCGAGAATCGTGACGCATCCGAGCAGTTGAATGCCTGCGCGGAATGGGTTGTAGAGCAATCCGAAGACTAGCTCTCCCGCCGCGCCCGCGTCCTCTCGCAACAGACTCGCAACACCACCCGCGCGAAGTTGCTGTACGCGCGGCAATGGAAGTCGAATCGCGCGCTCAAACGCGGCGCGGCGCACACGAATCTGCAGTCGCTTCGCGAGTTGCGTCGCTCGGTGTCGACCAACGAGCCCGACCGAAACCTTCAACATGACAATCGTCAGCGTGATGCCCGCAAGCACGGCGAGCAGAAGTGATGGCGAGAGCGGTCCGTCGAAACACCATGTACCCGCACGCCTGAGCCAATCTGGAGCCGGCGCACTCCCAAACACACTGTCGATCGCAATCTTGACTGAGGCGGGCGGCGCAAGCCCCATGAGCGTTGAAAGCGCGAGCGTCGAGAATGCAAGCGCGAGCGTTGATCGCTCGACGCGCAGCAGGTGAAAGTATGCGCGGAGCAGTTGGGGAAAGGTGCGGGATCGGGCCGACGCCGACTTCACACCGACGGTGTCCTTCGCGCGTCCTCCGATGGGACGACTCGCAAGTTCCACTCGGTAACTCGCGAATCGCTTTCGACTCGTCTGTGAGGGCTCATTCACGAACCGATGCTCCGATCATCCTTCGCGGGCAAGCCAACGCCGACGAACTTTCGCCTGCGAATCTCCTCGTTTCCAAGCTGCCCACACGCAGCCATCTGCGAGCGTCCCTTGGTGCCTCGGCGCTTGGTGAACTGCCCCTGTGCGATGGCTCGTGCCATGAACGCAAGAACGGACTCCTCACTCGGTGCCCCCCAAGGTGAATTGCGGCGCGGGTTGTAGGGGATGACATTGAGAGAACAACGAATGCCACGCAAGTATGCACACACCTCGTCGCAATGTTCGGGAGCATCGTTCACACCCGGAATCAGCACATACTCGATGCACATCGCGCCCCTCCCATACTTGGGGAAGGCGACGATCGCATCGCGCAGCGCAGCCATGTTCCATGCTCGATTCACCGGCATGATGGAGCTGCGAATCGCGTCGTTGGGCGCGTTGAGACTCACAGCGAGGTTCAACTTGTGAAATCCATGTCGATCGACAAGCGCTCCGATGCGCGCGATCCCTGCGGGATTTCCCACAGTTGAAATCGTGATGTTGGTCGCTGGCACATGCGCGGCGTCATGGCCTGCAAAAATCTCGACCGCGGTGAGGACAGCATCGAGGTTGTCGGTTGGTTCACCCATGCCCATGAACACAATGTTCTTGGGGCGAATGCCAACTCGATGCGTCGACACCCACCACTGCATCACGATCTGCTCCGCCGTGAGGCTCTTCATCAGACCCATCTGCGCCGTTTCGCAGAATGTGCAGCCCATGGCGCAGCCAACTTGACTCGACACGCACAGCGTCGTCGTCACGCGGTCGCCACGAATCATCGGGATGATGACGGACTCCGTCTCGAGACCATCCTCGTGTCCTAGGACAAACTTGATCGTTTCGATCAGTCCGTGACCCTCACGATCCTCGAGCGTCTCACGCGACTCCCGCACGAGCGGAGGCACATCGAACGGCGCGTACGCGGGCATGACGCCTCGTCGAAAGAGCGCGCGATACGCGAGCAAAGCGTTGTACGGTGTGGGTCGAACGCCTTTGGGTAACGACGCACATGCGGCAACGAACCGCTCGCGTGTGCATCCGAGCGGATGCGGAAACGCAAAAGAATCGCTCGAAAGAATGGGCTCCACCATCCGAGTGTAACCCCTACACTTTCGGCAGGAATTCCTACCGCCATGCACATGAAGCAATCTGATCATCCGCACGGTCCGCCCATCGTGAGCGTGACCTTTGAACTCGAAGACGCGGCCGCGTTGACCGGCACCGACCAGAAACAGTGGACCTGCATGGGTGGCGAAGGCGAGTCATTGCTTGAACTCGCGCTCGAGCACGGCATCAACATCGAACACGCATGCGGCGGCGTGTGCGCATGCTCCACCTGCCATGTCTACATCGAGCGAGGGATGGACCAGATCAAGGAAGCCACGGAAGAGGAAGAGGATCGGGTCGAAGAAGCCCCCGCTATTCAGCGCAACTCGCGGCTTGCGTGCCAATGCGAAATCAAGGGCACACAGCCCATCGTTGTTCGCGTTCCTTCTTGGAACCGGAACGCGGTCAAAGAAGTCCCGCATTAGGTTGAGCGCTCGTGCAGGTTTCTTGCCGCTGCAAGGCCAGCGGCAAAAACGCTGCACTCGCTTTGGACTCCGACCGCGCGAATGAATCGCGACGGTCGGAGGGCGGGCTCAGTACCGCCGAAGACATTGGAATTGCGCCGAGGGCGATTCACTCGCCCTCGGCGCAGTCGCGTGAAGTTGAGCGCTCGTGCAGGCGTCCCTTGAGCGCTCGTGCAAGATTCTCGCCCGCAGCGGGCGAAATCGTTGCACTCGCTTTGGACTCCGGCGGGCCGAGTGAATCGGCACCGCCGGAGATCGCGCTCAGCGCGTCGATCCCGAGCGAACAAAGACGCAGAGTTTGCGCAGAGGGCAATTCACTCGCCCCGGCGCAGTCGCGTGAAGTTGAGCGCTCGTGCAGCGTTTTTGCCGCTGCAAGGCCAGCGGCAAAAACGCTGCGCTCGCTCTGGACTCCGACCGCGCGAATGAATCGCGACGGTCGGAGATCGAGCTCAGTGCGTCAAACAACGCTGGACTTGCGCCTGTGCCGATTCACTCGGCCAGGCGCACACCAAAGCGAGCGAGGAATCTGCGGCTTGGCGCAGATTCCAAGTCGCGAGCGCTCAAGATTCACGAGCGAGGAATCTGCGGCTTGGCGCAGATTCCAAGTCGCGAGCGCTCAAGATTCGCGTCGAGGGCGAAGCAACGCATACGCGATGCTCGTGCCAACCAGAATCAGACCTGCAGCGAACAGGAGAACGACTCGAACGAGGGCTGAGGTCTGCGCCAAATCAATGAGCGTGAGACGGAGCGAGAGGAGCGCGAGAAGTCCAAGTCCAACCCAGCGCGCTCCCGCCACGCCCCCCTTGAATCCCCAAACGAGGCACGTAACGGCACACGCACTCAGCAAACTGATGAGTGCCGTGGCACGCCCATAGCCTTCAAACCACTCACCGGCAAGCAGCACGCATCCTGACACGACTGTCGCGAGGACGACTGCTTGCAGCGCGTTCTTCGTCCCTGCTGAGGTCAGCGGCGTCGCTCCTAGTTTTCGCAGGGATTTCCTCGCGACAAGAAGCGCAATCGATGGCGCTATCGCGGCATAGAGCCACTGACTGTCACTTCCAATGTGTGTCGTCTCTCGTCCGAAGAGAACGATCATCGCAACTGTCGCGACGATCGCCACTGGAAACAGGACGGCGAAGACCGCCGCCCTTCCGAGCGCGATCGAGCGCCGCCCATACGCAAGCAGCGAGATGACAACGCTAGAGATGGACAAGATCAGAGCCACCCGAGCGAACAGTGCATCGGGAGAGTCACCGCTCTCATGCATCCGAATCAAGAACAGGCAAGTGCAAAGTGCGCTGAGTTCAAGAACCAACGCGGCGTCAAAGAAGCCACGCGCTTTCTCCCAAAGTGACGATCGCACCCAGAGCGGTGCGATGTGCGCGATGACAACGAACGCCGCCTGCAACCACAAATATTGATCTCGAGCGCTTGTCGATTGCGCCACAACCACGGTTGCAACCCACAGGCAGAGCAGCGCGACGATGCAATAGCCGAGCGCGAGTAAGCACCACGCCCCGTCCGCGAGTCGCGCGGTTTTCTGACGCAGCATCGCGATCGCCACCGCGAGTGCTGAAAACGCGAACGACGCTGGAAATGGTCCTAAGAAGCAGAGGACGACCACGACGCTGAGCAGGGCTCCAAAGACGCCCATGGTTCGCGCAAGTGCGCGGGGCCATTTGTCCAAGAACAGCGGAAGAAAGAACAGAACCATCACTGCCGTTGGAGCAAGGAACTCTGCGGAGAATCGGAACGCGACCATTTCCGCCATGTGCGGCGCGATTGGAAACTCCGACCCTGGCCAGACCGATGGACGAGTGGTCGCGCTCGTCAGTAACTGCCAGAAGCTCGCGCCCCAGCCAATCATCATCGCAATCAAGCAACCTGGGATGAGTGGGATCGTCTTCAACCGCGCTGTCGCGAACGCCAGCACGACAGCGGCGCCTGCCGCGCCGATGATGAGTCCGTCCCCATTGAGGAAGACGCCTAACGCAGTGACGAGCGCGAGTGGAGCACAACCGATGGCGACCACGCTCAGCGCGGAACACGCCGATGCCACATCGGCTCGCAATCCGTCGACTGGCTCATCACGCGCTTCGTCTGGATCAGCTGGCTCACCCATGGCGCGGAGTTGGACGCCAACAATGGCGAGTCCTCCACCGATGAGCAGTGGCAGGTACGCGAGCGGATCCGACAGGCTCGATCCACCTCCAGTCGCCGCGATGCAGCCGAGTAACGCCGATGCACTCACGGCCGCAAGTGTGATCGCGTTGTCTCTTCCAGTCCTCCCCCGCATCGCTTCGAACACACAGCTTCCCGCAAAGATGCCCCACCAGACGCAGATGAAGAGTGCACGATTCGGCGGCGAGACACCCGATTCGACCGCCCACACGATCGACATCGGAACCCCGCCGACCAACGCGAAATCTCGCACGCGCGCGAAGCTCGGCGGGCCTAAAGCGGTCAGGCCTGCCGCGATCAGCAGGACGACAGTGAGTTCGATGCCGCTGAGGACCGCGCCTTCATCAAAGCCGTTCAAGATCGGAAGCGCGAGTGCGCCGAGCAAGGCAAGAATGCCGACGGTCGCTGATGCACTTCGTACTGCGCACGCGACTCCAACAAGGCCTGCGCCAGCGACAAGTATGGTCGCCGCACCAACGCCAAAGAGCTGAAGCACAAATGCTCCCGCAAACACGGCGGCAAAGAGCGCCACCACGCCGGCGCCGTACAGGCCTCTCGACGCTTCAACGCTATAGCGCACGCGCACGCGTTCTGCGGCGATGAGAAAGGCGGCGGCCAACGCCAGTGTCGCGCCAAACTTTGCCTCTGGTCCGAGTCGACCAAAGAGGCCAGTATCAATCGCATACTTCACGAAGTAGCCAATCGCTCCGAGCACCGCGAGCGCGCCTGCGAGCGCGGCGAGCTTCACGCCGACAAAACGCTCGACTTCGCTCGGTGTTGGAGACGGCGCCGCACCCGTTGCATCACCGATGGCGCCACCACCTGCCGTCGGTGGTGGAACGATCGGAGGCGGAGGCGGCGGCACGACCGTGACCGGCGTCCGCTCTTTCGGGAGCGCAATTCCATGGACGAACAGAAGCGCTTCAAGTTCGCTGATCCGCATGCGCAATCGCGCCACTTCCTCTGTGGAGTGAGGGGTGTTTGTGGAAGGCAGTTGCGAAGGTTCGTTCTGCATCGAAGCCGCCTCTCGTTGCGTGAAGCGTTTCCCTCGCGATCACAGTCGCGTACGAATCGCCCACAGATCTGGGAAAAGTGGATTGAAGAGCGTCGAGCGGAGATACGCAGCACCCGGACTCCCACCCGTGCCCTGCTTGAATCCGATGGTTCGCTCCACCATCTTCACATGACGGTATCTCCACTCCTGCACGCCCTCATCTAGATCGACGAGCAACTCGCAAATCGATCGCTCCGAAGGATGCGATCGATACAGCGTCAGAAGCAACTCTTGCATCTCCGGCCACTCTTGGGGCAATTGGGTCACATCGCGCTCAAGCAATGCCGGAGGTACAGCATGACCTCGCGCCGCGAGAAAGCGCGCGAATGCGTCGTAGAGCGTGCGTTCCCCAAATCGTTGGAGGATGACTGCGCGCTCGGGCGAACCTTCAGGGTTGTGCGCGAGCACGCGGGGATTCTTGTTGCCAAGCAGAAACTCGAACTCGCGAAACTGCGCGCTTTGAAACCCGCTCGAACTCGCGAGAAAACTCCGGAAACTCAAGAACGAAACCGGGGTCATGGTCTCAAGCACATCAATCTGCTGCACCATCGTCTTGAGAATCGTCAGCATCCGTTTGAGCGTCGATGCTGCCTGCACAGCGTCGCCCGCTTCGAGCGATCGCGCGGCGAATCGACCTTCGTGCAACTGTTGTTTGAACCAGAGTTCATAGACCTGATGAATGATGATGAACAGCGTCTCATCATGCTCGGGAATCCCATGCGGGTCCTTCGATGCAGGGACCTGCAGCGAGAGCAGTTCAGGAACTTTGAGATACGAGCCGTAAGTCACTTCCATCAGCCGTGTCGCTTTCTCGTTAGCGTGCCGCGCCACCTGAGGCCTGCTGCACTGTCAGTCGCCCATTTCGCAGATCCCAGACGACGCTCGTCGCGCGAACCGGAGTTGGAGACTCTGTCGTCAAAATCGTCACCATGCGACCTTCGCGCGCGCGCAGGCGCGCGACCCCGGTCTCAACGGAATAGTCAAACTCTTCGCACTCGATGTCGTACTGCGGCGTGCGCACGAAGACTTGGCCGCTAGCCTTGATCGAAATGAGTTGTGCGGGTCCGCCAAGATCGACGCCCTGCTCCCCAGTCGCTTGCTGCTCCGACTCCTTCGTCGGAGGGCGGTCTAACACAGCTTCGAGCACACTTGCCCGAAGCGAGAGCGTGTCTTGCGGCGCGATGCCGGCGTGGAGCACCTCGACGCCATCATCCATCGACACGAGAAACCGATTGTCGAATTGATGTCGAAGGTCCATCCGCTTCGCCCATCGGAAGCGCGTCGTTCCATCCGCCCCAAGCGCGATGCCGTTGGGCGTCGTTTGGGCCGCGGGCGCAGGTGCGCTCTCTGCGCGTACAGGAATGTTGACAAGGAGCGTGCCGTCGCCAACGACAAGCCCCTCTCGGCTGCGAATGTCGTACTCGATGTGCTCGCCCGTCACGCGGAACACACGAGGATCACCCGCGTGCGCCGCATTGAGCCAAGTGCGGCTCTCCATGCGAGCCGCTCCCTTCGCAACAACATGCTCGACAGCGCGGTCGCCAGACTGCAGCGCATCCTTCGCTGCGGTTCCCGATTCCTGCTGCGACCGAAGTTCGAGCAAGAGCGCCTCAGCATCCATCGCGTCAGATCGCTCGGGACTCGGCTTCGAGCGAACATTGACTCCGCCGCGCAGTTCAAGATCTGCCTTCGTCTCGTCGCGTTCGGTGTACTGCAGGGACTCAACCCAGCGCGCTTCCATCGCCGGCTTCGTGTCAGGAAGGGGCCGGGGCGCTCGACCTGTACTCGCCGCGATTGGCTCTTTGAACGCGCGGAATCGCCCAGGACCCTCACTGCGCGCCGTGCGCGTTGCGTCGTCAAAGCGAACTTCCTTCAAACCGTCCGCAATCACTGTGCCTCGAACAAACGCAACATCACTTCCTGCGAGTCGAAGCGTGCGCTGTGCAGCACTGCCTTCAAGCAGATCTGCGTACACACGGGCTCCCTCCTTCAGGAGAACTTCAACACCCTGATTTGCTGCAAATGACGCAACTTCAACCTCGCCCATGTCTGCGCCCATGCCCTCATCGAGCGCATTTGGCTGCCGCTCCGATGCGGGCTGCACACTTCCACTCGCAGCCTTCTCGATAAAGGAAACATCGAGTGACTCTGCCCAAATCGTTTGTCGCGCGTCCGTCGCTTCGAGTGTGCCCATCGCGAGGAGACGGAGCGGAATCGTGCTCCCATCTTTCGATTGCGTGAGATAGAGCTCGACACGCCGACTTTGAAGCCCACCGCCACCAAGTCGCTTCACGACGGTGCCGTCATCAGCAACAATCGACTCGATCTGCTCTTCGCGATCCGCATCAAATCGAACATCGAGCGTCCCTGCGTCAAGCGTGAACTCGCGGCCGGTGACCGCCACGCCACCGACGAACTTCGCGCCAGACAACCGCGGTTCATCGGTGGAGCCGGCGAATGCCAAATCCACACCGCCCTTCCACTGAATCTCAAGCTGCTGTGATGCGTGATCAAACGCAGGCGCCGCGAGCGGCGGCGGCGCGACCGAAGTTGTCTGCACCAAGGCGACCGCCGCTGGATCGGTCGACGCGATCATGCACAGAAGCTGCGGAGCTTGCGCGAACCAATGAAACGCTGCATGCATAGATGCGTCATTCGTCCAAGAATTGACCTGTGCGCGTTGCGCTTGGACACGCGCGAAACGCAAGCGACCGGGACCAACAATTCCCCCAGTCTTTGAACGCTGGTTCATCCAGAACCGCTCACCGTCGAGCGCCATCCGCGGACTGCGCACTCTCAACGGCTGCGATGCATCGCCGATCGCCTCGATCTGTTCCGATGCCAAGCTGTAACGAAGTTTCTTGCACACAAGCTCGGATTGCGTGCCGGCGTCGTAGCACTCCACTCGATGACCAACGACTTCGAACTGAATGTCGTCGTTACTCGCAAGTGTGACCCCCTTCGCGGGCGTCATCACCAATCGACCGCCGAACATCACCGTGACGACATCCTCCGCACTCCCGCTACTCGATGTGCTCGCCTGCGCAAGCGCCATCGCGCTGATCGCAACCGCTGGCCGCAGCAACACTGCGCTCGCGCTTCGAGAACTTGCGGGCTCGTTCGCATCGAGCGCGCTTGAGTCGAGCGTGAAGTGCGCAATGAGTTCGTCACCGCGAATCGTGCTGCGGGCGCCACCATGCATGCGCACGATCTCCACACCACTCTCAAGGACGAGTTGATATATACGCCCCTCTGCGGGGACCGCCGCAACTTGTGCTGGTTCTTTCGGCTGCGAAGGTGGTTGTGCAAACGGCGACGGTGCGAGCGCGCGCGGTGCGGATACAGCCTCCGGCGCTTGTGGCGTCGACGCGAGCGGCTGGGGCGGTTCCTCAGTTGCAGCACGCGCGGATTCACGCTTCGCAGAGAGCATTCGCGCAGCTCGATCGATACGAATCGGCTCGGTTGCCCGCTCGATCACTAAGCGCTCAAGCGAGCCGCCGTCTTCTCCTCCATCCATCACGAGCGAGAGGCCCTCCCCCGCAAAGGTCCCCATGTCAGTCGTGACTCGCACAGCTCGATCACAGCGCACTTCCCCGAGGACATTGTCGAACTGCGCCTCTTCCGCTTCGATCGTGATCGCAGGGATGTCGCGTCCTGGATCGACACTCAGGCCTTCTCTTGGGCGGAAGAGTCGCACGACAACATCACCTTCAAAAGTTCCGCTGTTCAGCGCGCGCTGCGGAACCGCCGCGATTCCAGATCGGGACTCCATCGTGATGACGCGTCCATCACGAAGAAACACCATGATGCGCGGCTCGGCGAGCGCAATCTGTGAGGCGGGAAGTGGATCGAGTCGCTGTGCGCTGTACTGCTGCGCGAGGCGTCCATCCTCATCTGCAACCTGAATCCAGGCGCCATCAGCGAGTTGGACAGAAGCCTGGTCTCCAATGTTCCCGCTCGCACGCTGGAGTTCCGCGTCACTCGGCGCCTGAGGTCGAAGAATCGACACCGCATCGTCGAGTCGGTTCCCTTGTTCTCGCGCGCCTTCCATCCCACTTGCATTCCACGCCACGATGATGACGAGCAGCGCGAGTGCGCCAGCAGGAACGCCGAACGCAAGCGCGGGGTATCGCCTCGCGAAAGCGCGCCAATGCTGCTGCGCCGTAGAGGATTCCTCGAGCAATTGCATGTGCTCGCGACGAGATCTCACGATTCCATGCCCTCGCGCGGAGTCTCACAACTTCCAGAAGCCGAGAATGCTGGATCGAACACGCGAATGGCGGCCTGCCACTGTCCCTGGGCGCGAAGGATGTGTTCGATCGCTTCGCGAACCGCGCCGTGACCGCCTGGTTGCTTGGTCACGAACCGTGCAATCGCAAGCACTTCACGGCTCGCATCGGCGACGGCCATTGGAAATCCACACACTCGCAGGACCGAAAGGTCGGGGATGTCATCACCAAGCATCGCGGCAGCCGACGGCTCGATCGCGAGCTGTGCGCAAAGCGAGGCGAACGCCTCAGCCTTGTCCTTCGATCCCGTGACAACATGCGTGATCCCGAGCTCCCGCGCGCGATGATGCACAACCATTCCACTTCGGCCCGTGATCAGCGCGACTTCGAGACCGAGCTTCATCCACATACGAATGCCAGCACCGTCTCGGACATGAAAACGCTTCGTCTCGCGACCGAGGTCGTCGAGTGATATTCCTCCATCCGTCATCACGCCATCGACATCGAGGACGAGGAGGCGAATCCGTTGCGCGGGTACAGCGGTGGGCACGGGCGAGAGTGTAGGGAATCGCAGGTGAGTGCGTCACTCCCTCGACCACTACGCCGCCTGCACACGACCCTCATCTTGCGTCGGAGAGACCGACCGCGCCGCGTGTTCGATTTCCTGCGCAACTTGCCGCATATGCGCCGGACGCGCGCCGGGCGAACTCTGCAGCGAACGCGCGAGCATCGTGGCGACATCCATCGGTAAACCGGCGCAAACGAGTGAACTCACATCGTCTCGCACCATCGCCGACCGCTCGAGGGACCCCAACAACAACGCCTTGATGGTCGCGGCGAGGTTGTAGATGTCGGTCTGGCGCAGGATGGGACCACGCTGCACTTGTTCAGGCGCCATGAATGCCGGCGTCCCTTGAATGCGTTGCTTCTGCGTGCCGAGCGGACACGCTTGACCGAGATCGATGATCCGGAGCCGACGGCCGTCCGCGTGATCTTCAATCAGGAGGTTGCCGGGCTTAATGTCGGCATGCGCGTATCCGAGCTCGTGCATCGCATCGAGCGCGCGCGCAGCGGTTGCCATCGCCAACAAACAGTCGCGCCGAGAAAGGCGCGCTTGATCAAGCGGCACGCCGTCGACGAACTCCATAACCTCGGTAATCGCCACCGTGCGGAAGAACTCCCGCTCACGATCGAGTCGAAGACTCCGACGAAATGCGGGGTGCGAGATCTTCGACGCGACCTCGTGCTCATTTTCAACTTGCGTGATCATGCGCGCGTCCTGATTCGCAGGGCGACGCACATGCTTGAGCGCGAAGAGTTCGCCGGTCTTGAGCAACTGCCCAAGCCAGACTTCACTCGCTGCACCCGTGCCAAGACGAGACATCAGCCGGCAACCTGCCAGCATCGCTCCTCGTTTGAGATTCGAATCACAATCCGCTTCCTGCATGACCAAGGACTCCACACTGCGGTCCTAGTGACCGAAGGCGCTCCGCGACTTCGATCAGCCTCCTCAGAACTTCGGACGAGAAGTTCCAATGAGACAACCTTCCATTTGAATACGACAACGCGGGCAGAGTCATGCCAGATTGCTTAGATGCAATGAGCATCAGGTTCGGTCTGTGTGGTTTATGACGGCCAGCACACGAGTTTGAGGACGCAGGCGCAGTTAGGGCCCGCTCAACGGTGCGTTCCCATCGAAAGCGAGTATCGACGCCGCGACGTCGTAGAGCATGTGCGAACCAGCCACGATTCCAAACCCGCGGCCAAGAAAGAGCCCCGCCCAATACGCGCCAGCGAGCAGGAGGAACAAAAATCGCGCCGCGAAGAGTGGGTTTTGTCCGCCAACCTCGGCAAGCGGGTGGTAGAGCGCGAACGCGCATGCACTTGCAGTAACGCAGACAAGTTTCGCGAGGCGATCGGGCACTGCGAGCGCGTCCTTCAAGAGCGCATGCAACGCCAAGATCAGCATCATGCGAAAGACCATTTCCTCATAAAGACCTGCACCGACCGACACGGCAATACGCGCTGGGAACGACAACGCATCCCAATCATCCACGCTTGCCGCGACGATGGCCGCTTGATTCGGAGCGATCCAATGCGTCACTGCCGTTGAGAGCAAGAGCACAGGAACCGCGAGCGCGGCTGACTCTCCCCACATGCGCGCGACCACTGAAAGATCAACCGTCCAATTGGTTCGCAGGAGGGCATGCCACGCGAGGAAGCAGAGCACGAGCAGGACCGCCGGCAGCGAGAGCGCCATCTCTCCCCAACCAAAGGTCGACAGGAACCGAAGCAGTCCGAGGTGCGCCGCATTCGTCAAGACTCCGCCATCAATCGCGAGTGCGCGCGTCAACTCGTACTCGTAGAACACGATGAACGGCAAGAGAAAAACAAGCGTCTCAAGCGGACGCTTGCTGCGCTCGAGGTAACCCTCGTGCATGCTCAGAGAAACAGAGTTTGCGGCGCGCGACTTCACGACGATGGAGAGATCGTCGCGAGACGCCTCTCTTCGTGAGCGCGGAACACCCGTCGCCTTCGCGACGCTTACGCGCGCTTGGCGGACTTGGCCGTCTTCAGTGTCTTGAGCTTGGCGTTGAGGCGGCTCTTCCGGCGAGCGGCTTGATTCTTGTGCACCGTTCCGGTGTCAGCGACCTTGTCGAGCGTACGGACTGCTGCCTTGAACGCAACCTCCGCTGCAGCAACATCATGATCGTGAATTGCTTTGAGGAAGTCCGCGACCGCGTCCTTCACTCGAGACTTACGCCAGCGATTGCGGGCATTGCGCTCTTGGCCTTGTCGTACACGCTTCTTTGCTGATTCAGTATTGGGCACAGTGCTCGTCCTTCGTAGCTGACCTAATGGGGGATTGGGAAGTATGCCCGTTTCCCCCAACTGATGCAAGCCGTCGAACGACCGACCTCCCCGCCGACCGGATAACCTCAGTCCACGAAGTTCGATCCGCCATGCCTGAGAGCGAGTGCCATCCTCCGCCTTGGATCACCGCGAGTGCATTCTCCGGCGCGATTTCGTCAAGGGAAGCGGCCCGCGCCGTCGCCGCTACCCTCCGCGCGCGCTGCCCGCTCCGACCCGACGCCCTGTTCATTTTCGCGAGTTTTCACCATCGCGCCGCATTCGCTTCGGTGGTCGAGCGCGTCCGCGCCGAACTCCACCCTGAGCACCTCCTCGGTTGCGTCAGTGAGAGCGTGATCGAAGGCGACAGGCAGTACGAACGCGTCGCAGGACTGAGCGCGCTTGCAATCCATGCTCCGAAGGTTCGTGTCACGCCCTGGTGGCTCGATGTTGAAGATGGTCCTCCGAACTCTTGGGACAATCAGGACCTCCGCAACCGACTTGCCCTCGATGCGCTGCATCGCGGCGCCATCGTGCTCGCTGATCCCTTCTCGATCCACAGCAATGCTGCACTCCAAGCCATTGACCGAGCCGCACCACCAGCAGGTGCCAACATCATCGGCGGCGTCGCAAGTGGCGCACGACTTCCTGGCCTCAATGTGATGATCGTGGATCACCACATGACGAATTCCGGCATGGTCGGACTGAGTTTCGGCGGCGCGTTGACGCTTGATTCGATGGTCAGCCAAGGCTGTCGCGCGATCGGCACGCCTTGCATCGTCACGAAGTCGCGCAACAACGCGCTGCTTGAACTCGGCGGGGTCTCCGCCATTGCCGCGGCGCAACAAGCTGCTGACACGCTCGGCGGCGATGCCGCAACGGTGCTCGCGCGAGGCCTGCTCATCGGCGTGCTCACGAGCGAGCACGCTCCGACGACCATCGGACGATTCGGACGCGATCGGATGCTCGCGCGAAAGATCGTTTCGATCGACCCAGCAGAAGGCTCCATCACGATGCAAGAGCGCATCGCCGTCGGGCGGACCGTGCAGTTCTTGCTGCGTGACGCGGAGACGGTTCGCGATGACCTCGCGATGCAGCTCGATCGAGAGATGCTTCGGCAGCCTGCCGCATGCGCGCTGCTCTTTACATGCCTCGGTCGCGAGAGCGCCGTCGAGAACGCGTCCGAATGTGATGCGGAAACCATCACCCGTCGATTGACCGCACCCGACGATGATTCCGCCGAGCGAAAGGCGCTCCCTCTCGGGGGATTTCGCGCCTCTGGCGAGTTTGGAAGCGTTGGAGGTCACTCCTTCCAACATGCACAAACCGCGTCTCTCGCGCTCTTTCGCTGTGCTGCATCTGCGTGAGTTTTTCTGAACTTCCGACGATGCTCTCGTTTCGAGAGCAGGCTTCAACTACGCTCACCATTGCATGGCTCTCGGAAGCATCCTCGTCGCCCGCGGCATTCTGACTCCCGAGCAACTCGCGCTCGCGGAGACGGAGCGGCGCGCGACCGGCGAACGCATCGAACACACGATCACGCGATTGGGATTCGCAGCGTCCTCGCGCGTGCTTGAGACGCTCGCAGAGGAGCTCGCGCTGCCATTCGTCCGACTCAACGAATGGACGCCGGACATCGAGACGCTGCAGTCGGTCCCATCGAGATTGGTCTTCAAGTTGCGCGCGGTTCCCTATGCGGTCGGTCAGGGCCGACTTTCGCTTGCCACAAGCGATCCGTTGCGCCTCGACAGTTTCGACGAAGTTCGCGCCGCAACTGGCTTGCATCTCGACCTTGTGCTCGCGGATGAGCGCGACATCGCCGACTTCATCCGCACGCACTATGGTGTGGCCGGCGATGTCTTGGCTGCCCTTGGCGCGAACGCGGCGAGCACCGAGATCGGCACCACACACGGAAACGATGGCGAGAGTGACCGCGCAAACGATGACGCGAGCGAAGCGAGCGTCGTGAGGCTCGTCAATGATCTCCTTGCCGAAGCTGTTCGCGAACGCGCGACGGACATTCACATTGAGCCGTATGAGAAGGAGCTCCATGTTCGCTATCGCATCGACGGCAGACTCGTCGATGCCGGAGTTCCCGCGACCATTCATCAGTTCCGCAATGCCATCACGAGTCGCCTCAAGATCATGGCGAATCTCAACATTGCGGAGCGCCGTCGTTCGCAGGATGGCCGTATCTCACTCCGCATCAAAGGGCAAGAGTATGACCTCCGTATGAGCGTCATTCCGATGCTGCATGGTGAGGGCGTGGTGCTTCGCGTGCTCTCGAAGAAAGCAGTGCTCGTCGGGCTTGATGAGTTGGGAATGCCAAGCGAACTTCTCAGTCGCTGGGACAATCTCGTGCAGCGACCGCACGGCATTCTGCTCGTGACCGGCCCGACCGGAAGCGGAAAGTCGACGACGCTGTACGCATCGCTGCGACGCATCGTGAAAGGCGACACCAAGGCGATCACCGTCGAAGACCCCGTTGAGTACAACGTGCCCGGCGTCAATCAGATCCAAGTGAATCACGGTGTCGGACTTGATTTCGCCGCAGGTCTGCGCGCGATTCTCCGCCACGATCCTGACATCATCATGATCGGCGAGATTCGCGACCGTGAAACCGCCGAAGCGGCCGTACAAGCGTCGCTGACCGGACACTTGGTGTTCTCGACTTTGCACACCAATGACGCATCGAGCGCAGCTACACGACTGCTCGACATGGGTATCGAGCCATTCCTCGTCACAAGTACGCTTGAAGGCGTCATCGCCCAGCGGCTGCTGCGCCGCGTGTGCCGTGCGTGTATGACCCTCCGCGAACCGCTCGCGGGCGAGTGTCCACCGGACTGGCTTGCGTCCCCTTCTGGGGGAGCTGAACTGGGATTGATCGCCGACGCGGTTGGCTGCCGAGAGTGCCGTAACTCCGGCTATAGCGGCCGCATTGGTGCATACGAACTGCTCATGATGACCGACTCGCTTCGCGAGGAGATCATGCGGCGGGCTAGTTCAAATGCGCTCGCCCGCGTCGCCCGCACTGAAGGTGCACTCCTCAGCCTTAGAGATGCCGCCTTCACGCTCGTGCAGGCGCAGATTACGACCCCCGCCGAAGCACTCGCTTCCGTTCGCGTATAGCGGTTGACCCGCATAGCGACTTGCGGGATACTCCGCCGCTCAGTTCTTGGACTCGATCCTCTCGTCTGCGTCCATTGGCATGGACTTCGTCCAGTGCCACACAGGAGTTTCTCTGCTATGGCTTCCCGCTCCGCCTCCACTGGCACGCTCATCGGTCTCGTCATCTTCGTCCTCATGAGCGTGGTCTTCCTCGCGCTCAGCATCATTTTCTTCGTGGGCAAGACCTCGGAGCATGAGAAGGCGGTGCAGGCTGAACAGCAACTTGCTGACTTCATCCGAGCGGAGGAGCGCGGACGCGATCAGGCGAAGGCGCTGCAAACCGCAGCGGCGGGAAATCAGCGCAGCGTGTTTGGCGAAATGGCTGATCGCGCCGAAGCAATGCAGCTGTTCCTCGGATCCAACGACGCTGATCTCGCGGCAACTCGCACCGCGCTCTCGCTCGGCGAGACCGACACGGTGCGCGGAGCGCTCAACGATCTCCGTCAACAGGTCCGTGCGCGAACCGACGAGGCAACTTCACTGAAGACTCGCCTTGCAGACGCAACCAAGACCGCTGACACGTTGCGCGCACAGAGCGCGAATGCGGACAAGCTCCATCAAGCCGCGCTTGCGAAGGTGGAAGGAACGATCGACAACTTCCGCACCGCAGTCGAGGATGCGCAGAATCGCATGAACGCATCGATCGCAGCGTTCGAGGCGTTCCGCTCGGAAATCGAGGAATCACAGCGCAACGCGATGGCCGAGAAGGATCGCGAACTCAACGCGTCGCGCGAAGAAGTGACCGTGCTCAGCGAGAAGGTCAGCGCGCTTCAATCCAAGGTTGAACTCGCCTCCGGCCGCGCGACGAATCCTTCCGACCTCGTCGATGCGACTGTCGCAGGGATCGATCCGACCAGCGGCAATGTCTTCATCAGCATTGGCAGCCAGAACCGAGTGACTCCCGGCATGACCTTTGAGGTGTTCGACAATGCATCAAGCATCGTGGCGAGCGCAGAGAACGGCGCACGCGGCAAGGCGAGCCTGCAGATCCTGAAGGTTGGCGACAAGACCTCGACATGCCGCGTGCTCCGCACGACGAAGGGACATCCAGTCATCAAGGGCGATGTGGTTGCCAACGCAGTGTTCGATCCGAACTATCGGTTCAAGTTCCTCGTGCACGGCGCGTTTGATGTCAACAAGGACGGCCGCGCAACGCCAGCCGAATCAGACTTCCTTCGTGAGCGCATTCGCGCTTGGGGTGGCGAAGTGGTCGATGGCAACGAACTCACCGGTGATCTCGATTTCATTGTCCTTGGAAGCGAGCCCGCCCTCCCAGCGCCGCTTCCAGCCGACGCCACTGAGTCGCAAACGACTTCCTATGTCGCGGCTCGCGAGGCGCGTGAGAAGTACGAGACGCTCTTCCGCGAAGCGCGCGATGCGCAGATCCCAGTGCTGAACTGGAATCGATTCTCGACGCTCACGGGCGGCGGTGTCAGCTAGCACACGATGGCGCGAGACTTCCGCACCAACCTCAAGTTTCATGCGCAGTACGCGGCGGCCCGGACGGCCGCCGCTCTGCTTTCAGCGTTTCCTCCTGAGCAAAATCTCGAAACCGCAAAGCTCGTCGCGCGGCTCTCGACGATCTTGTCTCCGCAACGCCTCGCGCGCGCCGTGAACCATGTCGCGCTGGCCTTCCCCGAGCGCGATGCCGCGTTTCATCACGAGACCGCGATGCGCTCGATCGAGCACATGCTCGGCATCTTTATGGTGGACGCTCTCGTGATGCCTCGGCTCATCACGGCAACGAATTGGACCGATCGCGTTTCGCTCGCGCCTGGCTTTGAGCGCGCACTCCCCTATCTCACGAGTGAGAAGCCATGCCTCTTTGTCACGGGTCATGTTGGCAATTGGGAGATCCTTGGGTATGTCCTCGCGCTTGTTGGTGTCCCAATCACGGCTGTCGCGAGACCTCTCGACAATCCACTCATATCGGATTGGCTCTTTGGGATTCGCGAGCGCAGCGGACTGCGCGTGCTTACCAAGTGGGGCGCGACGGATGAGCTGCAGCGCGTCCTCGCTGCAGGAGGAAAGGTTGGATTCATTGCGGATCAGAATGCCGGCGACGATGGACTCTTCGTGCCATCCTTCGGTCGACTTGCTTCGACCTACAAATCGATTCCCCTTCTCGCCGTGCACCAGTCGCTTCCCGTCATCTGCGGCTATGCCAAGCGCCTCGATGGCGCATTCAAGTACGAACTGCGCACGACGGATGTCATCCTTCCAGAATCGTGGGAGTCGCAGGAAGATCCGGTCTTTTATGTCGGCGCGCGATTCAATCGCGCGATCGAGAGCATGATCCGGGAGTCACCCGAGCAGAACCTTTGGGTCCACCGGCGCTGGAAGAGTCGCCCCAAGTTCGAGCGAGAAGGAAAGTCGATGCCGACTCGCCTTCGCGAGAAAGTCGCGGCGCTCCCTTGGATGACACCCGCACTGCTCGAAGAGCTTTCGAAGCCACTGCACGCGCCTGCAACGCCGATGCAGAGCGCGTTGTAAAGTGCGCAGCCGCGCGCTTTGCACGCGAACACGGACCTCTCCATGTCGAGATTCGCGTCGAAGCAAATTCTCATCGTCGATGACGACCCCGACATTCTTGAGGCGTTTGAGATCGCATTTCGGCACGAGGGCGCGACCGTGCGAACCGCGACCGATGGTGTCAGCGCCCTCATGGCGATTCGTGAGGGTGCGCCTGACCTCATGGTGCTCGACATGATGCTTCCTCGAAGCTCTGGGCTCTTTGTCCTCGAGAAACTCCATCAGGATGGCGCAACCCTGAACATCATCATGGTGACTGCGAATCAGGGCAAGCGTCACCGCGACTTCGCGCTTGGTTTGGGCGCCCGCGCGTATCTCTTCAAGCCCGTCTCACTCCCTCGGCTACTCGACCTTGCCGCAGGTATGCTCTCCCCTTCAACTCCGTAGCAGTTGGCCGATCTCCTCGACTATGCGATCGCTTGTCATACTTTCCTCGACGCCCTCTGACGCAGGGAAACTCGCGGTCATCGCGACTCGTGCGGAGATCCTCCACCTGCTCGCGCCGCTCAACACCGGACCTGAAGCGGTTGGCGGGACCATTCTGTACGGACCTGGCATCACGATCGAAATGCCCGAAGGCGATGAGCCAGTCACTCAAATGCTGCTCTCCATCGTGGATGACGAAATCTGTTGGGGACGCGAGGGCGTATTGAATCGCCTCGCCAAACGCACAGGTTGGAAACTGCAAGACCCGATGAGCGGGCGACCGATGCCGATTGCATGAGTCAAAGTTGGCGGATGTTCGCGAACGGTTTCGCTAGACCTTTGGAGCGAGTCCGCGCTCAAGGACGCTAATCAGATCTTGCGTCGACCGAATCGCCTCTTCAAGACTTGACACGCCACGCACTCCTTTGATCGCGTCCGTGCGGCGCTCTTCCTCGAGTTTGGCCTCGACGACTTGCAGCCCAGCCTGGAGTTCCGCCAAGACAGCTTTCGCTTCTTCAAGCATCACTTGGGCTTTTTGAGGATCGATAGCAGCTGCCTCTGTTGAATCCGAAATGAGCAACGCCCTCGACTTGGGCTCTGTCGCGCTCAACGAAGCGCGCGAAGAGTGGCGGTCGAACCTTGACATACCTGCGATGATCCCACTTCCGGAGCAATGCGGCAAGCGGAGCGCCATCGGCTCATTGAAGGTCCAAAAATGTGCGGGTTTACGCGACGGCGGGCAGTTGTGCGGCGCCCACAGGCGCTTCAGGCACAAGTTCTCGCACCACGCGCGCCACTTGCGTCCCATCCCGCGAGCGCCGCTGTGGCGCAAGCGTGGAGAGCATGCGGTCGATGTATGCGGCGTCGGGAGTTGGGAGTCCCCAGCTTCGAATATCTGGGTGGCGTGTTTCTTGGATTGTCTCCGCGTCGAGCGCGAGCTCCTCGAAGAGCTTCTCGCCGGGCCGAGCGCCCGTGCAGATGATCGACATCTCTCCCGCGCGGGAACCGACGCTTGCACTCAGTGGCGCGCCCGCCGCATGCATCAAGACCGGATCGAGGCCGTGCATGCGAACGAATCGCTCCGCGAGTTCGACGATTCGGAATGGCTCTCCCATGTCGAGGACGAACACCTCTCCCATCTTGGAGTCGCGTTCCGTCAACGCTGCTGCTTGAATCACGAGGGACGCCGCTTCTGGAATCGACATGAAGTAGCGCGTCATGCGTGGATCCGTCACCGTCAACGGCCCGCCGTCCGCGATCTGTTTCTTCCATGTTTCAAGGACCGAGCCGGAGCTGCCAAGCACATTTCCGAATCGCACAACAGAGCACGCAGTCGACGCGGTCCGATTGCAGTGCTGCACATACAGCTCCGCAAGCCGCTTCGTCATACCCATGATCGAAGTTGGGTTCACCGCTTTGTCCGTTGAAACCATTACGAATCGCTCGGCGCGGCATGCAAGACTCGCGTCAAGCGCCGACTTTGTTCCAAACAGATTGTTGTCGACTGCGAGACCTGGATGATCTTCCATCATCGGGACATGCTTGTGCGCGGCTGCATGGATGACGAGGTCAGGAGACTCCTCTTGCCAGAGCGCGTAGGTCGCATCAGCGTCGACGACATCATGCAGGCACGCGCGGCGTGCAAGCGAAGGAAATCGCCGTGCAATCTGTCGATCGATTTCGAAGAGCGCGTTCTCGCTGCGCTCGACGAGAATGAGTTTCGCAGGAGCAAAGTTCGCGAGAATGCGGCAGAGTTCACTTCCGATCGAACCACCTGCGCCCGTCACTAACACGCATCTGCCTTCCACCGCACTTCGCACGAGTCCGTCATCGAGATGCCGCTGAGGGCGACCAACTAGCTCGTTCAAGTCGACTTCAAACTCTGTGCGCGGACCAACGCCGGCGAGTTGATCGTCGAGGGTGGGGAGAAACCGATCTGGAATCCCAAGCCTTCGCACGCGTGTCCGGATGCTTGTGATGAGGTCTTTCATCGCCGCAGGAAGCGTGATCAACACGCCCTGCGGGTGCCGCCGTGCGCAGACAAGTTCGAGATCTGCAAGCGTACCGAGAACAGGCGAACCGCTTCCACCAGCATCAGGTCCACAGTGCACGCGACCGAGGATGACAGGCGCCTCCGCGGCGAGCGCAAGTTGGCGCTCAAGCTGGTCACAGGCTGCGGGAGTTCCGACAAGAATCGCGGTCTTCATGATGCGTCGCCAAGGGGTAGGGTTTGGCTTCAAACTTCTCTATGGGCTATCGGCTATCCACGCGACAGGCTGTATGCGTCGACGGAGGAGAACTCCTGAATCGCCACTTTCCTTCAGAAGAAATGCACGCACCGCCTCGCGATGCGCTCCAATCCAAGGAGAATTCACCCCATGCCTCCTCTCCGATTCCTCGTCACGGGTGGTGCCGGATACATCGGCTCCCACGCTGCGCTCGCGCTCCTCGATGCAGGCCACGCGGTGACCATCGTCGATACGCTTGAGCGCGGGCACGCCTCGACGGTTGAAACGCTTCGCGCCTATGGCGGCGATCGAGTTCGATTTGAGCAACTTGATGTCCGCGCGACGAAACCACTCACCGCGCTCCTGCGCGCGCAGAAACTCGATGCCGTCCTCCACTTCGCCGCCTACGCCTATGTTCGAGAGAGCATCCTCTGCCCGCTCCGCTATTACGAAAACAATGTCACGGGCGGCATCTCCCTGCTACGCGCGATGGAGGATGCGGGCGTCAATCGCATTATCTTCAGTTCGAGTTGCGCGACCTACGGCGAGCCAGACGCAACGTGGTTTCCACTTCGCGAGGAGACACCGCAACAACCCGTCAATCCGTATGGAGAGACGAAGCTTGCGACCGAACAGTTGCTGCGGACTCTGTGCGAGAAGTCGTGTGCATCGACCAACGCACTGGCGGTTGTCGCCCTGCGCTACTTCAATGTAGCGGGAGCCGACCCACAACTACGCGTCGGCGAAGCGCATGCGCCTGAGACGCATCTGATTCCCATTGCGCTTGAGGTGGCTCGCGGCGTCAGGCCAGAACTCGTTCTCTTTGGAGACGATCACGCAACCAAAGATGGATCCTGCGTGCGTGACTTCGTGCATGTGTCGGATCTCGTCCATGCCCATCTGCTCGCACTCAGTGCGCTCGAACATGGCCGGTTCAAGGCATGGAATGTCGGCATCGGCCATGGGTACTCCGTCCTTGAGGTGGTGGAGAGTTGCCGCCGCATCACGGGCGCAAAGATCCCTGTGCGTCTGATGCCTCGCATTCCTGGCGAACCAAGGGAACTCGTTGCAGATGCGAGCGCGATACGACGCGATCTCGCCTGGTCCCCGCACTATTGCTCGCTCGACGCCATCATCGAGAGTGCGTGGAACTTCGCAAAGCGTGGTAGCGTTCCCGTTGCATGAGCCACATCAACTATCGGCCCCGAGTCAAGTGCGTCGCAGCCCTCGCGTGTGCAAGTCTCGTTGGAGGTGTTTTCTTGGGCGCGCCGAGCTGCTTCGCGTTCGATGCGAACGAACCGTTCCGGCTTGACCTCAATCCAAGCCAAGAGGGGAGCGAAGCACCAAAGCCCACGACCCATGAGGCATTCGGAAGCAAGGGCTCGTTTCGCCTCGACACAACCGCGATGATTGCCAATGACATGAGCGATGTCACGATTGGCATGGGATCACTCGCCGGATGCTGGTTCGTGGCCGACGGTTTCTCTATCTCGCTCGCAGCGGAAGGTCTCTATGCATCCCAACCGACACCTGAAGTTGGACAGTCGGGCGGCGATGTTGGCGGCGGTGGTATGTCGACGAGTTTGCGTTGGCACTTTCTTCGCGAAGCATCGTGGTCGCTCTATGCGGAGTTTGGCATCGGTGTGCTCGCGACCACCGATGACATCCCCAATGGCGGAACCGCGCTGAACTTCACGCCCCGCGCATTTTTCGGTTCTTCCATCGAGATCGCAGAGGACACCCGGTTGCTCGCGGCAGTTGGGTGGTTTCACATTTCCAACGCACAACTTGGAGAAACGAATCCGGCGATCGACGCGATCGCGTTCTACCTGGGCCTCAGTTTCGGGTTCTGATGCTTCCGATGCGACGGAAGCATGAGTGCGCCAAAAAAATCCCGCCATAAAAATCGTCGTCCAGCACGCTCCGACACGGCTGGACGACGGGTTTCACAATTGCATCTCAGGGAAGAGACACGCGTGCGAAGAAGATGAGCTTGAAAGTCGTATCTGATGCTCGCGTGGCACGAAGGTTTCCACGCGGTTCACATACGGGGGATAGCCACGGTACGCTGCTCGATGGCAAGCGGTCAATGGATGGCATTCACTTTTCACATAATTCGTAAGTCATTATTGAAACTGTCTTTATGAGTTTCGCGCCTCCCGTCGAAGTCGCCGTTCTCGCGTTATGGCGCACTACCCCCGCTGCCCGTACAGAGTTCCTCTGCGCCCGCCGCCTCGAAAGCGCGATCCGTGGCGGCCTGTGGGAACTACCAGGCGGCAAGATGGAACCCAATGAAGCCCCGCTTGACGCTGCACTTCGCGAACTTCAGGAAGAGACCGGACTCTCACTGCGCTCGATTGCAATGGACTCGCTCCGCGAAGTAGGAGTTGTCGATCACACCGACCATGGACTCACTCGCGAGCGATCCGTTCGGTTGCATGTGTTTCTTGCGCGCGCGCTCGACGGATGTTCGCCCATCGCACAGAGCAGCGCAGAGGTGCGATGGATCGACATTCAAGACTTCGCGGCGTATCCGTGGCCGGGCGCGAATCTGAAGGTCAATGCACTGCTGTTCGCAACGATGCCAAATCTCGCATAGGAGGGGCGGAAGGAAGCCATCGCTCACTTCGGTGTCACTGGCGCGCCCTGCTCGAGATTGCGCTGCAGCTCGGTCAAGACCTCCTCACCGGTCTCTGCCTTCGACTGATGCTCAGCATCAATGCGATCTCGTAGCGCGGTCGCGCGATCGAGAAGCGCCGGTTCAGCATCATCCCGAGTGACGAGAGTGAAATGCCACGCGGTCTCGCTGAGCACTTTGCCTGGCCAGATCTCCGCAAAGAAGTCGAGCGGCGGATTGTCCCATGCGTTGCCGTCTGCATCGCGGTGCGTGACGATCGGTTCGAACCCATCGAGTTCAAGGCGCACATCGTATGTGCCGAAGTGCACGATTTCCGCCTGACACGGCGTACGACCGATTTCTCGCTCGTTGAGCCACACAAGCGCACCTGGCGGCGTGCTCGTGAACGACACCTTTCGCTCGACGCACGCGCCAAGTGCAACACAAAGTGCAGCAGGAAGTACCGTCGGCACCAACCAAGCAGCCAGAACGCGATGCGGTTGTTTCATCCGAATTCATCTCCTCGAAAGGACGATGCGAGGTACGCCTCACGAACGGCAGGATCATTGATGATTGCCTTGGGCGTTCCTTCGCGAAGATTCTTGCCCTCGTGAATGATGTACGCGCGATTACAAATGCGAAGCGTCTGCTGCACATTGTGGTCGGTGACGAGCATCGCAATCCCATCGTCCGCGAGGCGGCGAACTTCCGCTTGGAGCTCCTCGACGGTGTGTGGATCCACCGCCGCAAACGGCTCGTCGAGCAGCATGAGCTTGGGCTCGGTCACAAGCGCACGAGCGATTTCCAAACGCCGTCGCTCGCCACCCGAACAGGTGCGCGCTTCATCTTTCGCTTTGTGCCGAAGCCCGAACTGGAGCAACAACGCGTCACAGCGCCGACGCCGTTCCGCCCGCGCAAGGCCGATGGTTTCGAGGATCGCGAGGAGATTTTCTTCACAAGTCAGTCGCTGAAACACGCTCGGTTCTTGCGAGAGATATCCCATGCCAGCAAGCGCATGGCGAAACATCGGTTCAAAGGTCACTTCTCTCCCGGCGAACTCCACGCGCCCAGCCTCTGGTGTGATCATCCCAATGGTCATGCGGAACGACGTGGTCTTCCCAGCGCCATTTCGGCCGAGAATTCCCACAACTTCGCCCGCTTCCACTTGGAACCCAACACCATCCACAACGCGTCGGCCGTTGTAGCTCTTCACAAGACCTTGTGCGGAAAGAAGCGTCACGAGGTCGAGTGTACAAGACTGCACGGAAGGAGCGCGGGAAGACCGCTCAACCGCGCACCTCGATGGACACCTTTACGATGGCCGTCCGCGTCGCCGCAAGAATGACGAAGATCGCGCCGGCAGTTTCTTCGCGATCTCCGACCGCCGGAACGCGGCCGAATCGGTCAAGAAGAAACCCGGCGATGGTCGCGTAATCGCCTTCATCTGGAACATGGAGCCCAAGCCGGTCGTTCACCTCAGACACGGTGGCGCGACCGTCAATCTCATAGAGACCATCTGGCCGCGCGAGAATCATCGGAACGGACTCCGCCTCATCCTCGTGCTCGTCATGAATCTCTCCGACGAGCTCTTCAAGCACATCCTCGATCGTGCAGATGCCAGCAGTACCGCCGTACTCATCCACCACGACCGCAAGATGCACCTCATGCCGCTGGAAGTCTCGGAGGAGCTCGCCCACAAGCTTGGACTCCGGAACTCGGATCGGCTCACGCAGAAGTGGGCGGAGCGAGAAGTTCGTCGGTGCCTCGCCGAAGTAGCGAACGAGGTCTCGCACATACAGGATGCCGACGATTTCATCGAGGCTCTCATCAAAGACTGGAATGCGGGAGTGGCGAACATCACCGAGAAACGACCGGATCTCGGCGAGGTCATCGGTCATCGGCATACCTTCGATGTCCGTCCGCGGGGTCATGATGCTCCCGACCTCAAGCTCGCCAAAGACCACAGCGTTCTCGAGAAGCGTTGCGGCGACGGGATCGATTTCTCCATCCTGCCTTCGATCGAGAATCGAATCGAGCAGTTCCTCATCGCTCTCATCCTCGCGTAAGTTCGCGCCCGTCAAACGATGCACTGCCTCGTCGAGCACGCTGACCGCTGCGAGAAACGGGCTACTCATGAGCATCGAAAACCGAATAAATCCGAGACTGCCTGCGATGAGCGGGTATGCGGCATGGCGCGCAATCGCAGCGGCAAGGACACTGGTGATCACCCAAACGATCACGATGGAACAGAGTGCTGCGTACACCAGCGCTTCGACCGTCAATCGCGCGCTCGAGCCCACCTCTCCTTCGAGGCTGGGCCGAACGCCGGTAAAGGCGATGAGCAGAAAGCTGAAAATGCAGGCGCGGCCAATCGTGCGCCACAAACTCGCTGCGTGCCCCGCTTCATCAGTCCTCCGAAGTAACCAACCACCCTTCTCACTCCGACCACGCTGCGCAAACTCTCGCTCGAGACCGCTCCGCGACACGCGCGTCAAGGCAAGATTGAGCGCGGAGCAGTAGGTGGTTCCGGTGGTCACAAGGACGAGGCCCAAGATGATGAGCAACATGATCTCTTGATTGCTCACTGAGGGGCCTCACCGTCAACGCGATGGCGAAAGGTTCGCCCAACGCCCAGTGCGTCTAGAATTCGATCCTCCTCCTCATGCATCCGACGATGCTCGGATTCGTCGTGATCGTCGAAACCCGCGCAATGCAGCACACCGTGCAGCGCGTAGAGCAAGAGTTCCCGCTCCACGCCCCACCCCCGCTCCGCCGCGGCGGCGTGCGCGACGCCGTAACAAACTGCGATGTCCACATCGATGGGTTCGCTCCCCCGACTCGCTGGGAAGGTCAACACATCGGTGACGGTTGCGAGGTTCGAAAACCGCGCATGCAGCGCAGTCATCCGTTCATCGCCGACGACTTCAATGTGGACGCGGGCGATCGGCCGGCTCAGCATCGCACACGCCTGCCGTAAGCTCAGTTCTAGACCGCGCTCAAGCGCGAGCGCCCCGTCCACGCCGAGCAAACTGATGATCTCTCGCGCGCACTGCACGCTTAGCGCCATTGAATCGGCGGATGAATGCGTTGTTGGGAAGCTCATGAGTTGCACACGCAAATCAAGCGGAAAGATAGGCGAAATGCCTCTCCTTCGATCAACCCGCGCGCCAGGAGCGACTCAAACGCGCGCCGTCTCAAGAGCGACGGGGATACTGACGCGCTTGACTCGCGCCTCAAACTCGCTCCGGTACTTGCTGACGATCGTGCGAATCGCGAAGTTGTTGCCATCCGCGAGACCACAAATCGTCGTCCCTGGCGTGAGCCCCATGGAGGTCGCGATTTCCACGAGCAGGTCAAGGTCCTTCGTCGTGGCGTCGTAGTTCTCGATGCGCGTGATGAGTTTGTAAATCCAGCCCGCGCCCTCGCGACAGGGCGTGCACTGACCACAGGATTCGTTCTTGAAAAAGCGCGCGATATTGCGCGCGACGGCGACCATGTCGGTGTCTTCATCGAAGACCGTCGGACACGCAGTGCCGAGGCCAAGCACATCGCAACGACGACCGATGTCAAAGTCCATGGGCGCGTCAAACTGATCGGGCCCAAGGATGCCCATCGAAACGCCACCAGCGATCGCGCCCTTAAACTTCTTCCCCTTTCGCATACCCAAGCAGTGCTCGTTCACCAGTTTCGAGAGCGGAATGCCGAGGTCACATTCGTAGACGCCGGGTCGCGTGACATGCCCGCTGACGCCCATGAGCTTGGGTCCGTAGCTCGGCGCGCCACCAAGATTGCTCTCGCATCCGAGACTCTTCCACCATGCAAGTCCATGCTCGACGATGGGAGAAACCGCGGCGAGTGTCTCGACATTGTTGATGATCGTGGGTCGACCAAACAGTCCCTTGACTGCAGGGAATGGCGGCTTGATGCGTGGCCATCCACGCTTCCCCTCAATCGCTTCGAGCAGCCCCGTCTCCTCGCCGCAAATGTATGCACCAGCGCTGCGATGCAGATGACACTCGACGGCGAACTTGGACTTGCCGTTGAGCAGGCCTTGCTTGCCGAAGACGCCCTTGGCATACGCCTCTTCGATCGCTTTGAGCATGACCTTCGCTTGGTGGTGATACTCGCCGCGAATGAAGAAGTATGCGGTATCAAGTTGGCACGCAAAACATGCGATCGCGATCCCCTCGAGCACCTGATGCGGATCGAAGTCGACCAAGAGTCGATCCTTGAAAGTCCCCGGTTCCGCTTCGTCACAATTGATGCAGAGGTAACGCCGCCCTCCATCGACGGGTGGAAGAAAAGTCCACTTCAGACCGGCAGAGAACCCAGCGCCCCCGCGACCGCGGAGATTCGCGTCCTTCACGAGCTGCACGATCTCCTGCGGCTGCATGCTGAGTGCTTTGTCGAGCGCTCGATAGCCACCCGTCGAAACGAACTCGTCGTAGCCGACAATGTGTCGTCCCTTCGGGTCGCTCCAGGGCCAGGTCGGAATTCGCTTCGTAAGAACAGGTTCGTTCAAGGGCATGGTTCGGTCTCGTGCTTAGTCGCCTCAGAAGGCGCAGGCGTCGCTTGCTTGTCGAGCAAGACTTCATCAATCGTGGTTCGGCGGAGGATGAACTCGCCTTGCCTTGCGATCTGAACCTCGCGGTTCACTTCACGGACTTCGACGGCAGGCTCAGCAGCCTTTGCGGTCGTCGGCGCGGTCGGGTCGTGCTTGATCGCATGCACGACATGACCGAAGAACTGCCCGAGGTTTCGGAGGAGTGATTGGTCATCGCTCATCGCGCGCACTCCAGCCATCGGGCTCCATCCACGAACGCATTGCCTCAAGCCTCCGCTGCTCAGTGGGATGCGCCCGTTTTCGAGAATGCGCCGTCAATCAACGCATCAAGTTTCGCAACAGTGAGGTTCTCATGCAGTGTCTCGCCAAAGAGCGCGACAGGAGCAGTGTCACAACTTCCCAGGCACTCCATCGTGAGCAGCGTGAACTTGCCATCGGCCGTAGTTTCATGTGGCTCAATCCCGAGCCGTTGCACAGCGCGATCAAGGATCGCCTTGTGATCACAGACTTCACACGCAATCGACTGACAAATCCCAATGACGCACTTGCCAACTTTCTCGGCGCGGAACTCTTCGTAGAAACTCACCGTGTCAAAGACTTGCGATGGATGGATTCCGAGAAACGCCGCCACTTCCACCATCGCTTGAAGCGAGATGTACTCGTGTTCGTGCTGCACCTCGTGCAGGATCGGCATGAGCGCGCCCTGTGGTTGCGCGTACTTCGGCAAAATCTCGCGAGTCCAGCGTTCCTTATGCGCACCCGTCACGACCGGCGTCGCGGCCTTAGGAACGCTTGATGTTGCAGACGGCTTTGTGTGCCAGCTCATGATGAAACCTCAATGAAACCTCGAAAAAACTCAGCGATCCAACTCAGCAGCAATCACATTGATACTCCCCAACACTGCGACGATGTCGGCGAGTTGGTGACCTTCCATCATCTTCGAAAACGCTTGGAAATTGATGAAGATGGGCGGTCGAACGCGAACGCGCCACGGATACTTCGTCCCATTCGAGACAATGTAGTACCCAAGTTCGCCGTTGGGACCTTCGATCGCGCCATAGCATTCGCCCACCGGCGAATGGAATCCGCGATTATGCATGTTGAGTTGGAAGAGCTGAATCGTCCCTTCAATGCTCCCGTAGACATCACCCTTCTCTGGGATGATGAACTTCGCATCAGCAGCGGCGTTCAGCGGGCCGTTCGGGATCCGATTGATCAGTTGGTCGATGATGCGGAGCGACTGCTTCACCTCCTCGACACGCACGAGATAACGCGACAGACAGCAACCGCCTGAAGCGATCGGCACGGTGAACTTCACTCGCTCCGCGCCCGCGCCGTCCCAGTTGTCGGCGTAACAGAGGTAGGGCTGATCCTTGCGCAAGTCTCGCACCACACCCGACGCGCGAGCCATCGGACCGGAAACGCTCCAACGGATCGCGTCTTCTTTGGAAAGCACGCCGACGCCATCGAGGCGGTCGACAAAGATTCGATTCCGCGAACAGAGCGTTTCGACATCCTTGATCGCTTTGGGCATGCGCACATCAATGAACTCGCGCACCATGCGAATGAACACCTCGTCGTCCGGCAAATCACGCCACGCGCCGCCGACGCGAGTCCAATCAGGGTGGAACCGCTGCCCCGAAACATACTCAATGATGTCGTAAATGAACTCGCGCTCGTTGAAGCCGTAGAGAAAGCCAGTGAAGGCGCCCAAATCGAGTGCCGCCGCGCCGATCGTCAAGAGGTGATTCTGGATCCGACCGAGTTCACACATGATCGTGCGAAGCACCGTTGCACGAGGCGTGAGTTGCACATCAAGCAACTTCTCAACCGCATGGTGCCACGCAACATCATTCACGATCGGCGATGAGTAATCCATCCGGCTGATCGTGGCGACAAACTGGTTGTAGTCGTGATGCTCGCCTAACTTCTCAAACCCCGAGTGGAGGTACCCGATGTGAGGCGTGCAGCGGGCGATGCGCTCGCCATCAAGTTCGAGCACCAAACGAATCGTGGTATGCGTGGCGGGGTGCTGGGGACCAAAGTTGAGTACCCATCGATCGGGAGACTGGACATGGTCCTTCAAGTACTCGGTGGACTCGATATCGAGCCCGTAGCCCTGTTCAGGTTGCAGCGTGTACGGCATAGCTAGGGCGGAGAGTATATCGACCGCGCACGCGGCAGTCGGCGTTGTGGCGCGTGCGAATCAGTGCCAAGAATCACCGAAGATTCTGCAAGTACGGGTTCGTCCGCCGCTCCGCCCCGATCGTGGTTGCTTCACCATGGCCGGGGTAGATTTTCGTCGTATCCGGCAGGGTCAAAAGGAGTTGAAGCGATCGATCCATGGCAGCAGGGTCACTCGTGGGAAAATCCGTGCGCCCGATGCTGTCGGCAAACAGCGTGTCCCCTACCAAGGCGAGAACTGCCTGCTCGCACCAAAGGCAAATCATGCCAGGACTGTGACCAGGGACATGCACTATCTGGAAGGTGTAGCCGCCTGCGCCGGGCAGCATCAAGAGTTGACCCGACGCAAGGAACCCCTCGGGCTCTGGCGCAACGACCTGCGGCGGAATGAAGACGCTGAGGTTGAGGTTGGGGTCGGCGTTGAAGTCCTTCTCAAGCGCGTGACAGAGCACCGGGACTGGGCCGAGTTTCAAACGCATCTGCGCGAGACCTGCGATGTGATCGCAGTGACAGTG
Source organism: Planctomycetia bacterium (assembly GCA_005790605.1). Classification (GTDB taxonomy): domain Bacteria; phylum Planctomycetota; class Phycisphaerae; order Phycisphaerales; family SM1A02; genus F1-140-MAGs142. The sequence continues at coordinate 5,048 of SXUI01000079.1, read as the reverse complement.
CGTGAGAATGCAAAGTTCGGGCTTGAGCCCCTCCTCAAGGATGTACGCGATCATCGCTTCGGGCTCATACGGACAGTCGACGATCCAACAAGACTTCGCTCGGTCGCTTGGATCGAAAAGGACATATCCGTTCGTGGCGAAGTCGCCAAGTTCGAAGCACTTCAGTTCCAAGCTCGCCTGCGCGTTCATGGGGCGAATGGTACTCCCGACGCGACGGGTACCGACAGTTGAGGTACGCTCCCCCGCATGTCACTCCGTCGTGGTTGGCTTGCTTTCTCACTCTGCGGATGCGGACTCAGCGCATCACTGCTCTTGAGTGGTTGCGACACGATGAGTTCAGACTTCTCAGCGTTCAGCGCATCGTTCATGCCACCCTCGCCAGCCGAAGCCGCGGCTTGGGCCGCCGATTCAACCGACCCAGAAAATCAGCGTCGCGGAACGCTGCTGCTCGCGAGCGCGCCTTGGGGTGGGAGCAGCGTCTACCTCGATCTCTATCGCCTCTATGTCGCGGAAGCTCAAGATCCACTCGTCCGTGCTGCGGCGATCGAGGCGCTCGGGAGACATGGCGATCCTGCGGATGCTGGCATCATCGCCAAACAACTTGCGAGTCCATTTCGTCAAGTGAAACTCGCGAGCGCGAAGGCCCTGCAACGATTGCACGCTCCTGCGATCGCGGACGAAATCTGGCCGGTGCTCATTCGTGAAACAGAAGACTCTGACATTCGAGTGGAGCTTGCAATCGCTCTCGCACAGTATCCAACGGCGAGTGTGTTTCAAGCACTTGTCACCGCGCTCGATCATCCGGAACTTGCTGTGAATGTTGCCGCGAGCGACAGCCTCACGACCATGACCGCCATGGATTTTGGCGGAAGCCGAAACGATTGGCTCGAGTGGTCAACGTCGACTGAGCAACTCTTCAAGCAGGACCTTGCCTACTGCTATCCCGTGTTCGTGCGCGACGAGGATGCGTGGGACGACTTGATGTTCTGGAATCCAGTGGTGTTCGAAGTTCCGGATCTTCCTGCCGGTCTTGAGTGGACTCCCGGCAACGTCCTGCAAACCAAGCCCCTAGAATCACCGCCCTCGCCGAGCGCGCCGTGATTCCATGACCTCACCCTCGACTGATGCACAACCGAGCGGCGAGAAATTCGCCGCCGCGAGTCTCTCGCCTGACGATCCACAAGTCGCGACGCTTGCCACCGAGATCGTGGACGCCGAGATCGAAGAGAAGGGACGCATCAAAAGCGGGAAACTCGCCGGGAAATCGATGCAGCAAGCTATCTGGATCCTCGCGATTCCAATCTTGTTGCAGCAGACGATGGCCGCGGGCGTCGGCTTCGTGGACAAGCTCATCGCGGGCAATCTTCCGGAATCGATTGCGCGCAGCGGCATGGACGGCGTCGGCCTAGGCAGTTTCGTCGGATGGTTCATCGGCATCGCGATGGCGGGTCTCGGCGTGGGAGGTCAAGTGATCATTTCGCGTGCGATGGGAAGCGGAAATCGCGAAGAGGGCGAGCGCGCGCTCGGTCAATCGATGCTGCTCTCACTCGCGTGGGGCATCATCGTCGCCATCACGATGGCGTTGATCGCTCGACCGCTCGCGCAGTTTTCCAATCTCAGCGCCGAGGGCACCGCCGCATGCGTGACCTATGTGCAAACACTCGCGTGGGGCATCCCCTTCAGCGGCGTCATGATGGTCGGCGCGATGTGCCTGCATGGCGCCGGCGAAACGCATAAACCGTTCCAAATCGCGGTGTGGGTCAATGTGGTGAATTGCCTCGCGGCATGGCTCTTCTCTGGCGTCACCATCCATGCGTTTGGCGCAGAGATTCCCAATCCGTCGCCGACAGACCCACTCGCGTGGGGTGTGTTCGGCATCGCGCTCGGAAGCACACTCAGTTACGCCATCGGCGCGTGGCTCACTTGGCGAACGCTTCGCAAGGGCGTGCAAGATCTCAAGCTTCAATCGAGTGCAATGCAGTTCGACGCAGCGATGACGAAGCGCATCGCGATCGTCGGCATCCCGAATTTCTTTGAAGGACTCGCCATGTGGTCGGTGAATCTCTTCATTCTCGGCATCATTGGCGAAGTCGCGCAGCGCGGCATCGGGACAGCGACGAAAGACGGTCTTGTAGGCGCACACATCATTACCGTGCAGTGGGAGGCGTTTTCGTTTCTTCCCGGCTTCGCGATGGGGACTGCAGCTGGCGCTCTCGCAGGTCAGTATCTCGGTGCTGGAAACGCCGCCCTCGCGCGCGCGGCAATCTGGCGTTGCACTTTCATCGGCATGGCGATCATGGTGAGTGCCGGTGTCATCTTCATGCTCTTCGGCCGAGAGCTTTGCAGCGTGATTTCCGACGACCCCATTCACCTCACGCTCGTACCGCAATGCCTTTTCGCAAGTGGCTGTTTGCAAGTTTTCTTCGCGCTGGCGATGGTCGTTCGCAATGGCCTCCGCGGCGTCGGCGACACGAAGTGGATCTTGGGTATCACGATCTTCGGTTGCTACGCGATTCGCCTGCCCCTCGCTTGGGTCTTTGGCATCAACCTTGGCCTCGGACTCGTTGGCATTTGGTGGGCACTCATGATTGAGATCGCAGTGCGCGGACTTCTCTTCCACGCGCGTTTTCGATGGGGCGCCTGGGAGAAGTTGCGCGTCTAGTTCTGCGGCTCGACTTCGTCTTCCACTTCAGGCGCTAGCGGTGCGACGATTGGCGCGCTTGCATTCGGCGACATGCTGAATGGATTCGGGCCCCCACTCGGAGAGCCGACCATGCTCGACATAGCGGAAGCCACCAAGAAGTAAACACCCACGGCAGCCACGCCACAGCCAACGAGAATCGGCGCGACCATGCCGACCACCATCGCGACCGCGCCTCGCGCACTTGCGGCCTGCGATGCGCGCGCGGTGACGAAGGCGCTCGTCATGATCGCTGCGCTCACGACCCACCACACTGCGGCGAAACTTCCAACGCAAGGTACGAGGCTCACCAAGAGCGTGCCGCTCGACCAAAGCAGGATTTCCATGGCGCGAGCGAACGGGAGAGTTCGCGCGACTCTCGCCGTCTCCTGCATCAAATCCCCGCCAAGCATGCGAAACGTGAGCGCGCCAACTGCCGCGGCTATCGGGATGTACATCGCGTATGCGATTGGCGTGATCATGCCGATCAAGAATCCGGGGCCGAGCTGCGAGGCAAACAGCGCGGTTGTTGGAACGGCGACACCTCCCGATCCGGAGCTTGGTCCACCAGCGGCGCCGAGCGCAAAGACCATCAGCGCACTCTGTCCAAAAAGGCACACGAGTGAAACAGCGAGGAGGAGCCCGACGACCGCGACGAAGAAAGTGCTCGCACGCTTCAACCTTGGCTCGTGCGTCGAGATTGCAAGCCCGAGAACGCGCGGCGAGATGAGCGCTGAAAGGCAGGTTGCCCAAAAGCGCTTGAAAATGCTGCCTTCGGTCGTCCACGGCACCGGCACGCCAACAGCGACGGCGTCAAGCTCACGACCCGGCACCGGAAGCAGCACACACGATTCCATCGTGATGGAGTTGTGACAACTCTGACACTCAAACTCCGGAGGAACAAGATGCCCCTTCGCACCAGCGCCGTAATACGGCTGTGCGCAATGCGGGCACTTGAAGATCACCGCGTACGGTTGAAACTCATAGAGGCTCCGTGAAAAGAGCGTCCCACACTCTGGGCAGGTGTTTCCCGGCAGATTCCAAAGCGTGTGATCGCAACTCTTGCAGCGCATGGCAGCGCATCCTCAATGGCGTTCAATCTTCAGGGGCGTCCTTCGACACGCGACGACGAAACTCCGACATCAACTTCTGCGTGATGGGTCCAACGGCTCCATCGCCGAACTGCTCACCATCAATCTTCGTGACACCGATGATCTCGGCCGCTGTTCCCGTGAGGAACACTTCGTCTGCCGTAAAAAGATCCTCAATACGGAATCGACGCTCTTCGACCGCGATCCCGAGCGCTGGCGCAAGGGTGTGCATCACAAACCCGCGGGTGACGCCATTGAGCAAGCCGGCACTCGTCGGGGGCGTCACCAGTCGCCCCCCCATGACTAAGAAAATATTGTCACCCGTGCACTCACAGACCTCGCCATCGGTGTTGAGCATGATGGCTTCATGGACACCCGCATCAATGGCTTCGATCTTCGCGAGAATGTTGTTGAGGTAGTTCAGGCTCTTCACCGAAGGATCGAGGCAATCCACTGGAATGCGAGGCCGACGCGCGACCACGACGGGCATTCCCTGCTCGTACATCTCTTTGGGGTAGAGCTGGATGCGATCCACGATGACAAATGTGCAGGGACGCGGACAGGTGAACGGCGAAAGCCCGAGTGGGCCTACGCCGCGCGTCACGACAAGACGAATGTATGCATCGGATGCGCCATCGGCGGCGACAGTCTCGCGTACTGCTTGCTCGAGTTCGCGCTCCGTAAAGTGCATCGTGAGGCGAATCGACTTCGCGCTCGCGACGAGCCGATCAAGGTGCGTCTGCAGTTTGAAGATCCGACCGCCGTAAGCGCGAATACCCTCAAATACACCATCGCCATAGAGCAGTCCATGGTCGAAGACTGAAACTTTCGCGTGTTCCTTGTCGACAAGCGCGCCATCAAGCCAAATCTTCATGCAACCTCCGAGGCCGCGACATTGCGGCGTCGAAGTGTAACAACTCACCCTACTTGCTCACCAACTGCGCTGTCACTTCTTGCGCGCGAGCTTCGAGGGGCACGCGAACCGCTCGCCGAAGCTCGGTCAACGACCGCACAGGAATCGCGGAAGCCCCTTCTTCAAGACCTGCGTGCAGCGCGAACTCGTGTGCGAGCGCTCGAGATGGACTCGTCGCCCACACTGAGACGATCCACGGCGACTTCGCCTCGATCGAGAGGATCCCATTCCCTACAAACTCACGCATCAGCCACTCCACGACTGTGCCGCGCTCCTCGGCACCGCCGACGAGATGGATACGCATCGTCTCGGCATCCTTGAGTTCCGCGATCGGACGCACGCGCGTTATGAAGATCGGATTCCC